>MIBH01000054.1:50459-78340 GCA_001829455.1 Spirochaetes bacterium RBG_13_51_14
AGCAGACCACACTTTGATCGAGGTCCTGAAAAACGGCGAGAGCCGCAAGTATCAAGCAGAGGCGGTCGTCATTGATTATCACTGCGGCCTGGCGATTCTGAAGGTTGAAGACAACTCATTTTTTCAGGGATTGAAGCCGGTCACCTTTTCCCCGACCGGTAAAATGACCGGCAGGGCAGCGAAAGTGTACAAGTGGGATTCAATGAGCAGCTTCAAGGAGTACACGGCTGAACTGACCAAGTCATCGATCCGGTTTTTTGAACCCAACTGCGGCATGCTGATGCATCAGTTCTCCACCAGCATGAACGACGGGGGGAACGGAGAGCCGGTCTTTATCGACGACAGGCTGGCGGGCATCGCCACCGGCCTGAGCAATGAAACGAAGACCCTGTATGTCATAACAACAGACGTGATACAGAGGATGCTGAAGGACGCGGAGGATGGAGCGTACGAGGGGGTGCCCTTTTTCTGGATCGATAGTGTTGAACTGCAGAGCGACGCCAATCTTCATGATTTCTTCGGCATGGGCGACGAAGACAGCGGCGTGCTGGTGACGGGCGTGCCCCTGATCTCGAGCGGAAGCGATGCACTGAAAAAAAACGATATCATCCTGTCCATTGACGGCCAGCGGATTGACGATAACGGGATGTACGATTCCGCTTATGGGAAATTATACTATTACGGCCTCATCCAGGTGAATCGATTTGTGGGCGATACTGTCGCCATGCGTGTTCTGAGAGACCGCAGGAAGATCGATATCCGTTTCAAGCTGAAGCCGGTGCCCGGTGAATGCTGCAGCATACCCCTTATCTCCAATGACCGTGTTCCGCGGTACTGCATATTCGGGGGCCTCGTCATGCAGGAGCTCACCATGGGATACCTCGAGTCCGCCGGATCAGAGTGGAAACAGAAAACGAACAAACGGCTAATGTACTATTTCGACAATGTCAAGGAGCTATTTCCAACGGACCCCGGAAACCGGGTGATTATACTTAACCGGGTTCTTCCCGACACGGTGAACAAGGGCTACCAGTACAATAAAGACCTGGTGCTGAAAAGCGTTAACGGCGTGCTGGTTAAGGATATCGCCCACCTGAAAAGAATAATCGATCTTGCCCGGACAAGGTTCGTCGTGTTTGATTTCTTCGGTGAGACGACGATCGTCCTGGACAGAAAATCCGCCATTGACGGAGAGAAGGACTTACTGAAGACCTATAATATCAACTCACCGTTTAATGTTTCCGGCGAATGAAATGCCGCTTGTACCAAGCGGCGACATGATATTCATGCAACAATTATTTTACGAGTAGTACTTCGCATGTTTTTACGGCTCATGGTAAGCTCGATCATCTGTTTGCTCCCCCTGGCCCTGAGCGCCCAGGATATACGGTATTCCCGTACGGATGAATACGCGGAGCTGAACAGGACCGGGAAGAACAATACGAAAGAAATGGCCGGAAAATCAAACGAAAACCGTGACGGTCAAACCGATCGCATTGAGGACCGCACGGCTATCATAAAAAAATCGATCCGCTATTCCGTGCTGGCGGCCGTTCCGGTTAACACCTACGTGGTTTCACTCCTGACCTGGGACTGGGGTAAAACGGGAGCATTCCGGTTCGGCCGGGAGGGGTGGTTCGTTCATAACACCTACACCGGCGGCGCCGATAAAATGGCGCACCTTTTTGCGCATTATCTGATCATGAGGATTCTCTATAACGTGTACGACTACACCGAGAGCGGGGGTTCGCTGAAATGGGCCTATTCCGTGGGAATCACGGGATTTCTGGCACTGGGAATCGAGATCGGGGACGGTTTCTGCCGGAACCAGAACGGTTTCTCCTACAGCGACCTCATCATGGGAATGATGGGCATCGGCACGGCCGCCCTGCTGGAGTTGTTCCCGGCGGTTGACGGCTTTTTCAGCCTGAGCGTGGAGTATTTCCCCACGAAATATTTCCAAAAAAATCCTCAGCGTCTGAAGTGGTTCATGGACGACTACAGCGGCTGGAAGTTCCTGGCGAACATAAAGCTGGCCGGCTTCAGGTACGTGGGCCTCAAGGTGCCGGATTTCATCAAATATATACAGTTCGATGTCGGCTATTATACGACCGGTTACACCACATACGACTATCGATGGGGCGAACTTGAGCGGACCTTCAACAGAAAGGGTAGGGAGCGGAACATATACATCGGCATATCGGTAAACCTGGCAGAGGTGATCAAGGATTTCTTCAGCGATACCAACAGCCTCGCGTGCCGCGCACTGCAGCAGCCATTCACGTACTATCACGTTCCGCTGGGGGCGGGGCACCGCTTCAGACTGTAGGGGAGGAGGGAACGCATGAAAGAAAAAGAAGCGACGGTCGATTACAAGGAGCATCAGCTCGTTCTCTACGTCGAAAAAAAGGACGGGTCATACGGCCCGGTGCGGACGGGTTCCTACATCACGAAGAATTACATCGATGATTTCTGGTACAAGCGCAATAATATGGAAGTCGAGTACGGGGAAAAAATACGGGCGGGTGAGATAAGTCCCATCGCATACTATATGATTCTCGAAGAGCTGACGCCGTCGGAGCTCGCCGCGCGCGTTGGAATATCGGCGCGGAAAGTGAAACGGCATCTCATGCCCCGGCATTTCGGGACGCTGACCCTGGATGAGCTCATGCGCTACTGCGGCGTCTTCAATATCCCACTGCCAAACATGTTCCAGGAAATTGTGACCGACAAAAAGAACGTGAAAATAGGGATGGAAAAAACCGACAATCCGTTTTTCAGCGTCCTGAGGATCAGGGCGGCAAGGAAATGAAGGGGCGGACGTTTAAGCACGCAATGGCGGCCCACTGCGAGTCCGGCACGCTGACCGCGCTCCTCAATCACGCGGGGCTGAAGATTTCAGAGCCGATGGTCTTCGGCATTTCGGGCGGCATTTTTTTCGGTTATTTTGAATCGAAAAAATTCCCGTTTCCGACCTTCGTGGTGAGAAGCCGCCCCGGTCAGATACGCACCGCCCTGGCGCGGCGCATCGGGGTTAAATTCGCGGAACGGCGCTTCCGGAATCCGGCGGACGGAGAAAAGGAGCTGGACCGCCTCCTCTCCCTGCAGATACCCGCGGCCTGTCAGACCGATTTCTTTTACATGAACTATCTGCCCGGACACGTGCGGGTGCATATCAATGTGCATTTCGTTGTCGTGGTTGAAAAACGGGGGGAGGCGTATATCATCAGCGATTGTTATTCACCGGAACTGGCATCGCTTAACCGGGACTCCCTCATGAAGGCGCGGTTCGCGGGCGGGAGTTTCGCCCCGAAAGGATTCCTGTTTTATCCGGTTTCAGTGCCGGAAGCGATAGATTTCCGAAAGGCGGTGTGGAAGGGCATCCGGAGCGCCTCGTTCTACATGGTAAAACTTCCCATGCCATTCCTGGGCGTAAAGGGGATACGGATGTTCGCGCAGAAGGTTGTCGACTGGCCCCGCCTGGCCCGGGACACGGAGCATCTCTCCCACGAGATAATGAAGATAAACATATTCCTCGAGGATCAGGGAACCGGCGGCGCCGGATTCCGGTTCATGTACGCCACGTTTCTTCGAGAGGCATCGGAACTGCTGAACGACCGCGACCTTCTCGAGATGTCGAAGCGCATCATGGAAATCGGCGACCGGTGGCGTGAAATATCGCTCTTCGCCGCGCGGATCGGCAAGCGCCGCGACCTCGGCCCGGACCGCCTGCGGGAGCTGAGTGGATTAATTCATGAGCGGGCGGACGCTGAAGAGATATTTTTCAAGGAACTGCTTGCGATGAGCAAGAAGAAAAAATAACGAGCACGAGGATGCCATGAACACGAATGCCGGCAACGAACTGAACAATGAAATCAAACTTCTCATCATGGAAGCGCTCACTATCAATGAGGTGGCGCCGGAGGAAGTGGGCGACGATGATTCGCTCTTCGGCCAAGACAACGTCCTGGGACTGGATTCAATCGATGCTCTGGAGATCGTCATGGCCCTGCAGGAAAAGTACGGGGTTCGCATTGACGATAAGAATCAATCCCGCTTTATTCTCCGCTCCATTAGCACCATCGCTGAATTCATTGGGAAAAACAGGACACGGTAACGGATCTATGTCAATCATACATTATTATCCGCGCGGCAGATCAGTTTGCAGCGGCCGATTTATCCGCCGGACTGCGATCGACATAGAATTCGTCTTTGGAAACATCGATCGCTCCCCTCAGTTTAGTCTGTAAAACCAGAGCAAATATCGTTTTATGTATGATATCATCCATGAATCTGGGTAAATAGAAAGAGGTTCTTTTCAATATTTCCATCCATGAAAAGCCCGCGGCGCTGACACAGTTCATCGCGCTGAATATATCCTCATCGCTGATACCTGGATGGCGGAAATTGATAAGCTTTGAATCGTCGAGCTTTCCTTCGCGCAAAAGCCGGTCATGGAGCCTCGTGCCGGGCAGGGCCTTTACCGGGAAAATGACCGGGATCACCCGCATGTCGCGGCAGAATTCCCAGGTCCGGTAATAGGTCTCGATATCGTCATCCTCATACCCGACAACGAACCAACCTGACACGATGACGCCCTGGTCCTGGACAAAACGGATGTTGTCCCTCATCCTCTGTATCACGTCACTGCCGGTTCCGGCGCCCATTTTTCTCAGAGCCCCGGATTTCGCCAGCGTTTTCGGGTTGATCGATTCCATGCCGATGGCCGCGTACAGCAGGCCGGATTCGGCCGCCTTCCGTATCACGGCGCGGCCCTTTTCGTCGGCGGCAGCGTCAATGTTGGCCTGTCCGGTCCAGAATCGCCGTTTCTTCAATGATGAAATCGCGTCGTACAGATCCCGGTAATAATCGTAGGTCGCCGGCTTTCCGAAAACCGAATCGTCGAGAAGGTAGTAGTAATTTTTAAATGTATCTATCTCGGCGACCACGTCGGCAACCGGTCTCATGCGGAACCGCGGACCGGACATTTCAGTGACGGAGCAGAAGTCGCAGTTTACGGGGCAGCCCCGCACGGCGAAAACCGTGTCAAATACATAGTTCCTTTTATAGAAGTGACGCGCCGGCGAAATCTTTTTCTTCAGATCCGGATAGGTGTCGATTTTAAAGACAGATTGTGCGCCCGGATCAAACGGTTCGGGCGCACAGACGTAGAACCGTTTCAAGCGGCCGTCCTCCGCATCCCGGACGATCACCGGCCACAGCTCCTCCGCTTCGCCCACGGCCACCGCGTCAGCGTGCTTGATAGCCCTGAAGGGGACCATCGAGGGCTGGGGTCCGCCCAGCACCACGGTGACCCCCCGCCGGCGGAACTCGTCCGCGATTTCGTAGGCCCGGTTTTCCGCCGTGTACCGTACGCTGATCCCCACCAGGTCCGCCGGTTCATCGTACCGGACGTCGTTCTCCCAGAGCAGGTCTATGAAGGTGTAGTCGTGGCCGGGAGCGCATCCCGCCAGGATGGGAAGGGAGAGGGGCATGAAGGGATCGTTTTTACGCAGCGGGTCGTTTGTCGATGCGGCAAGGATAAGTTTGATTTTCATGGAGGCCATATACGTAAATGCGTCAATTTTTGCAATTCATTTTTTTCGACCCACCACCAGCCCGAGTCCGGGAGAGCGATGGAGTGAATAATCGCGATTACGCGAAAAGCCTGCCTGGCGCAGCAGCGAAATTACAACCGCTGCCCGGTGGGTACTACCAATCGTCGAATTGTATATTTCCAGCAGTATGAGAAACGCATTGGCTCTCATGAATCGGGAGCGCGACGAATGTCCCATATGGTCCATGACAATGATAACACCTCCCCGATTCAGCGCGTCGAATGTCTTGCGGAACAGCGGCGCCAGCTCACGAGCGGTGAAAATGCGAATAATGTTGAACATGAGCACGACATCGTAGCCGGAGCCGATATCCTCCTTGACGAAATCCCCGGCGCGGAATGCAACCCGGCCGGACAGACCGGACGCAGCAATGTTTTTGCG
This sequence comes from Spirochaetes bacterium RBG_13_51_14, assembly GCA_001829455.1. Classification (GTDB taxonomy): domain Bacteria; phylum Spirochaetota; class UBA4802; order UBA4802; family UBA5550; genus RBG-16-49-21. The sequence goes on from MIBH01000054.1 coordinate 56,459, forward strand.
TGCGACAGCTTCCGCCGGCTGCCAGTCGTATACCGTGCCGGTCAATCGGGAATAGCGGCGGCAGAATTCGATGCAGTACTGGCCGTGACCGCCTCCCAGGTCCAGTATCGTTCGCGCCGACGAAGGAAGCGAAATCTTCCTCATGAGCTCCCCGCTCACCAGCGACGCGGTGCATTTCAAGCCCGCGTGGTATGTATCCCACCGCTCAGGATGCTGATCGAGCCATTCCCATCCCAGCACCGGCGGTCGACCGGCGCGGATGGACTCATGCAGCTGATCCCAGCGCGAGGCCATGTCGTCGAACGAGAGGAATAAATCGGCTATGGATCGGGGCGAGCTCCTGAGGATCCATTTTCTCGTCATGGCGGTGACGACGTATTTTCCGCGGCGTTGTTTCAGATACCCCAGGTTTTCAAGGGCACCGACCAGGAGCGATACGCCGTATGCGTCAGCTCCGGCTGCCGCGGCGATTTCATCAATACCCCTGCCGTCATCTTCCATCGCCTCGAATATGCCGAGCCGCAACGCGGCAGATACCGCTTTGCACGTGAGCATGCCCAGCAGGTCCACCATGGGACCCGGGCCCTGGTTGAGGAGCGATATGCCTGTTTTTTCAAATACGTTCAGGTGAACCGGCACGATGACACCCACGGTAATCATATTCAATTGAAGACATAGTAGACATGCTGTTTTGCCAATCCGGCAAAGCCGTATTTTTTCACTTTCCCTTCGAACTGGGTCCAGTTGTCGGGGTAATGGGAAAGATACATTTTCTTTTTAATATCAGCCGGAAACTGGTTGAGCTCTTCAATGCCGGCATGGACGCCGCCGATGGAAAACTGGCAATCATGGAAGATGGCTTCCAGTTCGAATTTTTTTTCATAGAAGAGCACGAGGTCCTCATCATACCGGGTGTCGCTCGTGAAGAATACCCTGTTGTCGATGATAACCCCGCAGCTCCAGAAGGAGCTTTTCCAGTCCGGTGACAAGTCGGGTATATGCATGGTGCGCATCATCTTGATGTCGATGTTCCCGACTCTGGCACCTAACGTTTCGCGAGGATATTCGGGCAGTCTTTGAGGCCGGATGACATCAAAGAAGTCCTCAAAGGTGAGAATTTTATGAGCGGTTCTTTCATTGTGCCCGCACCCCCCCCGGAGCGACATCTCCCAGAGGAAATGCTGGTATGTATCGTTGATGACCATAACGGGCTTGCGATGAGCTGCGTACCTCCCCATGATAGCCACTTCCTCGAGGCCGCCGATATGGTCTGCATGCGAATGGGTAATGAGCAAGTTTCTGATATCCGTCACGTGGATCCCCAGGTCGGTCATGGCCTGGGGGCACCGCGTGCCGCAGTCAATGAGAAGATGGTCGTTACCCTTGATTATGAGAAGATTAGTCTGGTATTGCAGCTTGGTGAAGGCGTTTCCGACTCCGATGAAAAACAGCTCCAATGCGCCCTTGTTTTTAAGAGAAGCTTTCCTGTTTTTCATTGTTTTGATCTTCATAATAATACCTCGGGTGAATGTGAAAATATTTAGCAAATATAAAAAAGTCAAGATTAAAAGTATACCCTGCATCAAGATTCATGCACCATACAACCCGCTGGGTATATTATCGGCAATAAAAACGCATTTTACATGGTCTGTTTTTCAGATACGTACAATAGATGACACCGAAAGGAATCACGACATCGAAAGCGAGCTCTGAACCTTCGTTTGCGTCGCCAGCCGCGAGCTTCGACACTCGAAATAGTGTGGCGTCGTTTTTTCCATGAGCAGGAAAATGGCTGATGGCGATTTTAATTGACAATCAGGCATATTAATAAAAGGGTGATATCACTATTAGTTAAGGATTTAATAATGGCGGTGATAAGCAGGAACAACATCTGGAATTCCTTCAAGATAGTTCTCTTTATTGTTGCGATCCTCTGGGGAATCCTCCTCGTCGGATATGTGTATCCACTTGAAAATTTCGGCATACGCCCGCGGACGGTGTCTGGACTGCCGGGCATTCTGTTTGCTCCCTTCATCCATATCGACATGAATCACCTCATAGCCAACTCGATAAGCCTGCTCATACTGGGATCGATATTTTTAACCATGGAAAGGAAGCTTTCCTTTCTTATTGTTCTCCAAATTATCATTCTGGGCGGATTCGGCACCTGGCTCATCGGCCGTTCGGTTTATACGCACATCGGCGCCAGCGGCGTCATATACGGGATTCTCGGGTATCTGCTTACCACGGGCATATTCACCAGGAACATCAAGACCATCATTGTTTCGATTCTTATATTACTGATATACCGCGGCGCGATCTGGGGCATCTTTCCGACTGAAGGTTTTGTTTCATGGGAGAGCCACCTATGCGGGTTCCTGTCAGGAATCATCTCCGCGAAGCGGTATTCAAAACGAAAAATATAGGCCGCCGCGTACCTTACCGGGTATTTTCAAGCACCCGCTTCCGGTCCGGTAAAACAGTGACGTGATAGCAGCGCTGGCGTTTTTCAAGAATGGCGTAAATGACGCCCTCGGCCTGGATCTGGACCAGTGTTTCCATAAGAACCGACCGCAGCTGTCTGCGCAAAGCATCGCCCAGAAGGAACCCCATCCTGCTGCGCAGCTTGTCCAGGATCGCCTTCGACACGGCATTCGACGATACGGGACCGGGTAGCACGATGAAATAATCATCGAAAAAAATATCAAAGCTGACCCCATGGCTGTGCGTGGTGTTGATGACCGCGTGATCGTTACTTTCCCGAAGGTCGTCCTGATACGACGCCGGGCGGAGCAGGGAGGACAGGGCGATCTTCACTGGCGGGAGGCTCTCCCTGAGGCCGATGTTCTTCCGGAGCCGTTCGGTGATCAGGGTGAGCCCCCGGGCCGCATGCGGCGCAAGTACCCGGTATTTATCCCTGACATTGTAAAAATAGTACAGCTTGTCCGGATCCGTTTCCAGCGTAACGAGCGTGCCGTTTTTGACCAGACCCGGTATTTCGCTGTCTTCCTTCACCGGAGCAATTCCCGATCTCAGGGCCGCCTCCCGGTGGGCCGGGAACAGGTAGGTCCTGAGTTTCTGCTCAAGCAGGGGAGTGGCGTAATCTTCATAGAGTGGGATACTCTCAATATAACCGCGTTCAACCTTTCGTACCGTATCAAGAAAGACAATTACATCACGCGTGACGTTTTTATAATAGTAGCGGTAACTTCCATACAACGAGATGAATGAAACGGCGGCAGCGGCCATGATGCCCATCAATGCACTACTTCTATGACTGAATGTCCCGAATGTTTTCATCAGGTATTCTTCTCACATGATCTGATACACCGAGGTCATGAACCGGGTTGGTCTCATCACCGTGCCGTTACGCCCCGCATCAGCATTGACGGGTTGTCAGATACCGGCAATGCCCATCCTTGATGGGGTGGATTAAATCATACATTATAACGGTGTCAATCGATAAAATGAGGGCATATGTCGAGTGGATGTTTGTATGCCTTTAATTGACGAACCTTTCTCGCTTTAAAAAACTGGATCATTGTTGAAGATACGAAAATAATTTTTCATCAGAGCACGCACCTATATGAATTTGAAATGTATTGTTACATTTTCTTGATTTTTTTTATTGAAAATGCAAAATATTATTATACATTGGGTGTAACGCATATTGAAACAAAATCTGGCGTTTCCAGTTTAAAAGGATATCGATGGCATTTTTTATAATACCCGGATTTAAGGGGAATATATACGCGCCTTATGCCCGCCATGAGAACAATAAAAAGCATGACTGTGAAGATTGTTATGCCTGCACTATGTGCAGCGACGAGCGGTGTGAAATATGCATGAGGGGCGGAACCTGTGATAGAAAGAATAAAGGACGTAATGCTGAATCAAATTAGAGTGCGTCACAATACAGGGGATGTGCTTTTTTATATTCAAATATGCGGAAAATCTCAAAATTGATTTTTTTTAAGATAAGTAATATATGGTTTATTTTTTGATGATGGAATATCGATATTAAGACTGATAAATGTTTTGAGTGTTTCCGGTGTGCTAAATGGGAAAAAATATTGTTTACTACCAGAACGGCGAAAGAATTATCGAAGCGGGAAGCAATGAGACCAGGATGTATATTATTCTCGAGGGAGAGGTCCAGATATCACTATCCGATAAGATAGAGAGAATCATAGTAGCTAAATTTAAAAAGGGAGATTTTTTCGGAGAAATATCCCTTTTCACGAATACCCCCCGGAGCGCCACCGCAACAGCCGTTGGGAATGTCAAGCTCGCATTTATCGATAATGATGAACATCTGAGGGAATTCCTCATTAAAAACCCGGTCTTTGCTGCGAAAATGGTTCATACCCTGGCAAAGAGACTTGCCAAGACGGACGAGATCCTGGTCGGTAAAATAAGCGAACTGAATCGGATTAAGATAACGCGCGACATATAATACATTCCCCACGTGCACGCAATTTTTTTTCAACTTCTCTGTAACAACAATAGCTGACCTGTATCTTATTAAACAGATTCAGATTTTTCATAAATTCTCCAAATTTTTATGAGTTCTGAAACAAAAAGCCCATTGCAGGGCTTTTTCCTTAGTATCATATTCGGTCAACGATAAGGCCACCCTTCGACATGCTCAGGGTGACCTCGACATGATTTGAACCGGAGGTGCTTATGAAAAAGCCAATCGTTCTTGCAGCGGTAATCATGATTGCAGCGGTCTGCTGTGAAGTCTCGTGTAAAAGAAATCAATTGAATGATCTGGAGTATCTGGATATCAGCACCTTGAGCTGGCTGCAGGCAACGGTGAAGAAAAAGAACGGCGAAGCTGTTCTCTGGTTCCAGGTCTTCGACAAAGACGGTGACGCTGCGACAATCGACAGCTATAAGACCTCCGCCGACAGGTTGGACGAGTATCCGGCCAAAATATTCGAGAATAAATGGATATGGATGCTGGTGAACGACCGGATCGAGATACGGCTCATGGCTGACGAAACTGCGAAGGACTACCAGGACACTGAAAAGCTCAAGAAATTCATGCACGCCTTCGATATTCCCGAAATGGAGAAGATCACCGGCCCGAAGCTTGTCGGCAAAGATCTCATGAAGTTTATTCCAAAGCTGGGAAACAACAAATAGAGATAGGCGAACCCACGCTTGTTTTTACGAAGATGCCATGAGACGCAAAATATCCTATAATCAATATAAATATATTCTCTTCGTCGTTCTCGCGCAGCCCTTCCTGGGATACCTGATACAGCTGCGCGGGAAGATCGCCGATTCATACACGGTGCGCGGGTATCAGGACGCGCTCCTGGCGCTGTTCATCTGCAGTGCCATAGCGTTTGTCGCGAGCTTTAAGGTAAAAGAAACGATGAAGCGGTAAATCCCCGCCGGTACGAGCATATTCGTCCATGATCATGCTTCTTGAAATTTAAGCATAAATTCCACGCGCCGCTTCCCGATACTTAATATCGAGGATCCATCCATGCGAATCAGCGCGGTAAGCCTTCTGGCTGCAATACTGTTAATCAATAATGCGTCGGCCGATCTTGTTGATGAGGGGACTATGCGCGGACAAAACCGCATCGTATTCCCTGATGGCTCGATTTATATCGGCGGGCTTGAAAAAGGTAAAAAACAGGGCAGCGGGATATTCCTTTGGGCGGACGGGGCGGAGTACCGGGGTGGCTTCATGAACGGCGAGGCGCACGGAACGGGGCTCTACCTGTATCCTGACGGCAGACGGAAACGGGTCGTCCATAACAACGGGAGGCTGATCGATGCGAGAATGCTCAGTAATGTTGTAATGATGGGCGGATGCGTGTTCGGAGAATATTACCGCAATGGGAGGTACACCGGATGGTACAAGGGAGACCGCATACAGGGGTATGTCCCCCACGGCAGGGGCGTGATGCGTTATGATAACTTTTCAATCTATTCCGGACAGTGGGAGGAGGGGATAATGCACGGTAATGGAATAATATCATGGGCCGATGGATCGTCATATGCCGGACAGTGGGTTCGGGGGAAACGGACCGGTAACGGTACCTACGTATGGCCCGGCGGCGACCGATACCGCGGGGCATGGAAGGATAACCAGATGTGCGGACCGGGGACCTATTTTTACCGTGATGGGAAAGTTGTCACCGGAATCTGGAAGGAAGCTGTCATTCAAGCAAGCGAGTAACACTAATTTCGTACGCCTGAAGCCGCCGTCATATCAGAATATTTCAGGAAAAATTAATCATCGTCTTTACGACTTTTTCGACGCGATTCGTAAACGCCCTGCCATGATATTTTCGCGTTTCTGATATAATATCATCCAGGCTGACGCCGCAGCGTACCGCGGAACAGACGAGTTCCGAGTACTTCATGATATTCATGCTGGAAAAGCGTTTGGGGCTCATATCTGACCTGCCGATCTGTATTTGCTATTAATATCGGCACGGGTTCTCAGTTACGCAATATTATTTTATTGTTGCACTCATTTTCAATAAATGAACTTTCCCGTTCTCAGGAAGGAGATGACATTGTCAATCACCCGCTTCTGGAACAGGAGCATGGTGTGCTGTCCGGGGATGATAATATGGTCCTTCATTCCCTCGAGCTTTGTTTCAGACACCGCGACCGTTGCGTCATTATCGCCGGGTATGAAGGGATTAAGCCCTCGTGTACTGCCGGTGCCGCCTGATATGATACCGAATTCGCAGGGAGGTGGCTGATTCGGGCGGTATTTGAGGGAATATTGCATTTCTTCACCGGATACGCCAAGCAGGTATTTCATAGCGGGAATGTTCTTGACCAGCGTGCGGCCCCACATCGAGCCCTGGTTGGGCGGCGCTATCATCACAAATCGCCCCAGGTTTTTTACTTTATTTTCTGCGAGGTAATATCGGACAACCAGCGTCCCCAGGCTGTGGGTAACAAAATTGACAGATGTGGCACCGGGGGGGACCTTTTCCATGATCACCGCGTCAAGATTTTTCGCCACGGTCTGTATGGATTGCTCGCGGCTGTCATAGCCGAAGTTTATCACGCGGTATCCGTTCCGGGAGAGGGCGGTGGCAATTTTAGACATTGCCCGTGGACCGCTCAGGAGGCCGTGGACAAGGATTACCCATTGGTCCTTTGATGACTCTTTCCGCATACGGTTGAAACGCGCTGTAGCTTTCATGGTGTTTGATCCAACGGCATATACCGTGGTTTCATGGCAGAATATGCAAATCAGAATAATGCTGGCAAGTATTTTAATCATATCATTAACGGTCATGCGTCGAAAACTGAGGGGACGTTCGTAAATCAATCATCAAAGTTCAATAGATTAGAATAATATTCGAGAAAAGAGATACATTTTTTATTTATGGTGATTTCGTCTCTTTTAATTTTCACGATCTTCCGCCTCTTCAATATTTCGAGGGAGATCCGGGCGATATTTCTCGCTTCATTCACGCCCATGAAATCCTCCTCGAATGATACCAGCTCTTTTTTACGGTCACTCTTTTCATCTTGCAGATGCTCCATGGTCTGCTGGTAGCTCTGGAACGCCCTGCCGATGATGATGCGCCGCTTTCTGCTTTTCAGCAGCCGGTTGATCTCTATGATTTTATTGATGAGCGTGTTGCGGTCGAAGCTGTCTCGGTTTATCAGCATGATCGCCTTGGCGGTGAGGCAGACCGGCGTAACCGGCACCACGTCGCCTATCTTTTTTAAAAGATCGTCGGCGAGTTCCTTGACATAGGAAAGGCGTTCGTGCCGGTTCACGGAAAAGAAATTTTTATGTTTCTTTAAAAATTCCGAAACCGGGACAGGGTCGCCGAAACTTACGCTGGCATAGCCGTGCTGTCTGAGCCTGCCCGTGATATAGCGGAAGAAGTTGAAGATCAGAAGGATCGGGGCCTTGATCAGAATGCGGAACAGGGAGGAAATGTTCTCCCGGAAGCCGGACTTCTCCCTGTTTTCCTTCCATTCTCCGATGAGTACACGGTCCTCCAGGACCCAGTCGTAGTTGATGCCGACCGGCACAAACACTATTTCATTCTTGAATTCAGGGTGGTTCTTAATCTTGACGATATAGTCAAGCAGTCCGATCTTTGAATCCCGGAATCTCCCGTCCCGCGTGAGGCCGCCCTCGATGAAGATGCCCTGCGTGATTCCCTGGCGGCTTATCATCTGGATATATTTCTCCAGGACAAGATGGTACAGCGTATTCCGGTACTGCCGCCTCAGGAAATACGCGCCGAAAGACTTGAATATATATTCCAGTGGCCATACGCGCGCCCATTCGCCCACCGCGTAACTGATGGATATGTTCTGGGCCAGCATGAAAGCCACCAGAACGTAATCCACGTTGCTCCGGTGGTTCATGACGAATACAACCGCGCAATCCTTGGGTATCTTGCTTATTTTCTCCGCGTTCTCATGGTCAATGACGACCTCATAAATCGTGTTGAGGAAAAAGTTTGCGATCCAGTATCCTATTTTATAATAGGAGAGGAGGTTGAAAAAGGGGACGATTTCCTCGATATACTGTTCCACCAGATCGTCAACCTGTTGGATGTTGAGCCCCTTCTCGCGGGCGTGCACCAGGATGGCGCTGTGGATATCGTCATCGTTCATGAGTTCCTGCTTGACGATGAACTTATTCATGAACTTGTACGTATCGAGCTTGATGTTGTATTCCCGTATGTACTGCCGTACCGAGGTGTAGAGTCGCTTCAGGATCTTGTCCTTGATTATAAAGCGGATGACTTCATATGCCAGGATGATCCCGAGGCCGATGAAGAAATATGACAGTATCGTTCCGAGCATGATGCACCCAATAGCAAACGTACAAGACTATGAGAATAGAATATTCACATGCAATCAAAAAGTCAACATATATTGCCGGAGAAGTTAATCATCGGTGGAGCAGGCTCGCAGACCAGAGAAAAAATGCTTGCTATCGATGTGAGAATTGTTAGCATGCGGTTCAATTTAACGAAGGAGTTTGAAATGCCAACCTCACTGACGAAAGATGAAAAAATTGTCCTCATAGCGGTCATGAAATATATTGTGAGCACTGACGGCATCATCACCGATCGTGAAATCGACGACATCAATGACATAGCCGAAGAAAAGGGATTCGAAGATTTCCAAACATTATTCAACGAGGTCGATCGGATCATCCGTTCTCTCGAAGATCTGAAAAATATGATACATAAGGTCGATAATGTCGAGAGCAGGAGTACAATTTTCAAGCATGCGGTTGAGTTCTCCCGCGCCGATGCCGATATCAACCCGCATGAGGTCGAAATATTGCAGTATATGAGTACGGTGTGGAAGATCAGTCTTACATCATTGCTCGAAGAGGGTTGATCGGGCGATTAGTTGGATAATATTCTTTTGTTTGCCAAACATTTGTTGACATAATTATTATGTCATATATACTGTGTCTCGGTTATCTATTTCGTGGGCCGCTAAAGGCGAAATATTGCATCGGGGACATAGTATATGGATTATATAAAGCGCTTCATCGAATCGGAATTCAGCGGTGAGCTGAGAGCTCATTTCAGAATAGAGCGGAAGGACGGGGGTTTCACAGATTTCCCGGAAAACCTCAATCCGGCGATACAAAAGATCCTCGCCGAGCAGGGAATCACCAGACTCTACACCCATCAGTCCGAGGCGTTCAAATCAATAGAACAGAATCGTAACACCCTGGTCGTTTCCCGCACGGCCAGCGGTAAAACATTGTCGTTTTTCCTGCCAATAATCAATGAGTATCTGCGTGAGGAGCAGCCCTTTTCGGTCATGCTGCTGTATCCAACCAAGGCCCTCTCCCGCGACCAGGAGAACACCTTTGGAAAACTGATGGAAGTGGTGCTGAAAAGCGGGAAACTCGGCACGTTCGACGGTGACACGCCGCGCGACGAGCGGGAGCGCATACAGCGCTCCGCTGATTTTGTCGTGACCAATCCTGACATGCTCCACAGCGGAATACTCCCGAACCACAACCGCACCTGGCGCAATTTCCTGTCCAGGCTCCGGTATATCGTGGTCGACGAGGTACACATATACCGGGGCGCCTTCGGCTCCCATGTCGCAAATGTGTTCAGGCGGCTGCAGCGCGTGTGCGCCATACACGAAAGCAGCCCTGTTTACATCTGCTCCTCGGCGACGATCCGTAATCCGGCCGAACACGCGCGCCTGCTGTTTCACCGCGAATTCGAAGTCATCGACAATGACACCTCGCCCCAGCCGGAAAAAAATTTTTATTTCATAAATCCCACTCTGGAAGAAAGCCACGGTTTTGCGCGGTACCGTAAAGGGCCTGCGTCCGTGTCGATCCCGCTCATCCGCGAAGCGGTGCGGAGAAAGATACGCACCATCTGCTTCTGCCGGGCGCGGCAGGAGGTGGAGCGCCTCTACCGCGCCGTGACCGATGATTATCCGGAGCTCAGGTCCGCGGTCAAACCGTACCGGGGCGGCCTGCTTCCGAATGAGCGGCGGCAGATCGAGCGCGATCTGGCCGGCGGCAGGCTCCGTGCCATCATCACCACGAACGCCCTTGAGCTGGGCATCGATATCGGCGATCTCGACCTGTGCATACTTTCGGGCCATCCGGGAACCATCGCCAGTTTCTGGCAGCAGGCGGGTAGGGTTGGACGCAAGGGAAAGGCGCCGGTCATCGTGTATGCTGCCAAGGACCGTCCCATAGACCAGTACCTGGTGCACCATCCGGATTTCGTCACCACCACGCCGGTGGAGCAGGCGCTTCTCAACCCGGACAACCCCTATATTCTTCTCCAGCATCTTCCCTGCGCGGCACAAGAGCACCCGCTTCGCGATATCGAGGTAGACTTTGATCAGGCAATATACGCGGAGGCGCTTGCCGTCCTCAAAGACGAAAAGGCGATTGTGCCCTATCATGATTCGTACCGGTATGCGCTCCAGGATTATCCGGCGCGGGGCGTAAACATACGCGGCATGACCGATTACAACGTCGAGATATACTGCGGCACGGAAATCATCGGAGAGCTGGACCCGATCGGAGCGCGCGGCACGCTGTACAAGGACGCCATCTATCAACACCTGGGCCGAAAATACATGTCCATGGAGCTGGACCTGGACAAGAAGCTGTGCCGGGTGGAGCCGGCGGACGTTGACTATTATACCGAAGCGGTCTGGGAGGGACGGGTGGACCTGATAGAATCGGAGGAGATACATCTCTTCAACGGCGCGCGTATCGAGTTCGGCGCAATCAGGGTCAACAAACAGCCGAAGCTCTACAAAAAGATCCGGGAGCGCACGTTCGAAAATATCGGGTACGGCCCCATTACGCTGCCGGCTTTTGAATACGAAACGACCGGTATCAACATCGTGGCGCCGCCGGAATGGCTGGCAGCAATGGAGGGATTGAACAAGCTTTACGCCGGCGCCGCGTATTTCGGGCTGAACTATATATTGCGTCACGCTGCCACGGTGTTCTGCATGTCCGACATCAAGGACATCAATACCGACATCTCCCTGTACGAGGCCGAGCCGGGCAAATGGCGAAGCGCTCTTTACCTCTATGATGCTATAGAGGGAGGCGTCGGCTACGCGGAGAAGATTTTCGAGCGCATCGAAGAAGTCCTGCGCTTCTGCATGGATATCATCATGAACTGCGAATGCGCTCACGGATGCCCGTCGTGCGTACCGCCGCTCCCGCCGGGCGTTGACAGCAGGGACCTGGAGGATTTTCTCATCGAGTCGAACGCGGCTGTTGAATGCACCGGGAGCCTCCTCACGGCCCTGCTGGAGAACCGGATCGAAAAGCCCGACATCACCGTCAGCAGAACCCCCCTGGTCGCGCGGGAGGCGCCTCCTGAGGACATCGAGATGAAGCGGCTTAACCAGAAACTGAACCGGGCTGCCCGGATCCTCCGCGACAAGCGGGAGCGGCTCCATTGATCCGGGGCTGTTTTCGACACGTCCGGGGAGTGGGGCCCTTTCGCGAAGCGGTTTTACGGGAGCGCGGTTTTGTCTCCTGGGACGATTGCCTCACGCGAGACGGTGAAATCCCCTTTAACGGGAAACGGCGGAAAGCGTTTCTCGATGAGATCCGGAAAAGCATCCAAGCCCGTGATGATCGGAATATTGATTACTTCACTTCAACATTTCCCACGGCGGAACACTGGAGGATACTCGGTTCCTATTTCGGGGACGCGACCTTCATCGACGTGGAAACGACCGGGCTGTCCTGGCATTACAGCCATGCCTCGGTCATAGCCGCCTATCACCGGGGCGCTCTTTTTACCTTCGTATACGGCGAGAATATTGACGACTTTCTCTCGCTGGCCGATGAAGCCCGGCTCCTAGTGACCTTTAACGGCACCTGCTTCGACATTCCATTCCTGGAAAAGACGTTTAATATTCCTTCGATCGGAAGGCCCCATGTTGATTTGCGATGGGTCGCCTGGCACCATGGCTACCGGGGCGGGTTGAAGTCGATCGAACGCCGTATGGGGATCCGCCGCCCGCCATCCATTGACGGCATAGACGGTATTGAGGCGGTCGACCTCTTTTTCCAGTGGCAGCGGGGAGACGCGTCATCGCGGGATCGGCTGGTGAGCTATTGTTCCGCCGACGTTCTGTCGACCTACCTCGTGGCCGAGCGGTTGCTGCATCGGTCGGGCTGCGTAATCAGTCAATCGAATCCGGATGATTTTTTTGCAGCGCGGGTATCATGACGGAGATGACGAGCAAAGAAATGCTTTCTGATCGATACATATCGCGCGTCTATAAACGCACGATGTCCGCAAACCCCTCAAGTCCGGCGAGCTCGGTCCGCGCAGCGTCGACGAATCCCGCTGCCACGCGGATGCACACGCCGCAGTCGGCGCTGATATGACGCGGAACGGGGATCAGCTTGTGCGGCACGCCCTTCTTCTTCAAAACCGAGACCGCCCACATGGTCTGGTTCACGGACTTGAACAGCACGGCGTGATATGATCCCGCCTCTTTCATATCGTAATCGTGGACCCGGCTCCGAGCATCAATTCTTTTATGTCGTACATGTTTGATACGGCGCCCGCTTTTAGCTTGTCTTTCATCTTAAAATAATCGAGACAGGTTCCGCAGGCAAGTATTTTAGCGCCTTTCAGCTCAAGATTCTTGATATCGTCGATTATCTCGGAACCTTCGACCACGAGTTTAACGCCGCTGTTGAAAAATATGATTGCGTCCGGCACCGGCGGGGTCTCCGCGAGGGTGTGGAAAAAGCTCTTGATGAGGATGCGGCCGAGCTCGTCATCGCCGTTGCCCATGACGTCCTGCGATATTGCCAGAACCCGGGTGCCCGGTTCTGCGCAGGAATAGACAGGTTCAGGGTTTCCGGCGGCGGACGGCATTGGTCCGGAACCGGTTTTTTCGAGATGAAGGTATATGCCGTCCGACTTTTTTTCCTCTGACACCGAACAGCCGAGGCTCTTCGCCATGCGGCGTAAGTTTTCCACCGCAGTCTGGTTATCGACGATGGCGACTATATCGGAATGGGCCTCCAGCGCCCTGCGCGCGTTGATGACCGGCTGCGGGCAGGCAAGGCCCCTTGCGTCCACGACCTGTTTCATATTATTCTCCAATAAATAGTGTAATGAGCTGACTGCCGGTGATGAATCGTGGAAGCACCGGAGGACGCTCCGAGTTTATTGTATCATCTCAAGCAATGCGCCGATGCGTGTCCTGAGCTGTCCCGCATCCTCGGATGAATAATCGGTCACGATCTTCAAAAACGGAAGCTTGTGCTTGTCCGTAACATGCTTTTCGACTTTGAGCGATTCGATATTGTATGAATGGCAAGCGTGAAGAACGACATCAATGACCGCATCGGGATTGAAGGCTTCAATCATGCGGCTCAATTCTTCAAGGCGACGGCTGTTGGGCGTCATGCAGGCGCACGGGATGTCGAGATAACGCCTGGCAATCGCGCGGATGGGGTCGCCGGTGTTTTCCTCGATGCGGTTTGTGAAGGGTTTCATGCCGGTGCAGGAGTCGATGGCGACAATTACACCGCCTTCATCTTCTATCGCCTTGAATACTTTCATAGAGTCTCCGGCAACGGGACAGCCGGTGATAAGGATCCGGGGGGCTCCTTTTTTGCCGATATAGTGTCCCTTTTCCCTCCGATCCTCAAGGATGCTGATTTTTTCCTCCAGGATCGGATTCAGCTCGTGTCCGCCAAGCGGCGTGGCGAGGAACACGATATCGAGCATTTCCTGCCAGCTCAGTACCGGCGGATTGCAGGCCGCGTACGCAAAAAGCCTCATGACGAGACCGTTCTTCTTGTTGGAATCCTGAATTGCTCCTTCAATATCGGCATCGGTTATGTTTCTGTTAAAGGTCTTCTCAAGGAATTGTTTGAGGCGGATAATGACAGCCGTCCAGTGGGCCATCGCTTCTTCGTGCTGCGGAACCTGGGGAAGGTCCATGACAAAAAGGGGGCGCTTGTCGGCAATGAGTTCGAACATCTTTTTTTTACCGTCGCAGGTGGTTTCCGCTATGACCGCCTCTGATATGGAGAAAAACGGACAGCTGTCCCCTTGGATGAAGCCGTAGCTTGACTTTATGAGGGGGCAGAGGTTGGCCGGAAGCGCGGCCTCGGCTGTGGCGATGGTGCTGTTTGCGAACGCGCAGAGAACAGCCGGTTTAATCCCCATGGCGCGGGCGATTTCAAGGGGCGCGTAACCGCAGTACGTACCCACAACTGGATATCCATTATCTTTTAACTTCAACAATTGAGCCAGGATACGCTTGGCAGGAGCGCCGATGAATTCGTCATTAAAAAGAGGTTCACTATTCATGTTATAATCCTTGTGAGATATGAATATGCAATAAATCGAGTTAGAGACTGTCTAACGAGTTCCCCCCAAACCCCCCAACGGGGGGGCTTTTCAAGCTAAACTAAGGCTAAAAGGTCCCCCTCTGGGGGATATAGGGGGCTTTCGAGACAGCCTCTTCTTAAACTATTTTGAATTTGTATTAATTTTAAGACTCATTGTTTTGTCAACTATTAATATTTTAAATACTTAATATTCATAATATTAATAATAAATCTAACGCAATTATACTAAAAATTTGTTGACTATTTTTATTTAAATAGCATATACTGCTTTGTACATTCCTGGTCACGCACGGGTCGGCGAGTAAACAGGGTATCCATGGAGTGCAGAAAAATAATACATATCGACATGGACGCATTTTACGCATCGGTCGAACAGCGTAACAACCCCTCCCTGAAAGGCAAGCCGGTGATCGTTGGCGGCGATCCGCACAGCAGGGGCGTTGTCGCCGCCTGCTCCTACGAGGCGCGGAAGTACGGGATTCATTCAGCCATGGCGTCCAGCATGGCATACCGGCTCTGTCCCAGCGCCATATTCATATCCGGAAATTTTGATGAGTATATATCGGTATCCGAGCAGATACGGGAAATTTTCAATGAATACACCGACCTGGTTGAGCCGTCATCGCTGGATGAGGCCTACCTTGACGTCACCGAAAACAAGATGGGCTGCCAGTCAGCTACATTGATCGCGCAGGAAATCCGAAAGAAGATTTACGATAAGATTCAACTGACCGCATCGGCCGGCGTCTCATACTGCAAATTCCTCGCCAAAGTGGCTTCCGATTTTCGCAAGCCGAACGGGATAACCGTGATCACGCCGGACGACGCCCCGGATTTCATAGGCCGGCTCCCGATCGGCAAGTTTCACGGTATCGGCAAGGTCACTGAAAAGAAGATGCTCGAACTGGGAATAAAAACAGGGGCGGATTTGAAAAAGGTTTCACGCGACGCCATGACGAGAATGTTCGGCAGGGCCGGCGAGTATTATTATGACATCGCCCGCGGACTTGATGACAGCCCCGTAGAGCCCGATTGGGTGCGGAAAAGCTTAGGCAAGGAAATAACCCTCGATAAGGATATCGACGACGTGGACGGCATGATAGGCGTACTGAAATCCCTGGCGGGCAGGGTGACGCGCTCCTTACAGGAAGACGAGGCGAAAGGGAGAACCGTCACGCTCAAGGTTAAGTTCGCGGATTTCACCAGTATTACGAGAAGCATAACGACCGCGGACCATATCGACAGTTGCGATATCATCTTGATGCACGCCACCAATCTTCTCGCCAAGACAGAAGCCGGCGTAAAAAAGGTCCGCCTCCTGGGAATATCCATCTCCAATCTTGATACCGAGGCTCAGGAATGCGGCGAACGGCAGCTTTTGCTCCCCTTCGCCCTGTAACGTTCCCGCGCCTCATCCATGGCTTTCCGGCACTAGAAGGTAACGGAAAGGCCGATGAGGGTATACATGGTAAGGCCGATGGCGACTTTGTTGTAGTCATCGACGCCCAGAAACAGACCGAAATTGACATGGTCGATGTTTAGTAGATCTGGATAAATGTTGAGCCGCATCTTGTAATTTTCAGTTCCGTTCAGGATGAGCGACGCCAGCAGGTTGCCGTTCCGGTCGTAAAAAATAGCGCCGCAGGTTCTGAAATTTTTCACCGCGTCCGCGCCTTTTCTCTGGCGGTCGGGATTGAAGCCCTTCACGATCGCGACGCCGGCGCAGAATGTGATCCAGTCGGTATCGTTGACCCTGAACCCGAACCCTCCGAGTTCATGGTATCCCATCATGAAGAAAAACCGCACCATTTTCTTGTAAATGAAGGGCCGAATGACATAATTGCACGAAGCGTTATATATCCTTGTTTTCCTCACGTCGAACATCGGCTGGCCCATCCAGTTTCTCAGCTGAAAGAAATCGTGGAAGAAGATGGTGACGGCGTCGCTCATAAAGAGCAGTTTGCCGATGACGTCAAAAAAATAGAGGTCGGCGATATGGTCGTGGCTGGTAAGATTTTTATTGGAGGTTTCCAGTGCTTCATTGCTGAAATGCGCGAGATAGCAGGTAAGAAAGGAGAGGAAGTATGCGGCCGGTATGCCGTTGTAGGTGTACCATTCCGCGATCATCCGAAAATCGTATCCGCCCCCTATGACGTGAAGAAGGTAGTTCGGGACTGCCCGGGTGGATGTCCATTCATCAAGAAAGAATTTCTTGAAGCCGCCGTCTTTCTTGATGTTTGATATAGGATCGATGGTCTTGTTTATTACCTTTTCATACTTTCCGAAATAATCATGCTGCTTGAAGGCTGTCGGTACCTGGGCGCTGTCGAAAGCCGAATTGAAGTAAAAATTAACAGGCAGGAGAAGGTTGCTCGGGGTCCTTTTTTCACCGGTATAGATTAGATATTTCTTATACCCGGCGTCATCGTTCTGATTCTCCCGTTCCACATTCTTCTCGCAGAAAGCCGACGATGAGGGGTCGAGCAAAACGATGGTGATCGTGGATATGATGATGATCTTTGTTAATGCCGTACTGTACATTTCAGTCGGGATATCGCTCAGAATTCAAGGGTATTGACCGCCCGGGGAAATGGTATGACATCTCGAATATTCTGCATGCCGGTGATAAATTGTATCAGCCGCTCGAAACCCAGCCCGAATCCGGAATGGGGCACGGTCCCGAAGCGGCGGAGATCGAGATACCACCAGTAGTCATCCGGGTTGAGGCCACATTCGACAATTCTCTTTTTAAGCTTTTCATAGTCGGCTTCCCGCTCGCTGCCGCCGACGATTTCACCCAGCCGGGGCACCAGGATATCCATGGCCCGAACGGTTTTATTGTCGTCGTTCACTTTCATGTAGAAGGCCTTTATCTCCTTCGGGTAGTCTGTGATAATGACCGGCTGCTTGAAAATATTTTCCGTCAGGTACTTTTCGTGCTCGCTCTGCAGATCGATTCCCCAGGCGACCGGGAATTCAAAATTTGCTTTTGACTCTATCAAGCGATTGACGGCCTCCGTGTAGCTTATTCTCATAAATGTGCTTGTTATGATATGCCGGAGATTGTCGACAACGCCCTTGCTGATGCGCGAATCGAAGAAATCCATATCATCGGGGCAGTTGTCCAGGACGTATCGGAATATGTATTTCAAGAATTCCTCCGCTACGTCCATATTGCCGTGAATATCGCAGAATGCCATTTCAGGTTCTATCATCCAGAACTCGGCGAGATGCCGCGATGTGTTTGAATTTTCAGCGCGGAAGGTGGGGCCGAAGGTATAAATTTTTTTCAAGGCGCATGCGTAGGTTTCGCCTTCCAGCTGGCCGCTCACCGTGAGAGACGCCTTCTTGCCGAAAAAATCCTGCGAAAAATCGACCTGTCCGTCCCTGACGGGGACCTGTTCCAGCGGGAGCGTGGTAACCTGGAACATTTCACCGGCTCCCTCACAGTCGCTACCGGTAATTATCGGGGTATGTACATAGATGAATCCGCGTTCGTTGAAAAAACGATGGATGGCGAAGCTCAAGGCGCTCCGCACCCGCGCGACTGCGCCGAATGAATTCGTCCGGGGGCGGAGGTGGGCGACCTCCCGCAGAAATTCAAATGAATGGCGTTTTTTCTGGAGAACATATTCATCGACAGAAGCCGGGCCGAGGAGAGTTATCGATTCGGCCCTGAGCTCAACCGCCTGGCCCTGGCCCGGCGATTCGATGCATTTCCCCGTAATGACGACGCTGCTTCCGGTGGTCATTTCTTTTGTAATCGCATTGTATCCGGGAAGATTTTCATCGATGATGACCTGGAGATTCTTAATGGTGGAGCCGTCGTTTAATTCAAGAAACGTGACGCCTTTGGATTCGCGTTTGGTACGTATCCATGCTTCAACGGTGATGTCATGGTCCATCGGCGGTTTTGCGAGTATATCATTAATATCGTTCTTAACCATATTTCACTCCGCCATTGCGGCAGGCATGGATATTTTAACAGGCGTATCCAAAAATCGTTTTTTTTGAAAATTAATCAATAAAAAAATCGGGACGGCGTACCAATTCCGTTTCTCAGAACAGATACAATGGATGCGAGTCGGGGTTTTTTCCGAAAAAGGTTACATCATCGATTTTTTTGATTTTTTCTCCGCGAAGGAGGGAATAGAGGGTCCGCTCAATCCCGATTCCGCCGCCCATGGTGTCCGGAAAGACCGGCGAGCCGTCGCTGTTCTTCATAGACGCGAAATACAGGAAGGGGCCGTAACCTCCCAACTCGTTTATATTTTCAATATTGCCGCCCCGGATGACCGGCGGCACCGGCAGAACCTTGTTGTCGATAATGCGCGC
Source organism: Spirochaetes bacterium RBG_13_51_14 (assembly GCA_001829455.1). Lineage (GTDB taxonomy): Bacteria > Spirochaetota > UBA4802 > UBA4802 > UBA5550 > RBG-16-49-21. The sequence continues at coordinate 75,669 of MIBH01000054.1, forward strand.
GATGATAGGTTCGAAGAGCCACTCGCGGATGGCGCCGGAAAGTATTTCCTTCGCCGGACTATGGCGGCCGGATGCGGCGTCGATGCTCTTGGCGCAAATATCGTAATTGAATATGGTGTCCGAACTGATTTTCTGCGGATCGATTTTCTTTCCGTGCGGGAGGAGATAGGGGTACACCAGGTCATAGTTCTCGCGAAGCAGGCCCGTGACCCAGAAAAATTGTGATGCTATTTCTTCCCCGGCCAGTTCCTCGAAGCCGCGCGCGCCGTACTTTTTAACGCAGTCGTCCTTCCTGAAGGAGGGGAACGGGGTCTTCGGCACCTCAAGAATAACGCCGAGTTTATTCAAGCTGTCGGCGTTCCTTTTGTTAATCTCCTCGCAGGCGGCGACGATCATCCGCTCGAAAAAATTCATGATGACCTTCATGTCTTCGTCCAGGATTTCCGAAACCCGTTCGTGGTCGTTATAGTAATCGTCGAGAGTGAGCCCGCGGTTCCGCCGAATCTCGACGTCGATCTGCGAAAAATCGGCAAGGTAGCGCGCCCGCTGCGTCCGCATGGGGCTCTCGATCTCAAGCCGGATGTTCGGCGAATCCACGAATATGCCCTTGATGCCGGGGTTGGAGCAGGCCAGGAACTTGCTGTAAATCATGCTGTGGGTGGTGAGATAGGTGTGCCCCTTGTACTGAATGGACGGCGTGTGTTCGATATCGTGCGCCAGGGGGTCGGTTATTATACTCAGCATCACTTTCTCAAGGTTGAATAGTCCTTCGGCGATCAAGAACCGGGTGACGGCGTTGACGAAGCTGGTCCTGATTGCCGATGCATGGTATAGCTCGTCGGATATCCACTTGTTCAGGTAATGCTCTCTGATGTAATCCTCCAGCGTAGAGCCGCTTTCATTGATGGCGGATTGGAACCGGTACAGGCTTTCGCCTATTATCTTGATATTATCTTCCATGGGTTTAATCCATACTATAATTTGAGAGGCGGAACCTCGAATAAAATTAGCGTGACTAAAGCACCGTGAAAGTTTATAATATTCTTGTCAAATATTATTTTATCAGCACTCATTCAGCCGATTTTACAAGTGCGTAACATGGAATTGGAAATATATCTTGCATGTTATGAATATCATATAATAATTTACAATATCGATAGGGGCATCATAACGAAAGAAATGAAGCATATGGATAACAACAGACTGCTGATTAAAAATCTGGATTATCAAACAACGGCGGAGCATATCGAGCACCTGTTTTCTCCCTACGGCGACATTAACCGGATCAGGGTGAACCGCAGCCGGGGAACGGGACTCGTTGAAATGACCTCTGCCGCTGAAGCGAAACGGGTGAGGGATAATCTGGATGGATCGGTTCTGTGGGGCAGATCACTGAAGATCGATTCAATTGACAGCCCCGTGCGGTACCGATTGATGAATATTTTAGGCAGATTTTTTTAGCTATCAAACACGGTGCGGCAGCGCAATCTGACAGGGCTAACTATCGTCCGCGCCGTTACTCAATCCGAAACGCTCGCGATCGCACCCATGGGCTCCCTGCAGTATCCCCCTGCCTAAACCGAATCCCACGGAAGAAACGCCAACAATGGCAATGCGTTTCGGTTCGAAAATTCTTTTTAAAAGTCTATAATCCAATCTTTTTGTAGATATAGTCGATATTTTTCAAATAGCGATTCAGATCGAAAATCTCTTTCAGCTCTTTTTTCGAGAGCCGTTCCGAGATTGCGGAATCAGTACTGCAGAGGTCGGGCAGGGTGCCCTCTTTTGACCAGACCCGCATTGCCAGGTCCTGGACGATTCGATAGGCGTCCTCCCGGGAAAGGCCCTTTTCCACGAGCGCGAGGAGGAGGCCCTGCGAATAAAAGAGTCCGCCGGTCCTGCCGATATTCTCCATCATGTTTTCAGGATAAACGTTAAGGTTTTCCATGATGAAGATCATCCGGTGTATCAGGTAGTCGAGGGCGATTGTCGAATCCGGGAAGATGATGCGCTCGGCCGACGAGTGCGAGATGTCGCGTTCGTGCCAGAGCGTCATGTCGTCCAGCGCCACGTTCATGTTCGCTTTGATGACGCGGGAAATGCCGGTGACGCGCTCGCACAGGATGGGATTACGTTTGTGGGGCATGGCAGACGATCCCTTCTGGCCCTTCTGAAACGGCTCCTCCACCTCGCGTACTTCGGTCCGCTGGAGGTGGCGTATCTCGGTGGCGAGCTTGTCCAGGCTTCCGGCGCAGATCGCAAGGGCTGCCATGAACTCGGCATGGCGGTCCCGCTGGATGACCTGCGTGGAAATGGGATCGGGCTTCAGGCCGAGCTTTTCGCATGCCAGATTTTCGACATCGGGTGAAATGCTGCTGAATGTACCTACGGCGCCTGAAAACTTTCCGTACGATATGGTCTCGATCGCCTGCAGCATGCGATCGCGGTTGCGCTTGAATTCTTCATAGTAGAGTGCCATTTTAACGCCGAAGGTGGTAGGCTCAGCGTGCACCCCGTGTGACCGTCCCATGCAGGGTGTTTTCCGGTATGTAACGGCAAGTTTTTTCAGCACATCGATGAGCTGTTCCAGGCCGGAGACGATGACCTGGCCGGACTGTTTCAGTTGTATTGATAGGGCGGTATCGACGATATCGCTCGAAGTGAGGCCGAAG
>MIBH01000054.1:78386-78645 GCA_001829455.1 Spirochaetes bacterium RBG_13_51_14
CTCTTTTCTTGAATACCGGTCGATCATCTCATCCTCACAGGGGGCGACGATTCCTGAATGAACAGATTTCGGCATAAAACCATGAAATCAAGTATTTTTTCCCGCCGGCAAAAATAAATATCAGGGAGCCTCTGCAAAAAGCTTGCACAAAATGTCCGATCTATAGAAGAATTCACCCATGCGATTTCTGGTGATCACATCCATACTCGGCGGGATCGGGCTTTTCATTCTGGGTATGATCCTCATGACGGAGGGGCTC
>MIBH01000054.1:78716-84511 GCA_001829455.1 Spirochaetes bacterium RBG_13_51_14
ATCCGGCGCCTCCATAACCGCTATGCTGCAATCGTCTCACGCGACCATTATCACGACCATCGGATTCGTGAGCGCCGGACTCATCTCCTTTGAGCAGTCCCTGGGGATAATTCTGGGGGCGCATCTTGGAACCACCAGCACCGGCTGGCTCGTCTCCCTCCTCGGCATGAAGCTGAAGATCGGAGCCGTGGCGCTCCCGATCGTGGGCTTCGGCGCGCTCCTCAGACTCCTGGGCAAGGATCGGGTCGCCAGCGCCGGTCTGGTCATCGCCGGTTTCGGGCTGATATTCTTCGGCATTGACGTTCTTCAGGATGGGATGAAGCACCTGTCATCATATCTTGACATGACAACATTCACCGGTACCGGCATTATCAATAGGATCATCCTTGTCGGGATCGGCGTCCTCATGACGGTGATCATGCAGGCTTCCAGTGCGGCGGTCGCCACCACCATGGCGGCGCTCAACACCGGGGCCATTGATCTCACCCAGGCTGCCGCCCTGGTGATCGGCCAGAACATCGGCACGACCCTCACCGCGGCCATTGCCGCTGTGGGAGCCACTGCATCGGCGCGGCGGACCGCGGTTTCGCATATCGTCATTAACGCGGTCACGGGAATCGTCGCTTTCATCATACTTCCGTACTTCATTGCGTTGATACATTTCATCGTTGTGACATTCGGCGTGATGGACGCCACCATAACGCTCGCCGGATTTCACACGGCCTTTAACCTGCTGGGGATCATTATCATACTCCCCTTTATAAACTTCTTTTCGCGGCTCCTCACCAGGATTATTCCCGATCGCGGTCCCTATCTGACACGACACCTTGACGACTCGCTGATCACGCTCCCGTCCGTGGCTCTTGAAACGGTCCGGCGCACCATCATCGACATTACCATCGCGTCCATCGATATCGTACGGGATATGATCGAATCTGAAAAGATATCGCCGGCCCTGAAGATCAGGCTCAGGGAAGTGGGTGACGCACTCAATGAAACCAAGCGGTTTCTGGGACGGATAAAAACCACCAGGGGAGTTTCTTCGGTTTACAGCACACGGTTCATATCCACCATGCACGCGGTGGACCATATCGACCAGCTCATCATCGCCAGCTGGGAATTTGAAAAACTATCAGCCATGCGCAACGACCTCCGCCTGAACCATCTCGCCCTGACGCTTGCCGAGAACGTGGAAACGGTCCTGATCCGTCTGGAGGGACTGCGGCAGAAGGAATCCGTCCAGGAGATGGAGAACACGTCACTCTTCATGAAGGAATTACGGGAGAAACAGCGGGAGGAGATACTTGTCAGGACCGCTTCCGGCGCCATCGACCCGGACACGGCCATGCGGCAGATCGAGGCAATCCGCTGGCTCGACCGGGTCACCTACCGTATTTTCCGGGCTCTCTACTACCTCGGTTATCATTCTGATAATAACGAACATACGGACTATCATGAAGCCTGATCAGGAGCAATGGTGAAACGATAATGAACCAGGAACAGGTAAAGGAAAAGCTGCTTGAACTCGACCGCGGCGTCGAAGACTTCTCCGTGATATTCTCGGGCAAGGCTAGCAAAAAGGTTGACGGCCTCTACTACCCGGACCGGAAAGAGATCATAATCCATAATAAGAATTTTACCGATGACAGCCAGCTCCTGTACACGGCTATTCACGAATTCGCGCACCATCTGCATCATGCCCGGTCTTCGCTTCCCGTATCGAGCCGGGCGCACACGAACCGATTCTGGGATATTTTCCACCGCCTTCTTTTCCGCGCCGAGGAAAAGAGGATATATGTCAACCTTTTTAAAAAAGACAAGAGGTTTGTCGAGCTTACGAAGAAGATCAGGGGCGATTATCTCGTTGAGAACGGCAGGCAGATGAAGGAGCTGGGGAAGCTTCTGGAACAGGCGTACGCTCTCTGCGAGGAGCAGAAAGCCAATTTCGACGACTATGTCGACCGGGAACTGCTCCTGCATCGGACCACGGCGAAGCTGCTGATGAAGATCAGTTCGATGAACATCAACCCGGCGATCGGCTATGAGAATATGAAGACAGTCGCCGGCATACGGGATGAAAGCCGCAGGGTCCAGGCGCAAGAGGCATTCGTCGAAGGAATGACCCCCGATATGGTCAGGTCGGAATTCAATGCGAGAAAGGAGCCGGAGGAGACGCTGGGCCTCCTCATGGAAGAGCGCGAGCGAATCGGGCGGTCCATTGAAACGCTCACCCGAAAACTGACGAAGATCGAGCAGCGGATCATAGAATTGAAACATGAAGATGACCCGCGGGAAATGAAATAGCAGTTGATGGAGTTTTTCAGGAAACTGATTAATCAAACCTGGCGGAAGCGCTCAGAAAAAATGAAGGACTTCGACTTCAACTCCATGTGAAAGTAGTTTTCAATAAAGAGCGTCAGGTTGAACAGGAGGTCAAGAACATCGTCTTCCCGATGGCTCCCCTGGTCGATATCGCTGAATTTCCGGGCAATCGCCTCCCCCATGTATTCGCGCATGTCAGCTGGTAGCAGGACGCTCCGGCGCAATGGCCCGTAAGAGGTATCCGATATGCATGAGTCGCACACCGGCCTGAGGTCGATGAGATCCAGCGTGAATCCGGAATAACGCTCTTTTCCGCATATTTTGCATGATCCGGTTTCAGGCAGGATGCCGTGATGCTTCAGGAGGCGCACAATGAAGAAGGTTGAGAGATGGGCAGGGAACTCGGTTGTGGCAAGTGTTTCGATGCCGGACAGGAGAAGCGTGTAAATCGCCTCGTCTGCCACGTTGTAACCGCACGTTTTATCAACGGACTCGAGGATGAAATACAGGTTGAAAATTCTAGGGAGGTCGCCGGTCAGGGAGGGATGGTATTTCTCGATGTCGAATTCATTGACGATACCGTAATCCCTGTCATCGCGGTGATAAAACATCATGCTGGCCACCGCACCGGGCTCCGTCGCCGACCGTGACCGCTTCTTGCTTTTTTTCAGCCCCTTGAAGATAAACCTCCGCTTGCCAAAATCCTTCGTGTAAAAATTGCAGATGATGTCCGCCTCGCCGGAAGCGCGGGATGAGAGGGCGATGCCGGTCGTTTTGCGGATCTCCATCGGTCATTATTTCTGTTTCGTTATAGTGACTGTTATGCGGTTAATCACGGTTCCGCTGATTTCTTTTATCGTGAACTGGACAGCGTCGTCTTTTATCGACTCGCCCTTGTCCGGTATCTTACCGAACAGATCGAACACGTACCCGCCGATGGTATCGAAACCGTCCTGTGATAGATCGAGGCCGAGCTTTTCATTAAAATCAGCGATGGGCATTCGGGAGTCCACTTCATAGACGTTTTTGCCCAGCTTTTCGATTTCCGGCAGGTCAACGCTGTCGAATTCATCGTTGATGTCCCCGACGATCTCCTCAAGAATATCCTCCAGGGTTACCATACCGCTGATTCCTCCGTACTCATCAACCACGATGGCGATATGGAGCTTGCGGATCTTGAATTCAAGCAGGAGCTCATCCAGGGTCATGGTCTCGGGCACGAAGAAGGGTTCATGAAGTATTTTCTTGAGCTGGAATTTCTTTTTAGGGGTTGCGATGAGGAGCTTCAATAAATCCTTGATGTACAAAATACCGATTATGTTATCGATTGTTTCTTCGTATACCGGAACACGGGAATGTCCCGCCTTGTACAGCGTTTTCAACAGGGGCTTCAGCTCTGACCTTGAATCGACCGCAAAGACATCAACGCGCGGAATCATGATATCGCGGGCATTGAGAACAGGCAGCTTGATGATACCCCGGATCATATCTCGGCGGATTATATCTAAATTTTCATAATCACATGATTCAAGAATGTCTTTATCAGTCTTTTTAAATGATTTTTTTAGCCGTGTGAACAGTTTGGATTTTTTACTGGAGTCGTTGCCGGAAATAGGGTTATCTGATATCATTCTGCTAAAAATACAACCTACCTAAATTTAATCATATCGTGGATATGCATTCATGTAATAAATGCTTAATCGTAAGAAGAATTATTTCAATCTATCCAGAACCGCATGAAAAAGCTCATTCATTCTGCTGAAGGGATGAGATTGATCGTTACGCATCATATAATACTTGTCAACAGTATTTTTAGCCCTGTTGATCCGCCATCTCCAGAATCCCGGTGTATCCAGCGCCCCGGCCATGGTTTTAACGCATAATGAGCGATTTGAACATGGAAAATAAATTTGAGTTTACAGTGGAGCAACATTCACTGGTAGAGTAAAATGATATGAAGATGGAATAGGGCCATGAAAAAATTCTTTGACCCGGGACCGGTGCTATTTTCCACCGGCGGCGCAGCGCCGGGATTATCTCAGGATACGATTCAAAATTTTAAAAACGCGGTGTCTCTGGGGACCGACGTTATCCGCACCAATATTGTGCGCACCGTGGATGATAAATTGGTGCTTGCGTCCGATGCGGTGTTCCTGAACAGCGAGATCAGAAAATCGGGAATTTCGTCATTCGTACTTGATGACCTCCGGGTTCGATATCGTAATCCCGGTGTCGAACCCGCTGGCTACGGAGCGCGGGACGACATCGACGGTATGTTTCCGGAGCTGGAGCAGGTTCTGGATTCTTTTCCCGAGCAGCGGTTCAACCTGTATTTCTTCCAGAAAAATTATGGGCTGATGAAAAGGTTTCTCGAGATAGCACGCGGCATGAATGCCGCGGACCGGATACTGGCATCGTCTCAAAGCAATTTTAACGTTGGAATAATCCGGGCTGAAATGCCTAAGATGGCAACCTCCTTTCCCTTCACCGGCATGATCGGCTTCTACACACTGTATAAAACCGGATTTATATTTTTGCGGAAAAGATTCGATGCCGACGCGCTTCTCATGCCGGAGATGAGCGGCATGTCGTATTTCGCCAGTTCCGGACTCATTCACGAGGCGCGGTCCCGGGGGATACGGGTATACGTTCAAGCAGTCGAAACAGAAGAACAGGCGCGGCGTCTCCGTGAAGCCGGGGCAGACGGATTCATCACCAATAATATCGAAGCGATCAGGCATGGAATTCAGCCATGATGATACATAAACATCTAAACCGGATGTTGGCGGTGCCCGACTATGTTGTAATAACCCGACAATCGATATTATTCCACGAAACCACCTCACTATTTTCTTGACATTAATCCGCCGGTGCCGTTTAAGTATCTTGTTTCGGATACTTGGTCTTGCATGAGGAAACAGCTTATGAAAAAAAGAGTGCTACTGGTAAATCCTCCCTATTCACTTGAAGAATCTCCCTGCCCGCCTTTTGGACTCATGTCCCTGGCAGCATACCTGCTCGAAAACAATGCCGATGTCATCATCGAGGATTACATCGTCAATCCCTACTCGCGGGATCGGGTTAAAAAGGTAGTAGATCAATTCCGGCCTGACGTCATCGGCGCTACCGCAGTCACCATGAACGTAAAAATCGCATTGAAAATTCTAAAGGATTACAGCGATGAATCGCCTGGATCAACGATCATTATCGGCGGGCCCCATGTTTCCTTCGATGCGCAGGATATCCTTTCCGACCATGATCACATTGATGTCATCGTTCGCGGGGAAGGCGAGTTGACCACCGTCGGGCTCCTTGAAAACCTTGGGAACCCAGAGCGCTACGGTACGATATGCGGCATATCGTACCGAAACAACGGCGCCGTCCTTCACAATGAAAGGCGGGATTTCATTCCTGACATCAACATCCTGCCCTATCCGGCACGGCATCTCGTTCAGCTCAGCAAATACAAGGCC
>MIBH01000054.1:84528-93149 GCA_001829455.1 Spirochaetes bacterium RBG_13_51_14
CATGATAACCTCGCGGGGATGTCCTCACGAATGCATTTTCTGCGTCGGCTCAAAAATGGTGGGCCGCCGCGTGCGGTATTTCGACATAGGGCGCGTTGTCGATGAATTCGAAATGCTCTCCGCAATGGGGCACCGCCAGATTAACGTCGTCGACGACCTTTTCACATCAAACAAGAAGCGCTGCATGGCGATCTGCGAGGAAATCATACGGCGGGGCATCAGCCATCCATGGACGGCCTTCGCCCGTGTCGATACGGTCTCCGGAGAGCTCCTCTCCACGATGAAGAGGGCCGGCTGCACCATGCTCTGCTTCGGCATAGAAAGCGGGAACCAGGAGATTCTCGACCGGGTGAAGAAGAAGATCACGCTCGAGAAGATCGAAAAGGCGATTAATTTGTGCAGAGAGTCGGGCGTGATACCCATGGCCTCGTATATCATGGGACTGCCGGGTGAGACGCCGGAGACCGTGCGTCAGACCATGGAGTTTGCGCGCAATCTCTGCAAAAGCTACGGCTTTCACATACTGTCGCCATTCCCCGGAACCGAGGTCAGGGACAAGGCGGAGGAATACGGGCTCACGATTCTCACCAGCGACTGGGACCAATATGACGCCAACCGGTCGGTGTGCGAGTCGATTTACCTGAAGCATCAGGATGTCGACCGCATCGTCAATACCTTCAATGAGGGCCTTATCAGCAACACCTATGCCGCTTTGAAAATGCATGAGCAGGGAGAGGTGCTGCCCGAGGACAAAAGGGCAATAGTTGATAACATACTATCCTTCGACTTCAATTACCGGCTCATCTGCGAGGAGCTCGTGGAGCGGTATGCCACGGAGAATGCCAATGGGGGCGGTATAAATCAATTCATCGAATACCTGGTGAAACATTCAAAGTTCAAGAAGGATATGATTTCGAACGAGGTCAACCGCCTTGTTGCGCTGGGCTGCCTGCAGAACGTTGATACGGACGGTGCCGGAATGATTTCCTGGTCATGAGGCAATCCCCGCACTTTTTTTTACGATTATCTCCGGTTGTCAGCGGAGAAGTCTCTGAGTTTATATCCGTACTCCCAGCATGACGAAATACCGCATGCTCATGAAGGTCTCATCCTGATAAAATATGTTAAAATAATCAACGCCGATGTTCAGACTCAGGGGATATAAGAAATTGATTTCCATAGAGACGCCGATTTTTGCATAGGGGTCAAGAGATTTTATCGATCCCACCTGGTATGGTATTGGAGTGAGCGAGGCTATATTATATTTCGTAAACTTCTGATAGGTATAGGCCGCCCCGCCGCCCAGACGCAGGTAAAATTGCAGAGGAATGGATAACTGCGTCCTGAAAAAAAGATTGATCCCGACGGTCATCTGCGACAATGATGATTTAAAGGTGGGATTGTATCTATCGTCGAACGTGCAGAAGCTTCCATCAAGTTCAATCCCCATATACTTGATAACATTATTTGCATTGATGTACTTCGAGTTTCCAAAGTTAAATCCGACCGAGCCGACATAGGCCATATACTGAAATTTCAGCAGAGAATCGTTGTATTTTTTATTCAGATTTGGAAGAATCATGCTGTAAGCCAGCCCGCCCCTGATGGTAAGGCCGACATTCGCCGCATATGCATTGCTGAAAATTTTTGATTTTTCCGACTTTCGTATTTCAATTTCATCCCAATCGGTCCAGAAGCTGGTCTTTTCAAACTTGTTGATGGCGCCGATCCTGATCTGGTATTTTCCCGGAGGCAATACGAAGTCAATGTAATTGGTGTTGACCGTTCTGTCCAGGACGATTCCACCGCCGGCATCCTTCATCTGGACATTGAATTGTATAATGCCCTCGACTGATTCCCATTTAATTCTGAGGGGCTTTTCTTTCTTCTCTTCTGCATGCGCGTGCGCTAACCCGAAGGAAAGAACGCATACCGCTGCGAGCAGTGCTGTTGTTAGATTCATTCGGCGTTGCATCATGCGTGTCACTCTGAGTCAATAATTTTTGGTGCATCAAACTTAAAATCGCTCTTGATGCCGAGAGTTATATTAAAAATCATTTCTTTTTCGTCGCTTTTTCTTCTCACATGATTCGAAGCAGTATCAATGTCAAACGCCTGAAGCGTCCACTGGAATTTTCCCACGTCAAGTTTTTTTAGTTCGGAAAATTTATAGGAGGAATCCCTTGTCTCAAGTGTCGCGATCGACTCCTGAATGCCTCCCCTGAATTGATACAGACCGATACGGTACAGGTTCGCTCCCGGTACCGGGTTCCATGAGAAATCCAGCGTCTCTCTCTTCAGCATTTCGACCGTGGTGCCTGTCTTGGGAGCCACGGCCACCGGCGGGTCAAGACCGGTCAGAATCTCAAATGTATAGACCGGACTCGCCAGCAGTTCGGTTCCATTATCATCTACCAGCTTGACCCTCCAGAAGTGCAACCCTTCCTTTATGGCCATTATAGCAGACGGGTCGGTCATGTTTAATTCTTTTAAAACAGGGTTGAAATTCCTATTTTTTGAAAGCTGGAGCACGTATCTTCCCTCGATCTCACTCTGTGACCATGAAAAACTTACGTCCGATTCCTTCCTCGCATCGCCGGTGAGAATGATGTCGTTGTTTTGCGGCTGAATGAGGGCAATGGCGCCGCCGCGGACTATTCTGAAGCTGCGGACTACGGATGCATCCGTGGAGGTCCCGTCGTTCATTATACCGCGGAGGTTCCAGTAATAATTCCCCTCGTTCAATTTCTCGAGCACGCGGACGAAATTTTCGCCGCTGTTTTTCTTTACAATAATCCGGGAGAATTCGCGGTCTCCCGCGATGGTGATCTGCGTTTCAGGTATCGATGTATTCTTGGTCCAGGAGAAGCCGAGTCCCTTCTGCGCTATCGACAGCGGATGCACCGATTTGTTGTCGGACGGAGAGACGGGCGTGGGCGGTTCAAGCTTTTCGGTACGCGATACGGCGAACGTGAATACGGGCGACTCGGCATTCGTATTGATCTGATCGGTTTCGGTGATGTTGACTACCTTCCAGAAGTAAGTCCCCTGGTCAAGGCTGTTGATTGAAATTTTATTTCCGTCCACCGCAGTATTGAGCACCGGTGAGGACATATCGGTCGATCCGGACACCAAAAGCGTGTAGCGTGACATGAACTCGTTCTTTGACCATAAAAAATTAATCATGGGATTGTCATCCCGAAACTTGATGACGGATCTGTTCTCCGGTGATACCAGTCGTACCGGGCTGTTGTTCACTACGGATATCTTACGAATCTCGCTCGATTCCACTTTTTTTGTCGCATTGTTGGTCGCGGTAACCCGCCAGTAGTAGACGCCTTCAGCCAGACCGGCCGCTGCGGCGGCACCTCCTGCGCGCTTCTTTATCAGGGGATCGGCTCCCGCAGGATTATTCGCTATCTCAAGATAGGCGGAGTAATCCCCGTTCAACCGCTCCCATGAGAAATTAACCTCTGTTTTATCACCCGCAGTGGCGATGAAACGGTTGTTTTCCGGAGCAACGAGCTTGATGGTGAGGTCGTACAGTCGTATGCCGTCCTTCTCGGTGAGAATGTTCTGGTTTTCTTTGATCACCTTTTCAATATCGCCCGTATTCAGCGTCGCAGTGCCGCGCTGCACGGTCATCTGAAGACTGTCGTCCTTGCTCTGGGTCAGGCTCACGTCGCTGTTGTTGAGGGAGATTTTCGATTCGCCCGATTGAATGGTTACCTTTCTCGCGGATGCATCATCCCCGCCGCCCTGTTTCGCATTGATGGTACCCTGGATGAACTTGATATCGACCTCCGATTCGGAGAGCGCGAGCAGGATCATGCTGTTCTCGTTAATGGTAATCACGGTGCCGTCGTTGAGTCGGATCACAGCCTCTGACTGGTCGGCGGTACGAACGGTGTCATAGTTGTAGAGCGTCGAGTTTTTGAATACTTCATTCCACACAACCTGGGATGAGAACTTCCGCTCGGCAAGATTGCGCTTGGTGGCGATGGTGCCGATCTGCTCGGTGGTCGCACCGGCACCCTTTCTGGTTAAATCGCCGTAGAGCAGGTATCCCAAAACGGCAAGTATCGTCACTCCGGCGGATGCGGCGATGATGTCACTTTTCGATAATCTCATACTTTTCTTCACCGCGGTCAAACATCTGTATGAGAGTATCATCGGGGACATTCGAAGTCGCTTCTATGCCCAGAAGCGCCTGCAGCTCCATGACCGAACGGGGCCTGCCCGGATCATCCGAGCGCCCCAGTACGGCGTAAATACGCTGGGGTTCGATCTTCCCCTTTACTTTGATCTGTTTCATCTGTTCTACTGCGAAAATACTCTTCACCAGCTTGTAGGAATCCTCGCTGATGAGTATGTCGGTGCCGAAAGGTTTGTTGAGCGTTTCAATCCGGGAGGCGAGGTTGACCGGATCGCCTATGACCGTGTATTCCATCCGGTTTTCAGATCCGATCTGCCCGGCGAGGACCGTCCCGGTATTGATGCCGCAGCCAATTCTAATAACAGGTTTCTTGGTACCGCCGCGGTTCTTGTTAAATAAGATCAGTTCCTGACGCATCAACAGCGCGCTGTTGATGGCGTTCTCCGTGTCGTTGCCCTTGGAAATGGGGGTCCCCCATACGGCCATGATGGCGTCTCCGATGAATTTATCGACAATGCCGTTGGTCATTTCAACGCAAGCGACCATCTTCGTCATGTAGATGTTAAGAAATTCAACGACCTCCTCCGGCTCCAGCCTTTCGGATATGGCCGTGAACGCGCGGATGTCGGAAAAGAGTATGGCGACGGTTTTACGCTCCCCGCCCAGGCGCAGCTCGTCCCGGAGTGCGGCCTCCGCGATCTCCTTGTTGACAAATTTTCCGAAGGCGTTTTTGATTTTCTCGCGCTCTTCAAGACCCTTTCCCATTTCGATGAAGGTGCTCGTGAGCTGGCCGATTTCATCCTTCGTTGTGGGCAAAATATCCACACGGTAATCTCCTTCGATGATTTTTTTCGTGGCGCCCACCAGGCGTATTATGGGCGTCGTGATCGTTTTTCCGAAGAAGAAGAGTATCAGGATGGCGCCGGTGAGAACCATGCCCAAAATAATCAGGTTCCGCAGTTGTACGTCGTATACCGCCTTGAAGGCGTCCTCTTCCTTTGCCGTGGCGATGATGCTGAATCCGCCGAGATTGACTTTCTTGAATGACCCCAGGTAATACATCCCTGCGTCATCGCGGTAACGGGTCTGCCCGTTGTCAATTTTGCTTTTCATCATCATGGCGCAGATTGGAACCGAGGCTATGTTCGCTCCGGTCTTGACGACGGTGACGTCCGGATGAACGACCACATCTCCCTTGTAATTTACCATGAAGACCCTGGTGATCCCGGTGGTCTGAAACGTTTTCATGAGGTTTTCAAGCCTGATGGAGGCGACCATGATTGATTTGACGGCATTGGCGGCGTCCCGCTCGTAGGGAAAACTGAGCGCGAAAGCGGGATGATCGATATAAGGCGATACATTGCTGATAGTGAGTTCTCCGGCGAATGAGAGCGTGTAGGTCTTTCGTATGGTATCATTGAGCGTCGCAATTTCCCTGTCGGAGATCAAGAATTTGTTCATGAGGGGCTTGTTGTAGAACGTCTTGAAAAAAACCTCGTTCCCGGTTTTTCCCGGCTGTCTGATGATCCCGGCGAAAAATACCTCTTTCCGTCCGGCGTTGAGAAAATTTTCGTATCCGGTCATGCTTTCATGCATCTCTTTAAACATTACCGAGGAGATGATCTGGTATTTTTCGATTTCTGATTTAATTTTCAGCGCGATCACCTCTGATATCTGGAGATTGCTTTCCTGCACGCGAATCTCATTGTCATTCTTGAAAAAATAGCTGGCGAGGAAAATCATTCCCGTGAGCGATGCGATGATGATGATGGAAATGATCGAAATCAGTTTGAAGCGAATCGATTGATAAAAGGATCCGGTCCCGGCGCTTGTCGAAACCGGCGCGGAATACGTTGAAGCTTTCCCGCTTTTAGATTCAGTTTCGCCACGGGGTTTAACCACTGTTTCTTTTTTGCCTGGTTCTTTACGCCGTGCCAGCGGTATGTTTGAGGACGGTGCGCCATCATTTTTCGGACTCGCACCTGCCGGCAGCATGTTACCGGTCTCGGTCCCGGGGTGCGCCTTGCCGGGCAGGGGCTGCGGTTTGGGCATGTGCTGCGAACGGTCGATTTTGATCGCGTCGTGAATCTGCCGGGTGTCGTCAGCAGGCCCGGTTAGGCGCGTGTGAAGCCTGTCCAGCAGCGGACGCAACCAGTGCAGATCGGCTGAATCCTTTTTCATGCCCTGTACGGCCGCTATAGCAGTATCGACGCTTCTTCCGACGACCAGGTACAGGCCGGCGATTAGCGCCAGAGCAAATCTGCTCCGATATGAAATGATGATGCATCCGGAACTGGAAAGGGCTTTTTGAAGATCGTAAACGGCGGTCCGCAAGGACTCGATCTGTTGTTCGTCAGGAGCGTCAAAATAAAAGCTGTATACCTGCATGCCGAATTTTTTCAGAATGTTCATCAAGAAGAAGTAGGCTTTCGCATCAACCGGTTCGGACGATATGATAAACGACGCTCTAATTCCATTTTGCTTTAAAAGCTTTAATTTTTCTTTTGAGAAGAATGCCGGGACTTCTCTGTCTGATATGGTGTCAGGAAGGATTTCCAGTAACAGCTTGTTCTGATTTTTCATCTTCTTTTTCATGGCAATTGATTTAAATGTAATATGTATTAATCTGTAAAGACCAAATTTTTGTGTTAGTGACGTTAAAATTATTTAATTTAATAGTCATTAAATATTATATATTTATTAAAAATAATATATATGATTGCTCTAATAAAGAGGGTTCACATATTTAAAAAAATTTATTTCTGTTCATATCCTATACATCGGCCATTTTCAACCATTACTTTTCTAATAATACGCTCACCGATAAAACAAAGTACCACGGTCTACACGTGCCTAAAGGAACTCCTGATCAACGCTATAAAGGCGAATTTCAAGAATATTTATTTTGAAGGATACTCTTCAAAAAACGATTCTGTCAGATTATTTCTGAAAACAGCAGAACGACCGCCAGCCTGAAAATCCCGTTGCACTGACGGATGACATGAATTATTTTATATGTAAAATAAAATATACCTAAATCTATCATGAAAATGTGTTAAGCAGGAGCATTTCTGTTTTAATAAAATTTAGTATAATATTTTAAAAAATTCTTGTCATTTTTTATGAGACATAAAATAATCTATCAGGAAATTCAAAAAAAGAAGGTTCGCATGGTACCAAATAAACTGTTCCTAACGAAGGGTGTCGGCGTCCACAAGAATAAACTATCATCGTTTGAGCTTGCACTGAGAAATGCGAGAATAGAAAAGTGCAATCTTGTATATGTATCGAGTATTCTGCCTCCGAAATGCAAAATCATACCAATGCAGGATGGCATCAAGCTCCTGCATCCCGGACAGATTACCTACTGCGTCATGGCGCGGAATGAAACCAACGAGCCCAACAGACTGGTCTCCGCTGCCATTGGCATCGCCATGCCGCGCGACCAGGAGAACTACGGATATCTTTCAGAACATCACTCCTTCGGCGAAATAGCCAAGTTGTCGGGTGATTTTGCCGAAGACCTGGCAGCCACAATGCTCGCTTCAACCCTGGGAATCCCGTTCGACTCCGATCAGGCGTGGGACGAGCGCAAACAGGTTTATCGAGCAAGCGGCCATATATTCAAAACTCGGAACATTTGTCAGTCCGCCGAAGGAAACAAGCACGGCCTCTGGACAACGGTCATAGCGGCTGCGATGCTTTTAATTGATGAGTGTGACCCTTCAGCGCTCTAGTTCGGGTTTTGCACCATGTATAATGCATTAAAAAAGCACGCCCACCGCGTTTTTACCCTTATCCTTTATTGCAAACATAGCCTTGTCCGCCACCGATAGAAGGCGGGTGAAGTTCGTGGCATCGTCTGGATATGATGCCACTCCGAAGCTTGCGCTTATGCGCACATTAATTCCTTTATTGGAAAGATATACCGTTTTGTTCATGAGGGAGCGTATTTCTTCGGCTTTTTCCAGCGCCCGGCTTTTGTTATAGCCGGGCAGAACAATGACAAATTCGTCCCCGCCGTAACTGACCCCGAATGCAGGTTCGGCAAGGGAGTCCTTGATGGTCGCGGCCACTTCCTGGATGGCCTGGCTTCCGTTCAGGTGCCCGTGGGAGTCCACAACCTTCTTGAAGTTGTCGAGATCCATGAATATGAGGGAGAGGGGGGGGCCGGACTTTCTGCTGGATTCAAAGATTTCAGCAAGGTTCTGGTACAGGTACCTTGTATTGTACAGGCCGGTCAGGTTATCCTTATTGGCAAGTGTCCGAATATACTGGTACCGGCGTGTATTTTCAACTGCGATGGCCGCATAGTCGGCCACAAACATAAGAAGGGAGAGGGCCTTTTTATTGGTCCGGTACGGATTGATGGCTTCGATGACGCCCACGGTCTGGCTTCCGAAGATAAGCGGGACGCACATGACCGATTTCGTGATCGTTCCCGATATGATGTCAATCTGATCAT
>MIBH01000054.1:93176-101545 GCA_001829455.1 Spirochaetes bacterium RBG_13_51_14
GAACGACCATCGGCTTCTGGGTGAGGGCGACCTGTCCGGCTATTCCCTGTCCCACCTTGATCCTGATATCCTTCACTTCTTCCATGTTGAGGTCCACGCTCAGCCGGAAACTCAGCTCATTGGTGTCGCGATTCATCAGGAGCAGCGACCAGATATCCGCCGGGATCATGGTCGAAAGTTTTCTGAGGATGGTGCCGAAGAGCTTGTTCTGATCGAGTTCCGAGGTCAGAGCCTTGCCCAGATCCATACAGGATCGCATTTCCCGCCGCGACAGGTGTTTTTCACCGTACATTAGAAACTCCCAGTCATATTTCATCAGAAATTCTTAAAAACAGTTTTTTTTACAAGAACTTTTTGCATATCAGAGCGGATCCGTTACGACCCGGAGCATGTCCCGGTTGAACAACGCACCCGGTTTACCCGGGATTACGCACTGAAACGATAGGGATGATGAGGAAGCCGAGGATCAGGCCGGTGCCGAAACCGACCGCGTGGGAAAGGTAGCTGATCTGCGGATCAAACGTCGTGGGAAAGAGCATCACCAGGACAAACCCGAAAGCCCTGAAAATGCGTACCGGCACCGAATGATCCGTATCGTGGCGGATGTATAATACCAGCCAGAGTGATACCATTCCGTACGCCATCCCGGAAGCCCCCAAGAGCCTGATCGCCGGGTCATAAACGGCCACGGTCACCAGATTGGTGATCAATCCAATGACGACGGCGGTCACGGGAAAGACCCGCAACCCGAAATACGCATTCAGCATCCAACCGAAAACCAGGAATATCAGCGCATTCGAAAGGAGATGGACCAGGTCGGCGTGCGTGAGAAGTGAGGTGAGAAGCCTCCAGTACTCATTATTTTTGAACACCGACTCGCCGCTGACCCATAGATATTCCCCTTCCGGATATCGGTTGTATGTGGCCGTGGCCAAATAAAAGATGATGAACAGCACCAGTGCCGGCATAGCGTGGCGTGGCGCAGGGAAATGGGCCAGCGGGCCGGGCGGCCGCTCCGGTTCTTCGCCGAAATCATCGAAGCCTGGTATGTTCGTATCGTTGTTCATGATTCTGAAATATAATCCACAAAGGTAAATCCATTCAGAGGACGCATTCCTTTTTTTCATTGAATGATGCGAAGTAATCCAAGTTCGCTCTCCCTGGTACGATACTGCCCCGAAGGTTTTTTTCATCATACGATAAGCAGGATGATTTGACAAATATAAAATTAAATTATTCAATGTTAATATGGAAGACAGGGACGGAATGCTCCAGGAGCTCAAGAGCCAGGTGGCGCAGTGCCGCAGGTGCCGGCTTGCCCAGACCCGGAGCCAGACCGTCTTCGGCGAGGGGAGCTCCGTCGCGGAGGTGATGTTCATCGGAGAGGGTCCCGGGTACCAGGAAGACAGAACCGGGCGGCCCTTCGTCGGCCCCGCTGGAGAACTCCTCACCCGGATCATCGAGCGCGGGATGGGGATATCGCGGCGGCAGGTGTATATCGCGAATCTCGTCAAGTGCCGTCCCACGGTTGATATGAAAATGGTGCGCGACCGGCCGCCCGATCCGGAAGAGGTGCAGACCTGCACCCCCTATCTGCTGCGGCAGATAGGTATTATACGGCCGAGGGCCATCGTCGCGCTGGGGAGCCCGTCAATGAAATACCTCCTGAAAACATCATCGGGAATAACAAAACTGAGGGGAACCTGGGGCGAATTCAACGGAATCCCGGTCATGCCCACGTATCACCCCAGCTATGTGCTCAGAAACGGCGGCGAGAAAAGCCCGCTACGGCGTGACGTATGGGAGGATATCAAAATGGTTCTTGAAAAGCTCGGCTGGCCGCTCCCGGTACTACACAGTGGAGGAGACCGATGAAAGTCATCTGGGCACTCACCCGGCTCACATGAACATTATCACCGGAGCCCGGAACATCAAAAAGAACTTTGATCTTATTGAAAAATATTATTTTTCCATGTTCTGATCGGTTACAGCTTCATCATATACCGCACCGCACGGATAAAGTGGTTGACGGCCCCGCCGGACAGTCTGATGGCGCCCTGACGGCAATATGACTCGCAGCAGTAACAGGAGATGCAATCATCATATCGTATCACCGGAAGTTTGTCGCTATTGTATCGTATCGCACCGGCGGCGCAGTTATCGACGCAGGCGCCGCATCGGTTGCATTTGTTGACCCTGATTTTCGGTTTGACGATAAACTGGTCGAAAAAGTAATCATCAATTTTCCGGGCGAGCCCCTTCTTGGTTTCAAGATCGGGCAATTTAACGTACGGGACCGACGGCGGCGATCCGTGGACGGTAATAGCGTCGGCATAGGCGAGGTTCCGGTCCAGCGCCTCGCGCACGGCCGGCACCCAGCGCGGGTCGAACCCGATTATGCTGCATGCGACCACGTCAAGGGCGACCGCGTTCGTCGACGCCAGTATCAACCCGGTGAACCGGGGCTCGCCGGTGGCAGCGGGCCCGTCCTTGTCGAGGCCTATGACTGCGTCCATTACCGTAAGGTGCGGAGCCACGGATTCATAAACGTCGACCAGCGGCTTGCCCCAGAATTCCTGGTAATCCTCCCGGTGCTGATAGAGCCTGTGGTTGACCTGCTTTGACCCGCCGACCACGCAACCGTACATGTTCTTAACGGCTCCCGTATACCGCGCCAGGCGGTGAACTTTCAGTTTCGGAAGATTGACGACCAGGTCATGCTCGAATACGGCTTCCGTCACGTAAAAAGGATTGAGATAGGCGCCCGATGTTATTCTGCGCAGCCGGGTGGTCTCAAAGGGTATGATCGCGGCTCCGTATTTGGCGGCAGCTGCTGCGATACCGGTGGTGTCAAAGCCTTCCCGCGTCCCGCCTCCCTGGTAGAATGCCGAGGAATCGCCGATGCTGATCCGGCAGAGATGTTCGGCAAAGAACCTGCACACGGCGTCAACGACCGCCGGATGGGTTGTGGTTGCCTGGTCCGGGGTATTCTGGGAGATTATGTTCGGCTTCAGTAAAATCGCCGCGCCCTCTGTCGCCTTGAAGTTGATCGCCGTGAGCGCGCTCTTCAACGCGGCGAAGACTTTTTCCGGATCATAGGAGTCGCAGGGCTCAACGGCGACCTGCGCGTGCGTTGCGTTTTTTCTGACCGTCACCTCCTTTCTGCTGGGAGATGATCCTCCGGCGGCATTCCTGCGCATAGGAGCTCCTTTTTTAAACGGCGCTGTTAGCATAAACAGAAGAGCAAAGAAATAAAACGCGCACGTTCTGATAAATGAGCGGCGCGATACCGGCACTGCGTCACTCCTTCTGCTTATCAGGGGAAACGCCTCTGATCCTGTCGATCGTTTCGGAAATAATCCGCCTCGACTCATCAACCAGATCGCGTCCTTCCTGGTATGGAGATTCCCGGGAGCCCACGGCGCCCGGGATACTCGGATGAACGACAGGGGGCCTGACTTTTTTACGCCCGACAGGATCGGGCGGATTGTGGTTGTTTGATTTGTTTTTCATAGTATATAATATACTGCATTTTTTTTCTACCGTCATATAATTAAAGCTGGATTTATAATAAAATATTCTTAATACTGTTAGCAGAGCCCGCGGATTACAGGAGGAATGTATGGTTATTGGGGTACCGCGTGAAATAAAACCAGATGAAAACAGGGTAAGCATGCACGCCCGCGGGCGTGCATGAGTTTACGAAGGCGGGGCACGATATCCTCATTGAGAGAGGAGCCGGCATCGGAAGCGGCATACTCGATGATGAGTACGAACGGGAAGGGGCGAAGCTATCAAACAGCGCGCCGGAGATTTTCGAAAACGCAGAGATGATCATGTCCAATAAAATAAATATAGAACACGAGATATCCTTCACCGACGTGATCATCGGTACGGTGCTCAGGCCGGGCGCGAAGACGCCCAAGCTCATCACCCGGGAGATGCTCGGGCTCATGAAACCGGGTACGGTTGTCATTGATGTGTCAATCGATCAGGGCGGCTGTATCGAAACGTCGCGTCCCACAACCCATTCGAACCCGGTGCACGCTGTCGACGGAATCATCCACTACTGTGTCGCCAACATGCCGGGGGCCTACCCGCGATCATCCACGTTCGCGCTCACGAACGCGACCCTTCCTTTCGGACTGCAGATCGCGAACCTTGGCTGGAAAAAGGCGGCGCGGATGAGCCAGTCAATAGCGAAAGGCATCAATGTTGCCGCCGGTAGCGTTATATGCCGGCCGGTCGCTGTAGCTCACGGGTTGAAGCACGCGCTCCTCGAGAACATACTGCAATAACTGTTTAAGCCAGGAGCATATCCATGAAGGCGATATGTATTATCCCGGTAGGAGAAATCGACCGCGGCGTAGTGGCGCATTTACAGGTCACTCTCAAAGAAATTTTCAGGTGCGAAACGTCGGTCTGGCAAGAAATCCCCATACCGGAGGATTATTTTAATTCGAACCGGAAGCAATATCATGCCACCGATGTCCTCAGGAGGTTACAGAATCTGAGGAATGACCGGAAAAGCCGGGTAATCGGCGTCATCGACCGTGACCTGTACGTACCCCGGCTCAATTTCGTGTTCGGCGAAGCCGGCATGTATACAGGCGCAGCGATCATATCCCTCACCCGGCTCCGTCAGGAATATTACGGAATGCCCGGTGATATACATCTCTATTACCTCCGGGCGCTCAAGGAGGCCGTTCATGAAATCGGCCACACGCTGCTCCTTGATCATTGCGCTGATCCGTGCTGCATCATGCATTTTTCCAACAGCCTGAATGACACCGATAAAAAGGGGCCTGGATTTTGTTCCCGGTGCCGGAAAAAGCTTGACCGACACACCGCATAGTGGTTGTACATAAAATTACTATATCCGCATTTTTTGTTAGAACTTACGCGGTTGATTTCTGTCATATGTGGAGTAACTTATATAATTTACGCGACATATTGTATGATATAAAATATCCAGCGCTGAAACTGACAAGTCAGTTTATTCCTTGACAGGAGCGGGTAATAATAATCTACTTCCACCTGTCATGATATTTTGAAGAGGGTTTGAATCATACTCCACATTGATCATCTATCGTAATACAAAAAGATAACGTTTCCGCAGATTCTATGCATGCGAACGGTGTTGAGCGCTTTATTCCCGCCAGGGCCGAAGCGCTGGTGTGGGTTAAAAGAATTATTCAGTTACAGATGGAATATGCCGGATCGCTACATTACGATAATTATCAAAAAATATCATCAACAAATTAATGGGAGGTATTTTCGTATGCTTAAGAGAAACGGTATTGTCATAGCGGTACTGATGCTTTGCGTTGCGGTTTTTTCCAGCGGCATACAGAGCGCTGAGAGGTATCAGTGGAAGCTTGAAAAAACGAAAGACGGATGCCAGATGTATACCACCACGGTTCCGGGGAAAGAGTATATCGCGTCGAAATGCGTATGCGTTATTCCGGCGAAGATGGAAGTAATCGGGGTTATTCTCAGGGACATCCCGAATTTTCCGGAATGGATGAACGACTGCAAAGCCACCAAATTATTAAAGACCGTTGACGATGTTAACGATGTTTTTATTTTCTGGTTTCGCCAGCATGTTCCGCTCTTGACCGACAGGGACATGGTGCTTAAAAGCAGCGTTGTACAAAATTATAATAAGGGATGGTCTCGGATAACTGCCAACTTGACAAAAGAAATGAACTACGATGTAAATAAAGGATACGTCAGAATGCCTTTCTTTACCTCGGAGTGGCTGCTCGAATGGATCGACAGGGAACACACCAGGGCGACGTTTATGATTGATCCGGACCTCGGCAAGGGCCTGCCGGTAGGTATGTCAAATGGTATTATCAAGGATACGCCCTATAAAACGATGATGAACCTGATGAAAATGGTAAAATTGCAGAAATATATCGACAGCGCCAGCAAATCTAAATATAGAACCATGGTTGAAAATGGCATCAAGGCCGGTAATCTTAAAGATAAAAAATAGATTCATGGTCTTTATTGTACCAGCCCGCACGATGATATACCGCGCGGGCTTTTTATTTTAAAGGAATCCGAAACAGGAAACCGGTATTACCATTGAATCAATACGGCCTCACAAGCCGGCGAATGCTCCCTGATTCAACCGCATCGGAAAAAGCATCTCCCAGTTTCCTACCTTCTGCAACCGCCGCATTCCAGTATGCAAGCCGTTCCTTATCGCGGCCCCTGAAACGCATGAAGTCATTCCGGTCCGGAATTTTACCGAAGGGGAGATTTGATACGAAACTTTTCGACGGGCACACGATCAGCACGTTGCTCATGTTCCGGTCATGTGCTTTCCGCCACGGCAGGTGCTTGTCGAGCCATCCCGGGATTATTCTGTCCGTGTAATGGGGATACAGTACGAGATGTTCATGATCGGGATCAAAGGGTATATCAAGATGATAGTCCAGCATGCCGCCGTCGCGATACACGCCCCCCGGGGCCCCCGGTATGTCCCGCACACCGCTCATGACCAGAGGAATCGATCCGGAGGCTATGACGGCCTGCCTGAAGTTGTCCGATGTAAGGGGTATCCGGTGAATCGGGAAACCGGTCAGGTTAATGAAAGGAGGGATATCACGCGGATCATAGAATATCGTTCGGTTGAAGAAAAGCCGCATTAATCCTCTTGAGAAGATATTGCACAGGCTCGCCAGGGCCATGCCCGCGGCCAACGCGGAGCGGGATTCGGCGGTAAATATGCCCTTCGATCTCACGCTGAGCATGCTGAGCCGCAGGTATGGATGACCCAGAATCTCGTCTGTCTTAGCATCATCCACGTAGGAGTCAAGTATGCGCTGACTGACGTCGGTGACTTCGGCAGCCGTCGGCATCCGTGAATAAGACTGATCAAGGTAGGCGCTCTCAAAAACATCAAGGGCTTCCTTCTGGTTATTCTGTGCCAGAGCGGCGAACCGCCATGATCCGATGGAAGAGCCGATCATAAAAAGTGGTTTCTTCCGGTTCCTGAAAGAACCGGGGAAGAGCGCACGGTCGATTCCTCCCAGCACGAGCCACTTGGGCCCGCCAGCCGCACCGGCGACCACGCTGATTCTGTCCGGCTTCAGTCCTTCGTCCCTGATGATCTGGAGCGCACTGGAACCGGCGATAAATGAGATTGAACTTGACATACGAAATGCGAGTTTTATTGCCATGGTAGTGCCTGTCAATGAGAAAACCACAGCAACGGTGGAATTGACGATTCGAAATATTACTTTCATTTGACTTTTTAAGCTCTGTAAATATGATGGGCACAATACAAAAAGTTTCACCCTTGTATGATTGACTGCTGCATAGTTTTTAAAAAATGCTCTGCGGGCCCACCCGGTGAGGGTCCGTATATATTCGTTCATGAGGACATTCCATGCTGAAGCTGTATAATACCATGTCCCGATCCATTGAAGAATTCAAGCCGCGAGAAAAGGGAGCGGTTAAAATCTTCACGTGCGGGCCTTCGATTTACCGCCGGCCCCATATCGGCAACTACCGCACCTTCATGTATGAAGACATCCTTGTCAAATATCTTGAATATAAAGGGTTCACCGTGGACCGCGCGATTCCCCTGACCGATATCGAGGATAAGACCATCCTCGAGGCACTGAAGAGTCACCGGGACATAGATGACCTCACTGGGGACGTAAAAAAAATCTTTTTTGCCGAATCGAAAACATTGAAGATCAAACTTCCTGAAAAGATTCAGCGGTCGTCGCGGTGCGTACACTGCGCGGCCGGCATGATCAAAAAACTCATCGACACGGGCTACGCCTACCGTTATGGAAAGGATATATTCTTTGATCCGCTGAAGTATAAGGACTTCGGCAGGCTCTACCGGCTCGATATGAGGCGCTGGCCGAAAAAGAAGGTGCGCTTCAGACGCGATACGTACCACGGCAACCGCTGGAACCTGGGAGACTTCATACTCTGGCACGGTCGCCGCAACGGCGACATCAAGTGGTGGAGCACGGAAATAGGCGAGGGGAGGCCGTCCTGGAACATACAGGATCCATCGGTCATCATTCAGCACCTTGGATCCTCGGTCGATATAAACTGCGGCGGCATCGACAATATTTACCGACATCATGATTACAACAGAGCAATCATGGAATCATATACCGGAAAGAAATATGCCCGCTACTTTCTCCATGGCGAGCACCTCATCGTTGACGGGAAGCCCATGTCCAAAAGCAAAAACAATATCCTGTATCCCGAGGACATGTATCGGGACGGCTGTACGGCACGCGACCTCAGGTTCTTCCTGTTCTACACGCACTATCGAAAACGGCTCAACCTCATCCGCGAGCGGTTCATGACGTCCTGCGAAAAAATTGAAG
>MIBH01000054.1:101637-106146 GCA_001829455.1 Spirochaetes bacterium RBG_13_51_14
GATCTGTATCACAAGCAGGTATTGATTCGATTGCGACACGTTCTAGCAGGCCCGACGTTTCAAGCAGGGCCGGCTTCCGAATCTCCGCCGGCGCTTATCTCTCGCTTGACACCTGACGGGGAGTAACGTATCATACTGAAAAACGTTGAAAATGGAGCCATGGAACCAATCCTCGAAGTCAAGGATCTAAAAAAGCATTTCCCGGAAGTGAAGGCCGTAGACGGCATAAGCTTTTCCATCGAGCCGGGCATCTGTTTCGGCCTCCTGGGCCCTAACGGAGCAGGGAAAACCACAGCCATAGAGGTGATCGAGGGCATTCTGCGTCCGACCGCGGGGGAGATATTCTACAAGGGGGGCCGGCGCGGCAGCACGTTTAAAAACGAGGTCGGCATTCAGTTCCAGAACACCGAACTTCCGCAATTCCTGACCGTAAAAGAGACCCTCCTCACCTTCAGGAACCTGTACGATCGCGCAGCCGACATGGATTACCTCATCACAACCTGCAGGCTCGAGGAAATTCTCACCCGCGACAACCGCAAGATATCAGGAGGCCAGAAACAGCGCCTTCTTCTTGCCATGGCTCTTGCCAACGACCCGGAGCTGATATTTCTCGATGAGCCGACCACGGGGCTCGACCCGCAGGCGCGGCGCCACCTGTGGGAGATCGTGCGTCAGATAAAATCCCAGAAAAAGACTATCGTGCTTACGACCCATTATATGGAGGAGGCGGAGATTCTCTGCGACCGCATTGGAATCATCGATAACGGCAGGATCATCGCCATGGGATCGCCACGGGGACTGCTTGAAGAACATTGCGCCGGCGCTACAATCACCATAAACCTCGATCTTGATGACGGGTTACTGAAGAGTTTTCCCTGCCAGTGGTTCAGAAAAGAGGGGCGGATCGAAATACAGACCCAGGCTGTCAACGAATGTCTGCGCCGTCTTGTTACACTGGGCATAGACCTTTCAACGATGAACGTGCGCATGCAGAATCTCGAGGACCTGTTTCTTAAGCTGACCGGGCACGAACTCCGGGCCTGAACCGGTTGCTATCGATATGCAGGTCTTATGACAGGAGAATACAGATGTTTAAAAGAATATTGACGCTCTTCAAGGCACGGAACCTTGAATTCATGCGCGACCGCTCAGCCGTCGCCTGGAACATACTTTTCCCGATACTCGTTATCGTCGGATTCAGCCTCATCTTCAGCGACGAGCGTCAAATTCTGTACAAGGTGGGGATCGTCGGCCCGCGCACGGCAGTCAGTCCCGCGTCAGAGGCACAATTGAACAGTTTCATTAAAACAAAATACATTGATTTCATACGATTCAGATCGGTGCCGGAAGCCATGCCCAAGCTGCTGCACCACCGGATAGACCTCCTCATCAATACCGGCACGGGAACATTCTGGAACAGTAAAACATCTCCCAAGGGCTATATCGCCGAACGGCTGTTGAAGGCCAGCGCGGTCACGCCCGTGGCCGGCTTCAGTAAGGAAAGCGTTACCGGCGTGGAGGTCCCCTACATCGAGTGGCTCTTCCCCGGCATCCTGGGAATGAATATCATGTTCAGCGCGCTCTTCGGCGTCGGATATGTGGTGGTCACCTACCGAAAAAACGGCGTCCTTAAACGATTGAGCGTGACGCCGCTCCGGCCGTGGGAATTCCTCACGGCTCAAATACTCTCAAGAATGTACCTGCTTCTCGTGACCACCGCAATCGTATTCGTCGGGTGCGCTATCATCTACGGCTTCCAGGTGCGCGGCTCATATCTGACCCTGTTCCTCGTGTTCTGCCTGGGAGGATTCAGCATGATATCGCTCTCCCTGGTGGTGGCCGCCCGGAGCAGCAGCGAGGAATTCGCCGGCGGGATTCTGAACCTGATAACATGGCCCATGATGTTCCTGTCAGAGGTATGGTTCTCGCTCGAGGGAGCGCATCCGTGGGTGTTGAAGGTTTCACGGTTTTTCCCCCTGACCCAGATGATTGACGCCGCTCGTAAAATAATGAATGACGGCGCCGGGCTCAGGGAGGTTCAATCGCAGCTCTTCATACTCGCGCTGATGTCGCTCATTTTTCTCATAACGGGCTCGAAGCTCTTTACCTGGCATAAACAATAGGAATCGCCGTGGATCCTGTAACACATATGGCGCTTGGCGCCGTGGTCGGAGATGAGGTGCTTTTCAAGCGCATCGCCGGAACATCAGATAGGGGAGGCGCGTTATGAAACATACAAACTGGATTTTCCTTTTCCTGATAGTGATCATGCAGTCATTCGCAGCTGAGATCACCGCCGATACTCCGTCCGATAGCGATCTTTTCAATGAATGCGACGCTCGATGCGGCTCGTTGACGGGCGAGGGCAGGTACCGGTGTATCAAAATGTGCATTAATTCTAAAAAGAAGAACGCGCCCCCTTCGGGGAGCAGAAAAAGCAGCAGATTCGATGAATGCGAGGATATCTGCAGTTCCTATACCGGGCTCGAGCAGATTAAATGCATCAGGATGTGCCTCGATGAAAAGCGAAACAGGGAGACGATTAAGAAAAATGCGATTAAAAAAGACGTGATCGATCCATGCGAAATGAGATGCGGCGTGTTGACCGGCACGTTAAAAGATAAATGCCTGATGCGCTGCCGGAACCAGGGCGTTGATGAATATAAAGATCCGCAGGGATACAAACAAAGCGGACAATGACCTAACGCATCGACGTGCGGTCCCCGCGGAATCGCGGTAATTTTTCCCTGGACGAGAAAGCAACGATATAGTATATTATAAGCAGTACGTTGCAAGGAAAACATCTATGATCAGAATTATTGTCGCCCTGCATCTCCTTCTGGCTGCCGTCCTATTGTCCACCTGCGAGCGGGCCGATATGTATGATCTTGCGCTGAACGGACTCCCGCCGAACAGCGTCATATACTTATACTCCGTAGGGACCCACAACGGCGACCTGGGGGGAAGGAACGACGCGGACAGGATCTGCCAAGACGAAGGAATCGCGTACCTGTCGCTCATCAATGCAAGCACTGTCAAGGCGTTCCTGAGCGTTTCTATTACCGATGAGATCAGGTTCCTGGTCCCGACAACGTACTGGCACTATCCGGTCTATGGTATTACGCCCGCCATGACCCTCTCCCAGACAGCCGCCAACTGGTTAAATCTCATTAACGGCACTCTGATCACTAACATTGATGCGGCCACCGGCATCGCCCCATCGTATTGGTGGTCCGGCAGCACTCCAGCCGGTGGCGTTTCATCAATGACATGCTCAGAATGGCAGGATTCGACTGTTGGCATTCTTGGAGAATTAGGCGGTACGTATATCGACAGTGGAAACAATGCTGGATGCGACGCTTCGTATCCAGTGCTCTGCGTGGCGTATTGAATCAACACTCCGGACGTTCCTGAAAATTTTCCCTTTTATATAGTTACTCGCCTTAGGCGATTTCTTTATTGAGGCTGTCTAAAAAGCCCAAACATTTAACAATTATCCCTCCCCCTCGATGGGAGGGGGCTGTCGCATCCACGTTGACTTATTAGACAGCCCCTTGGGGGAGGGAGGTCTTAATTTAATTTTCGCCTAAGTCGAGTCATTATTTTATCTGATTCACGATCAATAAGGTTTAAATCTTTCCACTCGATCCGAATCCGACCCAGCCGGAGAACCTTTCAGGTTGCACCGCATCGTCATTGATATACCACCACCATATCGTTTATCTGAAAATGTGCTTGATATAAATAACGAGAATTTGATATATAGTTAGCCAGTTCATGGAGCACCTGTCATGCGGAGTCGCACCTCAGGCAACGGCGGGCTCTCCATGGGATATGACGAGGAGATATCATCATGACCTTTATCACAGATGTACACGCGAGAGAGATTCTCGATTCCCGCGGTAATCCCACGGTGGAGGTTGAAGTCGAGCTTTCATCCGGATGCGTCGGCAGGGCGGCGGTGCCGTCCGGGGCATCAACGGGCGAGCATGAAGCGGTGGAGCTCCGCGACGGCGACAAAAAGCGGTACGGCGGCAAGGGAGTTTTAAAGGCCGTCGAAAACGTAAACAGCATTATTGCGGAGGAAATCGTCGATATGGACGCATCCCGCCAGGCGGAAATCGATTCCGTGATGATCAACCTGGACGGGACGGCCAATAAGTCAAAACTGGGAGCAAACGCCATCCTGGGCGTTTCACTCGCCTGCGCCAGGGCGGTCGCCGAAGCAATGGGCATGCCTCTATACCGTTACATCGGCGGTGCGGGCGCCTGCGAGCTTCCGGTTCCTATGATGAATATCCTGAACGGCGGCTCTCACGCCGACTCCAGCGTGGACCTCCAGGAATTCATGGTCATGCCGGTCGGCGCTCGAAGTTTTACCGAAGCCCTGCGCATGGGGGTGGAAACATTCCACTCTCTGAAAGCCGTGCTCAAGGCGAACGGGTACTCGACCAGTGTGGGCGATGAGGGCGGTTTCGCCCCGTCGCTCAAATCGAACGATGAGGCACT
>MIBH01000054.1:106171-112096 GCA_001829455.1 Spirochaetes bacterium RBG_13_51_14
AAGTCGGGATTTAATCCCGGAACCGATATTATGATAGCCATTGACCCGGCCGCCAGTGAGTTTTACGACAAAGGCAAAAGGAAGTACGTGTTCTCCAAGAGCGATAGAAGCGAACGCGACAGCTCGCAGATGGTCGATTTCTGGGAACATCTAGTGAAAAGCTACCCGATCATCTCCATTGAGGACGGCCTTGCCGAGGACGACTGGGACGGATGGAAGATCATGACCGATCGCCTGGGGAGCAGGATACAGATCGTCGGCGACGACCTGTTTGTCACTAATACCGAACGCCTCAAGCGCGGGATCGAGAGCGGAATTGCGAATTCCATTTTGATTAAAGTCAACCAGATAGGGACTCTGACGGAGACGATGCAGGCCATCGAGATGGCAAAACGGGCCGGATATACTGCCGTGGTTTCTCATCGCTCCGGCGAAACCGAAGACACCACCATAGCCGATCTGGTGGTGGCCATGAACACCGGGCAGATAAAAACAGGTTCAGGATCCCGAACCGACCGGATGGCGAAATACAATCAGCTTATCCGTATCGAGGAAGAGCTTGGTGCAGCGGCTAAATTTTCAGGTACGGGAGTCTTTTATAACATTGGCTAGTCAACATCGTTGGCTCATCTTCGCGGTCGTATTCGTGCTGGCGACGGTATATATGTTTATCTTCAGCAAGAGCGGCCTTCTTGAGCGAATAAATCTCGAGAAGGACAAGAAGATCGTCAATAAAGAAATTGAAGCCCTTAAATCGGAAAACAACAGACTTCACCAGCTCTTGAGCCGTTACCGGAAAGGGGATTTCCCCCGTGAGGACATTGTGCAATCGGGATACCTGCGACCCGGTGAGAAAGTGATTTTTTTCCGCGGACTCGAAGATACGGCGGTCCCGCAAAATGATATGAGACTGTCGGCCACGGAGTTTCCCGTTTCACTGCCATACATGAGAATCATATGGATTGCGATATCAGCGGTTGTGGTGCTCGTGATTATTCTGCACAGTAGAAAACATAAAGATCAGGTGCCTTTATAATGAAGACACAAATAATCACAATCAAGAAACTGAAGAAAGACGGTTCCATCGATGCGTCTATCACCGATCTCGTTTCAATGATCATTATAGACGGAAAAATGGTTCTCATGCCCGTGGACTCCATTTACGGGATCGTTTCCACGCCTGATCAACGATCGCACAGCGCAATAGAACGTCTGACCGGCGACCGCGATCAAGAAATCGTACGCATGATATCTTCTTTCAAAATGCTGGACGAGATAGCAATGATCAGCAAGATGGAATTCGATTTTCTCCACCGCATCTGGCCCGGCGAGCTGATCGTGTATGTGAGGGACATCAAGAATCCCGGCAGGGCGATTCCGGTCCGAATGCCGAAAAGTAAATATTTACAGGATGTCATCGAACGCGTTGGAAGACCGCTCGTCTACTCGGCTCTGAACGATGCCAATCGTAGACCTGTATTCCGGAAAAAGGATATCGTCACGGCACTGGACGGAAAGATTGAATGCCTCCTCATCATCGAAGAATTCGGAAAGGAGCACGCGCTTCCATCGGTTGTCGATATCAGCAGTGGCGCCCTCGATATCATCAACGAAGGGAGGGTGTCCGCTGAGGAGATCAAATCGCTCTATTTCCTGGGGAAAGACGACTCGGTCATGTAAGACTTCGCGCAATGGTCTCAAAAATATTTTCGTCAACACTACTCGCCATGATGCTCACCGCAGCCGTATCCTATCCATCAGCAGCCGGTACGGGTTACAATCGCATCGACTGGAATGTTCTGAAAACGATACATTGCGATATACGCTTCCCGGACGGCATGGAGGGCTTGGCGCTCCGGGCGGCGGAGCTTTCAGAAGAAGGATACGCGCGCGTTTCTGACGCCCTGGCTCACGATTGCGCGCAGGTCATCACGGTCGTCATATTTCCCGCTCATCATGGGCCGGATCAAGACGACGATATGATGGACGATTACCGGCGGGGCCTGATCCGGACCGGCCGCGGCAGTATTGCGGTCTCGTTTAACGGTTCTTATGCGGATCTCCGGCGCGCCATAACGCATAAAATCGCTCATGTGTTTCAATACGATCTCTTTACCGACGCGCCAGTGCCTGTACCGGCCATCTCGGCGCAACGCATGCCTCCCGCGATCGCGGAAGGCATGGCTGAATATATCGCATGCGGTTTTGATGAAAAAGCCGACATGGTCATGCGGGACATCATGACGGGAGGCCGTCATATCGGTATTCGCGAACTTGCCGATAATCGGCTGACTGTCAGGACGCGGGAGTTCCGAGAGGCGCAGTCCCTATTCATGTTTATCGAAAAACGGTACGGCAGGCACGCCGTGGGCGAGATCCTCAAGGATATTCGGGACTGCGGCAATTTCTGCGAAGCGGTTCGGATAAACACGGGAGCATCCCTGGACCGGCTTGATCTCGAATGGAACGACTCGCTGAGGAATAGATATCATGTACTGGTCGACAATGAAAAGCGTGCTGCGGACGGCGCCGAGCGGATCACATTCGACGCCGATGGAAGTGAATCGATGAACATCCTCCCGGCGATTTCGCCGGACGGGAAACGTATCGCCTATCTGGCGGCCGGTGGCCCCTCGGCACGGCTGGCGGTTGTCTCAGCGGAACGTGACTCATCTCCCGGCATGAAGCGCATCTGCTACTTTCCCAACAGCATGAAACTGGGACGCCTGAGTTCCGCGTTCGGAGTCGATAATAAATTATCTTGGTCTAAAAATGGAAGCCGGATACTCCTCGCCGCACGCTCGAAGGGAGCGGATTCAATTTTTTCTATCAACGCCGAAAACGGAACGGTCGTATCGGAAATACGGCTTCCCTTCAGCGCGGTGATGCAGCCGTCGAAGTCCGCCGATGGCAGGCTGATAGCCTTTTCCGGGATCGCGTCGTGCTCGGCGGACATCTATATCTATAATACGGAGGAGGGCGCCGTCACGCGCTTGACCGACGATGATTTTACCGATCGCGATCCGGCTCTGGCGCCAGACGGCCTGAGCGTCGTCTATTCCAGCAACTGGAACGCCGCGGGTGATATTGGTCGCGATGATTTCAACCTGGTCCGGCTTGACATTAAAAACGGAATCCGGACCGTTCTCGTCGGAACCGGCGGAAATGACATCCAGCCCGATATCTCCCATGATGGCAATCGGCTCGTTTACTCTTCTAATTCCAACGGAGCGTACAATATCTATCTGCTTGACATGACCACGTCGAAGGCCGTGAGGATTACCGATGAAACGGCTGGCGCATTCCATCCGCGCTGGTTTCCCGACGGGAAAGGTATCGCTTACGTCTCGTTACGCGACCAGGCGTTTGAAATATTCGTGAGGCGCCTGTAGGGTCTCTCACAGTATTTATTTTTAAAACTTGACTTTGCCCGCGCCTCTGATAATACGTCAACCGATAGTCAAAAATTATGCTTTTCTTTGGCGGACGATACTAGTAAGCGGGTGTAGTGGTGTATTATGGAGAGGAAAGGCTCGGTGACCAGGAAAACCGGGGAAACTGAAGTGTCCGTTGAACTTGTCCTGGACAGCGTAAAAAAATCGGAAATAAACAGCGGCGTGCCATTTTTCGATCATATGCTGGAATCAATGTCAAAACATGGCAGGGTTCGGATGAAATTGACCTGCGCCGGGGACCGGGCAGTTGACGATCACCATTCTGTCGAGGATATCGGCATCTCCCTGGGACAGGCGCTGAAGCAGGCCCTGGGAGACAAAACGGGTATCAGCAGATTCGGTCATGTAACAATTCCGATGGATGACGCTCTTACCCTGGTGGCGATTGATCTTTCCGGTCGGCCCTATTACAAATACACCGGACCTGAACTGACCGGCTCCGTGGGAGCGTTCAATGAAGAATTAACTGATGAATTCCTCCGCGCCCTGGCGATGAATGCCGGAATCAATCTCCACGTGAAGGTCTTCTACGGCCAGAACAGGCACCATGTTCACGAAACCATATTCAAGGCGCTGGGAATCGCCCTATACATGGCCGTTTCAAAGGATGAATCGCTGCGGGGAGAGGTTCTTTCAACAAAAGGAACGATATGATAACGGTCATCGATTACGGTATGGGCAACCTCAGGTCCGTAACAAAAGCGGTTGAAAAGTTCACCGCACAGGTCGCTGTTTCGGACGATCCCGCTTCAATAGAGAAATCGGACGCCCTGATCATGCCGGGGGACGGGGCATTCGGCATGGCGATGGAGAATCTGACAGGACGTGGTTGGATCGAGCCGATTCAGGAATTCATACTCAACGGTGGCCACTTTTTCGGCATCTGTCTCGGGTTTCAACTCCTGTTTTCGAGCAGCGAGGAATTCGGATATCACCGGGGGTTCGGCATAATTCCGGGAACCGTTGTGCGGTTCACCGGAGGGGATCTTAAAGTACCGCACATGGGATGGAACACGGTGGCGATACGAAGTGAATGCGATTATCTAAAGGGAATTTCATCCCACAGCTATTTTTACTTTATTCATTCGTATTATCCTGAGATCGATGACCGGAGCTGGATAAAAGGCGAGGTAGAATACGGGAAAACGTTTCCCTGCATCGTGGGGAAGGGCAATATAATCGCGACACAGTTCCATCCTGAAAAAAGTCACGCAGCGGGATTAAAAATTATTGAAAATTTCGTGGGTATCGCGTGCTGATTATACCTGCAATCGATATAAAGGACGGAAAGTGTGTCAGATTGCTCCAGGGGGACCCCGACCGTGAAACGGTGTATTCAGCCAGTCCTGTCGACATGGCGAAAAGGTTCCGGGACGCGGGCGCAAAGCTGATCCACGTGGTTGATCTGGACGGCGCCTTTGAGGGAAGGCCCGTCAACCATGAAATCGTAACCGCCATCACATCATCGGTATCAATACCGATCGAGATCGGCGGCGGCGTACGATCCGTTGAAACCGTGCAGATGTACGCTGACAGCGGCATCCGCCGCATCATTGTCGGCACGGTCATACTTGAGGAAACGTTCCGGAATTTCATCGATCGGTTCCGCCACCTTCTGATCGCCGGAGTTGACGCGAGGAATTCGATGGTGGCGACACACGGGTGGAAAAAGGTATCGGGCATGAATGCCATCCAGATCATACGAGCAATAACCCAGTTGGGAATACGGGAAATAATATACACGGACATCGCTACCGACGGCATGCTCTCCGGGCCCAACGTCGGCGCGATAAGGGAAATTTTATCCGAAGTACGGGGAATCCGGCTGATCGCGTCCGGCGGCATATCTTCAATGGAGGACATTGAGACCCTATCAGGTTTTGAAAGACTTGGCCTGACGGGATGCATTACCGGCAAGGCGCTCTATGACGGGAGGCTGGATTTGCGGGAAGCGATTTCCCGGTTTGGGTAAGGTATTCGTATGAAGCGCGAGGAAAACAACGAGTTTAACATAGAGTTCCCGATCGAGATCGAACAGTATGAGCGCAAAATCTACGATCTGAAGCAGCTTATTGAAATAAGCAAGGGACTGAATTCGACCCTCGAATACAATATCATCATCGATTCCATCCTGCTCACCTGCATGGGACACATGCAGCTCTTCATGGCCGGTATTTTTCTCAGAAAGGGCATCGGTAATGAAAATTTCGCTCTCCACAGGAATTATAAAGGCTTTGAAGTCGATCATTCCATCGAATACGAGCTCGAACCGGAATCAGAGGTCGTGAAATTCATCGAAAAGGATTTTAAATGTTACACCCTGGTGGAACTTGAAGAGGAGCTCCAGGGCGACAATTCGTTCAAAATCCTGAAAATGCTCAATCCCTGCCTGGTGGTGCCGCTGATGAGCAAGGGGATCCTGAACGGCATCATCATCCTCGGCGAACGGATCAAGTCCAAGGATTTCACC
>MIBH01000054.1:112135-112221 GCA_001829455.1 Spirochaetes bacterium RBG_13_51_14
CCAGGCGGGCGACATGGTCCTGATCAACGTGGCGAAAATCATCAAGGAGAGCATCCGGCAGATCGACGTTGCTGCCCGATACGGCG
>MIBH01000054.1:112270-121475 GCA_001829455.1 Spirochaetes bacterium RBG_13_51_14
GATCGTGGCCGAACGGATACGGCAGAACATTGAAAAATCCTCGGTCCAGTATGACAACAAGGATCTGAGCGTCACCATTTCCATCGGCGTGACGCAGTACGATCCGGATCGCGATAGGACCAAAAACTTTCTCATCGAGAAGGCTGACAAGGCGCTCTACATCTCCAAGCGGAATGGAAGAAATCTCGTGTCGTTTATATGAACAGCGACACCTAAGAACCCCCTAAATCCCCCAGAGGGGGATTTTTCGCTTCATGTTGGCTTAAGAAGCCCCCTTTGGGGGGGGC
The DNA here is from genome assembly GCA_001829455.1 of Spirochaetes bacterium RBG_13_51_14. GTDB lineage: Bacteria > Spirochaetota > UBA4802 > UBA4802 > UBA5550 > RBG-16-49-21. The sequence continues at coordinate 112,558 of MIBH01000054.1, forward strand.
TGGGGGGTCGAAGAAATAGGCTTGGAACGACGCGGGCGTCATCAAAATATTTTGTTGACATAATTTTACTTGTTATATCTATTGACCTTTTACAAAGGGCCCATAGCTCAGCCGGTTAGAGCATCTGACTCATAATCAGGGGGTCAAAGGTTCGAATCCTTTTGGGCCCATTTTTATTCAGCATTTGATAAGGATTATTACGCCATGTATGCGATCGTTGAGATAGCCGGAAAGCAGTATAAAATCGAAAAGGACGCGAAAATCAACGTTGAGAAGCTTGACACGGGCGCCGAAGGAACAGTGGTGATCGATAAGATACTATTATACGCGGACGGCGTAGACGTCTTAATCGGACAGCCGTATTTAAAAAATGTGAATATCACCGCGAAAGTTCTCGATGAAGTAAAAGGAGACAAAGTCAGGGGCATCAAGTTCGGCAAGCGGAAACGGCACGAACGGACGCTCGGGCATCGCCAGACCTATTCCCGGATATTGATCAGCGAACTGACTGTTAGATAACTGCGGAGTTGATAACAGTAACCTGCCATAATATTTTGTATGACGATGACCTGTTCTTTTCCAGTGCCGGTGGCGGCACGATTTCATTAACCGTCGAAGGACACGCGCTGCCGGACCGGAATCAGCCGGTCAGCGAGGTTGACGCAACGACGGGAGCGGTTAAAGGAGAAAACATTGTCTGCGCGGCTGTTTCCTTTTCAGCGCAGACGCTCGTGAGATCCATGACCATTATCGCCGGCATCCGGCCCGATTACACGATTGAAAACGGGTATATGGATGTAACAATCAGGATCAACGAACTGAACGAAGAAAAAACGAAGATACTCAAGGTGCTTCTGGAATCATTCATGATCGGCATGCTCGATTTGAGGGAAAAGCACCCGGATATCATAACCATGCGTACCGTACAAGAGACAACGGAACGCTGACACAGGAGAATGCCATGGCACATAAGAAAGGTGGCGGATCAACCAGAAACGGCCGTGATTCACATTCCAAACGGCTCGGCGTCAAACGATACAGCGGACAGTTAATTAAGGGCGGCACCATAATCGTCCGTCAGCGGGGAACGAAAATTCACCCGGGGAACAATGTCGGCTGCGGCAGGGATCACACCCTGTTCGCCATGATAGACGGTATAGTCACCTTCGAGCGGTATGATAAAAAAAGAAAGAAAGTTTCAGTGTATCCTGCCGCGTAATCACGCTCCACAACCGCCGGGAACAAAAATCGCGTATTAATAATACGCGATTTGTCGTCTTGTACCACCGGCTCGCCGAAACCCGAGCGACGGCGGAGACATTGATTGATGTATTGAAGTAATACAATGCCGAGCATATACGATGTGCGGGGTTTAGTTCGTGCCGAAATTCACAGATACCATCTGCATCCGGGTCAAGGCTGGCAACGGCGGCCCGGGCGCAGTCTCCTTCCACAGGGAAAAATTCATACCCCGCGGCGGACCTGACGGCGGCGACGGCGGCAAGGGCGGTGACGTTTACCTTCAGCCGGACCCCACGCTTCATACGCTGTCTCATCTTTTTAAAGACCGCGTCTACCGGGCCGAGAACGGTCACCACGGCATGGGAAACAACAGATACGGAAAGGACGGGCGGGTCCTCGTCATCAGGGTACCCGTCGGCACCCAGGTCCTTGATCACGAAACCGGGGCGGAACTCGCGGACCTCGTGGATGAGGGCTCCCGGTTTATGATTGCAGTTGGGGGAATCGGGGGAAAGGGTAACGCTTTCTTTAAATCGTCGACAAACCAGACCCCCCGTTTTTCTCAACCCGGGCTCCCCGGCGAGGAAAAGAGAATCATTCTGAATCTTAAACTCATAGCCGATATCGGACTGGTCGGACTTCCCAACGCGGGAAAGTCGACGCTTCTGTCGAAAATCACCAACGCAAAACCGAAGATCGCCGATTATCCCTTTACCACGCTGATTCCCAATCTCGGCGTAATTCAGAAGGAGGACGGAACCACCTGTACCATCGCCGATATCCCCGGCATCATCGAGGGGGCACACCGGGGGCACGGCCTGGGACTGTCCTTCCTGCGGCATATCGAGCGGGTCAAGGCCATCCTCTTCATCCTGGATATCACCAATGATGATCTCCCCTACACCCTGCATCTGCTGAAATCGGAACTGGAATCATACAGCAGCGAGCTGACGGCAAAACCGTATTATATACTTTTAAATAAAATCGATTGTGTCGTTGAGGATACCGTGCGGGATAAAATAAATCAGATGAAGGATAAAAATGTTCTTCACATTTCAGCCGCCACGGGAGAAAATATCAACACATTGATGGAGATCATTGACAGGCTTATGGAGTTTGCCGGTGCCGCGCAAGGAAATAATTAAAGACGTCAGGCGGATCGTGGTGAAGGTCGGTTCATCATCGGTAACCGAACAGGGCGTACTATCGGGGAAAAAAATATCCGGGATCGTGTCCGACGTGGCCGGTCTCGTCAAACGGGGCTACCAGGTGGTCCTTGTGACATCGGGCGCCATATCGACCGGCGCCGGCCTGATGAAAAAAAACGTGAGGAACCTGACCATACCGGAAAAGCAGGCATACGCGGCCGTGGGCCAGACCATCCTCATGAACGAATATCGGAACAGGTTCAATTCAAAGGGACTGCACGTGGGCCAGATCCTTCTCACCGAGGACGACGTGAAGAACCGGACCCGGTTCCTGAACGCGCGGCACACGCTGGAAGCTCTCATCGCTCTCAGAATAATTCCCATCGTCAATGAAAACGATTCGGTCGCGGTAAACGAGATAAAATTCGGCGATAACGACATGCTTTCCGCGCATGTGGCCTGCCTGATCGACGCGGACCTGCTCATCCTGCTGTCGGATATCGACGGTTTCTACATGGACATGGCCGACCCGGAACCGGTTGACGAAATCCACGCCATCAGCAACGGGATTATCGAACGGGCCGGCGGGGCCGGCTCTGATTACGGGACCGGCGGCATGCTGTCGAAGATACGCGCAGCTGAAATCATTATACGATTCGGCGAAAAAATGATCATTGCCAGCGCAAAAAAGAAAAACGCCCTGAACCGCATCATGGACGGAGAAAAGATAGGCACCATCTTCATCGGGAAGGACAGACCTCTTACGGGAAAAAAACGATGGCTCGTTCTGCGGAAGCCCGCCGGCGTGCTGGTCCTTGACAAGGGAGCGGTTGACGCCATACGCATCGGCAAGAAGTCACTGCTTGCGTCGGGCATAGCCGGGATAGAGGGAAATTTCGTCATGGGCGATGTCATTGAAATGACCGGAACCGACGGGATTAAAATCGGTAAGGGAATTGTCAACTACAGCAGTCAGGAGCTCCACCAGATAAAGGGGAAGAAGAGCGCAGAAATACGCAAGATTCTGGGCGATAATATTTTTGATGAGGTCATCAATCGTGATGAATTGTTAGCCTACTAGGCTTGTAATAATCGAGTATGGCGGCGACAAGCCCGTCGATAGTGTGTTCCTCCGCTGAGACTTCAACCGCGTAGCCCAGCTCTTTCGCCGTTTCAGCGGTAACCGGCCCTATTGCGGCGCATCTGATGTTATCCCTTCGACCGACACCGGCACCCCGAATGAGCTTTTCAAAATTACGGACCGTGGAGGAGCTCGTGAATGTCACCATGTCGAATTTCCCGCCTCTCAGCATATCGTTGAGCTCCGGCATACAACGAGTGTCTTCTTCGACGGTCCGGTACACGGCTATGTCGTCGACCCGTTTCGCTCCCCCGAGGATAAGGGCTTCCGACAGGTCCTTCGGCGCTATGTCCGCCCGGGGCAGGAGGAACGACCTGCCGCGCACCTGGTTCAGGTCAGTCAGCGTCCGTGTTATTTCACGGCTGACGAACTTACGTGGGACCAGGTCCGGTTTAATGCCGAATGAGGCGAGGCGGGAGCCGGTTGCCGAACCGATGGCGCATATCCGGCAGGGCGACAGCTTCCGCGAATCGAACCCCAGCCCGTGCAGGTATGAGAAGAAATGTGAAACGCCGTTCGTTGACGTGAATAGAATCCAGTCGTATGAGTCTATCCTCCTAATGCATTCGTGTATTGACGAGCGGTCGTCCACCGGCATTATTTTGATAACCGGGGTCTCGATGACGTTCGCGCCCAGCTCGGCGAGTTTCGCCGACAGCTCGGACGCCTGATCGCGGGACCTGGTGACCAGAATGGTTTTTCCGAACAGCGGCCTGGTCTCGTACCAGTTGATTGTTTCCCTGAGGGATACGACTCTTCCGACTACGATGATCGAAGGGGGACGAATTTCATCCCGCGTAACTTTTTCCGATATGTCGGCCAGGGTGCCGGCCACCGTGCGCTGGATCGGCTGGCAGCCGTTTTCGATGACCGCGGCGGGCGTTGACGGATCGAGGCCGTGCTTGACGAGATTATCTATAATGAAGGGGAGGTTCTTCACGCCCATGAGAAAGACCAGTGTCTGCACGCCCGTGGCGATTTTATCCCACCGGATATCGCTCTCCAGCTTTGCCGGGTCCTCGTGGCCGGTGATAAAGGCCACGGACGAGCTGTACCCGCGGTTGGTGACCGGTATTCCCGCACAGGTCGGTACGGCGTACGCTGACGAGATACCGCTGACCACCTCGAACGTAATGTTTCGCTCAGCGAGATGGACCGCTTCTTCTCCGCCGCGGCCGAAGATATAGGGATCCCCACCTTTAAGACGAACCACCATGTTGCCGGCGACCGCCTTTTCGGCGATGAGCCTGTTTATATCATCCTGCTCCATGGTGTGGCTGGCGCCGCTTTTTCCGACATATATCTTTTCGCAATGCGCCGGCGTTAGTGTATGGACGATCCGTTCATTTACCAGATTGTCGTATATCAGAACATCGCACTGCTCCAGCAGATCCTTCGCGCGAAGGGTCAGCAGGCCGATATCGCCCGGTCCGGCTCCGACAAGATAAACCTTGCCTTTTCTATTCATTTTGTTTCCCATATCCCCGGTAACGTTTTTATTCTGAACGGCCGTATATGTGGTCAAGAATTTTTTTCGCGCCCTCATCAAGCAGTTTCCGGGCGAGTTCTTTCCCGATCCGTTCATGTTCCGCAACAGGTCCCGACAGGCTGTCGCGGAACACCGCGCTGCCGTCCAAACTGCCGACCATACCGTCGAGGGTCACGACATCTCCGGCAACCTGAGCCAGCGCTGCGATCGGCACCTGGCAGCCTCCGCCGAGCTCTGAAAGAAACATTCGTTCGCAGTCCACGGCAATCTGGCTGGTGTGGTCATTGAGCGGAGATACCAGGTTCGTTACAAACCCGTCGTCATCGCGAATCTCTATGGCGAGCGCGGCCTGCCCGGCTGCCGGCAGCAGTATTTCCTCGGGGATGATCTCGCTTATCTCATCGAGCATCTGGAGGCGCTCGACGCCGGCGTAGGCGAGAACGATGCCGTCGATACCCGGCGCCTCCCTCATTTTTTTCAGGCGCGATTGAACGTTGCCGCGCATGTCGACGATGGCAAGCCCGGGACGGAAGGCAAGGAGCTGGGCCTTCCTCCTCAGGCTGCTCGTGGCGATGGTATCGCCCGGTTTCATGTCACGGAGCTTTTTCCCCCGCTTCGATATCAACACGTCCCGCGGATTGAGCCGCCCGGTCACCGCGCCGATGACGAGGCCTCCCGGAATCCTGGTCGGCATGTCCTTCATTGAATGAACCGCCAGGTCGATCGCACCGGCCTGAAGTTCTTTCTCGATCTCCTTGGTGAACAGTCCCTTGTCGCCTATGGCGGAAAGGGGCGCGTCAAGAATCTTGTCGCCGGTTGTTTTTATTATGACAATCTCAAAGTCCAGTCCGGGATGTTCCCGCATCAAGCTGTCGCGGACCTGCCCGCTCTGCGCGAGGGCGAGCATGCTGCCGCGCGTTCCAATCCGTATTTTTTTCATTGAAAACCCGCACGATGAATTTTATTCAGATAAATAGACGGCATGATACAAATCAAGCATAATTCAGACTGAAAACCGGAAGAAATATCATCAATTGACTTAAATCAATTAAATAATTTCTTGCCAAATATACTATTATCCTATGATAGTACCAAAATATTTAATCAGGTCGGGCTATGATAGGAGACCAACAGCGTCCCCGCAGAAACAGGGCGTCACATCAGATCCGCGAACTCGTCGCTGAGACGGTGGTCGACCGGCGGAAGCTCATCATGCCGCATTTTGTCCAGGAAGGGAAGAACATCCGCGAGGAGATCGTTTCAATGCCGGGCGTGTGCCGGGTTTCAGTCGAGCACCTGTTGAAGGATATCGAAACCGATTACAAGGCCGGCATTGACAAGATACTTATCTTCGGGATCCCTGATAAAAAGGACGAGGTGGGAAGCGGGGCATACGACCGAAACGGCGTTGTCCAGAAGGCTCTCAGGGAGATAAAAAAGCACCTTCCCGGCGTCATGGTCATCACCGACGTATGCCTGTGCGAGTACACCAGCCACGGACACTGCGGCATGGTTGACGGTGGCATAATTCTCAACGATCCTTCGCTCGAGCTCCTTGCGCGGACCGCGCTTTCGCACGCAGAATCAGGAGCCGACATGGTCGCTCCATCAGACATGATGGACGGCCGCGTGCGCGCCATCAGGCAGATCCTGGACTCGAACGGATTCGATGACATGCCGATTCTTGCATATTCAGCGAAGTACGCTTCGGCCTTTTACGGCCCCTTCCGGGAAGCTGCCGGATGCGCACCCCAGTTCGGCGATCGCAGCAGCTACCAGATGGACAGCCGCAACGCCCGGGAGGCTGAAAAGGAAGTGATCCTGGACATACTGGAGGGCGCGGACATCGTCATGGTCAAGCCGGCCCTCTCGTACCTCGACGTGATTTCCCGTATCAAGAGACTCGTCAACGTCCCCCTGGCAGCCTATAATGTGAGCGGGGAGTACTCAATGGTAAAAGCGATGGCGAAGCTGGGCTACGGCGATGAAGCCAGGCTCACGAAAGAGGTAATAATCTCGATCTTCAGGGCGGGGGCTGATATGATCATATCATACCACACCCGGGACATCTTCACGCATGGATGGTTTTAACGTGAATATTGAAACCTCTCAAAAACTCCAGAGGAGGGCCTCCCGGCTGATGCCGGGAGGGGTCAATTCCCCGGTGAGGGCGTTTCGCTCCGTTGGAGGAGATCCCCTGTTTATGAAAAAGGGGGCAGGGGCTCATCTTGTGGACGAGGACGGAAACGAGTTTATTGATTATTGCATGTCATGGGGGCCGCTCATACTGGGGCATGCCGATGCCTCAGTCATCAACGCGATCAGAAGGACCGCCAAGAACGGTACCAGCTTCGGCACCTCAAACAAATATGAGGTGCAGCTGGCCATGCTCATCAAGGCCAGGTTCAAATCAATCGACATGATCCGGTTTGTCAACTCCGGGACCGAGGCGGCCATGAGCGCCATACGCCTCGCCCGGGGATACACGGACAGGGAAAAAATCGTCAAATTCAACGGCTGTTACCATGGACACGTCGACCATCTTCTGGTGGCGGGCGGTTCCGGACTCGCCACGTTCGGAACTCCTGATTCAGCAGGCGTGACCGCCGGTGCGGCCAAGGATACGATCGTCGTGCCGTTCAACAATTTAGACCTTCTGGAAGAGGCCGTTGAAAAGGATCGAAAAAACATCGCCGCCGTCATCATGGAGCCGGTGCCCTGCAACTTTGGTCTGATTCCGCCGAAAAAAAATTTTCTTCAGGGGGTCAGGGAGCTGTGCGACCGTTATAAAATCCTGCTCATATTCGATGAAGTCATAACGGGATTCAGGCTGGCACCGGGAGGGGCGCAGGAATATTACGGCGTTAAGGCCGATATCACGACCCTGGGGAAAATAATCGGCGGCGGACTGCCGGTCGGGGCTTACGGCGGATCCAGAAAAATCATGAACCGCGTTTCTCCCGTCGGTAATGTTTATCAGGCAGGCACGCTTTCGGGGAACCCCCTTGCAATGACCGCCGGAATCCAGACGATAAAAAAACTGTACAAAATCAATGCGTATGATATATTAAAAAACAAGATGAATAAGCTGAATGATTTACTGAAGCCGACGCTGATGAAATACAAGGGGAAGTTTCTTTTTGCCCAGCTTGAGTCCATTTTCGCCTTTTATTTTACGAGCAGCACTTCTATAGATGGGCTTGATCAGGTTGCGAATTGCGACATGAAAGCTTTCTCGCGGTTCCATGGCGAGATGCTGAAGAGAGGAATATATCTGTCGCCGTCCGGATATGAAGTCGGGTTTCTTTCCACCGCGCACACGGATGACGATCTCGCGGCGACCGCCGGAGCCGTGTCGGAATCATTGCGCGCTGTTTAACGATAGCAATTATGAACAAACGTGACGAAATATCTGAAATTATTCTGCTCGGCCTGAGCCACAAGACGGCCCCCCTGGAAATCCGGGAAAAATTCACGTTCGAGGGACCGGCCCTCCGTACGTTTCACGAACGGGCCGTGAAATGCGGCATCAATGAGATCGTTTACGTGGCGACCTGCAACAGGGTGGAGATTTATTTTGCGGCTCATGATGGTTACCGCTCCATCGAACGGCTCACGGAACTTCTGGAGGAAATGACGGGACTATCGCGTGAAAACTTTTCTCAATATACATATAACAAATATTCCCATGACGTTCTGCTGCACCTCCTCACCGTGGCATCTTCGCTGGATTCCATGGTCATCGGCGAAAACGAGATTCTTGGTCAGATCAAGCAGGCATACCGAGATTCAGTGCTCCACAAGAACAGCGGGCTCTTATTAAACCGTCTGTTTCACCAGGCATTCAACACAGCGAAAAAAGTCCGCACCCGGACCGGCATATCGCAGAACCCGCTCT
>MIBH01000054.1:121484-121815 GCA_001829455.1 Spirochaetes bacterium RBG_13_51_14
ATATTGCCGTTGAGCTGGCCCGCGACCTGTTTCAGGGGAGCCTGTCGGACCGGAATGCGCTTCTCGTGGGTGCCGGAGAGATGGGCGAGCTGATTCTTAAATATCTGACAAAAAATAATATCAAGGATATTACCATTGCCAACCGGTCCCTTCATAACGCGGAAACCATTGTTGAGAGGATTAATAAGGAAGCGCATATCGTTCCGATCAGCGACATAGCGGACACGGCCGCGCGGGTCGACATTATAATCACGTCTGTATCCTGCCATGATTACCTCTTGACCCGCGCCATGCTTGAAGCCATAATGGAGAGGAGGGGCGGGCAGCCGCT
>MIBH01000054.1:121861-127937 GCA_001829455.1 Spirochaetes bacterium RBG_13_51_14
AAAATACGAGAAAGGGAGGTTGCGAAATACCGGAGACGCCAGCTTAAACATCTTGATGACAATGAATTCCAGCTCATCGACGACCTGACCCGGCAGATTATCTCCAAGATTCTTCACAATCCCATCATGGCCATAAAGCAGAACAAGGCGCTCCAGCTTGACGGATACCACAATACCGATGAAATCAAGCAGAAAATCAAGATCATAGAGGAACTTTTTAAAATATGAAACAGGATCCTGTTCCACGGCTGATTTTCTGGGAGCTGACCAAAGAATGCAATCTGAACTGCATCCACTGCCGGGCCGAAGCCCAGAGCGCCCGTTTTGAAGGGGAGCTGAGCTTTGAAGAGATCCGGCGCGTAACGGATGATATCGCGTCCCGGTACAACCCAATACTGGTCCTTACCGGCGGGGAACCGCTCTACCGCGGCGACGTCTTCCGGATCGCTTCTCATGCGCGCGACCGGGGCCTCCGGACCGCCCTTGCCACCAACGGAACGCTTATTGATGAATCAATTTCGCGGAACATCAAGGCCGCCGGCATACAGCGGGTCAGCATATCCCTTGACGGCATCGAGGCCTCCTCGCACGACGGATTCCGGGGGATTCCCGGTTCATTTGGCAGCGCGCTGCGGGGCATCGCGCATCTGCGTAACGCGGGAATCGAATTTCAGATAAACACCACCATATCCCGTCGCAATGTCGGTGAAATCCAGGGCATCATGAATCTGGCCGAACAGATCGGCGCCAAGGCCCTCCACATCTTCATGCTGGTACCGGTCGGGTGCGGCGTCGAGATCGCCGAATCAGATATGATTTCAAAGGATACCTATGAAGAGGTGCTTAACTGGTTTTATGATAAATCAAAAGAAACAAGCCTTGAGCTTAAAGCAACCTGCGCTCCGCACTATTACCGCATCATCCGACAGCGCGCCCGGGAGGAGGGAAGGTCATTGTCCTTCGAAACAGACGGGATGAACGCGGTGACCAGGGGATGCCTCGCCGGCACCGGGGTCTGTTTCATATCGCACCGGGGGGACGTGCAACCCTGCGGATACCTGCCGCTCGTCGCCGGCAACGTGAGGGAGCGATCTTTTGTCGCTCTATGGGAAGAGGCGCCGCTGTTCCGGGAACTCCGTGACCTGGAGAATCTCACCGGCAAGTGCGGCAGGTGCGAGTACAAGACCTTCTGCGCAGGATGCAGGGCGCGCGCGTATCACGAGTCGGGCGATTATCTGTCAGATGAGCCGTACTGCGTCTACCTGCCGGCCCGGATGAGGTGCTGATGGACTTCACCGGACCGGAAACTGCGATCCTGAACAGGATACAGAAGAATTTTCCCCTCACCGCGGATCCCTTTTCAGATATGTCCCGGGAGCTGTCAATACGCGAGACCGAACTCCTCTCCGTACTTAAAAACCTTAAAGAGCGCGGCGTCGTGAGGAACATATCGGGAATATTCAATGCGGACCGGCTCGGTTACGCCTCCACCCTGGTTGCCTTTCAGGTCGACGAGCGGGATATCGAACGGGCGGCCGCCATGATCAATACCCACCCTGGGGTGAGTCATAATTACCGCAGGGATCACCGCTATAATGTCTGGTTCACCCTTGCATCGGAGACGGAGGATATGCTCCTCAGAACGGTGAAGGTTTTGTTTGACATGACAGGAGCCGCCGATCATTTAGTGCTCGGCAAAGAGAAGCTTTTAAAAATTGGTTTGATGCTTCCCGTTGGCGATGGAGCGACTCCGGATGCTCCCATCGGATCGCCGGCATCAGCGGAACCGTCCCGGGCCCCCGTAAATCTTTCAGACGCGGAAAAAGAAGCGGTTAGGCTTTTGCAGATCGATCTTCCCATCGAAAGAAACCCCTTCATGGGGCTCATAAACGCGCAGGGGAGCCCCGTGCGCGCGGATTACCTGTTGGAACAGGCACATTCGCTGCAGGCGGGGGGAATTCTGCGACGCTACGCGGCCGTGCTCAGGCACCGGAGCGCCGGTTACACGGCCAACGCGATGACCGTCTGGAAACCCGGCTGGGACGCAGATATGAATCATATAGCGGATACATTTTGCTCCCAGCCTCTTGTCTCGCACCTGTATATCCGTACCGCCTATCCGGGGAAATGGGAATATCCGCTTTTTGCCATGATCCACGCCAGGACCGAAAACGCGCTGAATGACATCATTCAGGAACTCTCACGACGATCGGGGATGGATGATTACCAGGTCCTCCGTACGGTTGCTGAATTCAAGAAGGAACGGGTGCATTACTTTTCACCGGCGTTCGGCGCCTGGGAGCGAAAGGTCGGATTATGATTGATATCGGGAAACTCTACTGCGGCGGCACCTCCACCGGCGATGCGCTGAGGTACGGCACCGACGCCGTGCCCGATCGCCACGGCAACAGGCCCCATGAAGCGGTGGGACTCGCCAGCGATCGCAGACCGATCGTGGTCTGGAGCACCACCCGGACGTGCAACCTCAACTGCGTGCACTGCTATACCGATTCGTGCAACGTGGCGTACCACGGCGAATTGACCACCGGCGAAGGGCGCGCGCTTATTGACGACCTCGCGACGTTCAGCATCCCATCGCTCCTCTTCTCCGGCGGCGAGCCGCTCATGCGGAATGACCTGTTCACGCTCATCGAGCACGCCGCGAACAGAAATATCCGCCCGGTGCTCTCAACCAACGGCACGCTCATCGACCGCGCGATGGCGCGAAACATCAAGGCCGCCGGCATCGTCTACGTGGGCATCAGCCTGGACGGCATGGAGGACCTCAACGATACCTTCCGCGGCGTTAAAGGCGCTTTCTCGCGGGCGATGAAGGGCTTTGAAAACTGCACGGCCGTCGGCCAGCGGGTCGGCCTGCGGCTCACCCTCACCAGGAGCACCTATGCCGATCTCAACCGCATATTCGATTTTATCGAACAAGAAGGAATAAACCGCGCCTGCTTTTATCATCTCGTGTATTCGGGGAGGGGCGTAGAACTGTTCGCGGATGACCTGACGCACCGCCAGTCGCGCCAGGCCATGGACACCATACTGGCCCGCACGGAGGACTACTTCAAACGCGGCCTCAATATCAATATCCTGACGGTAGACAATCATGCCGACGGCGTGTACCTCTACCTGAGGTTGAAGGAAAAAGACGGGCACCGCGCCGAAGAGGTGCACCGCCTTCTCGCGTGGAACGGCGGCGGCGCGTATTCAACCGGCGTGGGGATCGCCAATATCGATTTCTTCGGCAATGTACACCCCGATCAATTCTGGCAGGATTATACCTTCGGCAACGTGCGGAAGCGGAGCTTCGGCGACATATGGCTTGATGAAAGCGACGAGCTGATGCACGGATTGAAGCACAAGGCGGAGCGAATCAAAGGACGGTGCCGGCTCTGCCGGTACCGGGCGCTGTGTACCGGCTCCATGCGGGTCCGCGCGTTTCGCACGTATCGGGATCCCTGGGCCCCCGACCCACAGTGTTATCTTACCGATGAGGAGATCGGGCTCGATCCGGAAAAAATAAATGAACTGGAACGGACCGGTGAAATATACCAAATGCCGGAGGAACTGACCGGTTAAATGAAGCTCTATCCCGTCATGCTCAACGTTTCAGGCAAGCGCGTCCTGGTGATCGGGGGCGGTACCGTCGCGCTGCGGAAAATACGGGACCTGATATCGTGCGGCGCCCGCGTCACCGTTGTGGCACCGGAGGTTCATGCTTCTGTCGATGAGCTGGCCTCTTCCCATCCGGAGAACTTGGAAATCATTCGGCGGCGGTACCGGTGCGGGGATCTGGAAGGCGCGCTCATGGTCTTTTCAGCCACCGATGACGATGAAGTAAACCACGCCGTCTTCAACGAAGCGAAGGAAAAGAATATTTTTATCAACGCGGTCGATGATCCCGGGAACTGCACGTTTTATGTGCCGTCATGGTTCACCCGCGGAGGGCTCGTCGTCGCGGTTTCTACCGGCGGCATCTCACCCGCGATGGCGGCGCGAATCAGGAGGGATATTGAGGGATTAATCCCGGATACGTTCGGGGAAACGCTTGACGCGCTTCAGCAGGCGCGTACCATACTACAGAATGACGCTGAATTCACCGGTCTCACAGCGGAACAGCGGGGCAAAATTCTCAAGCAGATCGTCATGGATGACGACCTTCTCGGCGGGCTCGTCACTAGTTTTAAGAATGAAACGGTGAAGAGTTTTATAAAACAATTAATAGCTGCAGAAGCGTAAATATGCTACAATACCAGCTGTTGTTCTGCGATCGGCTAAACAAATCACCGAAGACGTCTCACTCTGAGTCCTTTTTGGGTCTGGCCACGTTTACCCGTATGTTTCTTCCGAGCACTTCCGTGCCGTTTAATTTTTGGATCGCGCTATCGGCTTCGTCATCATTGGCCATTTCGATAAAGCCGAACCCCTTCGACTTTCCAGAATCGGGGTATCTGATGATCTTGACTGAAGTCACCTCGCCGTGCTCTCCAAATAGATCACGGAGTGTCTCATCAGACATCTGATATGACAGATTCCCCGCGTAGATTTGTTTAGACATACCTTACCTCAAAAAATATTATATATCAATTAATCCCCGCGCATGAGGCGGTGGATTAATTCAATATGCTTTTTAACGGTGGTCTGTATAATATATGCCATTGAAGATCAGATACTATGGGGGGAAATCTGCGAGTTAGAAACATGTCAGGTATTCGGAAAAATTTAATACGATAACCAGGTAGCAAGCCCCTCGATTCTCAATTCCCCTTGCATAAAAACCCCTGAACCTTCGAATAGGGAGGATAATCTTCGCACACCAACGGATATCCTCGCAATATACGTCTATGAAAAAGAACAAAATCGAATTGGTGGTAACATTAAACTATATTGATTAATTAGTCAAGAATCTTTTTGTTAAGCGCCCTGGGTCGTGGAATAAATTCGTTATGCGGCAAAAATACTTGCCAATCATAATGGCCCGGTATAGTAGTGATAATTCTGTGTGGAGATAATGAAATCAATTCATGAAGAAAGAAGATACAATCGGAATCATGTATGGATTGAGATGGAGGATGAGTTCATCGGCAGATGCGGCATCACGGACCGGTGTCTGGAAAGAATCGACTCAATTGTGTTTGTTGAATTTCCCGAAGTGAACATGGAAGTGCGCATGGGCGAACGGGTGGCTTTTGTCGAGTCATATTCCGCATTCTTCGATATGGTGTCGCCGGTTTCGGGCAGAATCACCGAAATAAACACCTTTCTTGAGCATAATCCCACCATCATAAACAGGGACCCCTATGGTGAAGGCTGGATTTATAAAATCGACATCAAAGAGCCGAATGAGATTTCCGAATTAATGACTAGTGACGAATATAATGACTATAGTGATGGGGGAGGAGACATATAACGGCAATTGATTTTCAATTTATTAAAAAATGAACTTGATTTTTTATAGACTAATTTATATTATATATATAATTTATAATCAGTGAATATACGTTGTTATGTCAATATAGGCGAAGGGTCTTAACGCGAGTTTGAGCTCATCCGCCTATAAAATCAACAAGCGGGGAGTAATATATGAAACTTGATGTTCTTATTCAAAATGTTTTTTATTTGTTTATTTTCGCTATTGTATTGCAGGTGGCTGTAATGGCGGTATTTTCCATGACCGCTTTACGAGATATATCTGAAAACAGACCGGTAAAAATAGCTCGCGACTTGATCGTGATCGTGATTGCGTGGTTGATATGCTATAAGTCGAATCTTCTGAACCTCTTCAGAGACACGGGCATCACGCTGGTAGGTGAACGATGGTATCGGCTTGACGTCATTATCAGCGCTCTCGTCATGGCCGGATTTACCAATGTTGCGAGTCAGATATTTGAACGGATGAGGCGCGGTTGACTGATGCAACAGATTGTATTTCGAGTACTTTTATAAATGAGGCAATATGCAACTTCCGATAAGATATATTATGTCTCATTAGGCACATAGACGATCGGTGTAAGCCGAACTTCAACCTTTAATCCATATGTAATAAACATACGGAATATGCCGCAAT
>MIBH01000055.1:0-17434 GCA_001829455.1 Spirochaetes bacterium RBG_13_51_14
GAGTATTTACTGCTTACCGGCAAAAATCTCGAAGAGTGCAGGCGAGAATCACAAAAGGCGATTATTTTCTTACAAAAATCACAAAGCATTACGCAACTAATGATGGCCCAGCTCATTCATAATATCATTCTGGAACTTCAAACGCTCCCCGATGAAAATGAAGAAATTGATTATGAGGAAAAAGACAATGATTTCTTTGAATCAATTAAAAAGACTAATAACATAAGTTGGCTGCATACCTATGGCTGGGGCAAAACCTTCGTTAATTACATGCTCGGCAACATGGAAGCCGCAGAAAAGTGGAGTTCTTTCGCTGAGCCATTTAATCCCGCGGGGAATGGACTCTTTAAGCTTGTCGATCAGTGCCTAATTCAATCTCTGGCCCTCGCAAGAAAATGGAGAGTGGTTACAGCGGAGGAACAAAATAAAATCATGAAAACTCTTACCGAAAATCAAGATAAGTTGAAGCAGTGGTCAGATAATTGTCCTTCAAATTTTTCCCATAAATACTATTTGCTTTCTGCGGAAATTGCCATAATCCAGGGGAGATCATATGAGACCATTACCAATCTCTATAAAAAGGCCATTGATTCTATTGGCAAGGATGATTTTATCCATATGAGAGCTCTTGCAAACGAATTACAGGGAAATTTCTGGCTAGAGAAGGGACATGACACAATTGGGAAAGCGTTCATCCGGGAAGCTTACCGCCTGTACGAACAATGGGGCTCCGCAGCCAAGGTAAAAAATCTCGAAGAAAAATATCCCGACCTCATCCCCGACAGCCATAGAAAAACAATCAGTGATTCGATAACGGATACTGATGCATCATCCATAACAACAGGATCTCAAACCCTGGATTTAAACACGGTCATAAGAACATCTCAGTCCCTATCCAGCGAGATTGACCTGGGAAGACTGCTTGCAACTATCATGAAGCTTTCAATCGAGAACGCAGGCGCTCAGCAGGGCTATTTAATACTGGAAAATGAAGACGATAAAAAACTTTATGTTGAAGCTGTCGGGAAAATCGATGAAGCGGTTGAGGTCATGAAATCGATTCCGGTCGAAGGAAACGACTCGCTATCGGTATCGATAGTAAATTATGTAAAAAAAACCGGCGAGAATATTGTCCTGGGCGATGCGACCAGCGATAAACAATTTGTTAATGATCCCTATGTCATAGCCAAACAGCCGAAATCAATCCTGTGCACTCCCATCAGGCACAAAGGAACGATGGCCGGGATTCTATACCTGGAGAATAATCTGGCCACGCAGGCGTTTACGCCGGAACGGATCGAATTGCTGCAAATCATGTCAGCCCAGGCTGCCATTTCAATCGAGAACTCGCGCCTGGTTGCGCACCGTGAAAAAGCCGCAAAACTCCAGACCGAGATGGACATTGCAGCGAACATTCAATCCGTCCTCTTGCCGGATAATCCGTCAATAAAAGGTTTTGAAATAACGGCGTATTTGAAACCCACCGATGAAGTGGGCGGCGACTATTACGATGTTATTAATACCAAAAAAAATAATTGGGTCGTCATCGGCGACGTTTCCGGCCACGGCGTGCCTGCCGGGCTCGTCATGATGATGGTCCAGACCGCCATCCAGGCCCTGGTGAGAAATCATCCGGACATTAAACCAGCAGAATTGCTGTCCTTTGTCAATGAGGCAATAAAATACAACGTCGGCAAAATGAATGAACTGAAGTATATGACCATAACCGCCCTGTCGTTCAAGATAGACGGGACCGCACTGTATTCCGGCCTCCATCAGAACCTTCTCGTGTATCGGGCAACGACGGGAAGAACGGACATCCTTCCCTCGGAAGGGAGGTGGCTGTCGTCCTGGGACATAGGCAAGATAAATGCGAACAACAAGCTTGTTCTAGACCCCGGCGACGTCCTGCTCCTTTTCACCGACGGCATCACCGAGGCGAAGAGCGCGGAAGGCAAGATGTTTTCCGAAAAAAAGCTGACAGGTATCTTGAAGGAATACGGTGCGCTTAAAACCGATGCGATCAGGGATAGAATTCTTGAAGCCCTGGAGGGATATGCCATCGATGACGATGTGACCCTGGTGCTATTGAAAAAGAAGTAACGTCATTCACCTCGTCCCACAGCCGTTCATTTTTTTAATCAGCCAATTATTTATCAGCTATATCTCCCCAACCAGTATACTTCTTGACAGATAGTATTCAATTAGCAATGAGTGCATACATTATAAATGAATTGAAATGTCGTATTTATAACATTAATAAAAAACTAGATGCAATACCCCATGAAAAATAATGATTTATTATATCTCAGCGATCTGAATCTGGCCGAGTCTGTCCGAGAAATTACCCGTTGGCATTCTGGCGGTCATGTAATCGAGCATGATGATCTCCTGATTACCAAAGGAGCGGATTTAACCCCGGTTACAAATTTCACAATCCGTACCGCTCCGGAGGCAAAACCACCGGCAGACAAGGTGATGGAGATGATACGTGATTATTATTATGAATGTAATTCTGGATTCAGTATTTATGTACGTTCACATATCGATTCAGACCTGGAAACAACCTGTCAATCTGCGAATGTGATTAAAATATACGACAATCCTGGCATGATGATTGATAAGGTCATTCCAGAAAAACCCATGCCTGAGGATGTTGAAATACGTCCGGTCAAAGATATATCCGGCGCTGAAGATTTTGCCCGGGTGGCTATTGATAGTTTTCAGAGTCTAGGAATGCGTCCCGAAACAGGTGACAAGATCTTTGCTGCGCCTGAGCGTATGCTCAAGCCGTATAACTATCTGGTTGTAGGATATGTGAGGGGCGTTCCATCTTCCTGCGCAATGGTTATTTTTTCTCATTCAATTGCAGGAGTTTACTGGGTTGGCACCGCACAGAATGCCAGACGCATTGGTCTTGCGGAAGCAAGTACACGTGCCGTTACTAACGAGGCGTTAAATAAAGGTGCCCGTGTTGTGGTTCTCCAGGCCAGTAGATTTGGAGAACCGATATATCGACGCATGGGATTCAATGAGTTTACCCGATATCTATGGTATATGTATTTTCACAAAAAAATCTAATCCGTATCTTTGATCAATTTCCCGAATGTTCACTCTCGACATGATACACACCCTGGCCCTGTCCGGCCTGGTCATCTTTCTCGGGTACGGCGTGCGCACCATCATTCCGCCCCTGTCGCGCTACAACCTCCCGGCACCGGTCATCGGCGGGCTCATCATCGCACTCGCCCAGCTGCTATCGCGGAGCCTGGGGTACCAGTTCTTCCAGTTCGACACGTCGCTCCAGGTGCCGCTGATGACAGCCTTTTTCACATCGATCGGTCTGGGAAGCAGCCTCTCGCTTCTCCGGAAGGGCGGACCGAAAATCATAACCTTCCTCCTCATCTCGATTGTATTCACCTTCATCCAAAATGCGGTCGGCATAGCGGTGGCCGTTCCCCTGGGTCAACATCCTCTCTTCGGCGTGTTTAACTCATCGGTGACCCTGGTAGGAGGGCCGGCCACGGGCCTTGCCTTCGCGCCCCTGTTCGAAAAAGCCGGAATCACCGGCGCCTCCTCAATGGCTATCGCGTCTGCAATGACCGGTATCATCAGCGGCGGCCTTATCGGCGCGCCGATAGGCACCTGGCTCATCGAACGGTACCGCCTGAGCAGCCTCAATAAGCCCTCCGGCGGCGGGGTAGTACCGGCAGCGACTCACATTGTGGAAGAGCTCACTCCGGAACCGGCTGCGGCTGTTCCGCCGGGGGATGACTCTGAGGCGCACCGCAGTCTTATCAATCTGGTCGCCCTCCTTGCGGCCATGTGGATCGGCTCCTGGGTGAGCAAGGGTTTTTCAGCCCTGGGCGTCACCCTTCCGGCATATATCGGTGCCATGATCGTCGGCGCCGTGATCCGCAACATCGCTGACCTGACCGGCATCGTGCCCCTGTCGCAAAAGACGATCGATACTATCGGGACCGTATCCCTGTCGCTCTTCATCGCCATGGCCATGATGACACTGAAACTCTGGGAGCTGGCATCGGTCGCCCTACCGATGCTAGCCGTCATCGCCATGCAGGTGGTTGTTGTCGGTGCAGCCTGCTTCTGGCCGCTTTTCCGGCTCTTCGGCAGGGACTACGACGCGGCCGTTACCGCCACCGGCTTCTGTGGATTCATGCTGGGGACGATGGCAAACGCAATGGCCAACATGGAGTCGCTGGCTGAGCGGTACGGCCCGGCGAAGCGCGCCTTCCTGGTTGTCCCGATCGTAGGCGCCTTCTTCATTGATTTCGCCAATGCCATCATCATCACATTTTTTCTAAACTTTTTCCCATGATGTACCGTGGAGGAACGAAAATGCGGTAAAAATACGACGATTGTCAGAGAATTTTAAAAATACCATGAGGTTTACCCGCAAGGCCGCAATTAGGAAGACTTCATTTTTCCGCCATAATCCAGGGCCGCGTCTATCTCATCCCTGACGAGGCCATCGGAAGATATACGGGATCGCTTGAGGAATTCCCTCGCCGCAGAACCGCCGATGCGGCCCAGAGACCACGCTATCATACCCCTGACCCGTTCGTCCCCATTTTCATCAAAAGCGTGCAGCAAGTCAGGTACATAACGATCGTCAAGGCTGTTACCCATCACACGCGCTACGTTCATCTTCCATTTCCACAAGTCATCCGGCGACATGTAAAACATGTGCGGCCACACCTTGCCGGTAAAGTAATCCCGGTCCATATGAAGCAGCACGGTGAGTTCGAAATTTCCCGCCTTTGCAGCGATACGTCGGTTCACGGGGAGTTCCTGGGAAAGCCAGGGAATATTCCGCGGGCACACGTCCTGGCATCGGTCGCAACCGTACACGTACATCCCCATAGGCTCGCGGAGCTCTCGCGGCGTGATCTCTTTCCCGAAATACGTGAGATATGATATGCATTTCCTCGGATCGATGGTACCATCCCCCCTGAGTGCCCTCGTGGGGCAGGCCGCAATGCAGGCGTTGCGACACCACTGCGGGCAACCCATTACCATCGTCGGCTCATCAGGGGTGAACTCCTGGTCCACAACCACGGTTACGGGGATCACCCATGAGCTCTGCCGGGATGACCTTCCCGCATAGAACAGGCAATTCTTACCAAACGTGCCAAGACCAGCCCGGGCTGCCGCAACGCGGTGAGGAAGATTGGATGGCACTTTTGAATCAATACCGTTGTCGCGAAGAAAGGACCTGAAGGCCTTTATCTTGATCGCCAGGCCGTCCTTAGTAATACGGTCGTCATCAAGGTAGCAGCGGCCGAAATACCTTTCCACAGCTTCCGGTATTGATTCCTGAAGGTAATTATAGAGAAGGACTATGATTGTTTTTGCTGAAGGAAGCACCGTTTTCGGATCTGTACCCGCCATGAGCGCAAGCCCGACGGATTCGGCCCATCCGTACTCATCCTGCCGGCCAGAGAGACATTCACGATGAGAATCGAAAGGATCGGCAGATGTGAACCCAACATCCGCAAATCCGTGACGGCGTGCTTCTTCAATAACTTGTTCCTTGACTATCATGGAAGTTCCCCATGCAATAACATATGCCAGTTTTTTTCGTAACCTATCACCGGATTCCAAGCATGTTTTTAAGAAAACCGATGCATTCCACAATTGGTTCTTCCCGCTTGTGAAGGCGCGCCATCATAATGCTTCCTTCCATTGCAGCGATGATATAACGAGCCATAGGCTCTGGCTTGATCCCCGCGGGAAGATCACCCTGCGCTTTTGACTCGCGAAGAAGGTGCGCGAGAATCCGTTCCCACCGTGTGAAGATCTCCCGTATGATCGCTGCGTATTGTTCCCCTGTATCGCTCATCTCAAGGGCTGTATTACCGAATATGCACCCTCCGATAAATCCCCTGCCGCGGTTATGTTCCAGGACCGCAGCGAGAATATCAGCTATCTTTCCACGCGGGTCAGAGCTTTTAATGCTCTCGGAAAGGTATTGAAAGTACCGTTCACCGGCCTCACGGATAAGTGAACACCCCAGTTCATCCTTGCTCGGGAAATGGAAATAGAGATTCCCCTTCTTCACACCGGTCGCATCAATGATATCTTGTATGCTCGTGTCCTTGAATCCCTTTCGATTGATAAGGTTTATAGCTGCATCAATAATCCGTGCCCGGGTTTCTGCTCCTTTTTTCAAATCCATATTTGCAACTCGATAGTGTACCGACTGTTTGGTACATTATTATGTTTAACCTGTTTTGTCAAGTATTATATTATTTTCAAAAAAACTGGGATACCTATTGCACACCATGAGTTATTGGAGTCACTTCAATGCAATATATACTACTTTAAGGCAATGAAAAAGCTTTTCTTATGTTGGTAGGATATCCCCATAAGAGTTTCCAACATACAATATTATCAATCATTTCTTTAACAAGGACATAATTTCTATAAAGATAGTTATCGGTATTATTTATTCTTTTTAGTTTGGATAGATGTTTTTCCACTGCATTGGCAAGTATACAAGAAACGGACATCTTTAGAAACTTCCTTAAATCCAGAAAATACTCATAATCATCAGGTCTCAACCGTGCGTGAAATGTATGCCAATTCTCCGAAGCAATTCTATTCTGATATCGAACTCTCTTCCCGAATACCTGCGGGTTCTGCGCATCATGCATCATTTTTTTTAAAAGAATGATAATTATTTCAGTGCGAGACATTCTAAATGTCCGCGCAGCATTATTGATCTTCCGTAAATAAACCGTGTGTATATTAAATGTGGTTTCTATAAACATATAATTCCTCCTAAAAAACGTTTATAAAGAAATAAACGATTATATGATGCAAATTCTAAAATTTTTTTCAATCGACATTGTACAATATACAAACATTGAAGTATTTCTATTGCATTAAAACTATACTAATGAATCATATGTTTCAAAATAGCTAAATTTAGGAATAATTTGATACATGATACCCAACGCAAAATTCGTTCATACGAATATTATAGCTGAAAACTGGGAAAAACTGGCCACATTCTACGAAACCGTGTTTGGCTGTACACGCATTTTACCCGAACGGGACATGTCTGGTGACTGGATTGATGACCTCACCGGGGTCCAGGATGTCCACATCCGCGGAGCACATCTCCGGTTGCCGGGATATGAAGCCGGCGGTCCAACACTGGAAATTTTCCAATACAATAAAAATATAGCCAGTGGCATTAAAAAAATTAATGAAATCGGCTATGCACATATCGCATTCCTGGTTGACGATGTCGGGAAAGCGCTATCCGAAGTGATGATGCACGGTGGGAGCCAGATGGGGAAAATGATCGAAAAAGATATCGCTGGAGTGGGCACTTTGTCCGTCGTTTATGCAAGGGATCCTGAAGGAAATATAATAGAACTGCAGAACTGGAAACAGTAGTGACACCAACACATGTCTTACTCTATTATTACATGATTCCCCCGAGGATTCATTAGCTCGCTAGATAAACATGTTTGATTCTGTCAGCCTCCTATTCAAAGAAGAATATTTCATGTTATACATGCGTCATCTTCTGAACATACAGATAAAAAATAGTTTACAAAAAGATATCCTAACATTGTATATCAACAAAAAATATTTATACGGTTTCGATGGATTTTAAACCTTCAAAAAATCTGCCCGGACAGATAGCTGAGTATCTCGGCAATAGAATAATGCGGTTTGAGCTGAAACAGGGCCAACGCCTGGTCGAGGAAGATCTCTCGCGCGACCTGGGGGTGAGCCGCAGCCCCCTGCGTGAAGCCCGGGTATCGGTTCTCAATGAATACCTGATCATTTGCACCGGCGATATTCTTAAAGAGATATACGGGATGATGGAGCGCAAGATAGTGGAAAAAGCAACACAAGAAGATATTCAATTGATCACAGAAAAACTCTCGGTCTGCGAGAAATACTCCAATAGCAACGACCGGCTCGGATATTTCGACGCAATTTTTAAATTCGAAAACGCCTGTCTCAAAGCCATAAAAAACATCGTTCTGAACCGACTTTTGCGCGACCTGTGGCCGGCAAGCAGGCGCGTACAATTCGCAACGCTGAGCCTCCGGACCGAGAGCCTCAACGAGCATATGAAATTTTTCCTCGACGCTCACCGGTTCCTTCTTGCAGGAAACGGGGAACTGGCAGCTTCTGCAGTAAGGGAGCTTATTGATAGCGAGATTCGAAATGGAGTGAAATATCTCCCGCAATTCAGCACGCTGTAAGAAGATATAAAAAAGGGCCACCCCCTTATTGGGAGACAGCCCTTTGGCATTCATACATTTTTGTATGCGTCAGGTCAGCAGACTCTGAATGTTCCGATTTCCTTATCACCCTCAACCACATGAACCGCACAAGCGATGCACGGGTCGAATGACCGCACCACACGGGCGGCTTCTATCGGGTTTTTAGGATCGGATATCGGAGTGCCGATGAGCGCCTGCTCAACTGGACCCTTGACACCGTCGTCACCCCGCGGCCCGCAGAACCAGGTTGTGGGAACGACAGCCTGATAGTTGGCGATCTTCTTATCTTTCACCACGATCCAGTGTCCGAGAGCTCCCCGCGACGCTTCGACGAGGCCCATCCCTTTCCCTTCGTTCGGTATTTCGAAGGTGTTCCTCGGTTTGCCGTTAACCTCAAGCTCGTCGATCCACTCGGGCATTGCGGCCACGATGAGCTTGGCCTCGATTGCCCGGGCAGCGTGCCGCCCCAGGGTGGAGAAGACGGCTGAAATGTCGGCGTTGAAGATCTTAAGTAAGCCATCGACTTCACGCTTCACGCTCTCATTTCCGGAGAGATAGCTGATGACCACGCGCGCCAGGGGACCGACTTCCAACGGTATGTTGTCATACCGCGGCGCCTTAAGCCATGTGTAGGCCCCTCCCTTGCCAGGCTGCGCCTGGGTCTGCCCGTCATGGGGATAGAGGTTGCTACCAGAGCTATAACGACCGAACCGGACCTGCTCGCGTATCTTGGTGTGGTCGAATGGCTCAACTTTGGTGCCGTATGCGACGCCCCGCTGGAGGAAAAACTTCTTGTCTTCATTGTCCAGATCGAAGAGACCGTAAGACAGGAAATTGGTGAACGAGCCGATCTTAAAATAATCACCGAACGTCTTGGCCACCGCAATCACATGGTTCATATAAACATTGTTGATGAATTTTTCCAATTCACCTATGTACTTCTTATACTCCCTGATCATGGCGCGGGTCGGAACCTGGGTGACGCCACCAGCAACGAGTCCGATAGCGTGGGGACTCCGGCCTCCGATGGCAGCAACCATCTTGTGCGCCTTCATCCGCATCTCAAGGGCCTTCACATATCCGGCTATGGCGTCGATATTGGTGTCGACATCCTTGATATAGAAGTTTCCTTCATACCGCGGCAGGAAAGGCGCGCCTGCAGTGAGGCTATCAATCCGGCCTTTTTTCACTTTTACTTCGCTTTCAACCCAAGCTTTAAGGTTGTTGATCTTTGAGTCGCCGCCGGTATATTTCAACAGCGCGGTAATATCAACGTAATCAAGGGCAGCCAGGTGATAAAAGTGTATTAAATGCGAGTGAAGATAATTCGCGGCCAGCATGAGATTCCTGAGAATCCGTCCGTTGTCGTTGGGCTTAATACCGAAAGCACTTTCAAGGCATTTGCTGGACGCGATACCGTGGGAAATGGGGCACACGCCGCATATCCGCTGTGTGAGCTGGTTCGCGTCGAGTGGGTTCCTGCCAACGAAAATCCGCTCGAAGCCCCGGAACATATCTCCGATGCTCCACGCGTCGGCGACCTTTCCGTTTTGTACATCTATTTCAATCGAAAGATGACCTTCTATCCTTGTTATCGGATCAATTAATACCTTAGCCATTGATAACACCTCCGTTCCTGAGATTATAAACCGGTACCCGGTGCTCCGGCTTGATGAACTTGGCGCGCTGCGCTGTCAGGTGCTTGAATATGCCGCGCTTTCCGTAATCCGGGAATACGTCCTCGGTGCATCCGATGCATCCGCCGCCGCAACCTGTGCATGAATTGTTGCCGCCGACCCATTTCCTGACCGGTATATCGCAGCACGAATCCATGCCGAGGCAGCCGAGATTATAGAGGCAGCCCTCATCGCCCCAGTGCTTGGCGAACCTGCCGGCTTTGTAATCGCTGAGGCGCTCGCACTGCTCGTGCACGGTCTTGCCGTAGTAGAGGAGCGGCCTGTTGTACTCATCACGTTCCGGCATGCCCTTCAGAAGCACGTGCAGGAGAGTGCCCACGATCCAGTCCGGATGCGGCGGGCACCCCGGTATATTCAAGACTGTCTTGCCCTTGACAAACTGAGAAAGGCTGACGGCGCCGGTCGGGTTGCCGCTCCCGTCCCGCGGCTCAGCAGCGGGAACGCCGCCGTAGGTCGCGCAGGTTCCGACCGCTACGATCGCCTTGGCATTGGCGCTCAGCTTTGTGACCCATTCGCTCACACCGACCCTCCTGCCATTCACTTCGCCGATAGTGCAGTATTCTGCAGATTTTGTCGGGATTGATCCTTCTAATATGAGGACAAAATCCTTCCGATTTTTCTCAACCGCATCCTCAAGAACGCTAATGGCCGCATCACCGGTACCGCCCATAACTGTCTGATGGAAGTTCAAGCTTATGAACTCAGTGATGACCGTGGCAATATTCGGTTCAATTTTATTCAGGAGCGACACTGAACAGCCGGAACATGACTGACCTTGAAGCCATATGACCGCAGTTCGATCCGCAGCTTTTTCCAGCGCTTTTTTACATCCCTGCAAGAGCACAGAGGGGAATGTGAAAGCTGCTGCTGTTCCACCCATCAGTTTCAAGAAGTCTCTTCTATTAAAAGACATACATCTCCTCCTCTAATTTTAATGAGTTGCGGCATCAAGAATCACATCCACCGCGCGCGGTATTGATTCCCGTACCGCCTGACTGATATTTGTATCAATATCACATATATTGTCCGGAACTATTCCAACGAATTCAATTTCAGGATTATGATCCATGATCCTGAGAGTTTTAATAACCTCCATGATTCCCACTTCATGTAGAGAAAACCTTGCGCGGCTCTCCACCGCATGCTCAGGAGTGAAGCGGTATATACTTCCGGGCTTGTCATTTGTCTTGAGAGCGTCAACTATGACGATTTTATCATACCCGTCGATGAGACCAAGCAGGTCAAACCCCGCGGTTCCTCCGTCCAGGAGCTCTACGCCTTCCGGGAGGGGGACTCCCGATTCTTCCATATGCCTGATAATGTAAACGCCCAGGCCGTCATCGCTCCGTAAAATATTGCCAATTCCCAGTATCAAAACTCTACGCATTACGATCAGCCGGCACCTGACAGATATACGCCATACGTTACCGTCATTTATTCTCGGTATGGCACTTCACACACATATCTCGGGCGATCCTTTTCTCATCGCCTCGATGACAGTTGGAGCATATTTTAATTCTGTCAGGATTCTCAAATTTATGATGGCACTTCTCGCAGGTAATACCCGCTTTTTCATGAGACCTGTGAACTATATCCATGTTATCTTTACCACTTTCGGATGACACGATCACGGTCAATTTGGATAAATCAGTTGGTCCATTTTTTTTGCAAGAAACAAATACCGCTAGTATCATCACGGCAACCGCGCAACTTACGCGAAACAGGGGCTTTACTAACTTCATCATAGTTATTGGCCTCTTTTTTTTGAAGTTAATGCTAAATTAAAGCAGTTTTTTAAAATGATTAACTTTACAAGCATGCTGTCGAATATCACGATAACAGAGTTGATATTATGTTTTTTAAGCTACAGGCACATTTTAAAACTCCCTTTATTATCAAATAAAAGGGAGTTTAATAATACATGTGCACAAAGGGAAAAAATCTAAAAAGGTTATGAAGTATATTAATAATTAACAGTAAATAGTTCCACATTTTCGCTAAACAAGATACCTTTTAAAAATTTAATGTCAACAGATTTTTTATAATATACAAAAAAATCTACTCGCCGTATAAATACATATTTTTAGCATAATATTTCATACACCGCTGAAAATCCTCCTCAGTAGCGGCACCTTGAGCAGAATTGCACTCTCAGGACAGACTTCCTGGCAGCAAAAACACCTGATACAGGTTTGATAATTATGCGCCGGCGGCCTCGTTTTATCACCCTTAAACCAATCGACCGATTTAGGCACTGTTGGGCACATGGTGACGCACACGCCGCACGATATGCATTTATCTTCAATAATATACGGCTTCGGCACCAGCCGGTTTTTGACAAAACGAAGGATCCCCTTCATCTGATAAGCCTTGAGGGGAGCCCGTTCAACATCAAAATCCGTTTGCTTCAAACCGGCAATATCATCGCCCAACAGCTCGATTTCGCTTTCAAGGAAGGTGCCGGATCCAGACTGGTGGCCAAATATGATTGTCGGTACATAGTGCGGGTCAATGTGAATCAGCCGGCACACGGTGGCGTCAAGGGCGATTGGATCATCTGAAAAAAGGAGCAGGTTCATCTTCCTGGGCTTACCTCCCCGCGGTCCGTTACCCTCCATGGCCCAGATGCCGTCCATGACATAGAGCATCGGATTGACCAGGTTGTTCAGGTCCACAAGCATCTGCGCAAAGCTGTCCGGATCCGGCAGTTTAATATGGTACTCGCCCTTTCGGACGCCGGGGACGCACCCGAACTGGTTTTTCACCGCGCCAGTCAGTTTTTCAAAACCGTGGGTTTTCATTTTTGGAAGGCTGATAACGACGTCATTATCGGTCACAGCCTTGGCGATGATGAACTTCTTGTTCTGCCTGCCTTTTTCAAAGAATACCTCGACGCCGGTCCTGAAATCAGCCTCCCCAATGTTTAATTCCTCAGATACGGACAGAATCCCCGACTTTTTCGCCGCGGCCGTGCTGCTTCCGATAGCGGGGGAATCGCCCCAGGTTACTGTTGCGCCAACGGCAATGAACTGCTCGGCCACTGCCCTGAACACGGATGGGTGCGTATTCACGCACTTCTCCGGTACATCGCCCACCAGGAGATTCGGCTTCAGCAGCACCCTTGTTCCTCGATCCGCGAACCTGGCCGTACCGCCCAGGAGGTCTATCCCTCTTTTTACGGCACGCCGAACATCTTCAATATCGTAGGTTCCGCATCGGATCAACGCTACCTTTGACATGGCATCTCTTCCTTTATCTTTTTTCACCTCACCACTCTCCCGTCAGCTCGCCTACGACACATGATCCTATAGAAAAGAAATTTGAATATATGTCCAGATTTTTTCAGCTGATTATCCTTTTTTATAATACTATCGCAACTATGAAACCGGCTTCTGTATTGATCAATAAAAAGTATTGCCAAAATTTAAAAAGGGAAATAAATGGATCCCTACAGGAGAAGACGTCATGATTCGAAAACTCTCAGCGGCGGTTAGGGAATTCAGCAGAAATTCAGCCATCATCTTCGTGGTGCTCTTCGGCTTCGTGAGCCTCTTCGCGGATATGACCTACGAGGGTGCCCGGAGCATCATGGGCCCCTACCTTAAACTGCTCGGCGGAAGCGCCGCGGTCGTCGGTTTCGTTGCCGGATTCGGCGAGCTTGTCGGATACGCCTTCCGGATCGTGACCGGTTACCTGGCGGACCGGACAAAGCGGTACTGGCTCCTCACCTTCATGGGCTACGCTATAAATCTTCTGGCGGTACCATTTCTCGCCCTTACCGGCAATTGGATTTCAGCGTCGATTTTACTTGTTGTTGAGCGCTTCGGTAAGTCGATCCGCACGCCGGCGCGGGACGCCATGCTCTCCTACGCCCGCTCCAGGGTGGGGAGCGGCTGGACATACGGCCTCCACGAGGCCATGGACCAGGTGGGCGCGGTTCTGGGCCCCGTTATCGTGGCAGGCGTCCTCTATTTTCGCAATGGCGACTACCGTTTAGCCTTTGCCGTGCTTCTGCTGCCGGCGCTGGTCTCCCTCACGCTCGTCCTGGTGGGGCGTATCCTGTATCCCCGGCCGAGCGAGCTCGAGGTGAACCAGCTTGAAGTGGACGCGAAGGGACTGGGCCGCGGCTACTGGCTCTACCTGGCGGCCGTGGGATGCATCGCGCTGGGCTTTGCCGATTTTCCCCTCCTGGCCTATCATTTCCAGACAAAAGGAATGTTCTCCGAATCGATGATACCGATTCTGTATGCAGCGGCAATGGCCGTGGACGCGCTGTCGGCCCTCTTCTTCGGATGGCTCTACGACCGCGTCGGCGTAAAATCGCTCATCATCGCCGCGCTCGCGTCGTGCGCGTTCGCGCCCCTGGCGTTTCTGGGCGGCGCGCCGGCGGCCTGGGCGGGTGTCATCGTCTGGGGCATCGGCATGGGCTGGCAGGAATCGATCATGCGGTCCGTGATATCGGACATGGCGCCCCGCGACCGGCGCGCGTCCGCCTTCGGCATCTTCAACGCCGGCTACGGCGTCTTCTGGTTCGCCGGATCATGGGCGCTGGGCTCGCTTTACGACCTTTCTCTGGCGGGAGGCTTTTCACTGGCGGCCCTGTCGGCAATTTCAGTGGCGGTCCAGATTGTCGCCGTGCCGATTTATATTTATCTGACTATGAGTGGCCGTCGCGCAGATCGTATCCAGACGTGAGTGGATCATGTATCTCACGGACTTTGCTCTCTCGATTCTCTTCACCTATATATTCACGAAAGGCTACGAGAACCGGGGAATCATGGAGGGAGTCCGCTACGGGCTCATCATAGGCCTCCTCATGGACGGCATCGGCTCATTCGGACAGTACATGGTATACCCGATACCCCTTACCCTGGCGCTCCAGTGGTTCGTATACGGAGTGATCAGATTCATCATTCTGGGAATCATCGTTTCGCTGATATACCGGCCGAAGACCGGGTAGATGTCCGAGGACAGCGTCCGCCGGACCGGCCGGATCAGTAGTTCGTCGGCGTCACATAGACCGGCGATTTCTGAGTGAAGCTTTCCACCATCTCGAATATAACGACAGCGGGCTTTTCAACGCCGACGAGGGAGAGGTCAACGCGGCTGTAGCTCTGGAAGCAGGCCATGCGGCTGAAATGCTCGGCCAGGAAGGGCTTTATGAAATTAAAAAATGAATCATGATATACCACGGCCCGGGGTAGGGTCGGATCTGCCACTTCATAGACTTCCGTGAATCTGCTGGTTTTTACCGGATAGAGGATTGGCACCTTTCTGGCTTTGAATCCGGCATTCGGCTTGAACAGATAATAATCTTCCGTGAATCTGTCTTTCAGGCCCAGCATGGAGGCCAGGTCGCCGCCGGGAATCACCACCGCCTCCACGCTGTATTCTTCCAGCGTGCTCGGTTTTAACCGGGGCGAGAATGGAACAAGCTCCTCCGCTATGTCTCGATACCCGTAAAAAGCCCCGTAGGAATTCCAGTGAACGTCGTGCTTGAAGTAGACCCGGTATTTCTTCTTCCCTTCGAGTATGGAACCGCCAAGGTCTATGCAGTCAATGGTGGTGTTTTTCTTCAGATATGCCATGATCTGGTCCAGCCGCGTCGTTTTTCGAACCGGCTTGAAATATTCCGGAACGAATTCGGGATATATCCTGGGCTTCATGGGTGCGAACACAACCATGAACACGATCCCCCTCTTCGCCAGATATCTGTTTATATCCACCAGGGGCCGCGTCCATTCGGCGAGCTCCCGGTCATCAGTGAAGGGCCTGATGGCGCGGTAGTAGTCCAGAGCGTTGTTCCCCTCATCGTCCTTGATGAGATACAGCCAGTCCTCCCTGCCCACGAGAACCTTGGGAAACTGCTCCACCTTCAGGAATTTCAGCTTGAACAGGCTGTTCCATCGTATGAGGGTGTTCCGGAACCCGAAATTATCGACAAAATATTTCGTGAACTTGCTGTGGAACTCGATGATGGATTTGCGGTCCCATGAGAGCTTCGGCAGCTGCGACAGGGCGCTTTTTTCGTTTCCCGTGAGTGCGGGGGCTATATTAAAAAGGTTATCGAATGTCGGAAGCCAGAGGCTCACCATGAATATCGCCGTTACCGCCATGCTGGTTATGAATGTTGCTTTCACGCGCGCCATGATATACTCCTAGAATTGGCCGTACACGAATGGAGTAAACGTCTCGGTGGCTACGGCCATGTATGATAGAAGTAAAATGCCGGCGAACATGAGCACCACGACAGCGCCGTGGGCAAAACGAAGCAGGGAGCCCGCCCTGCCCCGCTGCTTGTCCACGAAAGCCCCGACGCGGTCCCTGACGGCCGGTATGACGGGCGCGTACCCTATCAGGCCGAGAGCAATTGCCACGCCAAGCTCCACATTCATGATAAGCGGCATCGTGGTCGTTATCGCGCTGGCGTCGTTGAGGCCGAACATGGCGGCGAACAGTTTCATGGCATAGCCGATCGAACTCGACCTGAAAAAGACGGCCTGGAGCATGAAGGCCAGGTTCACGTAGGCGATTCCGATCGGACGCCAGAGCCGGTCAAAAAAATCCCTCGGCAGGATCTGTTCGATCACCAGGAGAACGCCGTTCATCAGTCCCCAGAGAATGAAGCCCCAGCTTGAGCCGTGCCACAAGCCGGTAAGGACGAACACAAAAACCAGGTTGAAGTAATGACGCGCCCGGTTGACCCTGCTCCCGCCCAGGGGAAAATACACATAATCGCGGAACCATGACATGAGGGTTATGTGCCATCGCTGCCAGAATACGCGCATCGAGGTGCTCACAAAGGGGTATCTGAAATTTTCAGACAGGTTGAACCCGATCATCCGTCCCAGGCCGATGGCCATATCGGTATAGCCGGAAAAATCGTAATACAGATGCATCAGGTAGGTGAACACCGCGAGCCATGCGACGCCGGCCGAGAGCTCGTTGGCGGGGGTGGCGAATAAACGGTCAACGGTTCCGCTGATGGCATTTGCTATGATCATTTTTTTTCCCAGGCCGATAACGAACCGCCGCACCCCGTACATGAAGTCATCTGTTGAAACACGCCGTTCGACCATGTCCCTGGCCAGGTTCGTATAGCGCTCGATGGGCCCCTGAAGCATCTTGGGAAACATGGCGAGGAAGATGCCCAGCGAGATCGGGTTTTTTTCGACCTTTGTCTTGTCCCGGTACACATCCATAACGTATGAGAGCATGGTGAACGTAAAAAATGAAATGCCGATGGGAAGATGGATCTGCGGTATTATACAGGGAGTGCGTCCGAATAGTTCGATAATAACATTAATATTGTTGACGATGAAATTCGTGTACTTGAAAAACACAAGGGGGAGCAGGTTGCAAAGGATAGAGAAGACCAGCACCGTCTTCCGGTTCTTTCCCACCCGCGCGATCCAGACACCGAAAAAGTAGTTAATCGCCATCACGACGACGAGCAGTACGGTG
>MIBH01000055.1:17461-17662 GCA_001829455.1 Spirochaetes bacterium RBG_13_51_14
ATCAGGCTTGCGACCAGCAGGAATACATTTCTCGCCACGGGCCTGTTTCTGAAGAGGTAAAACAGGGCAATCGTGACGGGGAAGAAAAAAAACAGGAATGTGACTGAACTGAATAGCATATACCAGTGCGAGAGCGGCACCATTAAAATTTTCTGCACTTAATGATGGAGGGTGCGATTCGTCAAGACAAAAATATCGGCG
>MIBH01000055.1:17681-18290 GCA_001829455.1 Spirochaetes bacterium RBG_13_51_14
CAGTTTTTCTCCCTGTGCGGTTTCCACCTCACCGCTCCGGAGAATATAGATATAATCGATCGGCTCCCCTTCCCGGAGTATCACGCCGGGATCGTTCATATCAATGGGGATAAACATGGATTCGAGCCAGGTCTTCTGGGACGAGGTGCAGTGATGGAAGAGCTCGCTGGTGGAAAGAAGATTCCAGGTCTCGCTGTTCCGTATCCGGGCGAGCCGGGTCAGGGTCTTCTCGAACTCGGTTCCCACGATGAAGTTCAGGAACTTTTCCCTGCTGATCGTGTAGACCACCAGGTCAGTTTCGGCGACGACATCCGCGGCGCGGTTCTGCTCCGTGACCAGGGCGACCTCGCCGAAGTAATCGTATGAGCCGTAGATCTTCTTTTCCTCCAGGCCGCCGCTGTCAACCGAGACATTGCCGGAATAGATGATGTAGAACTTGTCGCCCTTTGTTCCCTTCTTGATGATCACCTCTCCCTTCCGGTACCGCTCCTCGACCACGATGTCAAGAAACTCCTGAGCCTTTGAGAGGGGCAGGGCCTCGAAGAAATCGAGGTTCTTCAATATGCCCATGATCTGGTAGGCCGTCTCGAACCGGGGGTGCGACGTCCT
>MIBH01000055.1:18354-20424 GCA_001829455.1 Spirochaetes bacterium RBG_13_51_14
TTTTTGGCGATGTGGTACACCACGGTCTTTTTCTTAATTTTCTTCGGCAGCGCGTTCAGGATGGAGATGGGCGTATGCAGAGGCGCGATGCCCGATTCGTGATAAATGACCTTCGAGTCCCAGGGAAAATTCCGCAGCTCATCATACCGCTCGCGCGTGATGAGGCCGTTATCCAGGAGATC
Organism: Spirochaetes bacterium RBG_13_51_14; assembly: GCA_001829455.1. Taxonomy (GTDB): domain Bacteria; phylum Spirochaetota; class UBA4802; order UBA4802; family UBA5550; genus RBG-16-49-21. Next base: position 18,537 of record MIBH01000055.1, read on the forward strand.
CCGGTGTATCTTCGGGTCGTTGTTGTGGTCCGATGAATACACGAAGGTCTGGTCCTGAAAGTTCATCTTGAAGCCGATGGTGGGTATGGAGTGGAGCGTGTAGAACATGTCGAACCGCCCGCCGTGGATGAAGGTCGGCTTCCCGATTCTGACAGGATGGAAGTCGAAGAGGCGCATCAGGTACGATATGGGCATGTTGCTCAGGGCCGAGTACTTGCGTAAAAAGCTCATCATGACGGTCTCGGTGGTGTACACGGTGACCTTCTGCTCTTCGAGTATCTTTTGGAAGGTGCCCGCGTCGTGGTCCGCGTGGCAGTGTGTCAGGATGATGCTGTCGGTCAGCTTGGGATTCACATTGGAGTCGTTGAGCCACTCCGTCGAGTTCACCGGCGGGTCGACCATGATGCCGTTGTGGTTCAGCCAGATGATGAACCCAGACGTGTTTTCCTCCGGGTCGAAGCCATGACTCGGGCCCAGACAGGTGACGCCGAAGAGGGGGGGCTGGTACGGCTCCGGGAGCCGCTGGCCGATGAGATACGTCGGCTTATATTCAACCCGCGACGGGACCAGGGCAATCTCGTCATTCCCCTGCCGTACGAGGAAGCTGCCGTTTTCCTGAATATCTATCGTGATCCCCTGGAAGGTGAACCGGTTGCTTTTGAAAAAACCGAAGGATATCAGATCGGAGAATTTAAGATTTCTCCTGAAATAGTCCATCTCCATCTTGATGTCAGGGATATTCGCGCTGTTTATCGAGGGAGCATAATCTCCGTTTATATCGAATTCCTTCGGCCCGAACAAGGATTCCTGTAAAACCTTTTTCATCTGGTCGAACTGGTTTTCGCGGCAGATGATGGTGGTGCGCCTCTTCTTCAAGAAAAAATTATAATAAATTGGAAATTCGATTTCAGCGATACTGATCCCCTTGATCCAGTTGAAGAGCTCGTCGGTAAGCACAAAAACCTGGGGAACGTCTTTGGGCAGGACCATGGTGTCTTTGATGGTTTCCGGAGGCGAACCGAATTGGATGTATCCGATGGGCGTCTCCACCAGGTATCCGCCACGGGGGAGGACCGCCATGGATCCGATATTTTTTTGTTCATTCATAAGAGCCTGCTTTCCCGTCATCCGGTGAATATCCGTGTCGCCCGGTCCATTCAGATAATTCCCATTATGCCCCATGTAAGAAGTCCCGCGAAAATCCCATGCAGTGTTCATTATCAGACAAATAAATCAAGTACTTTTTGCCGCGACCAGATCCAGCATGTCTTCGGCCGAAAACACCGGCTGAAGGCAGCGATGGCCCCGGCATACGTACGCGGTCGCCCTATCCTCTGAGACATTCATCGACTCCGTAAAGGGCGCCAGGCTCTCGATGGGCGGGTTGCCGCCGCCGGAGCGCTTTATTAGAATCACGCAGTGCGGCAGGTACCGGCGGCGAAGCTGCCGGATCATGTCCTGAAATACTTCGCCCCCCGGATCTCCCGCAATCACGACCTCGCATGATTCCTGCGTGGCGTACTCGAGACCCGCCAGGAACATGCCGTGCCCGTGGGGATATTTCCGAATTGCCTCCATCGCTCCGCCGAGAATGCTAGTCGCCGCCGATTCCCATTTCGGATCGCCGGTGATCCTTCCCAGCCGCGTCAGATTATAGAAGGCGATCGAATTCCCGGACGGATACGCACCGTCATGGTATTCCCGTATGCTGGCGATATGCCGCTCGCCGTCCGAGGGAGAAAAGAGGAGACCGCCTACGCCGCGGGAAAAAAAGCTCAGCATCGACTCGGACAGGCGCAGCGCCAGGCCCAGGTGCTCCGTATTGAAGCCGGCCTGGTAGAGCTCAATGAGCCCCCAGACAAAGAACGCGTAATCGTCAAGGTTCCCG
>MIBH01000055.1:20452-20749 GCA_001829455.1 Spirochaetes bacterium RBG_13_51_14
CGAGAAGTTGTTTCCTCACCGCGTCAAGGCGCGGTCCGTCGACCGGCCCGTCTCCCCGGTGGAGGATGTTCTCGCCGGTCTTCTCCCGGGATGCCTCATCAAAGAAGTTTCCTTCCTCGCTGATATTGAAAACGGCCCGGGCAAATTCGGCGTCACCGGGCCCGAGCGCCTCGTTTATCCCGCGCGCGGTCCAGAGGTAATACGCTCCCTCCCTGCCTTCGCTGTCAGCGTCCTCGGCTGAATAAAAGGCCCCTTCCGGCGCGGTCATGTCGCGGAGCACGTACTCGAAAATCTCAT
>MIBH01000055.1:20776-27021 GCA_001829455.1 Spirochaetes bacterium RBG_13_51_14
CGCTCGCCTGGTACGCCTCGATAGAGGCGATGGCCAGCATCGCTTGATCATACAGCATCTTTTCGAAATGCGGCACGAGCCACCGGTCGTCGGTGGAATAGCGGTGGAAACCGTACCCCACCTGGTCAAAGATGCCGCCCCGGCGCATCCGCACCAGGGTTTCGAGCGCCATGTCGCGCGCCTTCTCCTGCCCCGTATAATGCCCGTGTCTCAGCAGAAAAATTAAATTATGGGCCGACGGAAACTTCGGCGCGCCGCCGAACCCCCCGTGATCCCGGTCATACGACCCGGCGAATACCCTGAGGGCGTTATCGAACAGTTCCCTGCCGGTTTCAGCGCTGCCGCCGGAATCGGCCTCCCTGTATTCCCCGCTCAGCGCCGCTGATATCGATTCAGCGGATCTCTCAATCTCCCCCCGCTTATCTTTCCAGATCCGTGTCACCCGTCCGAGGAGCTCAACCAGCCCCATGCCGCCGCGCCCGCTCTCACGGGGAATATAGGTCGCGGCGAAAAAGGGCTTTTTGCCCGGCGTCATGATGATCGTCAGGGGCCAGCCGCCGCTTCCGGTCATCATCTGGCACACGGCCATATACACCTTGTCGATATCGGGCCGCTCCTCTCGGTCGACCTTGACGGAAACGAAGGACTCGTTCAGAATCCGGGCCACCGCCTCATCTTCGAAGGATTCCCGCTCCATCACATGGCACCAGTGGCAGGTGGAATATCCGATCGACAGGAACACCGGCCTGTCCCCCTCCCTGGCAGCGGCGAACGCCTCCTCGCCCCATGGATACCAGTCTACCGGATTATGGAGGTGTTGGATCAGGTAGGGGCTCCGCTGTCCGGCAAGGTGGTTGGACGCTCCCATCAGCGCCTTACCCTTTCGCGTAGCCGTTCATCCGTAGGAAATCGTCCACATCCCGCCGGAATGCCCGCGGAAGAAGCTTCTGGTCCGGCCGGAGATGACCCACGGCGATAAGGAGCGGTATGATGCGGTCATCGGGGATGCCGAATTCTCGCTTCACCTCCGCAGCGTTGAAGCCGTCCATCGGATGGGTCTCATACCCCATGCCCTTGGCCGCGATCATGAAGTTCATGGCGAAAAACGCCGCGTTCTTTACGGCGAAGATTTTCCGCGTTTCGCTCGCCCGTTCCCCGTACAGCCCGAAGGGCGTCCCCCGCTGCTTTTCAACGTCCGCCTCCTTCATGTACCCCTTCTTCACCCAGTCAGCCAGTACCCGGTCGACGTTCTCCTCCACGGCGCCTGGATTGGCTATGACAATGAGCATCGCCGATGCCTCCTCAACTTTCGGCTGATTGAAGGCACATTTCCGGAGCGCCTTCTTTCGCTCGGGATCGGTTACCAGCACCACCTCCCAGGGTTGCAGATTAAAGGACGACGGAGCCAGGTTCGCCAGACCGATTATTTCCTTGATTTTATCAACCGGTATCTGCTTCCCGCTCTCGAAATAATTGACCGAACGCCTCGTTTTAATTGTTTCCAAAGTTTCCATGGTAATCCCTCCACATGGTTGTTTTTTTATGATTATTTCTCATCCCGTTGAAAAATTCCATCAATTAATAATGACTCGTATTAATTGTATAAATATACAGGTAAATATCTCTCGAGTCAATGTATTATTTAAGATTTTTAGTAATAACTTAAATTCTATTCCCTCATAACCGAAATTGATTGACAATCAGACACGTAAGCAAATAATTACTCGAGCTAGTATATTTTTATTCCCCTCCCTCGATGGGAGGGAGGCCTTATTTTAATTTTCGCCTAAATCGATTAATTAAAGAATTACCGTGTGCCGTATCTGCCGACCGGGCATGCAGGTGGATCGGCATTAATATAAATAACCTGCGCAGAGCCACCTGTTGACTGAGGCATACTCATCCGAACCAAGTAGAGCCATGAAATATCCGATGCTCACATTCCTCGACTACTTCTTTATCGCTTTCCACAGCCTGTTCACGCTCTTCAACATGACCGGCTGGATATGGAAAAAGACGCGGAAGGCGCACCTCACTACCATCCTGCTGACTGCCTGTTCATGGTTTGTCCTGGGGATCTGGTACGGATGGGGATACTGTTTTTGCACCGACTGGCACTGGCAGGTGCGGGAAGCGCTGGGGCGGCCCATCACATCCGACACGTACATCCATTTCCTTATCCTGGATATAACCGGCGTCAATCTGCCGCCCCGCCTGGTTGACGCGGTCACGCTGGCCGTGTTTGTGATATGCTTTTTCTTGAGCGTCACGCTCAATGCGCGGGATTTCGCGAAACAGCGGTCCGCCCGCGAAACGCGGTGACGCGCCCGCTCACTAAAACTTCTGGCAGGGCAGGCAGGTCGGATTATTCCTCTTCCGGTAAATACGGTATTCCCGCTCTGCGGTGGTGCAATATCCGGCTGCATTCCTCTTCGATACCAGCGTGCCGAAATCATCCGGAACACCATTTGCGTTACGGTACATTCTGCCAATGACCCACGCTCCGACATGCTTGCGGTAATGGATGATGTCAATGTAATTAATGTTTTTTACAGTGACGCTGTTGGGCCCGCTGAAATCCCAGAAATCGGAGAGGTCCGCGAGGCGGCGCCTTACCTCGCTGAGAAAAGCGACATCTTCGCACAGATACATATTAAGATGCTCCGGATTGATGAAGATGGCGAGCGTTATGCCGTTTCGCCGGCAGATGCCGATTATCTCCCGGAGCTCAGCCAGGGTCACGTCAATCCGCGCATTGCACACGGTGGCTATTGGTATGTTGAATTTGGCGTCATGCAGTTCGGGATGGAGCCGCAGGAATTCTTCTTTTTTCAAGAAGTCGTATTCGCCGGTACCGGTTAAATCGTACGCCGCGTCCTTTCCGTCAAACCGGATTTCTTTAAGCATCCCGGGATCCGGCTCCAGGAAGAGAAAGGTGATATAAAACTTTATTTTATCCTGGAGCGTCTCGGGATACCCTTCGTTCCGGACCATGTTGCTCAGGGGAAGCATCCTGAACGAGAAATAATCAAGGCCGATGACGACATGTTTTACCGTGACGTTGTTTTTCAAGAATATCTTCAAGGTCTTCAGATACTCGGACACGACACCGGAAACGAAGGTCATGTTGTAGAAATTACCGCCCGTCGCCGCGTTGAGAACCCTCATCGGAACCTGGCTCACCCGGGACGAACCGAATAGGAACGAATCGTATTTCGTCGGATTGCTGAGGATGTAATCTGTTTTTACAAACCGTTCGTGGGGGCATATGAAGAGGGAGTTGTAATTTTTTCTCAGGACCGAATAGGGATCGAAAATGACGTTATACGCCACCAGGGGCAGTACCGTGAGCAGTGCGAGAAGGATTATTTTACCGATAAGCTGTTTCACGCCGTCATCCTAAAACCGGAAATATATGAACTGCTGAGTCCCGCGGAACCCCAGGAGCGCTATGCCGGAACAGAGAAAGAAGTAGAGGGCCCATCGCACCCAGGCCGACTTCCCCCTGATCATCACCCGGATGCTGCCGCGATTTTCCTGGATATAATGAATCACGTAGAGAAGCAGGGTCAGCAGGACCATCAGCGCCAGCGAAATGGCGTCAAAGGTTAACGCAAGCATCTTGAAGTTCGTACCGGCGAAATGGGTAATGATGTACAATGCGTCACTCACGCTCCTGGAGCGGAAGAAAACCGCTCCCAGCACAAAGAGATGGAAGGTGGCGAACACCATCCAGAGCTTTTTCACCGCGGTTATGAATCTGTCCCAAACAGCTTTCCGCATCTTCATCAGGCCCAGGGCCGCGGCGCCCAGGCCGCACGCCGCGGAAAGAATCCATCCTCCCGCGCCGCTCCCCGCACCGATCGTGAGCCACACCGCCGGAGCGCAGAGCGCCGCGGCCAGAGCAAAATACGCGGCTGGGGGCGTTTCCATAACCCCCCTGAAAATACTCTCCCGGATCCAGTCCCTGGCCCGCTGGGTTATGCGCCCCAGAATCAGCATCAGGCCGTTCATCGAACCCCAGATCACGAACGTCCACTGAGCACCGTGCCAGAGGCCGGAGAAGGTGAAAACAATCATCATATTGATATACCATCGCCATCGGGGAACGCGGTTCCCGCCCAGCGGAATGTACAGGTAGTCCCTGAACCAGGATATGAGGGAGATATGCCACCGCCGCCACAGTTCCCCCAGGGTCTCCGCAAAGTAAGGCCGCCTGAAATTAGGCGTCAGCTTAAAGCCCATGACCTGCGCGGTGCCGATGGCCACGTCGGTGTACCCGGAAAAGTCGCAGTAGACCTGAATCGCGAACAGGTAGGTGGCGGCCAGAAGCGGCAGACCGGGGAAGGACTGCGGATTGCCGTAGACCATGTTCACATACAGGCTGAGCCGGTCGGCAATGACGAACTTCTGAAAAAAGCCCCACGCCATGAGCTTGAGCCCGTCCGTCACCCGGTCGTAGTCGAACTCGGTCTCACGGTAAAACTGCGGGAGCAGGGTCGTGGATCGCTCGATAGGACCGGAAAGAATGACCGGAAAAAAGCTGACGTACAGGGCGAAAATACCCAGATGACGCTCGGGCTGCCTGACGCCCCGGTACACGTCGATGGTGTAGCTCAGCGCCTGGAACGTGTAAAAGGATATTCCGACGGGCAGGAGCAGGTTCAGCGCCGGCACCGAGTATGGCAGGCCGAGCGCGGTAAACAGATCCTTGATGTTGTCGTTGAAGAAATTGAAATACTTGAATAGAAACAGTATTCCCAGGTTCGAAACGACGCTCAGGGCCACGCAGAGCTTCTTGACGCGCACGGACCGTTCATGCATGGCAAGCGCCGTGCTGTAAACGATGAGGGTTGTCGTGAGAATAAGGAGCGCGTATTTCGGATCCCAAAACAGGTAGTAAAAATAGCTCGCGGCGAGGAGAAAGAGCCAGCGGAACCGATGCGGCATGGCGAAGAAGAGGCCGACCACAACAATAAAAAATATGGCGAATTTATACGAGTTAAAGAACATTCTGTTTCCCGGATTAGGTTCCCTTCATCTGCGCGCGGCCTCAGTTTGAAAAAACATCAGATTGGATACTAGCCTCAAATGTCAAGTAATTTGTTTATTTCTTATTGTTAAAATCCGGTGCGCTCTTTTTTCATCTCTGGAACAGGAATACTCTTGATTGCTCCATACGGCCCCGGGGGGAGATGTTCGCTCCACTCCCGCGCGGCTATGATGAGCCGCCGGAGCTGCTCGTTATAGCGCACGATAACCTCGTGGCCCCGTCCCTCGTTCGTGGTTATAAAACCGGACAGGGTGCCGCCCACCATTGCAGGGTTGATTTCCTGAGGGCTGAGTATTTTTCTCACCCTGCCGTAGTATACGCCGACGGTGTACTTGTGCATCTGGTTGCCGTTGATGATGAACGCTGCCTCGGTGTACGGGTCCGGCCCCCGGTCAACCCGCTTGAACTCCCATGTAATGGAGATGGAAGCCGGTTGCTCCGGCTCGGGCTGTTCGCGAATTGCTTTTTTGCACCCGCTCACGGCGGCAGCGGCCGCAATGAGAGCGATACCGGCGACGGCGATTTTTCCCATGACGCAGCGCACCCCCGTAAATGATTTTTCAAACAAACCGATTACCCGCCGATCTTCGACATCGAGCCGATCCTGATCAGCGCGCCGCACCCGCCCTCCTCCGTCAGGCAGTCGAGCCGGTGCCCCTCCTGCTTCGATGATACCGCCTTCATGATCGCCTCACGCACCGCGCGGTCATCGGCTCCGCCGCGCAGAAGACTTTTCAGATCATGATCCGCGGACGAGCAGAGGCAGGTCTTGAGACAGCCGTCCGACGTGAGCCGGAGGCGGCTGCAGGAGGAACAGAACTTCTGCGAAATGGACGGGATTACCCCGATACGCATCCGATAGCTATCGCGGAACCGGTAGTCGTACATGACTGATACGTTCGTGTCAATGACCCTGTTCCGGGTAAGCACCCCCCGGGCCTTCAGGTGTCCGATAAGCCCCTCCGAGGGAAGATATGATCTGGTGCCGGATTCGGCCGTGAAGGGCATCCGCTCGATGAATCGCAGAGTCACGTCACGATCCTTGAAGTATTCGAGAAAATCGTCCAGCCCGCGGATGGTTTCCTTGAACAGAACGGCGTTTATCTTCACGTCAAAAAACCGGTGCGCCAGGACGCGGTCGATATTGGCGAGGACATCGTCAATGCAGTCCCGCATCGTTATTTCGCGGTAC
>MIBH01000055.1:27048-41077 GCA_001829455.1 Spirochaetes bacterium RBG_13_51_14
ATATTCAGTTTTTTAATCCCCAGGCGGCGCAGGTCCCCGATAAAGTCGCCGAGCAGCGTGCCGTTCGTTGTGATGCAGAGCTCAAGATCAGGAAAGAGCTCACGGGTCTCCGCAACGATATCGATAAAGCCCTTCCGGACGAGCGGCTCGCCGCCGGTGAACCGCACCTTGACCACGCCCAAAGAAACGAATATGCCGATGAGCCGGACACACTCCTCGTTGCGCAGCACCTGATCATGGGGAAGCAATTCAACCCCTTCGGGCGGCATGCAGTAGGTGCACCGCAGGTTGCACCGGTCGGTGATTGACAGGCGCAGGTAGTCATGCTTCCGGGAATATGAATCTGTCAGCATTTATAAACCTAAATAATAAATGAACGCTCGATAATGCATGCATATCTGTCATGCATGATTTTGATACTGCCCGTATAATATAAATAAACATAAAAAAGATTGACAAGTATTTTAATATATATTGAAAATTTTTTCAAAAACAAAGTTACAGACACATCGAAAAGCCGTAATATTAAATGAATATCGCGATCGAGGCCTTTCCATTATCATCTGAAAAACTTACCGGCATCGGTAATGTTACGCTCAACTACTTGAGAGCGCTTGAAAAAATAGACGCCGGCAACAATTATTATATTTATACCTTCGATGATCTTCTCCATTTTGATATCCCCAGCAAAAACTGGTACCATGTGAACTATGACTACCGGATCAAATACGCCCTCTACCGCGTCACCGATGCCTTGACCAATCTGGAAAAACAACACCTGATTCTGCCGCGCAGAATCTCGCTCAGGATTCTGAAAATCATTCTTGAGGTGATAGATACAATATGCCGGTATTTCTGGCTCGCCGTTTCGATGAGGAAGAACAGGATCGACGTTTACGTCGGCATATTCGCCGATTTCTTCCCGCTGTTCTTTTTTTACCGCACAAAAAAGATCTGGTTAATTCATGATCTCGTGTGGAAACTTTATCCTGAGACGACAAAGGTAAACAGCCTTATAAATAATCAGTATATCACCCGGAACATGAATCGTGCCGATCTGCTGCTCTCGGTGTCTGAAAGCACAAAATATGACATTCAGAACAAATTGAATATCCATACGAAAACAATCACGCTTCATAACGCGGCCGACCGGTCAACTTTTTTCAGGGCGGATGCCGGATCGATCAAACGGGTGAAAAAGAAATACGGGATCTCAAAAAAATACATCCTCTCGGTCTGCACAATCGAACCGAGAAAAAACCTTGCCACCCTGCTTGAAGCCTACGCTCTGATGAAGTACCACGACCGGCATCAGCTGGTCCTGGTGGGAATGAGCGGATGGAAAAACGCATCGCTGTTCGGATTGATTGAAGCCCATATCGCGATACAGAACATTATCATCACCGGCTATATACCCTCCGAGGATCTTGCCCCGATCTATACCGGCGCCGAAGTGTTCGTGTTCCCGACTCTGTACGAGGGATTCGGCATGCCGGCCCTGGAAGCGATGCAGTGCGGCTGCCCGGTCATATCGTCCACCGCCTCGTCTATTCCCGAAGTGGTGGGGGACGCCGGCATCCTGGTTGACCCGCTCGACGTGGCGGGCCTGGCCGAATCCATGGAAACCGTGCTGTCAAATAAGAAATTACGCATGTCGATGATCAGGAAAGGTCTCGCCCGCGCCAGGCTGTTTTCCTGGGAAACGTCCGCGCGGCGCCTCCTGGAAATCATTCAATCCCTGTGACGGAACTCCGCACGCGCATGTCTCCCCCGGCGTCGCCTGTCATTTTTGATCAACGGCGCTCGATCCCCGCCGGCAATCGGCGAAGGTCACGAAATTCTTCCGGAAATACCGGTTATCCGGCTCGATCCGGCACGCCGCCAAATACATCCGGAAGGCCTCGTCCCGCTTTCCGATGATCTCGCAGATGACCCCCAGATTGTTGTAGCCGGCGGCAGCACCGGGGTCTTCCGCAAGCACCTCGCGGAAGAGTATTTCAGCCTCCCCGAACCGCTCCTGAACCGAAAGATCCACGGCCATGTTGTTGATCACAGCCACCGGCGTGCCGGATCGCATCCGCGCGAAATACCTGCGCACTGTGAACCGTGCTACCGCCGCCCTTTCCCCGCCGGATGCATCCGCGCCGCGCATGGATTCATTCCCCCGCTGCCCTCCCCTGCCGGGGCCGGCCAGGACATATTTTCGTTCGACGGGAAATTCCTGAAATGAATAGCACGATTCCAGAATCGCCATCGCCGCTGTTATCAACATGATAATCCGTGCCACCGCTCATCTCCGGTGATTATGAAAACATGTCATATTCACGCCGGTGTCAATTAAAAAAGCATGATCGCACGGTGCCGCCGGCAGCGCCGGGCGACAAACCGAATTAAGCCGTAACCTTTCCAAATTTTAATTGACTAATTTACTCATCTGCTTTGAATAGTGAAGCACCACAAATTGTATCCTGGAGCGTGTCCCCATGTCACGGAAGTGCCTTATTCCGATAGTAACACTCGTCATAGTCCTGTCCTGCTTCAAGAACTCCCAGGGCCTTAAAAAGACCGACATCCCGTCCCTGGTGAATCAGTTCCTCTCCATGCACGTCCAGTACCACTCGCTGAACGACGAATTATCCGGGCGGATCCTCGACAATTTCATCCTTTCCCTTGATTACGGGAAATACTACTTTTATAAAAAAGACATCGAGGGATTCAACAGGTTCCGCACCACCGTCGACGACTACATACTGAACAACCAGTTTTTCTTTATCGACGAGATCTATACAGTATACAAGAAGCGCTTCCAGGAAAGCAACCAGCTCATCAACGAGCTCGTCGCCGGCACGTTCGACTTCACCGCGGATGAAAAAATTATCGTGGACCGTGACAAGGTCAACTACGCGGAAACGAAGGAGGAGATGCGCGACCGCTGGAGAAAAAATATGAAGCTCCAGCTCCTCAATTACCTGTCATCGGACCAGAGCCTGGCGGTGGCAAAACAAAAGCTCGTGAAGAAATACGATCTTCTGAAAAAGCGGATTGACGAGATCGACGAGGAAAAACTCCTGGACCGCTTCATGAACGCGTTCTCCACCGCCCTGGACCCGCACTCCAACTACCTCACCCAGGAGGAGAACGAGGATTTCAGCATTTCGATGAAGCTGAAGCTCGAGGGGATCGGTGTGCGCCTCAAGTCGGAGGACGGCTTCGTTATCGTCGAATCCATCATCACCGGCGGTGCGGCCGACAAGCTCCCGGAAGCGATCAAGCTGAAACCGGGCGATAAGATCATCGCCGTTTCCCAGAGCGACGGCGAGCCCGTTGACGTGGTTGATATGGACCTCCGGGACGTGGTAAAAAAGATACGGGGCCCCAAGGGCACCGAGGTGCGGCTCACTATTTTGCGAAAAGCGGGTGAGGGAAACAAGCCGATCCGGATGATCGTGCCTATCGTGCGCGCGGAGATCAGCTTTAAGGTCAGCGACGCGTAATCGGAAACCTTTTTCATCGACAAAGAAAAGAAAAGGAAAATCGGCTACATCAAGCTCCCCTCGTTCTATTACGACAAGGAGCGGGAAAAAAGCTCTTCCAGCGACGTGCGGGAAATTGTGCGCACGCTCAAACAGGAAAAGGTCAAGGGCATTGTTCTTGACCTGCGGGGCAACCCCGGGGGGCTCTTGAATGAGGCCATCGACATCGCCGGTTTTTTCATCGAGAGCGGCCCCGTGTTGCAGATCGTCGACGGCAGAAACCCGCCGCACATCGTATACGACAACGATGAGAGCATCCTCTACAGCGGCCCGATCGTGGTACTGGTGGATAAGTTCAGCGCCAGCGCTGCGGAAATCCTCGCCGGCGCCATAAAGGACTACAACCGGGGGCTCATCATCGGCCCGGACAGCACCTTCGGGAAGGGCACCGTTCAGTCCTATAACGAGCTGCCCTTCAAAAAGGGGGCCGTAAAGATCACCATATCCCTGTTCTATCAGCCGGAAGGCACCTCGAACCAGTTGAACGGCATCGCGCCCGATATCACACTGCCAGACCTGACTTCAATCTGGGACATCGGCGAAAGCAAGAACCGCTACCCCTTGAAATGGCAGAAAATACAGAGCGCCGAGCACAAGAACTTCGGCCTGGTGAATCAGAGCCTTGTCGCGCAGCTGAAGGGCCGCTCGCTGACGCGGACAAACGCCAGCCAGAAGTACCGGCAGCTTATCGCGAAGATCAAGAAGTTCAAGCAGCAGGTAAACAGCAAAACCATCAGCCTGAAGGAAGAATCTTCCCTGGAGAAGCAGAAGCAAAAAGAACTTGAAAAGACCTTCAACAAGGATAGCGGTAAAAAGCTGATCGACCTTGAAAACGATCTGTTCCTGCGCGAGTCATTCAATATAACCGGCGATTACCTCAACATAGTGGGGCATTGAGGCAACAGCGCGGTTATGCCCGGTATTGAAGGCGCGGTTACCCCATGCTTGAAGGCGCGGTTACGAAACCGCGCCTTCAATATCTCGACACATACTCCCGGATTTTATCAAACGCATTGCCGGCCGTCACCACCACGGGATCGACGCCGGCGCGCATAAGCCGCACCCGCAGGGTCTCGATGTCCCTCATCCGGGCCGGGCAGCAGAGATCTTCAATGAAAATTACCAGCTCAATGTGCTGATCCTTGATCATGGCGTAGAAGAGCTGTATACGCTCCTCGGCGGTGCGGACCGACGGACAGCGCGGTCGGTATGAAAATGCGTCCAGGATTTCGCCGAAAAGGTCCGGAGACGCATGCTGATAGGACATGTCGAACTGCCGCCGTCCGCCGCAGGCGTCATCATCGGCGATCAGGCATCCCGCCTCTTCGATATGATCGAGGACCGCCGCATCGCCGATAAAGCTCGCGTACGCCAGCGCGGGCACCATTCCGTCCGCGCCTCCGTCCGTGGCCCGGTTCAGGGCGTCCAGGATCGACGCCAGAAATCCGGCAATGGCAGACGGTGGGAGCACGCAGGCGGCCTCATGCACCGCAGCCAGGTCCCGGCACGAGAGGAGGCGGGGCTTATCCTTCCGTGCGGTTGTTATCCCACGGATGAGCCGCCGAAGCGCGTTATATTCTTCAGTCACCGTGCGCAGCGTTCCGGCGTCGAGTGCCCGAAGGCCGGGCGCACCCGCCTGGAGCAGCAGTGCATCCAGGGTCGCCGCCATGCTGCGTGACGATTCCCCCCCCCACCCCGCGGGGCATCGGAATTCATGAACCGGCACGCCTAGCGCCGGCATGCTCTCCCTGCCGGCGCATCCTCCGGGAACGATAATGCAGTCGTATATCTTTTCAAGTCCGGGTATGTCGGATAATCCGGCCGCGACGCACCGGCCGGTTATGAAAGACGGGAGCCTGACGGGAACGAGACCGAGCGAGGCCGCTATTTCCGGAGGCAGGATGTCGCACGTCATGCCGGCGACCCGCGCGCCGCTCCGCTCCCGGAAGCCGTTAATGATGACGTCGTACTGATAGATCATCTCCCGAAGCGGCTCGACGAGATGCGATAATCGCGATTCAAGCATGGCAATAAATTAAAAAAATGTTTGTCTTTGGACCGGATATCCCGTACAGTTGCTTTTTGCAACCATAAATTCCGCCCGCCGGCGGTATATCACATCCATGGGAGGAGCCCTATGCCCGCTCCGCGATCATCACGAAAAAAGAATCCACGCGCACCGCACCTCTCGGTCGTGCTGCCGGTTTATAACGAAGAAAAAAACATCCTCCTCCAGTATGAGGAAATCGTCAAAGCACTGAGGCCCCTCAAAACCACCTGCGAGGTGATCTTCATTGACGACGGGAGCAGCGACGCGTCCCCAAAAATTCTTCGCGGCATCGCGAAAAAAGACAAAAACATCAAGCTCATCTTGTTCCGCCGTAATTTCGGCCAGACCGCCGCAATGGCCGCCGGAATCGACTACGCCTCGGGCGAGATCATCGTGTTCATGGACTCGGATCTCCAGAACGATCCCGGGGATATCGGCATGCTGGTGGCGAAGATCGAGGAAGGGTACGATGTGGTGAGCGGCTGGCGGAAGAAGCGGATGGACCGGTTCCTCTCACGCAGGCTCCCGTCGCTTGTCGCGAACTGGCTCATCGCGAAGAGCACCGGCGTGAAGCTCCACGACCTGGGCTGTTCTCTCAAGGCATACCGCGGCGATCTCTTAAAGCAGGTGAACCTCTACGGCGAGATGCACCGCTTCATACCGGTGCACGCGTCCTGGATCGGGGCGCGGATCACGGAGGTGCCGGTCGCACACCACGCCCGGAAATACGGCAGGTCGAAGTACGGGATAAGGCGCACCTTCAAAGTGCTGCTGGACCTCGTCACCGTCACGTTCCTGGGAAAATATTCCACCAAACCGATCTATGTGTTCGGCGGCACCGGGGTCTTCCTGTTCATCCTGAGCCTCATAAGCGGCGCCACGGTTATTCTCATGAAAATATTCCTGTACCAGTCTATGACCAGGAACCCACTTCTGCTCCTCACGGTGTTGCTCATTGTTCTGAGCGTGCTCTTCATCCAGATAGGGATTCTTGCGGAAATTCTTATACGCATCTACCACGAGTCGCAGGGCAAACAGCCCTACAGCATCCTGGAGACGATGAACATTCGAAAACGGTGACACGGCGACCCCACCCCTCCATCGGACCCCCTCACGCAGCATTCATTTTTCACCCTTGCCCTGGAACAGGAACTTCATCGGGTGCTTCTTTATTTCCGCGGACACCTCGTCAAGCGTCTGCGAGGTTCTGCGCATGCTGCCGATGATATCCAGGATGTCCTTCTGGGAGTTCTGGATGATGGCGTTGACGTTGGCGACGCTGTCCGCCAGGCCGGTGACCAGCCTGCGGATATCCTGCCGGCTCTCCTGGGACACCTCCCGGTAGACGGTCATGATGGCCGCGGCCTCGGTGAGCAGGATATTGACCTTGGCCGTGATATCCTCAATGCTGCCGGACTCAATCCCTTCGATGACATCGCCCTCCCGTAAAAAGAATCCCTTCGTCTCGGGGTTGCGCAGCTCCACCACCGGGTCGCCGATAACGTTCTGGTTGGTTATGACCGCGGCGCAGTCTTCATACAGCTCGATATCCCTGCTGATCCGCAGGGTGGCCAGAAAATGGAGCGCCGGCTTGAACACCGGCCTGATGTCCACCACCCGGCCCAGCCGGTATCCCTTTATCTGCACCGGGGTCCCTTTTTTCAGCGAGGTGATGCTGTTCACCTTCACGTACACATCCATGGTCGAGGAGGCGAGCGTGTAGCCGAGCTTGACGAGTATGAGGAACACCATAACCACGGCCGGTATGATGACGAAAAGCCCGACCCGGTACTCCACCCTGCCCAGGCCCTGCCGTATCCCGCCGATGATTTTATGTGTTTCGAAACGCAACATCATGTCCGCCTGCTAACTGATCGCCATGGGCCCCCGCAGGGAAGTCGACCGGTATTGGACCAAATAGGGATTGTCCGAATCGAAAAAATCCTGCCGGGAGCCGGAAAAAACTATCCGCCCATTATACAGCATAATGAAGGTATCGGCGAAATCAACAAATTTTTGAGGTTCATAGGTCATGAATATCACGGATTTGGCCGGATCCGCGCCCCGCGCTTTAAGCACGTCCATGAACGACCTGATGTTCAGCGGCGACTGATCGACAAAGGCGAACTCTATGATGAGAAGCTCCGGGTCGTGCACCACCGCACGGGCGTACGCGGTTCTGAATATCTCCGACCTGGTGAGCTGAACGGGCCGGGCCGTGCGCTTATCGATGATGCGGAGCTCGGCCATGAGCCGCTCCGTGATCGCCGTGATCTCCTCCGGCAAATATTCTGAATAATATTCCAGTCTCAGGGATATGTTCTGCTCCACGGTCAGGCTGGAAATGAGGCCGTAATCTCCGTGGAGATAGCCGATCGCATTTTTATACCGCAGCCTTTCCAGATAATCGAGGCCCCGTATGGTCCCTCCCCGGTGGAGCACATCCCCCCCGCTCGGCTCCTCGAGGCCGAGCACCAGCGGCGCAACTGTCTTAAGCCCCGATCCCTCCACCCCGAAAAAAACCGCGTTTTCGCCGGCCGCGATCGCGAACGATACCCCTTCTATCGGCTCTGACCCGGCAGCATCAACGGCGACGTTTCTGAACTCGAGCAGCGGCACCATATCCTATTCCAGCCACGAAAAATATAATAGCGCCGACACCAGCACGTTCAGAACGATGATCGTGAACAGGGTACGGCTGACCGCGCGGGACACGTAAATCGGGATTTCGGACTTCGACCGGGGCATCATTCCGTAATAGTAGCTGATGAGGGGGATGAGGACGCCGAACATCATGCTCTTGACGATGGTGGCCAGCAGGTCCTTCATGGAAAAGGCCTGGGACAGGTTTCCGAAAAAGGCCCCCACCGGCATGTAGAGCGTCGCGAGCGATATCAGGTATCCCCCCAGGAATGCCGCCGTGTCGAAAAAAATGATGAGCGAGAATATCGACAGGGAGAATGCGACGATCCGGGGGATCACGATGTAGAGGCGCGGATCGATCCCGGCTATCTCCAGCGCCAGTATTTCGCGGCTCCACTTCTGGGTCGCGATCTCCGTGGCGATGGCCGTGCCCGACCGGGTGATCACGATGAGGGCGGTCACCAGGGGGCCCAGCTCCCGCGCTATGATGATGACCATCAGGTTGCTGAAATATCCCTCGATGCCGAAGCGCGGCAGGTTGGTCATCCCCTGGATGATGACCACGCCGCCCACCAGAACGGCGATAACGATGACGAAGGGGAGCGCGTCGATGCCGGTGAACCGCGTCTGGGTCAGGATGGTGGCGCTGATGGAGCGCAGGCGTATGAACCTGAGGGACCTGAATGAAAGGACGATCGAAACAACATAAGCGGCGAAATCAACCGTCCCGCGCCAGACCCGCAGAAGCGGAGCGCCCACGTATGCGGCCACCGACCCGCCGGAGGGAGTCGTTTTTCGTTCATCATCCATCATCAAGCGCCTCAACGAATAATCCGATAACAGTAATGAAAGATAGCTTGGAAATGGATTGAATATAAATCAATAACAATTTGGCAGCGTGTCGCGCCGGTCTGACATTGAAGAAAAAAAATAATTGATAAAGAAACGCTGATATTATGTCTTGTACCGGACGTGAGATCATGATATGAACAATTTCCTGAAGCGCATCATCGTCGGCGCCCTTGCGGCCGTGACCCTGTGGTTGGGATTCTTTATCTACTATGAAAAGGTCATCTACCTGCGCGATCGCGTTTTGGGCTTCTATTTCGAGACCGCCGAGACGCTCTTCCCGTCAAGTTACGCCGTTACGATTGTCAATTATCAAAATTACCGGCGATACTACCGGCCCTTTCGGGCGCTCCCCCGCGGATTTTTCTACGCCGGCGGCATCCTCCTCTACCGGGCCGAACGGAAAATCGGAATTCATCAGCTCGCGGCAGAGGCCCTCCGGTACACCGATTACCTCCGCGCCTCGCAGCTGGCCGGCGGCATCAGGGAATACAACGGCATCAGGGGAAGCGACATTCCGGAGGGCGCGTCCCTGGTGATACCCGGTTCGGTCGCAGGGCTCCTGCCGGACGTCAGGAACCGCGCCATGCCGGGCATCATCACCGCCCGGGGGCTCTACTTCTCCGGAACGTCGGCCGGCTCGACCATGGTGCTTAAAAACCTTGACCGGTACCGCGCGCTGGGCATCAATACCATCGTGTTCGACGCCAAGGACATCACCGGTATCGTTACCTATTACAGCCGTATTCCGGAAGTGCGGACGTATAACACCCATGAGAAGCGGACCATCGACAATATTGAAAAATTCATACGTGCGCTCAAGGTAAACGACTTCTACGTCGTGGCCCGCATCGCCGTGTTCCACGATCATCTGCTCAGGAAAAGGGATCCTTCGCTGGCGATCCGGTCGAAGGGCGGCGGCGTGTGGAACCCCGAATCCAAGGAGCGGTGGTGCGACCCCACGAGCAAAAAAGTCCAGGACTACAACATCAAACTGGCAATGGAGCTTGCCGACCTGGGGGTGGATGAGATACAGTTCGATTACATTCGCTTCCCTACCACGGGCACCCTGCGCGACGCCGATTTCCGGTACGATTTCGACAGAATGACCAATGACGAGTCCATCACCCAGTTCCTGAAGCGGGCCCGCGAAAACATATCGGCGCATAATGCGCGGCTCTCTATTGATGTGTTCGGCGTGGTGGCCTGGGGGAAGGTGATTGATATCGGCAAGACCGGCCAGCGCATCGAGCTCCTCGCCCGGCACTGCGACGTCATCTCGCCCATGCTCTATCCGTCGCACTTCAACGATGACTTCGACGGATACGCCCGGCCCGGAGACAACCCGTATTACTTCATTTATAACGGCTGCCGGAAGGTGATCGGGCTCGCGGGAAAAAACGCGGTCGTGCGGCCATGGCTCCAGGCGTTCCGGTGGCGGGTGTCCCGCTACAACCGCGATTACATCCTCACCCAGATCAAGGCCACGAACGATTCCGGTGCCAGGGGGTATCTCTTCTGGAACGCGGCGAACGATTACGACACGGTGCTCAGGGCGCTGGAGGAAATGAACGGCCGCCCTCAGGCCGCAGCGGAGGAATAATGCCCTAATCGGATCAGCCGCCGGTTTGGATCGGGTGCTCCCTCAGATATGACGCGTACGCCGTATCGGTCACCAGCAGATGGTTTTCGAACCACTTCCGCACCTCGCGGTCAAGCTCCATGGCCAGATAATTATTCGCGCCCTTTTCCATGTATTCCCGCTTGATCCTGGCGAAGAGCTCGCGGAACGATTTATGCTCACTAATATGCCTGGAAATATCGGGATAATTGATCTTCATCATCAGGGACTCTTCAGCATCAAAGTGCTCGTTCACGTATGATTCAAGATATTCGATCATCATGACCAGCTCCACCTTGGCCTTGCCGCCGTATATAGCGAGATCCAGGCTCTCGATCCTTTTGATCAGCTCACGGTGCTGGTTGTCTATCTCTTCAATCCCTGTTTCCAGCTCTTTGTTCCAAACGAATTTTCCCACTGCGATTTAAACCCCTGTGTGTGGATATGAATGATGAAGCACGGGCCATGCCCTTTTTGAGAACGCGGTTCCGCCGCCGATTAAAAGTCCCCTTCGCCAGCGAGGCCGGATTTCCCGCAGCATGCTGCCGGGCCGCATTACGAGCCGCCGTCAACGACGGGGAACGTGACCCCCGCTTCCGGAAAGACCGCCACTGTGGCGTTCCTGCCGATCTTCTTCAGGCCCTGCCGTATGACGTCATCCGGGCTCGCGCACCGCACAAAAAAGCCGAGCTGCTTCGCCTCCGCTTCGCTCAGCGTCGGCACGTAAAAGAACAGATCGTACTCCCGAATGAGCTGCATTGAATAATACACCAGAAATTTTTCCTCCACGTTAAGGCCCGGGCGCACCTTCTCGAGAAAGCCCCGCACCCGGGCCGGCCCGATGAGCCGGAGTATGGCCTTGAGAATGCTGAGGGGCTTCGCCCCCTTCGGCGGCACGATATCGTCGAGACCGCGCTCAGCCCGCATGAATGCCATGACCGCGCCCCCGGAGGCGAGCGCCGGGAGCGAGTTCCCCACGCACTTCATGCCCTGCTTGAAGTTGATGTCCATGGGAAAGGAATTGACGATGATCCCGTCCACCGGCCGGTCGATGCGCAGGCCCAGCTCGCGAAAATTGTACTCAACGCCCTTCCGGTGCGCTTCAATCGGATCGCCCGCGAAGCAGGCGACCACATTCTTGGAATGATCGAGAACCACGTTGACGCAGAAGATGTCGGCCTTGATCATGCGCCGGATCTCCTCCAGGTCCTGGCGGAAGGAATTGTTCTCCGGAAGGAGGCCTACCCGGTTGAATTGGTAGGGCGGCTCCGCGATGATTTCATGGTGCAGACCGATCGTCTCCGCATAGGCGACGCCCGGCAGTATGTTCTTCAAGCCGCCGCCGAATCCCGCCCACAGATGCGGCTCCACCAGACCCAGCAGCACGATGAGGCCAGCATCCTTGAGGTTCCTGTTCAGATACACCGGCGTGTTCCTGCCGGTGGTGCCGAAATAGTGGTTCGCATTGACGTTAAAGGCGTCGTGGTTCTCCCATCGCACCTGCATGAGATTTTTGGGGCCTATTTTCTCGGCCATCTCAGCTTCGGTCATGGGCGTGTGTATGCCCAGGCCCGGAATCACCGTGACATTTTTCAGCGACACGCCCGCTTTCCTGAGCGAAAGCAGTATAAGATGGAAGAATCTATGGGCCGGCGTCGGCCGCGTGTTGTCATCGACGATCACCACCACCCTCTTCCCCTTCAGCTTATGTCCTGAGAGCGGCTTTGCACCGGCCGGCTTCATGAGCGATTCCCTGATCACTGACACCTCATCAACCTTCTTCTGCCTGCCCTTCGCTTCCTTTTTCTTCGGAAATATCACGTTCCAGGTATCGGGAAGATTCAGGGAAAGATGTTCAGGGCCCCAGGGGAGCTTGATTTCCATCGGCACCTCGCCGGAAAGTAATATGAAAATATATATGGTCGTTGGGTATTCTGGCAAGAACTTTATTGTCCGGACAGACGACGCGAAGGCGTCCCGGGGGAGCATTGCACCAGTTGAGTGATATAGTACCACCCGATGGTGCGGATAGAAATACATAGCCCTCCGCACACCGGTCCGCCACGCATGATTTACAGCGGGCTCTTGATTCCCTTCAGGGACGGGCTGTACACTTTCGTGTAGATTGTCGTGGTGGAAATATTCTTATGTCCGAGCAGCTGCTGTATGTGCCTGAGGGAGATGCCGTTCTCCAGAAGATGTGTTGCAAATGAATGACGCAGATCGTGCGGCGACGCCTTTTTATTAATTCCCGCCCTTTTCAGTGCTGTTTCAAGCAACTTCTGAACGGTCCGGCCGGAGAGCCTTCGGTATTTCCCGCTATCGTCCTTAAAGGAAGAAAGAAAGAGATACTCGACCGGCTCCTTTCCCCGCATGAAACGGTTGAGGTCGTCTTTTAATTTTTCAGAAAATATCGTAATGCGATCCTTCCTCCCCTTGCCCTCCCTGACATGAATCGTCAATTCATTCAGGCTGATATCTCTCACTCTCAGGTTCAAAAGCTCCGAAAGCCGAAGACCCGAGGAATACATCAGGGCGATTATCGTTCTGTGCTTCAAATTATTAATAGTCTCGATCAGTGAACGTATCTCATCTCTGGATAAAACAACCGGAAGATGTTTTGAATCCTTAAGACCTTCAACATAGGACACATCTATCTCAATATTCAAAACTCTCTTGAAATAATAAGATATTGCAAACCGATGAATACGCATTGTCGACAGCGATGACTTTTTTTCATTGGTCAGATATAAGAAAAAATCATATAGCTCGGGGGCGTTTATATCATCAATTAATTTTTTTTTATTCCGAACGCACCAGTCATTAGCGGCTGTTAATGCTCCGCAATACAATACAACGGTTTTTTGAGAATAACGCTTTAACTTGAGCGCATTCTTATATGCGTCATATAACCGAGGATACGCGCGCGGAACGGTTAACTCGCCATGACACGTAAAACCGGTCGAGCTTTCAGGAGAACCTAGATACCATGTTTCGATTTCAGTAAGGGATTTTCTCGGCACCCCCAACGTGTTTAAGAAATAATTGCGTATCTCAACAAAATCTTGATACAATAATTTTTTTCTATAACTATTAAAAAATTTCAATATTTCGTCATTAGAAATGAACTTCGGATCGTTCTTATATTTATACGTATCGATCAATAACTGAAGCATTTGGTTATTTTCCATGATTATTCATCTTTTATCTCATAAATATCCAATGATATTCTTAATACGAACAATTTAATCGTTTAATAAAATTTTTTCCCAGAAATCACGAATTTTTTTTATGGTTGACATTCTCATCATCTGTCATCAACCTCTTTAGCAT
>MIBH01000056.1:0-7032 GCA_001829455.1 Spirochaetes bacterium RBG_13_51_14
AAAGTGCTCTGATCCCTGAATAGTCACGGCATGAAAAACGGCGGCTGGTAACCGCCGTTTTTTATTTTTTCATAGGTGAAGGTCTTTAATAAGCATAATCAGTCATCCATATCGGTTAATCATTTATAATCTATTGCCTACGATGAGATGATCCGGCATATAATGTTCATAAGTATCATACTGGAAACCATCATCGAAAATCTCAATACAATCCCTGACTTATTAAGGCCATATTAAAAAAAATTATTGACATGGGATTTTTAGTATATTATTTTGAACTAAATTGCTAAAATGTCAATACATAGATAACTTATGATTTTCTCCATTTACAATTCATTGGAGTAGTCGGGTATATTCTAAATGATATTTTAGTAATTAAGACTATTCTAGATATCAAAGGATATAAAAATCCTAGAAGGAGGATCGCATGAGGAAAATAATATCAATTTCTATGCTTGCCGTGCTCTGCATAGGGGTTGCCACAGAGCTCTTCGCCGGCGGCAGGGGCCTTAATGTCAACCAAAGCGCGGAATATTGCAAGACGAGTAACCGGATTGCGACACATGATGCGGATGCGGATCTCGCGTATTTCAATCCGGCGGGAACCGCTCTCGTTGCTGATGGGTTGTATCTCTATATCAGCAACCAGATCGTTATACAGCCGATCAATATAATGCCGGTTGGGGGCCACTGGAATGAGCTGGCCGGGATCAAGGACGAATACAAGGCGAAAAAATACGGATACATGTTCCCGAACCTTTATGTGAACTACAAAAAAGATAGATTCGCCTGGTCGTTCGGGTTTACGCCGATCGGCGGCGGCGGCGCAGCCGAGTATCCTGACGGTATGCAGCAGATTGACGGTTCCCTGAAGTTCTTGGGACCGATACTGAACAGCTTCTACACTTCATTAGGCCTCCTCGCACCATTCGGGAGCCTTGTCTTTTCGAGATTTGAGGGCTCTTCCGCGGTCTTCGGACTCCAGTCCAGTGTTGCTTATGCGGTGATAAAAGACAAGCTTTCCCTGTCAGTTGGATACCGGTTCATGTACGGTGACAACGCCTTTGACGGGAAAATCGTCTCTCCTGGCGGTGCCTACGGAGGATACATACCCCTCGGCAGCAAGTTCCACGCGACCCAGAAAGGGATGGCACACGGCGTCATCCTCGGCATCAGCGCCAAGCCGATCGATAATCTGATCGTCGCGCTGCGGGGTGAATGGATGTCGCAGTTGAGGCTTAAAACCAACGCAAGCGACTGGTTTGTCGTCGGCATGTCTGATTCCGGCTTTAGAGACGGGATGTCCGAGCCTTCTCAGATACCGGCGAACTTAAACGCCGGCGTCGCGTACAAGATTCAGGGACTTCAGATTTCCGGCTCCTTTATTTATGCCTTCAATCAGTTTTCCCAGTGGAACGGAAAAGAGAAGGGCTACATCGGCGGCTGGGATATCGGGCTCGGGCTTGATTACACATTTAAGGCAATACCGCTCAACATCGGCGTGGGCTATCTGTATAACAATTCAGGCGCCCGGCCGAGCGGCCGCGACCAGATGTGGGAGGAGCTCAATTCCAACAATGTCAGCGCCGGCATCTCCTATTCATTCTTGAATGACACGCTCAAAATAACCGTGGCCGAATTGCTGGCCTTCTATACTCCTGAGGACGTCAATAAGGGGCAGATGTTAAGAATACTCCCAGTCAGGGTTACCAAATTCAGTTATGACACCGCGATCGGTATTAGCTATAAGGCTTTGTGATCAGGTCGATGCATCGTGCGATTTAATACGGCGGCCGCAAGCCGCCGTATTTATTTGTTCTTTACATCCTGAAGGGATTTTGATATATGCGCAGTATTCGAATCAGGAATTGATGTAGTGGACAATCTTTCCATACAGCAGAATACGCACAAATGAGGTCAGGTACGAAGCGCGCCATGGATCGTATGTTCGTGACAGGGATGCTGCTGGTTCTTCTGGTTTCATTATCCGGCGGGGCTGCGGCCGGCACCTTCGACACGGGCTCGTACACCAGGACGCAGAGCAGGGCCGCTGCTGTCGGCGTCATAGACGCGGCCTACTACAACCCGGTCGGCCTGGCTGCTCTTTCTGAGGGCTTCTACCTGGATGCCGGTTATCAGGTCATGACGAAAACCACCGCGTATGATATGGCCTTCTCGGGCGGCGAGGACGCCACGCCGTCGCCCTTTATACCGAACTTCGCCGCGGTCTATAAGCAGGGGAAGGGCGCCCTGTTCCTGTCGCTCCATATGCCGGAAGGGGTCGAGCTGATCGAATACCGGAAACCGGAGGGCGGCATGCCCCTCGTATCGTATTTCGCCCTGAACCTTGATCCGGTTCAAATGAGCACGCTCAGGAACGCCGGTCTGACCCTCAACCTAGGGCCCCTGGAACTGCCGGTGGTTACCTACGTGAAAGCCGGAAGGTACTGGCTTCAGGGAAGGCTGGGGGGGGCCTTTGCCCTGAATGATATGATCG
This sequence comes from Spirochaetes bacterium RBG_13_51_14, assembly GCA_001829455.1. Classification (GTDB taxonomy): domain Bacteria; phylum Spirochaetota; class UBA4802; order UBA4802; family UBA5550; genus RBG-16-49-21. The sequence continues at coordinate 2,498 of MIBH01000056.1, forward strand.
CCCTGACCGGCGGCATCGCGTGCAGCTATTATGAGGGCGACCGGTCCGCCGGCATTCTGGACGCCGGCACCGTTGATAAGCTTGAAAAAAATGCCGTGGGCTGGTCGGGACTTTTCGGATTGATGCTGGGGAAAGCCGACCGCGCTGTTCTGACGGCGCTGTACTCCACGCAGGTTATCGCGCGTGGAACAGAAAAAAACGTCAAATACAGCTATACCCGCGTTATGGAAGAGCGGCTTCCGGACTACTTGCTCATCGGCGTGAACTTCAAGACTGAAGACAAGGCTTCGATACAATTGTCGTACCAGATCGCCTTCTCCGGCGAGAGGAATTACGGGACCAGGAACCTGCTCACCCGAAACCATGAGATAGGGTTCCTGGACTGGATCCTCGTGGCGCAGAACGCGTCATCATGGGCTGTCCTGCCGCTGATAGCCGGCGGCAACGCGCAGAACTACAAGCATAAGGACCGGCACAGCATCGGCTTGGGCATTGAGCTGCAGGTCGCCGGCATGCTTATCAGCTCGGGAATATCATACACCTCGCAGGAAAAATATCCGCGCGCACAGAACCCTCTGGACCCTGACCTCGCGCGGGTCGGCGTGGGCGCTGGTGCGAAGTTTCAGGCTTCGGATATAATCACCATTGACACCGGCTCCGCATATTACTTCTACGTGACGGACCGAATGCTCTTCCATTCCATAAAGATGAATAAAACCGCCTGGTCCTGGGGCATCAGCGTTACGATCAAGGCGATATAGAAGCGCCGTTCCTCGTTGTCGCCTCCAACGTCATCGTTTCATTTTCCGCAATATCCTCGCCGCATCATCATAGCGGCCAAGCTTCTGGTAGGCGCCGGCCAGGGAGTTGGCCACGTCCGGATCCTCGACATTTAAATTTCTGGCACGATCGAGGTACGGCAGGGAGGCCCGCGTATCACCGCTGGCTACATACGCCCGGCCGATGTAATGGTATACTTTGTAGTCTCTTCGTCCCTCTTCGATGGCCCGCTTCAGGTATCGGGTGGATCCGGCGTATTTTTCCGTTTCGAAGAGAGATACCCCATAGTAGTAAAGCAGGTTCGGATTCGCGCCCGGGCTGTTCTTTTTAAAAATTTCGGCAATATCGCCGTACCGCTTCTGTTCGAACAGGGCGGAAACGGTTTCCTCGAGCTGTACTTCGGGCATCGGTTCATCGCCCCCGGCGGTGAGGATCATGTCGACCCCCCTGTCCCGCTTGCCGAGCTTGATTAGGGTCAGACCCTCCAGCTTTCTCAGGTCCCGGTTTTCGGGATATACAATAATAAGGGTGCGGAGATACTCTTCAAGTTCTGTATACTCGCGGTTACGGTACATCTCCCTGGCTCTTGATAGCTGTTGTTCGATACTCCGACCCCGTATTTTTTCATAATAGCTCCTCATGAAAAACGTGTATACCTCGCGGCTGTAAAAATACGACAGTGTGACAGAAGAAACGATGAGAATAAAAATCAGATAATTTTTAATTTTGATTCGTCTTTTTGGCATGGAGCTTCTCCGGGCTTTATAATGTACAGTCTATGATGACAATAATAATTATTTGAGTTAGGCGAATTTTGCCTGTTTATCAATAATCTATGTAAAAAACGCCTGAGTCTAGTAATTAATTCGATTGATGAGATTTTTATTCCCCTCCCTCGATGGGAGGGAGGGCTTATTTCGATTTTCGCCAAAGTCGAGTAATTATTTTTAAACAAGTCTATTATTTATCATTGATTTATCTTGAAATTTATTTCTTGAAATAAATCACTTATAGAGATATTTTTGCATTTTGAAAGAAAAAAATTTTATTTTTTATGATCCCGATTCGTTATACTATACAAAGGACGTGCTCATGAAAGGGACGGGAATTTTATTGGTCTTATTGATGCTGCTTTATTCAACGCGGCTGTTGTCTATCTCGGGTGATGAGGCAGTGGAAAAGTTCCGCGGCAGGATGCTCCGACTGGAAAAACTTACCGGTGTGATATCCTGGACGTCGCTTGAAGGGCAGACTTATTCCGGCAGCTTCAAATATCTGGCGCCGGGTAAAATATACATTAAATTCTCCAGTCCCTCGGAGGAGATCCTGGTGACCGATGGGAGGACTCTCTGGATTTACAGCCCGGGCACCAAAAGGTGCGGCATCCAGGAATTGGCTAAGGATGCCACGTCCGGGGGCATTGCCGCTCTCGTGGCCGGGTACAGCGGTATCGCCGCCGAAAGGGACGCCGGCTATACATTGAAGCTCAAGAAGGATGAGAGCCAATATTCAGAGATCATTCTGAGCGTTGACGCGACGTTTTTACTCAAGGGCGCAATATTCAAGCTGAATGACGGGCGGATCATCAGTTTTTCCTTATCCGATATCAGCACCACGGCAGAGGTGAGACCGTCTCTGTTCAACTTCAAGATTCCGAAAGGCGTGCAGATCGTTAATAGTCCTCTGATTATAAGATAAACTGAAATGTCAACCTTTGTAAAAATAATAATCGCCGCCGCATGCATCTGCCTCCCCCTGCGGGCCGCCGCGGTGGATCGGGAGCTGGTCTATACCTACATCGGGCCCGTGATGAGCGGCGGCTTCAACAATATCGAATACCGGGACTGGTTTGATTTTTACACCGGCACGAAGAAGATATCGGGCTATTTTCTGGGCGGCGGCGCTTCCATCTGGGTCATGTCGAAATGGCTCATAGGCGACTTCTCAATCCAGTGCCAATACAATCAGAACGAGAGGACTCTGCATCACCTCTATTACACGGTATCGGGCAGGGTTGGGATACAGATGGGAACCGTTGCAATATTTGCACCCGGAATCGGCCTCTATTTCGAAACGCCTCCCTCCAACCGCAAGTACAACGGCGGGGCGGGAATCAGGGCGCCGCTGGCCGTTCTATTCAACACGACCTTTGATACAAAGCTGTTTCTCGAAGGATCGGTAATGTACGGCTGGTACGGCATCGGGGAGAAATCAACGAAGTTATTCTATGGTATCAATGCCGGATTTGTCTTTAAAGTCGGAAGGATATAATATGGGCACCTCTAAGAATCAATGGGCGAGATATCTCACTGAAATCAGATTTTACTTTCCTGGTATCAATGAAAAATCTGATTTATAGATGCTCCAGGAGCAAAACCGCGCAAAAGATTTTAGTACCCTCATTTCTTGCTTTGATTCAGATTAGCTCAATAATATTGATCGCCTGTTCATGGTCCCTGAACAAAGTAATCGATGTTGTTGGTACGGTTATGCTGGCGCTGTCCCTGGGTTTCGCCGTTGCGGTGTACCGGAACTCGCTCAAGGTTGTCGCCGGGCCCGGGCTGACGCGGCGGAACGGCAATGCGGCGCGAGTGCTGTATCTTATTCTGATTGAGGCTCTCCTTTCGTTCGCGATGTTCGCGCGAATTCATTATATGCTGGGCGGCGATACGCCCGCGCTTGAGCGCGCAACGTGGGTCGGGCGGGTGGTACGCGTCGTACAGAAACGGTACTGCCAGGAGGCGGAGATGCTGTTTCGCGCGGGTATCGGTGATTCTGATGCGGATCGCGGAGCTGCCGCGTGGTACAACGGTGTTGCACGGGTGACCGATGGCACGATCAGTCAAGGAGATGTGATCAGATTTACGGGTAAGCCGTTCCCGGTGAGAGCCGGTTTCGGTTCGCCCTCCCTGCGGCGGTCGCTGCTCTTGAGGGGCATCCGATATGTCTTTTATCTTGATGGCGCCGCGGTTTCGACGGTTGCTCTCGCCGCGTCGCGGAAAACCAGGGTCAGAACCTGGCTCGCGGATAATAGCGACAGGCTGTTCAACCGTGAAACGTCACCGGTCGTGAAGGCCCTCTATTTTGGAAACCAGGATTTCATAGACAAAATCACCCTGAACGATTTCAAACGAGCCGGTGTGCTCCACGTGCTGTCGGCAAGCGGCCTGCACGTGGGGGTGGTCGCGGCCATTCCCCTCTTCCTGCTGGGGCTGCTCCGTCTCAACCGGAAGCTGATTCTCGTCAGTGCCGCGCTGGTCGTATTTTTCTACCTGTATATCACCGATATGCCGGTTTCGCTCTTCAGGGCGTGCGTCATGTTCTTCCTCTACACCGTCCAGCGGCTCATGGACCGCGAAGTGAACATATTCAATACGCTCTTCCTCGCTGCGGTGATCATCCTGCTCGTGAGCCCGGGAGAGATGTTCAGCCTGGGATGCCAGCTCAGCTTCGGAGCCACCCTTGGCATCCTCCTGTTCCATGAGGATTATCGTAAGTGCACGGAATGGCTTCCAGCTCTTCTGGGTAACCCTCTCGCCCTGACCCTTTCCGCTCAAGCGCTGGTGATTCCGATCATCATGGCACGGATGAATGAGGTCAACTTGGCTGGTTTTGCCTCCAATATCATCGTGGTGCCTCTCATGTCACTCCTCCTGATCGTTTCCCTTGCCGCCCATGCGACATCCTATTGCGGTGCCGTTGCCGCCCTGATCGGACGCGGCGCCGATGTCATCTACGGATTCTGCAATGGTATC
>MIBH01000056.1:7050-41540 GCA_001829455.1 Spirochaetes bacterium RBG_13_51_14
CTCGACTGCCACTATTATACGGACCATGCCGGCCCGTCACTCGTCGCGGCCTTCTGTCTTCTGCTTCTCCCCCTCCTGCCGCGCCTTCGCGGGAAACGGATCATGTCGCTGTCGATACTGGCTGCGATTGCCGTGGCGTGGCTCGCCATGGAAGTTCACAGCACGGTCAAGCGGGACGATATAATAGCGATACGGCACAGGCAGGGCACACTCCTCCTCGTAAAAGACGGCGATGTCCTTTCGGTGATCGGGGAGCTTCCGGAAAAGCCGCAGATTGAACTGGTTCAACATGAGATCGCATTCAGGGTTTGCCGTGAGGTCAACCTGCATATACCACATCCCGATTATCGCAATATTGCCGGTTACACATATCTCTTAAAGCGGCTGCCGGTGCGGCGGTGCTACCTGTCAGTCAATTTCAATGTGCGTAAGTATACGCGGCGGTTTTTTGATATCCTGGAACGGGATACGGTGGAGCTAATCATTCATGATTGCGGCCCCGGTGCCATTTCGGGATTTTCCGCGGACCGAGGCGATTTTCCGGAACAAGTCTGCGGGCTGTACGAACGGGTATCAGCCGGAACGGATCCACTGTGGATCGGCAGGTTTTTTAAAAAAACCCGCATAAGATATTTAACGTTGCATTAATAATATGTCGTTTAGACTTGCGCAAAATTACTGTTTAGGGACGGGCGGTAAACCATCGATCTCACTTATAGCGGCCCGCAACGCTCTCATAATTCACCATCAGGATGGTAGACGATCACCCAGCATTAAAAAAATATACCGCCGAGACGCTTAAAAGGGCAAGCGAATATATCGCACCGGCAGTCTCAACCATCTTTGATGTTTTATTGTCCCGCCGCACCGTGAAAATAAACTCCACGGCGAGGAAGGCGAGATATACGGTCCCGATTATCACGGAATATATTAGTGACCGAAAGATTGAAATGTAGAAATAGGTGAAGGCGCAGCCAGCCAGTGCCGCCACCACTTGGTTTGCAAAAACTGCGCCCCCGATCCCCCACACCTTAGTGTATGAATCCGCATGCTCCCGCTCCCGGTCGGGCGACCAGGTCTTACGCGCAATCTCGAAGTTAACGGTGGCCATCATGCTCCCTGACAGAAAGATGAAAAGAAAGCCCGGATGTTCCGATACAGCCTCGGCCAGGCTTAACCGCTGGGAAATTCCAAGAAGGAGCGCGAGCGGAACCAGGAGTTGGTGGCTCAGGAGATAGAACCACGTTCTTTTATTGAGATACTCGGGCGCGAAAAATTCCTTGAACATGAGATAGACATAGGCCTGGATGGCCAGCCATATAACAAAGGGCCACGCACCCAGGTAGAGGGCCATGGCGCACTGAAGCATGACCAGCACTATGAGGAGTTTCCGCAGATCGGGCAACGTGATGGTTCCCCTGCTCAGCATCCTATCAGGAAACGCCGACGCGTCCTTCGCGTAATCTTTGTGCTCGTCGAGTATGCGGATCTGGAAGAGTACCATGAACAGAACCAGGCACCCCATTATCGATTCCAGGAGATCGACCGGCGTGTGTCCTTCGATTATATTGGGAAAAAAATAAGACATATAATAGAGCGCGGCAGCGTATGAGAAGGTCGCCGGCAGGGGGAAGCGTTCCTTGGTGTAGAGATAATACTTTTTTAAAAGGTAGATGTTCGTATCCATAACATCCTCTTTACCGGCAGGGCCACCAGCGGCCAAAGAACGACAATGGCAACCGCAGTGGCGGTCGATATTGGGAAAAAGAGCCAGGTGGCAAAGGCGACCCCAATGCCTGAATCTATCTGATCGACAGATATAAAAAGGAGTCTGTTCTTTACAGGGACTTCGCCGGGCCGTATCCCGAGCCTCCTCTTTAAAAATGAATTGGGAAGCTCGAACAGAGCATATCCAAAACCCTGCGCCAGGCCGATCTGCCAGAAAGGAATGGCAAGCAGATCAATGGTCAGGTCGAGAGGACACAGGATCAGTATTCCCCGGAGAACGAGGGCGCCGAAAACGCTGAAAACCGGCATGAGTATGAAACCGCGGATAGTTTTATTTGAACCGAAGATCTTTTCGCTTACCGGTAATCTGAGAGATGAAAGCCAGTCTTTTGACACGATAAGCATGTGGAGCGATCCTCCGATGATTGCCGGAATGGCGGTAAAAAAACCCGACAGAAGATGGCGCTCCGCATCGTGCATGAGTTGACCGCCGGCGAATTCACGAGGATTTATAACCCCGAAACCATCCAGCGCGAAGAGAAGCGACGCGCCGAGAATAACCGTCAGCATCAACGGTATGCTTTTAAACTTAAAAAAGCTGCGCCGGTACACCATGAAGAGTGAAAAAAGCGCGAATAGTCCTGCCACTATGGGGAATATAGCGCCATGGGGGAAAAACCAGTCCGCGATATATAGTATCCCAAGAAAGAGCACGCTCCAGAATACCGGCATGCCAAAATACGCAAGCCCACTTTTGTCATCTTTTATATTGCCGATTTCATTAAAGACGGAAAGTCGCACCACACCGGACACTATGAACAGGAGGAGAATAATCCCATAATACCAGATATTGAAGCCCCACCGGTACAGGAAGAGTGATGGGACCGCGAGGTAATCAAAAACGTCCACAAAACCGTCCAGGTAGCGGCCAAAATCGCTTTCCAGCCCGAATTTGCGGGCCAGCACGCCATCGAGCGCATCCACCAGCATCGCTATGAACAGGAGACTCAGTGCGAGGGAAAACTCACCCGCCAGCACCAGTGCAGCTGCGCAGAGCGATATGACAATCCCGCTGATTGTAAGACAATCGACCGGGTTAAGGCTTACGATAAAATACTTTTTCATGTTGACCACTCTTGCATACATTGATTAAAGATTATATATCTGCTCCACATCATATACGTTGCTGGGCCCCCAAATCATTACTCGTTAATCCAGCATCTTTATGAGCGCGGGGCGATCTATTTTGCTGTTATGCCTCTTATCCAGGGGGATACGGTTCATCTCTCGTATCGATATGTCGTCACAATCAGATCCTCTCATCAACTCCCGAATCGCCTTCAACGAGGCCTCACGCTTCGCCGTTCGATCGAGCACCACTGCGAGTATCGGGCGGTCCGCTGTGCCGGATGCCACGACGGCGGATCGTACCACGCCCGGTACTTCATCTATTTTTTTCTCAAGGAGATACGGATGGATGAGCCTTCCTCCGTGCTGTACAACGTCCCGGGCCCTCCCGGTGAGCCATATCCGTCCCTTTCGATCAAGATAACCGGTATCGCCGGTGCGGTGCCACACGCTGCCATCGGGACAGGGGATCTTGTATTCCCCGATTGGCCCGGGATTAGCCACATATCCCCGTGAAACATGATCCCCGGCGACCACGATCTCGCCGATCTCTCCGATCTGGAGGGTGTAGCGTTCGAGGGTATGATCGCTGATGGAATCGTGATCGGGCGGCAGATTGACTATTTTTACCCTGACAAAGCCGTACGGTTTTCCCACGAGGAAGCCCTCGCCTACCGATTCAAGAATATCATCTATTGAAATACTGCTGATCGGTTCCGCCTCAGTAGACCCATACACGACCCTTATCTCAGCCCCGGGGAATGCTTGCCGCAGTATGGCGCATAATTTTCGCGGCACCGGGGCACCGCCGGTGACAATGAGGCGCATAGATGGCAGACGCATTTTATTGTGTATGATATGCTCCGCAACCCGTTTCATGAAGACCGGCGCCGCGCTCAGCCTGGTCGGCTTGAATTCCCGGATCTGCTGAAGGATAAGGGACGGATTAACACGTTTAACAGCGGCGAAGTCCACTGCCGCGATCAGGGTCGGCATGCCGCAGGCGAGATTGTGCAGCACATATACCGGGAAGGCGGTCATATCGATATCACCGGGGCGATCGGGCAGAATTGCCCGGTTGGCCAGGTGCTGCTGCTTGAGGCCCCAGTGCTTCCGGTCGGCCCCTTTGGGCCGGCCGGTGCTGCCTGACGTGAAGGAAATAATGCCGGTAGTCTCACGGTCGCACGGCACAATGTCGATCCGATGCGATCCCGCTTCTTGCAGATGCGAAATCGGACGGATACCGATGCCGTCGCCATCAACCGAGTAGCATCGGTATTTCCACAATCGTGGGATGAAATACCGGATGCGGCAGAATTTTTGTTTGGTGATAATCGCTCCCGCCATTGAGTCGTCAAAGGCTGTGAGCATCTTTCTGAAACCCATGCTGATATCCACGAGCACTGGAATCATTCCCGAGGCCAGCATGGCGGCGATGATGCAATACAGATCGACGCTGGGCGGGATCATGATGATGACACGGTCACGGGGCCGGTATCCGGCTTTCCTGAAACCCCTCTGGTATGATGCTATCTTCCTGCCCATCTCGCCGAAGGTCGCGGTTTCATACCGGGTGACCGCGTCATTGCTCCATGCGACTGGTATACGGAGGGCTTCCCGGTGGGGATGCTTTTCAATCTGCTCAACTACCAATTCCACCAGGTTGCCTGAAGATTTTTTATGATTATGCTTCATAGAAAGGCTGCTTTATAAACTTTTGGCGAACAATCCATAATGGCGCTTGATATCGTCACACCCCTCGAAAACTCGCCGTGCAATGTTCAGTGAATAATTATCTTCGCGCATGGTGGCGCCTGCGCAGCGGCTGTAGTGCGGCAACGCCCATTTCATGCAGAAGTATACCATTACCGTAAAAAGGCCCTGGTTTCTCCATTTCGGCTGGATTCCGACCGTTTTAAGAAGCAGCGTCGGTTTCATGAGGAATTGAAAATGCTTGCCGTACTCAAGCTGACCGGGGGCGATCCGGTTAGGAGCCCCCTGGCGGCATAACAAGCCGTAATCCGGGAGATTGATGAAAAAACCGGCTATGTTCCCTTCCGAATCAAGGGCAAGAACCGATGATTCCGGGCAGATGTTGCGGGCCAGAGTGGCTCCGAAGCCAGCCTTGAATTCCTCGGAGGAGATTTTGGTATACGCGAAATTTCCGGAGAACACGGCGTCGACAAGTTCGTATAGGCTCTCCAGACTTTTTAACAGGAAATCGTGCGTGAGGGGAACGAAGACGATCCCGTTCTCATCCGCTCTCTTCATGTCGTCCTTTGAAATTTCACAGGAGCGCTGATATGCCTGGTGAAGATCGCCACCCAATGTCATGTATCGATATGCAATCTTAAAACCGAGGTCTTCCAGGAACCTCGGATAATAGGGTGGATTATACGGTTCTCCCGGGTAACAGCCGTCCTCGAACCGGTCCAGGCGGATCCGGTACGATCCGAAAGTCGTAAAATTGATCGGTCCGTAAACGGTGACGGCTCCTTTGTCGCGCGCCCACGATTCAAATTCTGAAAAAAGCTTTCGATTTGCATGGTATGCGTCAATCGTTTCCCAGTATCCGAAAAAGGCGACGTGCTGGTCATTGATCAGCAAATCCGGATTATAGAAACCGGCGAGACGGGCCATATCAGGTTCGCATCCGATCCAGGCACTGTTCTTATCAAAATACCGGTTGTGAGGTCCGAAGGCCAGCTTCAGCATGCCGGGCGATTCGGGTATCCAGTTCGGGTCGCCGCGGTATACCTCGCACGCGACCCCATGAAATTCATCAGGGAAATTGTTTTCAGATTTCCAGTCCATGCTTTTCATCATATCATGCAATTGATTTCAAGCCGGGCGAGGCCTCGAGCCTCCGAATTACGCCCGTGCTCCCGTCCATGTGGACCCGTTCTCCGTCCCTTAGAATTTTGGTAAGTCCCGGGATATTTACGATGGCCGGAATGCCCAACTCGCGGGCGACGACGGCGGAATGCGACAGGGTGGAACCGCGCTCCACCAGTATGCCGCCGGCGGTGGGGAAAAGGGGTGCCCAGCCGGGGTCGGTCCGCACCGTGCACAATATTTGTCCCTTCAGGTTGAGCTCGTCATGGGGCGAGAATATCAGCTTGATTTTTTCCTCGCAGGTGCCGGGATAACAACCGATACCTCGCAGCTCCCCGGCGTTTTCCCTTGTCTCTTCCTTCTGATGGTACTCGTACCGGTTGTGGTGGTAGACAGGGCCTTTCGTCGAAAAATGGTGCGGCAACTCTTCCTGTTCATAGGAGCGGTATTCTTCTTTCCGGGCCGACACCAGCGGTTGTATCCGGGATTGGACGCATCGTCCGTCCATATACGCTTCTATTTCCTCTACGGTTACATAAAAGATGTCCCGCGGCTCCTTTAAGAGGCCATGGAATGCCATCTGGTTACCGATTTCAAGGTAGATATCTCTGATCAAACCAAAAGACCTGGTCCTCATGAGACGCATGTTCTCGCGGTTTTTTACAGCCTGGCGGAGTTTCATCAGATCCCTTCGGAACTTTCTCGCTTTAAGGCGGCCGAGTTTCGCCCGTATCATGCCGAGAGCATTCACTTCAGAGCCTGCCCTGAATTTGCGCTCGTTTTTCGCGAGGGTCTCGACGGTGAGATCATCCCGTGACAGGTAATTCTTTATGACCGCGAACAGAAACGAGGGGTCCTGGCGGAGCGTGACTGATTCAAGCTTGAGCTCCCCGATGCAGCGGTCGCCATAGAGTTCGATATATTCCAAGCACTGTTCATAGGCGTGTTTGTCGGCGTTCTGCAAAACGTCCAGCAGGCACCGGTTGTCCGATTTCATGATGAGCATCGACAAGTCCGGTTTCGTTCGGATGTAGTCGCACAGGCGCAGTATGAACTTGGTAGGCTCGGTGCTCTCGATGCCCTCCTCGCCGGCCATGAGGTTGTTCTGCATGACCACCGGGTTCACTACGCCGGCCTTTTCGAGCCAGCGGTGGACCCGTCCATTCATCATCATGACGTAGAAATCGTTGATGATGGGTGTCTGCCAGTTATACATGATCCGAACCTCGAGGCGCTTTGCCATCTCCACCAGCTCAGCCATCTCCAGGGTATGGAGCCGTGCCCGGCTGACCAAATCTTTCTCCGCCTTGAACATGGCCTGGAATTCGGCGACAAGCCGGTCAATCCTCCGGAACCCAGCCAGGAGCTTGCACAGCGTCTTGAAGAGCTGCGGTATCCGAATAATTTTTTCCCCTATGTTCAGACACCGATCTTCAACTAAATCAACCGGGTCCTGGAGACCCATCATCCGCTCCATATCGGCCTTGTTGGTCTTAAAAAAAGGAAGCAGCAGCAAAGCCCTGTACCAATTGTTGATATTGTAGTATATCCGCCCCTTCACCAGGCCGAGCAGATTTTGGAACACAGGCCTGATCTCCTCTCGTCGTGCTTGGGATACGCCCAAAAGTTTGAAGGTCTGCTCATAGACGATGGAATAGGCCCTGTTGGCGAAGGAATAGGTGAGCGGCGTTGTCACGCCACAGTAGCTTTCCTGGATGTTGGAATTGTCCCATACGATGGTTTTCCCCGACGGCTCGGCAGGGGCAGGCAGGGATGTTATCGGCCTTGTCTGAAGTATATGGAGTCGGTCGCTGTCGTATGCCCATTCGATATCCTGGGGAAAACGAATAAGCTCTGCGATTTTCCTCCCCGCTTCGGTTATTTCCCTTATTTCCGCTTCTTGAAGACATCCCACTTTTCGCAGGTCGGCGGGTACGGCGGTTTCCCTCGTGCCGGAGCCCCGTTCTGTATCAAATACGATCTGGTTCTCCTTGTCGTTTATGGTCTCGCGGATATCGGTCCCATACAATGAGACCGTGTATTCATCGGCGTCACAGCTTCCTGAAACGACCCCCTCGCCGAGTCCGTAGCAGGCCGAAATGAGGCCGTGTTTCCTGCTCCCGCTCAGGGGGTGGGCGGTAAAGAACACGCCGGAGACCCGGGAATGTATCATCAGTTGCACAATGACCGCTATCCTTGCGTCAGACGGGTCCTGGCCGTGCAGCAGGCGGTATCGTATGGAACGTTCGTTGAATGCGCTGGCGAAACAGGCGATCACTGATTTCGATATGTCCCCAAGGCCTCTCAGGAATAGAAATGAATCCATTTGCCCGGCGAAGGAGGCTGCCGCGGCGTCTTCCCCCACCGCAGATGAACGGACCGCGAAAAAGGCCTTGTCCCAGCAGTCAAATTCCCCCAGCTTCTCATTGAGGGCTTCGGCGATACAAGGGAGGAGGCCCTTGCCGGCGATCCTGTTGCGTATTTCCTGCGATACGGTGCCTGCGCTGTTGTCGTCGGGTAAATGAGAGAGCGCATCCATGATCCAATCATGTTCCCCGACCATAACCTGTTCCTCAAAGGCCCTGGTGGTTATAACGATCCAGGGGGGCACCCGGAAGCCGTTTCTCGTGAGCCACGCCAGATTCCGGGCCTTACCGCCGATTATCTCCTCACCGTAAGACGATGCATCATCCTGAGTGAGTACATATCCTGCCTTCATCGACGTTACCTGCCGTCAATCAGTATCAGTTACGATTTATAAATGTTAAATATCCCACTACCTGCCAGATATAGAGATGAAAATTCCCCACTGGAAGCTCTCGGTGCTGATAGACCGGCTTTACGCCAAACGGAGCGGTGTATTTTTGTTATAAGTTAAAGAAAATTACGCAACAGAACTGTGGGTCATCCACCCCGGCTTGGACACAAGCTTTGCTCATAAAAATTTTACCAAGGTTTAAAGAGTGATGCGAGATAAATATATTTTATATTTTTATAAGCCAATTTTTGACAAAAAAATCATATTAGTCAACAAAAAAACAATAGATTATTGACAAATGATATAAGGTAGACGCAAAATTTAATGTATTTATGGTCATGATATCCATCTGCATGCCAACGATGGTGGGTAATGGCGCCATTTCCAAAACTACATGGATGTAGGTTTTGGGACGCACTCCAGGGCAATCATCCCAATTTGATTTTTTAGAGTTTTCCTAATAAAAATGAGAGGGATAATTTCAATGAACGAGATAAGAAGATGTTCAAAATGCATTCTACCTGCAAATTTCAGAAATATATATTTTGATAAAAATAATACATGCAATTATTGTAACACCTATGATTTGTTAAAAGATAAGCTCTGTAACTATGATTATTTAAAAAAGCTCCTTATCGAGAGATTTGATTCGGTTCGGGGTAAATATGAATACGATTGTCTGGTAGGAATCAGCGGAGGGAAGGACAGTTGCTATATCGCATATACATTAGTAAAAGATTATAACTTACGCGTGCTGACGTTCACCTATAATAATGGCTTTTTAAGCGATTACGCAAAACGCAATATCGATCTGGTCATTAAAAAGCTGAAATTGGATCATTTCTATTATTCGGTAGATTGGAGCATTCATGGAAAATTTTATAAGAGCGCTATTGAAAAGTTAGGTCTGCCGTGTCTGGGTTGTTCCTACCTTGGCGGCATTCTGATGAACAAACTTGCATACGAAAGGAGAATTCCATTTTTTGTTCATGGGCGATCGCGCGCGCAGATGTTTAAAGAACTTGCTCCCGGTTCTCTCGATGCATTCGTACCTTTTATTAAATGCAATATTTCCCCATATAACATACATAATGTGAAAAATGCTGGAAGTGATGCTCTGGCTATGGCATTTAAACTTTTAAACAGGGTGATCCCTGATGAAGCGCATAAGAAAAAGATTATAGAGAATTTTTTCCCGGATTTACATAGTTATTTCAATGATGCGCAAATTCCTGAATTTCTTGCTTTTTTTCTCTATGAACAATATGATGAAAAGAAAATGATGGATATACTTGAGAGAGAACTCGGATGGAAACGCCCCGATTCGACGGATATTTTAGGTCATCAGGACTGTATAATTCATGACGCTGCAATACATTTGAATTATCAAGTTCTTGGTTATCCCCTTTTAGCGCAAGAATTAAGTGTCATGGTTCGCGAGAATGACTTAACGAGGGAGGAAGCGATGAAAAGGTTGTATAACGAGGAAGCGTTATACAATTATCCTAAAGGACCGATGAATGAATTGTGCAAACGAACTGATATCGATGAAGCTGATATCAATAAAATAATAAAAAGGAACAGAAAGAAACATAAATTAATGCGGTTACTGATTAGAATTAAATATTTTATTAAAAAGCCAATATTAGAAATCTAGTTATTACACATGGCGCAGCGTAGATGTGAATAACAAATAAATTATAAACGTGATATCATGGTGGCGGCCGTGGCAGCCGCCCGGGCATCACAAGTCACTATCACGGTGATCAGGAGATTTCCGCAGGCGACCGCTTTCCAGAACAACCCGGCACCAGTAAAAAAACCGGAGTCCGATATTTAACTTTACAATAATAACATGCCGGTTAAAGTAGTGTACCGGGTCAATGTCCCGATTTCATCATATGAGTGCGCGTAATGTTTGATTCGTCCATTCTGGCAAAACAGTTCGACCGGGGAGAAGAGGTATACATCAGCTTTCAGTATATCAGCAAGGAGGTTGAGATTGACATCAATTCACTTCTCGCCAAAGTACTGTCGCGTTTTGACATCGGATACCTGTACGATACCTTTGAATCCATTTTGCGCGAACTGATACAGAACGCGGTCAAGGCGAACATTAAGCGGGTCTGGTTTGAGAGCCAGAATCTCGATATTGATGGCGAAGGGGATTACCGGACCGGCATGAAGAAATTCAAGGAAGTCGCCTATCATCCCGAGCTGATGAAAGAGAAGCTGCTGGAAAGCCCGTATCGCATTATTGTAAAACTACGGCGGCGGGAGCAGGGGATCGATATCGATATCATCAACAACGCGCGGATCGTACCCGGCGAAATGGGCAGGATTCAGAACCGGCTTAAAAAGGCCGCGGAATGTAAGAATTTCGCCGAGGCGTATGAGAATATGTATGATTCATCGGAAGGGGCGGGCCTGGGGATCATCCTGTCGGTGATGCTGCTTAAAAACGCCGGACTTGACATGGATCTGTTCAGGATTATTTTCGAGCATGATTCGTTGAAAATTTCACTCATGATTCCATGGGTCCTGAAAAACTTTGAAATTACTTCCACCATAAAAGAGAGAATACTTGAAGACGTTAATTCGCTGCCCACCTTTCCGGAAAATATACTAGAATTACAGACCCTCTGCAACAATCCTGAAACGACTATTGAGGCGATATCCGCAAAAATCAGCCTTGATCCGTCGCTGACTGCCGATGTCCTTAAGCTATCCAATTCAGCAGGATTCATCACCGGGAAGCGGATCAGGAAGATCAACGAGGCGGTCATGATCATCGGGCTGAAAAACCTGAACTCAATCCTTATTGCAGCGTCTTCGCGGAAGATCCTTGACAAGCGGTACCGGAAGTTCGAGCAGGTGTGGGAGCATTGCAATAGGACTGCTTACTACGCGCGGAACATTGCGCTGGAGAAGGGGTATTCGTATATCGCCGACAGCGCATTCATATCCGGGCTTCTGCATGATATCGGTAAGATCGTACTCCTGTCCACGGATATTGGCCTCGTGAACCAGATATCGGAGATCGTAAAAAACCGGAAGATCAGGACTACCGCCATTCTGGAGGAGATAACTATCGGCATAAGCCACTCGACCATCGGCGCGCTCATCGCCGAGACGTGGAACTTCCCCGAGGATCTCGTCGAGGCCATCAGATACCATCACGCGCCCCTGAATCCCGAAATTCGTAATAGTGACCTGGTCATGATTGCATACCTGGCCAACCAGATGAGCAACATGGAGTCGAAAGATACGGACCTGCTTTTTATCGAATCGGAGGTGCTCGAGGCATTCGGAATCGGCTCACGGGCTGACTATGATGAATTTTACCGCCGACTCAGGAATCGCTACAACAGCCATCACCAGTTTTTAAAGAAAAGCGCGCCATGAGCATGTATATCCTTAAAGAGACACCCGGTGGCAAGCAAACACTGGTGTATAAAAATTCCCGCGAGGTTCGAATCCACTCCGCCTATGACCCGGTCCGGGAAGCCGAGCGAGCGGTCGAGGGCTTCACCATCGGCCGGGCTTCGGTGATTGCCGTTTCGGGTGTCGGCCTCGGGTATCATATTGAATGCCTGAAGCGCAAGTTTCCCGGCATGCCGATTGTCGCGGCAGAGCGTGATGCCGAGGTGGTGGCCATCGCCCGGAAGGTCTGCCCGCGCCACCTGGACGGAGTGGCCGTGATTACCACCGGAGCCGAGCTTTCGGCGGTTTTCGAGGAGGTGGACATCACCGGTTTTCGCGGCATCGCTCATTACATCCACCGCCCCTCCTATCAGATCCATCGGGAATTTTACGATGGTGTCATGCGTGAGATGAGCCAATATATTTCATCGAAAATAAGCGATCTGCTCACGCGGTTCGAGTTCGAGGAACGCTGGGTTGAAAATATTCTGCATAACATCCACCATCTGTTCACATCGATCAGGGTGCTGCAGCTTTTCGGGAAGTTCCCGGGCTGTCCCGGCGTAATCGTGTCAGCGGGCCCGAGCCTGCGAAAGAACCTCTATCTCCTAGGCCAGATGCGGGAGCGGGCGCTCATCGTCGCGGTGGACACCGCGGCGCGGGTTCTCCAGAAAAAGAATTTCGTTCCGCACATCATTATGACTCTTGACGCGCAGAAATACAGCCTCAAGCATTTTCTAGGACTCCATGCCGGCGGAGCGGCGCTCCTGGCGGACCTGGTGTGCTATCCGCCGGTGGTGCGCTCATACTGCGGATGGAAGATATTGAGCGCCACGTCGAAGTACTATACCGCCGCTGACGGAAGGCTGTCGCGTGAAACAACGCCGCTCATGGGATGGATCGAGAAACATGTGGAACCGATCGGCGACATCCAGTCGGGCGGTTCCGTGGCCACGAGCGCCTTTGATCTCCTCCTGAACATGGGGTGCAGCCCCATTATCCTGGTCGGGCAGGACCTGGCCTATACCGGAAGGGAGATACATTGCAGCGGCACCTATCACAATGATGAGTGGCTTCCCCGGACGTCGCGGCTCCATGGCCTGGACACTATCAACCAGAACATTGTGAGGAAGCGCAAGATCAAATATGTCCCAGCTTATGGCGGTATGGGGCTGGTCATCTCTGATTTCGTGTTTGACCTATACCGCGGCTGGTTTGAGGATTCGGCCCGCAAGGTGAGCGTTCCGGTAATCAACGCTACTGAAGGCGGCGCCCGCATCTCAAATACCGATGAGCGCTCCCTGTTGTCGCTCATTGATCAGTATGCTGTCCTGACCCCTTCGCCAGCCGCGGTACTTGAGCGGACTCTCTCGGCAGTGAAGCGGGAAAAGCCGGACCGCCTGGTAAAAGCTATGCGGGACGCCATAGCCGACCTGGAGTGCGTCCGCGAGGCAGCGTCACGCTCTATTCCCGAGCGGGACCGGTCAACCGCGGTTGAAGAGCTGGTCAACGGCGGTGACATGCGGCTCATCATGCAGCCCTATCTCCGCAGGGCTCGTACCTTCCTGGCCCGGTACCCCGCCGGACCGGAAGAAGGGGAGCGACGCATGCTTGCCGAAATTCGATCCGCGGCGGAGCGTCTTATTCCCGCCCTGGAGGAGGGCGTCCGCAATCTCCTCAACCCGGTGACGGTTAACCATGGCTGAGGCGGGGAAATAGAATTAATTGGATTCCAAAACGGCTTTACCATAATGGAGCGGGATAACCGAGAGTCCGTGATCCGGTGCAGGCTTGGCGGGTCCAGTCCCGGAACTAAAGAATTTATATCAAGGAAACCGATAATTCAATTGATACCGATAACTATCAGGATTCGTGATAATGAGTCCCAGTCATAACCATTACAGGAATTACTTCATGTTTAAGCGATTTTCGATGATGGCGACACTCATCGCTCTTTCCATGATACAGTCCCAAGCCGACGTGAAACAACAGCCCCCGGATTCAGTAGACTGGAGCAGGGGGGTCATCGTCGCGTACGGGACCGTGCGGGTGGATATAAGTGAACAGGGACGGCCGATGGATGGCGATAGCGGGACCGTCATTTCCTTAAACCGGGGCAGGGTGGCGGCGTACCGCAAGGCGCGCGAGCGCGCCATCGAGAATATGACCCGTCTGGTAAAGGGAATACGGGTCGATTCCGATACCATGATGTCTGATCTGCTGGATCGGAGCGACGTGGTCCAGACACGGATTGTCTCCATCATCAGCGGGAGGGTAAAAATTCTCGAATATCCGATTGATTTCGCCATTTCGGGTTGCCGAGCCGAGCTTTCCATCGGGGATATTCTTCCCGCGGTGCCCTACACCTATCCGGGGGATGAATTCCCCGCCCGGATCGATAATCCTATCCCGACCGATTACACGAGCCTCATTGTCGAAGCACGGGGCATTCCGGTCGAACCGATGATCCTTCCGTCTATCTTCAATGAAGAGGGGCTTGAGGTGTACGGCCGGTTTTACGTGGACATACGGCATGCATCAAAGTTCGGTATCGTCGCCTATGCCCATAACGAGGATGAGGCTATGAAGATCCGCTCGGCTGGCGGTCATCCCTATTATGCCGTGGCTGTCAAGGCAATGAAGGGATGCCCGGTTCTGGGGGAACGTGATATCCGCAAGATATTCAGCAGCGGCAAAACGGTTGAGAGTCTGAAAAAATGTCGGGTGATTTTTATTATTGATAAAATAAAGGAATGATAGTATATTAATGATCAGGAAGCCGAAGCTCAGCCGTCATTCATTTAAGGCGAGCGTGCTATCCATACGGCTTTGATGAAGAGGGTTAAGGAATGCGCATGAAGGTTTCTTCACGTTCTGTGAATAACGCCGTATTCGGAATCGACCGGCTCATAAACAGCATACCCATACGGACCCAGCAGACGGTTAAAAGTCTCTTCTACCTGGTGTTATTCGGTCTCACCATCGGCGGGGCTGTCTTGGGAGCCATCCAGGGGAAAGACGCCGCCAAGATAAAGAGTTCACCTATTATCGAGAACACCAATGATGCTTTTGAGATCGACATAAAGCGGGAACGCGAGGGAGGCAACTATGCCTCCATGCTCGATACTGAAGTGATCAATGAGATGAAGAAGATCGATAAGGACAAGATACAGTTCCCGTCCCGCTCTAACCTTGAGCCCGAAACCGACAGGGGAATCATCGAGCCTGAATCCCCCCGGAAGGTCAGGCCGTCGCCGGATGTCACGGTCCAGGATCCTCTGTTCGAAGGGGACTACCGGTCGAAGCGGGGCATAGATTCCGATGTGCGGCCGATCGAGAAGCCCGGCGGGCCGTCTTCAGAGGACCATGAGTCGATTGTTGAATCCGAGAAAAAAGAGATCGAACCGCTTCACAACTGGAAGTCTGAAGCCGGGTCGGATGCGGAACGGCGCCGCACGCAGGATAAACTGCTGGAAAAGAAAAAGCCAGTCCGGGGCTCCGACATACGGTCTCCCGAACCGGCACATTATGATGACGGGATAATCGACAATTGAAACACATGATCGCAACCGTTTTGCTGTTCTCTTTGTGGGCGTGGGCCGGAATCCTCAGGGCCCGGGCAACCGAGCATGAGCCTGATCTTATCGCCCAGGATTACTCGAAGACCGAAGAAATCATCAATGAGATTCTCACTGAGACGCCGGGCGGTAACACGCCCGATATGAAAAAGGCGGGGCAGCCCGACGACTCGGCAGCGGAGAAAAGGAAGGGCGGCGCGACGAACGATAGTGCCACCGCAGAAAAAAAAGCCGCGCCCGCTTCAACCTCCGGCCCGGAGAAAAAGAATTCAACTTCAGGGGAAAAGTCCTCACCCACGGTGACGAGCGAAGAGGCGGTTCTGCTTAAGACGGGCATCGATTTTTTTAACAGCGGCCTGTACGAGCACTCACTTAAAAAATTCCAGGAATTGGTCACGAAATATCCGCAGGGGACCTTTAAAGACAGCGCGCGTTTCTGGCTGGGGAAGATACAGCTGAGGCTGTACCGGTACGATGATGCGATTAAAGAGTTTTCAGCAGTATCGCCTGATTCGGGCGATTATCCAGCGTCGATCTATTACTCGGGCGAGAGCTGCCAGATGAAGGGAGACCAGATTTCATCGATAGAATATTACCAGAGGGTATACGCGCAGTTTCCGGTTCATGAGCTCGCTGATAAGGCGCTCCTGAATATCGGAAGACTCTACATGAACCAGAAAAAAGGGCCGCAGGCCCTTGATTCCGCGGTTAAACTTGTAAAGAATTACAAGGACCGCGATACCGTTGACGATGCCTACTACCTGATGGGAAATATTTACGAGAAGGACCCGCTGCTCAAGGACATAGAAATTGCCCGGAAGATTTACCGGCAGTTTATCAAAAATGGCTCGACCGACGACCGGTTCGGAAAGTCCCCCCTGAAAAAGCGGGTTCAGGAGGATCTTGCCCGTATTGAAAAAATGTACTTCAAGATGGAGCAGTAACGGCAGGCCATGACAGATCAGGGCAAATCAAAATACAGTTACCGGGATACCGGCCTCACCTCCAATATGGAAGACTATATGGAGGCCATCGTGATGCTCTCGGCGAAGAACAAGGTGGTGCGGGTCAAGGATATCGCCAAAAAGCTGAACATCAAGATGCCCAGCGTGTCCGCCGCGCTCGCCAAACTCAAGGAGATGGAGCTCATCGATTACGAGAAGTACGGATACATCGAGCTCACGGAACGTGGCCAGGAAATCGCCGACCGGGTGCTCAAGCGGCACACCTGCCTCATTGAGTTTTTTTCAAACGTGCTGCAGATTGATTGCGGTATCGCCGACGGCGAAGCCTGCAAAGTTGAGCATGACCTGGCGCCCCAGACCTGCTCGCAGATCCATAAATTCTTAGATTTCTACAAGTCAGAAGAAACGGCGGGGAGCGACTGGATCGTTCGTTTAAAGAAATCTCTGAAATAGCTTGCTGGCATACAACCGGACAATTCGCGGCGGGTCGTATGACGATATGATCAGCTCGCCTTTTCCTTTTTCTTTAACTCCATCTGCTTCAGCACCTTTTCCTGTATCTCTCTGTTCACCGGAACGTATTTGAAGAATTCCATGGAGAAATTGGCCCTGCCGCTCGATATGTTCCTGAGCTGGGTCGCGTATCCGAACATCTCCATGAGCGGCACGAAGCCGATGACCTTCTGGGACCCCTTGCGGTACCGGCGCATCGATTCGATGCGGCCGCGACGCTTGTTCAGATCGCCCACGACATCGCCGATATAGTCATCCGGCGTGTTCACCTCGATTTTCATCATCGGCTCGAGAAGCATCGGACCTGCCTTGAGAAATCCTTCCTTGAAGCAGATCGCCGCGCACGTTCTAAAGGCCATATCGGAGGAGTCCACTTCGTGGTAGGTGCCGTCCAGGAGGACCGCCTTCACGTCGACGACCGGAAAGTCGGAGAGTATACCTTCTCCCATGGCCTTCTCGATGCCTTTGCGCACGGACGGGATATATTCCATCGGAATGACCCCTCCCTTGATCCTGTCCTCGAATTCGAAGCCCTTGCCTTCGTTGGGCTCGAGCCGCATGACGGTATGGGCATACTGTCCGTGGCCGCCGGTCTGCTTGACGTGCTTGTATTCGCATTCCACTTCCTTGGTTATGGTCTCCCGGAAGGCGACCGACGGTTCGCCGACCGTGGCGGTGACGCCGAATTCGGTCTTGAGACGGTCAATGATGATCTCGAGGTGTAGCTCGCCCATTCCCGCTATGATGGTCTCGTTGGTTTCGTCGTTGAACCGCACCGTGAAAGAGGGGTCCTCCATGGCAAGCTTTTTGAGCGAGGCGCCGAGTTTCTCCTCCTCTTTTTTGGTGGGCGGTGATATTTTCATCTCGATGACGGATGGCGGTATGAAGATCGACTCCAGGTGAAGGGGGTGTTCGGAATCGCACAGGGTGTCGCCCGTCTTTGAATACTTCATGCCGATGAGGGCAACGATATCGCCGGGCCCGGCAGCGTCAATTTCTTCGCGTTCCTTGGCGTGAATGCGCAGGATACGGCCGATGCGTTCCGGCTTCATTTTGGTCGAATTAAGCACCTGCATCCCGCTCTTCAGCTCGCCGGAGTAGACCCTGATAAACGTCTGCTGGCCAACGTACGGGTCGTGGATGAGCTTGAAGACAAGGGCCGTAAAAGGGTCCTTCGTCGACGGGTGGCGGGTGTGAGATTTATCCATGTCATCCATGTCCATACCGACCACGGCGCCGATGTCAATCGGCGAGGGGAGGTAATCAACGACGGCGTCCAGGAGGAGCCTCACGCCCTTATTCTTGTAGGCGGAGCCGCAGAATACCGGGGTGATGAGCATCTTTATGGTTGCTTCCCGGGCCGCCTTTTTCAATAGTTCGGCAGACACCTCGGCGCCGTTGAGGTAGAGCTCCATGATTTCTTCATTATAATCAGCGAGCTTTTCCACAAGATGATTCCGCGCTTCCTCCGTTTTCGTTTTGTAAGCATCGGGAATCTCGATGATCGTACGTTCCATTTCCCTGAAGATATACGCTTTGCGCTCAATGATATCGACGGAACCTTGAAAATCATCCTCATTGCCGATCGGCACCTGAAAGGGAACCGGATTGGCGTCCAGATACTTATCCATCTGATGGAGCACCTCGTAAAAGTCGGCGCCGACCCGGTCCATCTTGTTGACAAAAGCGATCCGGGGCACCCGGTAGCGGTCAGCCTGATTCCACACCGTCTCGCTCTGGGGTTCCACGCCGGCCACGGCGCAGAAGACCGCTATCATGCCGTCGATGACACGGAGAGATCGTTCGACTTCAACGGTGAAGTCCACGTGACCCGGTGTGTCGATGATATTAATCATATTGTTGTTCCAGGAGCATGATATGGCCGCGGAAGCTATTGTAATGCCCCGCTCCTGTTCCTGTTTCATGAAGTCCATGGTGGCTTCGCCGTTATGGACTTCACCGAGTTTTCTCGTTGTTCCGGTAAAGAAGAGTATCCGCTCAGTCACGGTTGTTTTGCCGGCGTCGATATGAGCGGCTATTCCAATGTTTCTCAGTTTTTGCAATGACATATTGTTCCTCTATATTGATTATGCAAACAGGGGCTATCTCAAAAGCCCCCTATATCCCCCAGAGGGGGACTTTTGAGATAGCCCCGGGCGGTTGTTTTCGCATATGGCGTTAAACAAAATAGAATGGCATATTCTATTGAGGCCTTTTTTTGTCAATAGAATTTTGATGTTTTTTTTTATTAGACTTTGTTGCATAACTACTCATAATTATTCATTTTTACCCCCGCCGCCGAAGGCGGCGGGGGTAAAAATCATTGATTATTGAGTTATGCAACATGTCTATTGATGTACCTGCGCCAATCCTATAAAATTATTTCATTCTTGAAGAATATTCAGCATATCAAGCTGCAGCTCCGCCTGTTGACGCCATGCTGAATCGTGATGGTTTTCGACTATGTCGTTAAATATAACGGCGGCCTTTTTGTCATTTCCCATCTTTAGATAACAGATGCCGATGTTGAAATAAGCCTCCACGCCGCTTTCCGTGGTGCTGAATTCCTCAAAGAGTAACTGGTAGTTATCGATTGCTTTGAGATATTCCAGCCGGTTGAAGTATATCTCAGCAAGGTGCCGATACGCCTCGTCTCGATGGTTTCCGTTGTAGTATATTTCGAGATATTCATTGAATGTTTCAAGGGCCTTGTCATACATCTTAAGCTTGATGAAGCTGACGCCGTTCTGAAATTTCAGGTCATCGGCGAGAACGTCCAGGTTTTGCGCGTCTTTATTTTCATCAGCCGCGCGCACGAAAATCGGTACGGTGACCATTATCAGCATGATACATACGATTTTGAGATCGCGCATATCGGTATCCTCATATTGTGCATTCTGCCATATTGTATCGGCAACAATGCGACATAAGATTAATTATTTTTTCCAGCCCGCTCCGCGCATGCGGCCGCACGGGCAGGTGTCACATGACTTCTATCCGCGCATCAGGATCATCTGACCCTCTATCCATGTTTAAGTCTCTAGTCAATACTCAGGGCCGCATCCACCTTGATATCCAGGCTGCCGTATCTCAGCGTAAGGGCTATGATAACGCCAATCGCGATAATGAATGCTGCGGCGCATACATTGAATGCGACCAGGTAGGTATTGGAATAATCGATCAGCATTCCGAGGGTCAGAGCAAAAAGCATCATGCCTCCATTGAAGCAGGCGGTAAACAGCGCATTGGCAGTGCCCCGGTCTTTCTGGGGCACCAGGCTCACCATGGTGGCGTTGAGTACCGGATACAGAATCCCGTGTGTTATGCCGTACATGATGCTGACCGTGAACAGCATGCAGATCGTATCGAGGGCATTCAGGAAGATGTTCATCAGGGCGCCCGCGGCGAATGCCGCCGCGATAAGCACGTTCCTGTTGATCCGATTGACGATCCGCATGAAGGTGATCCTTATCAGAATAAGAACGCCGATATAGATAAGAAAAAAATATGAGTACTTATAATCTGTAGTTGTGCGGATAAAGTTGGGGAGGTACGTGATAATGACGCCGAATCCGCCGCCAAAAATTATTGTGGAGATCGCCATGAGGAGATACCTGGTGTTTTTCAGAAGGTGCAGTGATCCCCGGGTCGCGGGTTCAACAGGATTCCGGGCGTGAAGATCCATCCTCGGAATCATATAGGTGATGGCGATGCTCATGGTGACCAGAGCCGCGGATAGAAAAAAAATCAAGTAGTGTGAATATCCCCGGGACAGGAGCAGTTCGCCGAAGAAAGGGCTCAGCGCGTTGCTCAGGGCTCCGGTGATGCCGTAGACTCCAATGGCTTCCGCGGCGTCTTCCAAGGGGACGACATCAAATATGATAGTGGTGCCCAGTATCATGGCGATGGAGAATCCGATTCCATGGACGATGCGGATCAACAGAATCAGCCAGGTGAGCGATGAAATCAGAAGGTAGGATGAGTAGGCAATAGCGAGGATGAGGTATCCGAATCGGAGAATTCGAATCCTGTCCCTGCCATGCATGAATGACCCGATGGTGACGGCGGTCACGATGGTGAAAACTTTATCGATGTTGTTCATCACTCCTATATACGATTCGGACGCGCCCATGTTTTTCAGGAATATCGGCAGCAGGATATACAGCGAATTACCCAGGAAGAACAGGAAATTGGCAAGGGCCAGATAGTAAAAAATAGGATTATATCGTCTCATGGTTGTGCCATTTTTTCGGAGCTGGAAAATCAAGAATTTTTGGTTTCTGAACAATTGGCAATACTTTTTTTTTCTATTCGTAAATATCGGGGATGATATGCTAAAATGATTCAGGTGGGCGATCTCCATGATAAAAATGTATTGCAATACCAATTCCTGTTATTATATAGTAATAAACAGCGGCATTATGAATATGTATCAGGATGTTGGAAAAGCACCTCCATTTCGGCGATTCTTTTCCGGCACTTGCTTATTATCCGGTTACCGGGTGTTCTTCTATTGAACAGTCTATTAAAATATTTCACGGAGGTCATCGATGGAACTTATGGAAGCTATTCTGAAGAGAAGGAGCCAGCGTAAGTTTACCGATTATTATGTTACCGATGACGAAATCAGGGAGCTTCTCGACGCAGCACGCTGGGCCCCATCCTGGGCCAATACTCAAATCTGGGAATTTATCATCGTAAGAAATAAGGAAATCATACAAAAAATTGCAAGCACATACACTGAGAACAATCCGGCTATTAAATGCTCTCAGGGGGCTTCGGTCCTCATTGTCGGATGCGCAAAGACCGGCGTGTCAGGGGGGCAAAAAGGGATCAAGGAAACTATTTTTTCAGAATGGTACATGTTCGATCTGGGCCTGGCGGTCCAGAATCTGTGTCTCAGGGCCCATGAGCTGGGGCTTGGGACGGTTATCGTGGGCTTGCTTAACCACACCGCTCTCAAGAAGCATCTCTCAGTGCCGGAGGGGTATGAAGCGGTGGTGGTTCTTCCTATCGGCAAACCCGTGGTGCCGGATAAACAGGGACCGCCCCGGAAGGAGATAAAGGATTTCGCACATCTGGATACTTTCAGTACGCCGTACGCGTGAAGAATACATGATTGGAGAGCGTCATGCTGAAAACAGGCATAGAACTTGAATACCGCGGCCAAAGCGCGTTAATAATTCTCAACCGGCCGGACAAAAAGAATGCCTTTGATAAAGAAATGTGGGCCAGTCTGGAACAGGCGGTGGCGCGGTTGAAAAAAAAACTTCCCCGAGCGGTTGTTATTACCGGAGCGGGAGATAAAGCCTTCAGCGCCGGGTTTGACGTCAGTCCGGACAATCCGCAGGTGGCAGACCTGGTTGAGGCGGTGCAGAAACACAATCGAAGACCGGTCGAGGCGCTGGTCCGGTATATCCGGGAAACCGTTGACAGCCTGGTCTGCCTGCCGGTACCGATGATTGCGGCAATCAACGGCCTTGCCTATGGGGGAGGCGCTGAGCTTGCCGCGCGGTGTGATATGCGGGTCATGGACCCCGGCGCAGTGATATGTTTTTCCGAGACCCGTCTGGGGCTCATGCCTGACTGGGGAGGGGGAGTTGCCCTGACCCGTCTCCTGGGAAGGTCAAAGGCGGCGGACCTGATACTGACGGCCCGCCGTGTGGATGCAGTTGAGGCATTCCGCATCGGACTGGTAAACCGTATCAGCGGCCCGGGCAAAACCCTTGAAGAATCCCTCGAGCTGGCGGAAACAATCTCCCAAAACGGTCCCTTCGCGGTACGTGCCGCTCTGGAAGTCGTGCGCAGATCTTCGGAAATACCGCTCAGGGACGCCCTGGAACTGGAGACATTGATCGCGTCGGACCTGATCGCTTCAGGCGAATGTATTCATGGGATCACGGCGTTTCTATCGAAGAGAGAGCCGGAGTTTCCCGATACCGAGTAAAACTCCATATATTGATTTGCTCTGACTCCTCTAAAGACTAAAAATAATATTGACAAAATATAAAAATATCCAGTAGCAATATGACAACAAAACAGGTTTCATATCAGCACCGTAAAACAATGTCAACATATAGAGATGCGCTTAAAAGGATTGATAGTGAAGCATTTATCTGGATATTCGGATTGATCGCCCTGGCTTTCGTCAATCCACATGGTGAAAACCATTTTACGCTCTGCCTTTTTAAAAACCTGGGCTTGGACTTTTGTCCTGGATGCGGGTTGGGGAGATCA
The DNA here is from genome assembly GCA_001829455.1 of Spirochaetes bacterium RBG_13_51_14. GTDB lineage: Bacteria > Spirochaetota > UBA4802 > UBA4802 > UBA5550 > RBG-16-49-21. Next base: position 30,216 of record MIBH01000056.1, read on the forward strand.
ATCGCGTATCTTTACCGCGGTGAGTTCGTTTCGTCGTTTCAAACACATCCGCTCGGTGCTGTTGCCGTTGTAATATTGATCCGGAGAATTGTTCAGCTTATCAGAAAATCATCGGCACTGACTGACCCAAGGAGATAAAAACATGGCGAATATCTTACAATTATTACCTGAGATTGAAAGCGATGAAATGGTTTATATCAAGGAGTTGATTAAAAATTATGATGATAATCAGGCCCAGCAATTCGCTGCCGTGTATCGTTCAAAGAGAAGGGATTCGCAGACGGTCCTGCTCCTCACCCTGCTCGGTTTTGTCGCAGTATCAGGTGTCCAGAGATTCTTTCTGGACCAGATCGGGATGGGGCTTCTGTACCTTTTTACCGGAGGACTCTGCTTCATAGGCACCATTATCGATCTGGTGAAACATAAAAAACTAACCCTGGAATATAATCAAAAAGCGGCTCAGCAGGTTGTCCTCATGATGAAAAGCGATCGCTAGCATCGATTTTATTCTCGCAATAATCCTGCCATGGCTTCAGAATGGAAGTCGATAACATTTCATGCCCGTCGTACGTTTTTTAGATTGTAACGAAAAGGTATTCCAGCATCATGTTTATACCTACCACAGCCGAAGAAGTTATATCCTATGGTTGGGACCGGCTCGATATCATCCTTGTCTCGGGAGACACCTACATCGACAGCCCATATATGGGCACAGCCATTATCGGCCATGTTCTCATGGACGCGGGGTACCGTGTGGGGATTATAGCACAGCCTGATGTCAGGAGCAGCGTCGATATCACGCGCCTCGGAGAGCCCCTCCTCTTCTGGGGCGTGAGCTCCGGCTCGGTGGACTCCATGATATCGAACTATACCGCTTCGGGGAAAAAGCGTCTCAATGATGATCTGACTCCCGGCGGCAGGAACATCCGGCGGCCAGACCGGGCGGTGATTGTTTACACCAACCTTATCCGGCGGTTTTTTAAAAACAGTGCGCCGATAGTTATCGGTGGAATAGAGGCAAGCCTGCGCCGGATCGCCCATTACGACTTTTGGGATGACCGGGTTCGCCGTTCCATACTATTCGACGCCAAGGCTGATATTCTGGTGTATGGCATGGGTGAGCGAACGGTGCGTGAGCTGGCCGATTGCCTGAAAATGGGCAACAATTATCGCCACATACGGGGGCTCTGTTATATTTCCGGAGAAGCAATCGATGGATACATCGAGTTGCCTTCTTTTGAGTCTGTCGCTGAGGATAAACGGAAATTCCAGCGGATGTTTGATATCTTCTTCCATAACAGCGACTCCATGAGCGGGAAGGGTATGACGCAGAAGCATGGTGGCCGGATCCTTATCCACAATCCGCCGTCGAATCCCCTTTATACAAAAGAGTTGGATCATGTGTACGAACTACCCTACGAGCGCGATACACACCCCTATTATAAAAAAAGGGGACTGGTGAGGGCGCTGGAGACGATACGGTTTTCCATCACAACGCACCGGGGGTGCTTCGGCGGCTGTAATTTCTGTTCGATAGCGGCGCATCAGGGGAGCGGGGTGGTTTCCCGCAGCGAAGCATCAGTCATTAAGGAGGCTGAAAATTTATCGCGTCACCCTGGGTTCAGGGGAATCATATCGGATATCGGCGGACCAACGGCGAACATGTACGGGATGCGATGCAAAAAGCTGGCACAGATAGGTCAATGCGCCGATCGCCAGTGCCTGACCCCGGATGTTTGCAACAGGATGAGGGTGTCGCATAAATCACAGGTGCGCCTGCTCCGCCGCATACGGCGCATTCCCGGCATGGGAAAAGTTTTTATAGCATCCGGCATCAGACACGATCTGGTTATGGCCGATGATGAGACAGGCCGGGAATATCTGGCCGAGATTGCGCGATATCACGTTTCGGGGCAGCTCAAGGTAGCCCCTGAACACAGCGAGTCACGGGTCCTCGAACTCATGGGCAAGCCATCGGTGGAGAGCCTGCTCTCGTTTAACAAACTTTTCAACAGCCTCAGCCGCACGTACCGGAAAAAGCAGTTCCTCACCTATTACCTTATTGCGTCTCATCCCGGCTGCACGCTGCATGATATGAGGGCTTTACGCGCGTTCGCTCAGAGGGAGCTCCACGTAATTCCAGAGCAGGTCCAGATCTACACACCCGTCCCTTCCACCTGGTCTGCGGTCATGTATTATACCGGCACGGATCCCTTCACCGGCGATACAATTTTTATTGAACGAGATATGCGCAAAAAGGAGCACCAGAAAGCAATTATATGCAGAATGAGTTCGAAAGAAAGGAAGCGTAAATTATAATTGGCGATAACTCACATTGTCGACTTCTTATAACCGTATGAAAAATCAATCAATTACCATTGATAAACTCCGCAAAGAAAACTGTTTGAAATCTACAGTATATTCACGGAATACTGTCGTAAAAAATATTTTATATGATAAAAATAATAAATCTCACAAAGTCGTTTGGGAAACAGATTCTGTTTGATAACATCACTGTAAGTATCAATCGGGGGGAGCGAGTGGGTCTGGTGGGCCGTAACGGCCATGGCAAAACCACGCTTTTTCGTATCATTATCGGCGAAGAGCTTCCCGATTCCGGTGAGGTTGCTATACCACGGAATTACCGTATCGGATATGTCACCCAACAACTTATTTTTACCGAGGAGACCGTGCTGGACGAGACCTGCCGCGGGCTTCCAGAGCATCTTCACACTGAAACCTGGATGGCCGAGAAAGTTCTCTCCGGGCTTGGTTTCTCCAAACAGGATATGAAACGCCCCCCTCTTGATTTTTCCGGTGGATTCCAGGTGCGGCTCAACCTGGCCAGGACTCTGGTATCTGAACCGGACCTCCTCCTCCTTGATGAGCCGACCAACTATCTGGACATTGTATCGATCAGATGGCTGGAGAAGTATATACGCCAGTGGAAAAGCGAGATTATTATTATAACTCACGATCGCTCCTTCATGGACAGCGTTACCACTCATACCATGGGCATCCACCGGAAAAAGATACGAAAGATCGAGGGGAGCACGGAAAAGTATTACAGCCAGATTCTCAAGGAAGAAGAAATCTTCGAAAAAACTCGTATAAACGATGAAAAGAAGCGGAAGGAAACCGAGCTTTTCATCGCACGATTTCGTGCTAAAGCACGACTGGCGGGTATGGTGCAATCGCGCATCAAATCGCTGCAGAAGCAAGATAAGCTCGATAGACTCGAGAAGATCAAAACCCTGGAATTTTCCTTCAGCTACAAGCCATTCCCGGCCAAGGTACTCATGAGTGTTGAGAACCTTTCTTTTTCATTCGGGAAAGAGGATTTAATCAGAGATTTAAGCATCACCATAGGTCGAGAGGATCGGATTTGCGTTATCGGGAAAAACGGGAAAGGGAAAACCACACTGCTCCGTCTTCTTGCGGGCGAGCTTGTTCCGCATAAAGGCGTCATCAATGCCCATGGCGAGATGAAAATCGGGCACTTCGCACAGACCAACATCAGCCACCTCATTGATTCTTTTACGATTGAAGAGGAAATCATGAGTAATGGTAGCGACCGACAGCGGGCGCGAGACATCGCCGGCGCCATGATGTTTGAGGGCGATATGGGGCTTAAGAAGATAAGCGTCCTCTCGGGTGGGGAGAAGAGCAGGGTGCTCCTGGGGAAGATTATATCGCAGCAGTCGAACCTGCTTCTCCTTGACGAGCCAACCAACCACCTGGACATGGAGTCCAGCGATGCGCTACTCGCAGCCATCGATGATTTTGAGGGCGCAGCTGTGATCGTTACACACAATGAGATGTTCCTCCACTCTCTTGCCAGTCGTTTCGTGGTGTTCCAGGATTGCGGAGTATCCGTTTTCGAGGGAACGTATCAGAACTTCCTTGATAATGTTGGATGGGAGGATGAAAGGGATGCACCCATAGTTGGGATGCCTTTTATTCAAGCTACTGATTTCAAAGAAAACGTGAGCAAGAAAGATTTACGAAAAGTAAGGGCTGATATCCTTTCAAGAAAATCAAAAACAATTAATCCACTGAAGGCAAAAATTGCTCACATTGAGTCAAGCATTCAAACTAAGGAAAAACAGCTCTCTGGCATGAATAATGAGATAATAGCCGCTTCCAGCGCTGGTAAAAGCGAAACGATATCACGCCTATCAAAAGAGATACATAAAACCCGTACTGATATCGATTCACTTTTTGATGAACTTGAATCCCTCATTTCTGAATTAGAAATGAAGTCGCTTCAGTTCGAGCAGGAATTGGTGAATATTAGTATTGATGCGTCGAAAGGATGCAGCTATTGATTCCTTATTGATATAAGTGAATACGTATCACCAGCAGCTTTTTCGACCACAACCGTTACGTTCAATGAGCTATCCTTAATTTTAAGAAATTGTTCAATTTTTTGACTGCTTTCATTATCGAAGGGAATGAGCGCACCATAATGATATAGGGAATAGCCGCTGGCAGCGCAATCGGGCATCAGCGCACACTCTTTTGTATGTGTTTTTATGAATGATTCGATACTTGTCTTGTGGGCCTTTGCGCACAGATTGTCGATAATAGTACCTGAAAGGGTCATTGTATTAGATAATGCTTCTTTCGGTTTTTCCGCAGCTATAATAGCATTAGACAACAGTATCATTACAGCCAGAAGAGTCATAACTTGTTTCATCATCAGCCTCCATAATATTAAGATTATTTTAAAATACTAAAATTCCTTTTATCAGTCAAATATTTCCACGGGAATTTATTATCCTGACATTATATCGATATTTGTTTGTTCTGTCCGTCTGTACATCTTTGAGGTCATTTTGCTATGTCAAGAGCTATCCGAACTCTTGCGTCTAAGGCGATGATTCCAGAACCATCAGTCAGTATTCGGGCCGGATTGATGTCCAGCTCCAGTATTTCCGGGATTTGAGCTAGAAGAAGAGTTACTCGATGTATCATATCAACATACGCATTAATATTACCCTCTGATTTGCCTCTGGCGCCTTTTAGAATTTTATAAGATTTCAGTTCGCGTACCTTGTCCTCGATTTCCTCACGACCGGCGGGGCAGAGTAGGACTTTTACGTCTTTGAAGACTTCAATATAAATCCCACCGTATCCGAAAAACACCACCGGGCCGAAGGATGGGTCATGCCTGCCGCCGATGAACATGTCATACCCATCGCCTGCCATCTTCATGACCCTGACGCCCTGGAAACGGGCGTCGCTCTTGTAATTAATAAGGTTTTTCCTGATCTCTTCAAAACTCTCTTTCACTGACTGGTCGTCGCTCAATCCAATGATGACCCCACCTGCCTCTGACTTGTGGAGTGCGTCTGGCGATACCACTTTGAGTACCACGGGATAGCCAATTTTTTTTGAGATTGAAACCACTTTGTCCGCATCTTGCTCTACAGCCGATTCAGCTACTGATATGCCGTAACATGAAAGAAGTTCCAGGGTCTCCTCACCGATATCGCCGGGATGGTCTTTGACCCATTTTTTTGCAACGGCCGTGTCAATCTTGTCTGGCAAATGGTATTCCCTTGGTTTTTGAAGTTTTCTCATCTGGTAATCGCACTGTTTTTTGAGTGCGAACATCATCTCCTCAAAGCTGTCGAAGAGAGGGAAGTTAATGTTTTTCTTTATTGTTGATATTGTTCCGGATAAGCCAAAGATGCACGCCCCCAGCGGCTTGCCCGATGAGAGCATGGTGCCGGTAGCTTCCTTGGAGATGTCGGTATGGAACATTTTATAAAAAACATCCTCCCCACGTGGCATCTGGGGCCACTGACTCACGAACACGGCGCCGTCAACGTTATCGTTATGCATTACTTCATAAAATATCTTTGTATAGAGATTCGGATCATAGATGTCCCCCATGTCCAGGGGGTTCGAGAAATTAATGACACCGGCATTGGAGAAGCCTCTTAATCCATTGAAAAAGTCTTTACCGGGGTCAGCGAACCTGAAGCCAATCTTCTCGCACAGGTCCGCCATCATGACGGTTATGCCGCCAGCCGGGCTCATCATCATTAATCTGTTGCCCCGCATAGGAGGCAGATCGAAAGCCTTTGCGAGAGATATGAATTCATTGAGATGTGCTATCCTGATAATGCCGGCCCGAGCGAAGGCCGCGTCGATGATCTCATCATCGTTGGAGAGCGCTGCTGTGTGGCTCATGGCTGCTTTTCGTCCGGCGCTGGTGGTGTTTGACTTTAGTATGACGATGGGTTTATCGATCTTTTCAGCCGCTGACAGAAGCTCTTTCCCCCGGCTTATACTTTCGAGATACATGCCGATTATCTTCGTTTGCGGATCTCGGCCGAAATATTCCAGGAAATCAACCTCGTCCATATCAAGTTTGTTTCCGATGCTGGCGAATTTAGCCATACCAACATTTTCATCCATCATAAAATTCCAGAGCATGAGGCCAACGCCACCGCTCTGGGATATTATTGAGAGCCCGCCCTTGGGCGGGGGATAGGAGGGTACGAAAGGGAGGCAGAGACCGTTATCAGTGTTGGCCACGGTGACTCCGTTGGGACCCACGAACCGGATGCTGTGCCTATGGGCTTTTTCTATTAAAAGGTCGGCGAGCTTACTACCTTCCTGATTCAGTTCATTGAAACCGCCTGATGGGATTGCCATATGCCGGACGCCGAATTCACCGCATTCATCAACGATGTCCGGGATATATTTAGCCGGTACCAGGGCATAGACCAGATCTGGCACGATCGGGAGATCACCGACTTTTTTATACATTCTGATACCTTCAACTTCAAGATCTTCTGAGCGGGGATTAACCCCGAGAATTCGTCCCTTGTAACCCCAACGGATCAGGTTTTCCAGTACCAGGCGGGGTATGTTGTTCGCTTTTGAAGATAGGCCTATAATCGCAAGCGATTGGGGATAGTATATTTTTTCCATTTTTTTACCTCCAACAGATCATCATCGTTATCACAAATTGCTGTCTTATGAGATTTTTTACTTCAATTATCTGTATGAAGCGGCAAGCGTCGCTCAGAATGGTGGTTGTGATACTATTTTTTACAACCCGGTCGTTATACTTCATTAGATAAACATGCCGGCAATTAGGATTATCGGATATCTATTGATTTCCTGGCTTCATATAATAAGCATATCTATTGCCAAATCTGTATCAGAACATTTCGGTCTGAGAGGAAAAGTGTAGCCCCTCCTCTTTGTAAAAGACGCGCACTAAAACATCGTACCAGATTTATCATAGGTTATGAACAGTTCGAACAGTTTAATGAGGAAATCGATTCACAGGATGCCCTGCAGCGAGGATAGTTGCAATATGCGTTTTACATTTTCTGAACAGTTTATAATAGTCAGGTTTTTTTCAAATTCCTGGAGCTTTTTTTTAAGTGTCAGTAATATCCTTATGCCAGATGAATCGATATAATCAACTTTCCCCAGATCAATCTCAACGTTCTTTCCGTAACTGTGGATATTAGTGATCTTGTCACTAAAGGGCTTAATGGTGGTGGATTCCAGGTTGCCTTCAAGGCTAACTTTAACGGTGTCGTCAGTTTGGTTTATCTTTATCTTCATTACCGTCCCCTTTGGTAGATATCTGGAATTGAAAATGTCTGAATTATGGTATTTTTTTTGATAATATTATCCTAGACTTGTTGCATAACTACTCATAATTATTCATTTTTGCCCCCGCCGCCTCCGGCGGCGGGGGCAAAAATCACTGATTATTGAGTTTAACAACAAGTCTACTATAATATCCTTATTGTTATATGTCAACAATCTTTATAAGATGGAAGAAAGATGTCTGATTTTAACAGGCCCCTTATATACAGTAATACAGGAATCATATACTAACCTTTGGCGGAGGGTCTCGCACGGGATACATCAGCTATCGGGATTGCTAATATCTGCAATAAATTTACGTTAATGTAGATGAATTAAAATATTGTACTTTAACCGTTCCCAATAATTATTCAATACAATCAATATAGAACAAAATTCCCTATACCTAAGAGCTGCCCACCTGCAGTCCAAATTTCTACCATGTATTCACCAGTTCCTTCGAGGATTGTGTGACGAGACCATGTGCCGAATCCTTCTTTCCTGCCGCCATGGATTTCACTCAAACTTACAGTGAAAAGCCGCCTGCCATTGTGGTACCAAACGTGGTTTATTTTTTCTGCAAGACCCCGTGGTGCAAATATAGAAGAATAAAAGTACACTTCCGGAGTTATATCGATTTTTGATCTGTAGAAGGATTCCTTCGGCCTGAAAAGTTCAATATTGCGGCACGCAGTGGTATGGGTAAGCTTCAGCGGAGACGGCGGAATGATACTTCTCCCAAACCAAAGAAGTGCGAAGAAAAGAGCGATACCAAAGAGAAAAACGGTAGTATTTTTTTTATTCTTTAGAATGTCAATATGAGGATACACGAAAAGCACTACTGTCGTTGCTGCTACTCCACCAGATAGTAGCAGGCTGAATATGTTCCGCATGCCGAAAATTATCGGGAAGAGGAAGTTAAGAACACAGAAAAAAGTAAGGGCGTAAAACAGGGAACTTCGCAGCGGATGCTTGGCTATGAAACACTGGTACAGGTGGTACCAGCTTGCTATAACCGTTAGGCCCACTATTACCGGTGCAAAAAATATATTTCGCGATGGAAAAGTCATTGATTTGAAATAAAATGGGATCACGAAGAGCAGCATATTATTAAGAATAAAGATGAGGGCGGTGTCCCAGAAAATGGTAATGATGCCCTTGGTATCCTTTAAGAGATATAGCCGGAAGGTTATGTAAAAAAAAGCGAAGATCACCGAGACAATAGCTATCGGTACGTATTCAAATCCTTTTTTAAAGAGGAAGACAACAAGCAGGCTGATTACTAACGCAATGAACGGTTGGAACTTCATGATTCGTTGAAGGCCTGACGGCCATTGTGTGAAAATTGCACCAAGGTATAATAATAGTCCCTTTAATCCTGATGGGAATTCTACTCGAGACGGAAAGCCCTCGGTGTAATAGTTATGTATGATACGAATCATAGATGGTGATTAATAGAAAAAAGGCCGAAGATAAATTGTCAAACAGTATTTAAATTATAATTTTAACTACCGGCTATGCCGGTAAGTTTGGAAGAGTTATACCATTTATTAGTTTAAAAAAAATTAAGAAAAATAAATCCTCCTGAACAAAAAACAAGTTACAGGAGGATAAAATGGGTATAGACAAATTAGCACATGTAGTATGGGAATGCAAGTATCATATTGTAATTGTGCCAAAATACCGGTACAAAATTTTCAGTAGGGAAGTAAAAGAATCAATTAAAGATGAGCTTAAAAAGCTCTGTCTATGGATGCGGGTACAGATTATTGAAGGACATGTATGTAAGGACCATATCCATATGTGTATAACAATACCACCAAAAATGGCTGTTTCAGAGGTAGTAGGCACATTAAAGGGCAAAACAGCAATAAGGATGTTCAAGAAATTTCCCGAGCTAAGGAAGCAATATTGGGGCAGTCACTTTTGGAAGTCGACAGATGCGGCTTTATGAGAGCGTTCAGCATCTTGTAACCGTCTTTATTTATATGAAATGAATCAACGGCATATTCGCGTTTCATCTTTCTATTTTCAAGAAATATGGGGTCGCAATTGATAACTATATTATCCGACGAATTTTTTTTCATCAAGTGATAATTTACTTCATGTATGGCTTCCCTGGTGTTTTCAGACCAGACCGGCCATCGGGCAGGGCAGATCGTCGAGGCGGGGAAAATCGTGAGAACTACCGTCCTTATCCTCTTCCTGTGCAGCATCGAAATAATGTTGTCAAAATTAGACTTGCATTTTTCAATTATTGTTCTGTCTATCTCCGGCAGCGCGCCGATGCTGCTGCAATCGTTAACGCCGAGTTCGATGACCACGATATCCGGTTTCAATGATAATAGATCACGATCAATACGAAGAAGAGATTGTGCTGTCGTCTCGCCGGGCATCCCGCGGTTTATCAGCTCACACCGGGGCATGAGCGGTAGCGGTTTCCATTGATGAATCCGGGAATCTCCGAAAAAAACTATCCTGATCGCGCTGTTGCTTCCCTTTTGGGCGGTTCCGTTTTTATAAGAGTAAAATAAAGAGCCGGTCGGATCAATCTGATATTTTTTTTTCTGTTTATAACATTCAACAGCTATATGATATAGGGCAACATTTAAGGCGATTGACAATATGAGTAATGCCGAGATTGTCGGTAAAAAGAATTTTTGTCTCATAATAAAGTAATATTGCCGTATATGAAAGATGAACGAAGCCGTTATACGCTATGATGCATTAAAAATATTATGAGGCAATACTTGTCAAGAAAAGTTTAAGTTGACCGGTGAGTGAGTTGCGTGCTCATCCTGAGCCCCCGCTTATAGCAATCGGGCCAAATCCCGAAGTTCCGAAACGATTATTTGCTGCTTTAGTAGTCTATCGCGGCTCCATTATTTTCTGGTGGATTACCTGCATTATAATAATAATTATTAGTAAATGTTTCAGGTGCGGGACCGTCATATGCAATAGGGCCAAATCCAATTTTTTCAAATCTATTATTGATGACCCTTATATGACTTCCATATCCATGAGTATTCATGTTCAAAACTATACAATAATTGGGCGTATGGAGATAATTTCCTTCAATGGTTACATTATCAATAGCCCCCTCCCATGCTTGTATGAATAATGAACCAGAAGTATTTATCAAACTTTCAAGGTAATTATTTTGAACTAGACAAAGAGAACCGCCGAAATTCCTGATCGTCATGGATTCACCATGAGATGGTTGCGATGGCGAACCAAAATTGCCACCCCGTAACCCATGAATATAATTCTGGATTATACTGCTATTCATGGAATCATGATGAAAAAGTCCGATGCCATCACCCATGCCGTATATGTTATTATTGTGTGCGATTATTCCACTTCCCCTTATCGCAAAATCAGCATATATATAAGGGTCTGTAACTGCTGTACCGTCTATATCACAATTCGTAATAGTAGTTGGACTTGTTGCCCATTTTCCAACAGTGGGATCATATGTAAAAATAATTGACCCAAGATGTTGGGATCCGGTAGGCTGTATCCAGCAACGATCTATTGTTATTCCGCCATTGTAAAGCCATAAGGCTCCGGTAATTTTCTGCATAGAAATTGTAGTATTTGCTGCGGGAGCGATAGGGCCTGTATATAGTGGCAATGAATTTTTATCGATTCCAACACCAGCAAGTCCAGTATTCGTCTCATTGAGCTGCCAGCCCATCAGCG
>MIBH01000057.1:0-2568 GCA_001829455.1 Spirochaetes bacterium RBG_13_51_14
AATGGAGGGCAAATAATGTCAAAGGAAAAGAAAAAATTAACAACAGCATTTGGCGCACCGGTGGGAAATGATCAGAACAGCATGACCGCGGGAACGCGCGGACCGGTACTCATGCAGGATGCTCACTTGCTTGAAAAGCTCGGGCATTTTGACCGTGAACGTATACCGGAACGGGTGGTGCACGCCAAAGGGGCCGGAGCCCATGGTTATTTTGAAGTTACCGCTGACGTGGCAAAATACACCAGGGCCAAGTTTCTGTCCCAGGTGGGCAAAAAAACAGATGTCTTTGTCCGTTTTTCAACCGTGGGCGGAGAAAAGGGCTCTGCCGATGCGGAGAGGGACCCCCGGGGGTTTGCCGTGAAGTTCTACACGGAGGAAGGGAATTATGACCTGGTGGGCAACAATACACCGGTCTTCTTCATCCGGGATCCCTTAAAATTTCCTGATTTCATTCATACCCAGAAACGTCATCCGGCCACCAACTGCAAGGACCCAGACATGTTCTGGGATTTCCTGTCCCTGACACCGGAATCGATCCATCAGGTCACAATTTTGTTCTCTGACAGGGGAACGCCGGCAACGTACCGTAACATGAACGGGTACAGCAGCCATACCTACAAATGGTACAATAACAAAGGTGAATACTTCTGGGTCAAGTATCATTTCAAAACCGACCAGAAGATTAAGAACCTGACGCGGCAGGAAGCTGATACCATGAAAAGCAAAGACCCTGACCATGCCACGCGGGACCTTTGCAACGCCATCAAAAACGGCGACCATCCTTCATGGACCCTGGAGATGCAGATAATGACCCCTGAACAGGCCAGAGACTACCGCTTCGATATTTTTGATGTCACCAAAGTATGGCCCCACAAAGACGTACCGCCCATAAAAGTGGGAAAACTTGTCCTGAACCGGAATCCGGAGAATTATTTCGCCGAAGTGGAACAGGCGGCCTTCAATCCGAGTAATTTAGTTCCAGGCATAGCCGCTTCGCCTGACAAGATGCTGCAGGCCCGTCTTTTTTCATACCATGATACCCACCTCCACAGGCTCGGGCCAAACTATCATCTTATTCCAATTAATGCTCCGAAAAATGCGCCTGAGGCGAGCTATCAAAGAGACAGTTTCATGCGTGTTGACGGCAACGGCGGCGGCGAGCCCAACTACTGGCCCAATAGCTTTGGAGGGCCCGGCCCGGATAAAAATGACCTGGAGCCGCAATTTAAAGTTGAAGGCGACGCCGGCCGTTTCGAATATCAGCACCCCAACGATGATTTTGTGCAGGCGGGGGACCTGTATCGCAAGGTAATGACTGACCAGGATAAGGGAAATCTTGCGGGCAATATTGTCGGTCACCTGGGCGGTGCCCAGAAGAGAATACAGATGAGGCAGACGGCCGTATTTTATAAAGCTGATTCTGATTATGGGACACGTGTCGCCACAGGCCTGGGTCTTGATGTCGGCCAAGTGAAAAAGCTGGCGTCAATGAGCCAGGAGGAGCGGGCCGCGGCAACGGTAAAATAGTATCGTTGTCACCAACACGGAAGAGGAGCGCGGGGCCTGGCTTGCGGATGTTAAGAAGACAGTAAATTTAAAGGCCCTGCTCCGGGGGCATCTGGGCAGTCCGTTGCCGGTGCTGATACTTCGGCAAGCTCATTTCGACGAGGCTCAGTGCAAGCAGTACAGGTAAAGCCCATTGTTTCACCTGGGCCAATACTGAATAAGGCGCTTTTTCATAGATGGTCATATTCGTACGCAGGGTTAAACGAACTCGATCTTAAGCTCTTGCAGGTAATGATGTATAATCATAAAATCTTTCCGGTTTTCCGTAAATAATAACGCGCCGATCGAGAGAGCGTTTAACCCGATAAAGATATCATGCACGAATCCGGAGCTGCGAACCTTATTTTTATATTGAGCCGGCATATTTGATAATATTCCCCCAGCCTTGATGAAATCATTGCATGAAGGCAGGATGCATCGCCCCGCATCAATATATGGTTTCTGTAATTTCTCCAACGCCCGCTGAGCTTGATTCGTCTTTGCCCCGGCCCAAAGCTCCATGATGACAAATGATGAAATATATTTTTGAGTATTTACCGCCACCATCAAATCTGAAAATTTTCGTTCTCTAATCCATGATATATATATGTTGGTGTCAAATATCACTTTCATTTATAAACCCGCTCAATGATTTCAGAACCGCCTATTTCATCATGCACGGAGATTATACTCTCTTCTTCAATGACGACTTCCAATGCGCGGTTAACAGCTTCTTTTTCCGTTTTCGCGTGAAATAACCGTACTGCTCTATTTATATAATCCTGGTTCAACACTATCGTCTTTTTCACGAACTTCGCAGGCATTGCGCACCCCCGTTTGACCATATTTTTTATCATTTTAGCCATACTCGGCTGATTTGTCAAATATTTTGTTTTATTATTATCCGAACGCTAGGCCGAGGCGAGGATACCGTAGCCGGCATTATGTGTTTTAAATTTAAAGGCCTTGCTCCGGGGGCATCTGGGCAGTCCGTTGCCGGTGCTGATACTTCGGCAAGCTCAT
>MIBH01000057.1:2650-3586 GCA_001829455.1 Spirochaetes bacterium RBG_13_51_14
AGAGAAATCCTATTGTCGCGAATCCCTCGATCCCTTCACCGTACCCTTTAGCGTCTGACACGGCGCCTTTAATATTTCCGATCGAGAAGCCGTAGTCAAAACCCAGCTCAACGGTCATGGTGAGCGAGTCCCCGAAATTGAAGTTAAATCCCGCGAGAACCAGGCCGATGTCTCCTTTGAAAAAATCGATATTGCTCGTGGTTCCGGACGTTGTAAAGAGTTGCGGTGCGACGAAGGGGAGGAGTGACGGGTACAGCATGGCTATGAGCATGGCCGTTGTGATGTCGCTGTTGTTCCTGCTGACGAATTTTGCGTTCATGTAGTGTAATCCGATGCGGGGACCGAACCAGAACCGCACGTGCTTGCCGTGCATTCCCTGGGGAGAGACGCCGAACGTATTAATCAGGTTAAATGCGAGTACTTTCTGCTTATTGGGAGCTAATCTGCCGCCGCCGATTTTCAGCCGATAGTTGAAGAGCTCGTCATTTGCCACGGCCGTGTCGATGATCAGGCCCCCGGATCCGCCGATATCATCGGTGCTTCCATTCAGAGCGCCCCCCAGATTGCCGCCGTAGAATGTCGCTCCCCGCTGAAGTTCTCCATACACGCCGATCCCGACCGCCATGGCGGATGATGTGATGAAGAGCATAAAGAGACCGGAGCTTAATAATAAGACTATTTTTTTCATGTGATGACTCCTGCGCATTGATATTTTTTGACCTGTCTGATCGGGAAGAATCCGGTTATATGCCGTAACTCAAGTTGAAATTCGCCCAAACAGGGTCTCAACCATGTAGTCTCCCCAATTGCATAAAACGGACAAAAAAAATTCATGCGGCATAAAAAAAGGGGATTGCCCCAAAAGCCACCTCTGGGGGGTTGGGCGGTTTTTAAGGTGCATCCACAAATATGGGATGCATTCTCAGGAATGTCCAT
>MIBH01000057.1:3595-9247 GCA_001829455.1 Spirochaetes bacterium RBG_13_51_14
GTCCCTTAATAAAAAAAGCTTTAAGTATTTCAGATTTAGCCGATTTAATTAATAGGGTGAAATTCCGCCAGAATGAGGAACGCACATGTTTGAAAGCAGTAAACTGATGATGACCAACTATCTTCTGGAAAAGGGGCTCGATGTCGAATCGCTCCGGCGGAAGGTGATATCCAACAATATCGCCAACGTCGACGTTCCTCATTTCAAGAGGAGCGAGGTCAATTTCGAGAGCGAGCTGAAGCGCGCAGTCAGGGATCGCGAGGAGACGGAAAACCGGGTCCCGGCCCTCATGAACGACCGCCGCCATATCCCCTTTTTCGTGCCGCGGGACATAACCACCGTGCGGCCGCGCATCAACCTTGATTACAACACCACCTTCCGGAACGATGGGAACAACGTGGATGTGGAAAAAGAGATGGTCGACGCGGCGAAGAACCTGATGCGATACAACGCCTTCACGACCAACCTGAACAATAATTTCAGGATGCTGAAGTTCGTCATGAGGGTCGTATAGGGAAAGGAGATGACAGATGGGAATGTTCGATAGCTTCAATATATCCGCCACCGGGCTCACGGCCCAACGGCTCCGGATGGACCTGATCAGCAACAACATCGCCAACGCCACCACCACGCGTACGCCCGAGGGCGGGCCGTACCGGAGGAAGCGGGCGATATTCGCGCCGGTGAATATCAGGCCCAACTACAAATCGCCCCTGGTCCCGGAGCGGATCGATCACGGGACCGGCAGGGGGGTGCGCGTGGTGAAGATCGAGGACGACCAGTCCCCCTTCAGGCTCGTGTATGATCCGACGCACCCGGACGCGATCAAGACCGGGCCAAAGATCGGGTATGTGGAGATGCCGAACATCAATATCGTCATGGAGATGACGGATCTCATATCGGCATCGCGGTCCTACGAGGCCAACGTCCAGATGATCAACAACGAGAAGACGATGTTCAACAAGGCCCTGGAGATCGGCAGGGGCGGCATTTAAGGAGGTAACCCATGTACCGGGAAGCGTCGGCAAACAGTGAGATACACGTATCGCACAACATGTCCAAGCGGTTCAGGCTGAAGCGCGAAGAGCGGATCTGGACCCAGGTCAATGACCTCAACCAGACGTCAAAGATAGAAATGATGTACAATACCATCAAAGGAGTGCAGTGATGAATATCGTTAATAGCGAACCCGTGGGCCATATTGTCGCCATGAGGACCACGCACCCCCTTCATTACGACAATCAGGTCAAGCGGGAGCCGGCGTACGACGACGTGTCCACCTCGTTCGCCGATTCTCTGATGAAGGCCCTGGGCAAGGTGAACGATCTGCAGACCGGTTCCGAGGATCTCACCCAGAAGATGATTTATGATCCGGAGTCGGTTGATATTCACACGGTTATGATCGCGGCCCAGAAGGCGGAGGTGGCATTGAGCTTCACCAAGGCAGTACGGGACGAAGCTATCCGGGCCTACCGGGAGTTGATTAATCTGAGATAACAGAGGGATATCTCCCTTCCCTTGATGGGAGGGGAAGGGGGAGGAAAGGTGGGTCTTATTGGATGGTCTTTGTAATGTTCAATTAATTTTTATGTATATTTTCATTGATATTTTTAGAAAAATTAATTGACATTTTTTTTTATCCTGATAATGTGTATTATGTCTCATTATCATTGCGCGAGTCATCATATTCCGCGGTACAAACCATGCTAACCGGTATGGGGAGGAGGATCCTATGTTAGAATTTCTAAGAAAGATATTCGGCCAGATTAAGGATGTATTCGGCAAGCTTGACCGGACGAAAAAGATCATTATCGCCGTTGTTACCGGCGTTGTTGTAACCGCCTTCATCGCGCTCTTCTCGGTGTCAAGCGGCCAGCCGAATGTCGTCCTCTTCTCGGAACTTAATGCCGACGATTTCGGCCAGGTGACGAAAAAGCTGGAGGAAATGGGATTCCATTACCAGACAACCGGGCAGACCAGCATTATGGTGCGTCCGACCGAGCGCGATATCATACTGACCAAGCTCGCCCAGGAAAAGATGATCCCCAAGGGCATTCCCGGATGGAAGCTCTTCGACATAACCAAGTGGACGGAAACGGAGCGGGAACTCGACGTGAAGTTCATGCGCGCCCTGCGGGACGAGATCAAGCGGCACATCGAATCGCTTGCTAACATTGATAAAGCTGATATTGATATAGCCATGACCGAGGACAGCATTTATTCTGAAACGGAGACGCCCTATACTGCCGCGGTTACCGTTCATCTCAAGTCAGGATACGAGAAGCTCTCCAAAAAAGAGATCAAGGGCATCATATACCTGGTATCGCGCGGGGTGGGGAACCGGCTGAAGCCGGAGAACGTCACCGTCACGGATGAATACGGCAACATTATATCCGATTTCGACGATGAGCTCGACAAGGCCAAGACGGAATACACGATTCTGGAATACCGCCACAAGCTGGAGGAGCGGGCGCGCGTCTGGATGCTGAAGGACATCCGGGCCGGCCTCGAGCGGATCTATTCCGCCGACCGGATTCAGATTCTGCGGCTCAACATGGAATTCAACTGGGACAAAGTGGCCGAGGAGCAGGAGGAGTACACCCCGATAGAGCTGGAAAAGGACAATCCCGCCACGCCGTATTCCGAGCGGAAGACAAAGGATTCCCTGGTGATATCGGAAAAGTCGACCCAGGAGAAGTTCCAGGGGCACGGCTGGAATCCCGAGGGTCCGGCCGGAACCGAGGGAAACACGCCGCCGGGATACAAGGCCAGCGACGATCAGTACGCCAAGTACAGCAAGAAAGAGGACATCAGAAATCACGCCGTCAACAAGACCATGCGGAAGATCGAGCGTGATCCCTATGATATATCCAAGGTATCCGTGGCCTTAGCCATAGACGGCATTCAGAACCTGCCGAAGCTTCCGAGCGGTGAATACGACCTGGATCCGGCGAAGGAGCCGGTGCAGACGCCCCTTACACAGGAGGAACTGCAGAAAGCCGAAAATATCGTAAAGAAATCGATCAATTACAACGAGGGCAGGGGCGACCAGGTGGCCGTAGAGAACATCATGTTCGACCGGAGCAGGTACTGGGAATCGATCAGGAATGAATTCAGGAAAAAGGAGCAGATCAAGAAGATACTTCTCGCCGCCCTCATCGGGGTCATCACCCTGTTCGTCGGGTTTATACTCTTCCGCGCCGTGTCCAAGGAGCTGGATCGGCGGCGGAGGGCCAAGGAGGAGGCGCTCGCCCTGGAGCAGCAGCGCATGCGCGAGGCGGCCCTGCGCGCCGCCGAGGAGGAGGGGATAGACGTGGAACTTTCCCTCGAAGAACGGGCGCGGCTGGAACTACAGGAGAACGCCATCAATCTGGCCCGGGAGCGGCCGGACGATGTGGCGCAGCTTTTACGGACCTGGCTTGCCGAGGAATAGACGCCTGGAAGCTATTTCGGGGTGTGTTCACCCCTCCCTTGATGGGAGGGGCAAGGGGAGGATGAAATAACTCACTATATCCCCGATTTTGAGGATTAGTTCGTGTCACCCCCTCCCGTCCTCCCCCATCAAGGGGGAGGAGTATTAACGGTGCGGACAGCCAGGAGCTGTCCAATTTTGGTTTGACTTTCGTTTATTAATAGTGTTATTTTGTTATAGGTGAGATTAATGTAATGTGATTTGGCGTAAATTCTCGGGTTCACAATAGCGCAGACCTGTTTTTTCATGTTTTTTTCATTGAAAAAAGCAGCTTTTCGGCGCAGGCAGAGGCCGATAATATAGTGTATCCGATCCACCCGTGCGAGAGGATGAATTAACCGATGCTTCAATCGAAAAAAACACAGTTGACGGGGCGCCAGAAAGCCGCTATTTTTCTCGTTTCTCTCGGCTCCGAGGTTTCTTCCGAGATATTCAAGCACCTGCGCGAGGATGAGATCGAGCAGCTGACATTCGAGATTGCCCGTCTGGACCGGATAGAACCGGAAGACCGAGACAAGGTTTTGCAAGAGTTCCAGGAAATGATGATGGCCCAGGAATTCATCCAGAACGGCGGCATAGACTACGCGCGGGACGTTCTCGAACGGGCCCTGGGAACGCAGAAGGCGATCGATATCGTCAACCGGCTCACCTCGTCGCTGCAGGTGAGGCCGTTTGACTTCATCCGGCGCACCGACCCGAGCCATCTCCTGAACTTTATCCAGGGCGAGCACCCGCAGACGATCGCCCTGATCCTGGCGTACCTGGACCCGCAGAAGGCGGCCCAGATACTCTCCGGACTCTCGCACCAGATTCAGGCAGACGTCGCCAAGCGGATCGCCCAGATGGACCGCACCTCGCCGGACGTTCTCCGCGAGGTTGAGCGCGTTCTTGAGCGGAAGCTCTCGACCCTCGCCAGCGAGGACTTCACCTCAGCCGGCGGCATCGACGCGATCGTCGAGGTGCTGAACAACGTCGACCGCGGTACGGAGAAGATCATCATCGAGGCGCTGGAGGAGGAGGACCCGGAGCTGGCCGAGGAGATCAAAAAGCGGATGTTCGTGTTCGAGGACATCGTGCTGCTCGACGACCGCTCGATACAGAAGGTCCTTCGCGAGGTGGACACTCAGGATCTCGCCAAGGCGCTCAAGGGAGTCGACGCCGAGGTGCAGGAGAAGATCTACCGGAACATGTCGAAGCGGGCGTCGGCGCTGCTCAGGGAGGACATGGATTTCATGGGCCCCATTCGCCTCCGTGACGTGGAGGAATCGCAGCAGAAAATCGTTAATATAATACGAAAACTTGAGGAATCCGGCGACATCATTGTTGCGCGGGCCGGAGAGGAGGAACTGGTTGTCTAAGCTTGTATTTAAACCTGGCGAGATCCGCCAGATGAACATGCCCAAACAGATCGAGCTGCCCTCGAAATACCAGAAAAACCTTATCGAGACCGAGGACTTCAAGGAGTTTGAAGTCGACGACGAGGGGAATCCCATCGACGTATACCAGGGGCCGTCCATAGAGGAGATGGAAGCGGAGCTCGAGCGCTACCGCCGCGAGACCGAGGAAGAAGTCAAGGAGATGCTCGAGCAGGCCCGGGAGCGGGCCAAGCAGATCGAGGAGGAGGGCCGGCAGGCGGCGTTCCGCGAGCTCCAGACCTCCAAGGAACAGATCAACATGGAGATGGACCGCCTCAAGGTGGAGTCCGAGCGCGAGATCGAGCGCGGGAAGTTCGAGGCGGAGAAGATGATCAAGGAGGCCGAGCTCAAGGTATCAGAGATCGAGCACGAGGCGTATAAGAAGGGGTACGACGCGGGCCGCGAAGAGGGATATAAGGAGGGCCAGGCCGAGGTCATGCGGCTTATCGACCGGCTGGGCACCATCGTGTCAACGGCGGTGGATATACGGGATGATATCATAAAGTCCTCGGAGAAGCTGATGACCGAGATGATACTCATGATCGCGCGCAAGGTCATCAAGGACGAGATCGTGGAGCGGCGCGAAGTCGTTATCAACAACATCAAAGAGGCCATCAAGCGAGTCAAGGACCGGGATCGGATCGACATCCGTGTCAATTTCGCCGACCTTGACATGACCACGGCGCACAAAGACGAGCTGATCAAGATGATGGAATCGCTGAAGAAGGTCAACATATATGAAGATTCGCGGGTCGAGCGGGGCGG
>MIBH01000057.1:9259-9783 GCA_001829455.1 Spirochaetes bacterium RBG_13_51_14
AACCGACGTGGGCGCCATCGATGCGAAGATATCGACCCAGCTGGACGCCATCGAGGAGGCTATCAGAAGCACGACGACGATATAAGATGACGCCATGCGCGTGTAGCGGCGTAGCGCGCTACGCCGCTACACGCGCATGGCGTAAAAAATGGATAACAATGAGACATAACGTATGATAAAAATACTCCCCCATGATAAAGTCGATATCCTGTCCAAGTACCGGGGCATCATTGAGGAGCTGGATCCCATAAAGCACACCGGCAGGGTGGAGCGCGTGGTCGGCCTCACCATCGAGTCGATCGGTCCGGATGTGGAATACGGCGAGCTCTGCAAGATCCGGCTCGATAAAGGGGAATACCTCTACGCCGAGGTCGTGGGGTTCAACCGGAACCGTGTCGTCCTCATGCCCATCGGAGACATGAAGGGCATCGTCCCCGGTGCGGACGTGATCGGCGTGGGCGCGGCTCTCATGGTGCCGGTAGGGAACGAACTGCTCGGCAGGGTCGTTTCCGGCATCGGCGCGC
>MIBH01000057.1:9821-10480 GCA_001829455.1 Spirochaetes bacterium RBG_13_51_14
TATCCGGTCACGAGCCAGCCGCTCAATCCGCTCGAGCGGGCCATCATAGACAAGCCGCTCTCAGTGGGAATCAGGGCCATCGACGGTCTCAATACCGTCGGGCGGGGCCAGCGGCTGGGCATATTTTCCGGTTCAGGCGTGGGGAAATCAACGATCATCGCCATGATCGCCCGTTACACCGACGCTGACGTTAATGTCATAGGACTCATCGGCGAGCGCGGCAGGGAGGTGAAGGATTTCGTGGAGAAAGAGCTGGGCCCCGAGGGGCTGCGCAAGTCGGTGGTTGTGGTGGCAACGTCAAACCAGCCCGCCATGCTGCGGATCCGGGGAGCGTACCTCGCGCACGCGATCGCCGAATATTTCCGGGACCGGGGGTTGCATGTCAACCTCCTCATGGATTCCATCACCCGGTTTTCCATGGCTCAGCGCGAGGTGGGCATTGCGGCCGGGGAGCCGGCTGCGATGCGGGGATATCCCCCTTCGACGTTTTCTCTTATGGCAAAACTCATGGAGCGCGCCGGCACGATCGCCGGCGGCGGGAGCATCACCGGCTTCTACTCGGTTTTGGTAGAGGCGGACGATATGAACGAGCCCATCGCGGACCATGCCCGGAGCATTCTTGACGGGCACATCGTGCTGGAGCGGCGGCTGGCTCACAA
>MIBH01000057.1:10626-23427 GCA_001829455.1 Spirochaetes bacterium RBG_13_51_14
CGCATCGTGAGATAATTGGCGCGATCTCGAGGGATTCCCCCCTCCCTTGATGGGAGGGGCGGGGGAGGGATGAAAGCAGATCTCAGCGTTGAGGACGAAACATGAAAAAGTTCAAATTCAGGCTGCAGACCTTGCTCAATATACGCGAGGCACGCGAGCGGGAAATCCAGCACGAACTAGCCGCAATCCTGAGGGTGCAGAACCGCGAGCGGGAAAAACAGGAGGAGCTGCGGCGGCGTATCGAGGAGCAGAAGACGCTCTTCGGCGACAAGCTGAGACGGGGCGCCTATTCATCGAGCGAGGCGATACTCTTCGAGCGCTTTGTCGACGTTTCGCTCCGCGCCATCGATACCGCTGAGGAGCGGATAAAAAGCATGGAACCGCAGATTCAGGAAGTGCGGAAACGGCTCATCGAGGCTTCGCGGGCCCGTAAAGTCGTTGAGAAACTCAAGGAGCGGAAGCTCGCACAGCATAATTATGAAGTCAACAAGGAGATCAATAAGGAAATTGACGAGATGAACCAGAAACTGTTTCAGATGAGAAAGAGGGAATCGGCCTAGGGGGGCAGTTATGATCGACAACATGTTCGCGGTGATGAAGCGGATCCATGAGATCAAGGTCCGGTTCGGACTGAACCGGCAGCGGCCGGTCGGCCAGAACGAGAACCAGCATGCGCGAAAAAGCTATCAGGAGTATCAGCGGAGCGCGCTTTCCGATGCGCGCGGATCGGCCGCACCCGCGGCGGGGGTCGGTGCAGCCGGCATCCAGGGTAAAACCGTGGATGAAATCAAAAAGCTGGCCGATTACTACGCATCGGTCAACCGCGTGCCGGCGTCCCTGGTGAGGGCCGTCATCGAGACGGAATCGAACTTCAATCCCCGCGCCGTATCACCGCGGGGGGCGATGGGATTGATGCAGCTTATGCCGTCGGTCGTCAAGGAACGGGGGGTCCGTAATCCCTTTGATCCGAATGAGAACATAAGCGCCGGGGTCGGGTTTCTCAAGAGTCTTCTTCAAGAATACGACGGGGATTACAAGAAGGCGCTGGCGGCCTATAATGCCGGCAGGAAAACGGTGGATGAGAGCGGCGGGGTGCCCGATTACCGGGAGACCCGCGAGTACGTTAATAAAGTGATCGATGCCTACGTGAAGAACGGCAACTGAGCTGTCGCTGCCGTCCGTCACCGGCGTTGTCGCCGGCGCGCCTGCGCCGGCACCACGGGAGGTTATGCATGAGAAATATATCTAACAGGGCAAAGATATTATACCTTGTTCTGCTGATCATCTTCATATCCGGGTTCGGCCTTTTCTGGATGGATTATATCGGCCTGCTGGACCTGTACTCATACGTGAATCGGTTCAGGGGCGAGCCGGTCCTGGTGACCGAGGCCCGGGACGACGAGCCGTCGCTGGTGGAGCGCGAGGAATTTGAAAAGGAAAAGCAGAAGCTTACGGAGCGGATCGAGGATCTTGACAAGCGCGAGGCGCTGATCGCCGAAAAAGAAAAAGAAATGGATTCCCGGAAAGATAAGCTCGAGGAGATGCGGAAAGGTCTTGATCTGGAGAAGAAAAAGCTCGAGCAGGAAAAAAGCCAGTATTCGGGCTACCGGAGGAACGTCAAGGTCCTCGCGAACAAGATGGTTAATATGCCGCCGGAGAGTTCTGTTGAAATCATGCTCAACTGGGAAGATCCTCTTATCATCGATGTCCTCAGGCAGATGGACGCAGACGCCCAGACGGCCGGTCGGGTGAGCATCACGCCCTACCTGATGAAAATCATGTCGGATAAAAAGTCTGAACGGGCCAGCCGTATCATGTACCTCATGACCCAGATCTGATTATTACTTGACAATACACACACCTCTGTTTTATTTAAAAAGAGCGGCGCGTTGCCTCATGTTTTTCGCGTGCCGTGTCTCTGCAGCGTTACCGGGGCGACGGCAACGGCGCGGGTACGGATCATAAATTCGGGAAAGAAGCGAACGGGTAACGGGATGAAACATAGGAATGAGCGGGACCGGACTGAGCGGGAGCTGGGCAGTTTCGATTTAAACATTATTAATATTATGACCCATCTGTATCGGAGCGGGGCGGTCGAAGACGGCGTGATGGAAACGCTCCGAAAGCTCAATTTTGAGTACCACATGCTCCTTGATAAAAACAGCATACTCGAAGAAAAGGTCAATGTCGATTGGAAAACAAACTTGCTCAAATACCGGGACGACTATCTCACGATGATCATAAAATCAGCTTCCCGAATAATCGACATCATCCCCAACGACAAGTACATGATTTCCTACATCCGATTCGACATCGACAACTTTTCCAAGTTGAACAACCGTTTCGGCCATGACAAGGGCGACATCGTTCTTATTGATCTTGCCAATATACTGAAGACGTATTCGCGTCCCACCGACTACATCATACGGTTCGGCGGCGAGGAATTCGACGTCATACTGCCCTCGACAGACCTGAAGGGAGCGGTCACCTACCTGGACAAGATATTCAAGAACCTCCACTCCCTGAAGTACGATTTTGACAAGGCCGATGTAAGGGTAACCGTCAGCGCGGGAGTCGCGATCTTCACGATGGATTTCAACAAGCTGAAGCGCATCAATTCCGATAATATCAAAAAGGAATATTTAAAGCTGCAGAAGGCCGCCGATGACGCGCTCTATGACGCCAAGTATTCCGGCAAGAACCAGTACAAAATTTTCAATGACAAGATCAATTACAAGGAAATCCGCGGCAAATACGCCGGGGTAACCGCTCGCATTTAGCCGTCCGGAGGCCGCGGAACAGCCGCGTATTCGTCCATCAAGTCGAGCAGTTCTTTTCTTCCATATCCCGATTTCGCGGAAGTCGCAAACAGCGCGTCGTGCGATATGCCCAGGGACTCGCTGATTATGCGCACGTTCCGCCGCCCCTGGCTGCGGGACAGCTTGTCGCACTTGGTGAGGGTTATGGCGGCGGGGATCCGCTGCGCCGCAAGCAGGGAAAGCAGATCCAGCTCAAAGCGGTCGGGGATCCTCCTGATGTCGATGAGGAGAAAGACAAGTTTCAGGTTTTCCCTCGCGCGAATGTAGTTCCTGATCAGGGGCAGGAAGGTCTTTTTCAACTGAAGGGGAACTTCGGCGTAACCGAACCCCGGGAGGTCGGCGACGGATATTCCTTTGTTGAGGATGAAGAAGTTGATGGTTTTCGTGACCCCCGGCCTGGACCCGGTCTTCACCAGTCCCTTTTTTTTCATCAGCATGTTGATGAGGGATGATTTCCCCACGTTCGACCGGCCCGCGAATGCGAATTCGGGATATACATACCGCGGGAAGTCGGATACCTTCGCGCAGCTTTTGAGGAAATAGACGTCATGTATCTTCATGTCCGGAGTTCTCGCTCCATCAGGATGGCGTCGATGCTGTCGTAATAATTTTTCCGGCGGCCCATTTCAATAAAACCGTTATTCCGATAAAAAAGAATGGCGGGTTTGTTCTGCGCGCTCACCTCCAGGTAGATTTTTTTCCGTGGCCCTGCGTCATCCGGATGCATGATGATCTTGTTCATGATTAGCGTGCCCAGTCCCCGGCGGCGGAATTCTTTCTTTATTCCGATATTGTTGAGCTGGATTTCGTCCGCCACGATCCAGGCAACGGCAAAGCCGATGACCGCGCCGCCGTCTTCAATAACATAAACACGCGAAAAATTCAGCTTCAGCTCGTCGGCAAACTGGATTCGGCTCCAGCGGCCCTGTCCTTCCTGCTCGATCCGGCAGATCGATTCAAGATCGTCGGCCGTGGCCTTTCTGATTACGGGGCTCATGGTAGATGAATTCTTCGACATGCGCGGCACTTCTGACAAATCGGAGCGTGTGCTGACGCATCAGGTATCCTTCGGCACCGGATCGCGCTTCTCCAGAAATGCAGCCACTCCTTCCCGCTTGTTGTCGGTCTCGCACAATGTTCCAAAAGAATCACGTTCCATTTTGAGCGCGTCTGCGAAATTCATCGTCAGGCCGTTTCGTATGACGTGCATGGCGGTTTTGACCGCCGGCCTTCCCCGCCGCGCGATGGCCTGGGCGAGCTTTTTCGCCTCGACGACCACTTCCCCCTTCGGGACGGCACGATTGACCAGGCCGTACTCCGCGGCCTGCCGGCCGCTGATGAAATTCCCCGAAAGGATCAGTTCGTAGGCCCTGCCGGTGCCGAAGAGTCGCGGCGATCGCTGCGTGCCGCCGAACCCGGGTATAATGCCGAGCTTGATCTCGGGAAGTCCCATCTGGGCTGTTTCATCCGCAAGGCGCATGTGGCACGCCAGCGCGAGTTCGGCGCCCCCTCCGAGGGCAAACCCGTTAACAGCGGCGATGAAAGGCTTGTCTGCGTTCTCAATTATGTTCAATAGATCCTGGCCGGCTCTCAGCCAATCGCTTCCTTCCTCCTGCGAATTCAGGACCGTGAACTCGCTGATGTCGGCTCCGGCGATAAAGGCCTTGCCTTCGCCGGTGAAAACCACCACCCTGACCGCGCTGTCGTTGATGGCCTTCTCGACGCTGTTTCGAATGTCGCTGATGACTGACGTGCTGAGCGCGTTCATCGGCGGGTTGTTGATGACCATGAGGGCGACGCCGTGCTCATCCACGGTATAACTGCATGTTGACATGACCGGCTCCTTGTCCGATGTGTTATGCGTTATTCATATGATGCGGATCCGTCTGCCGGAAATCAGCTGACCGGCGTTAAGAAACTATGACGGGCCTGTTTGCTCCATGTCAATACTTTTATGAAGGGTGTGTATTGAGGAAGCCCGGCCTCGATGCTGCTGCGGATCAGATGCTATTATATCAAACCTGTTATAAAATCTTCGATAATCATTAATCCATATCCAACGGCATCCGGCTGATGGGTGGAATATTGATGGCTTGGCATAATAACAAAAACATGAATTTTTTTTCATCATGTTTAATTTTTTTAAAAAAATGATAAAAATACAATTTTTAAAATGTAAATATTAATTTTATAATGTTACAGTCCGCGGATATTTTTTAATATAAATATGCAAATTTAGTAGATTCAACATCTGATTTTTCGAGCGGTTATTTACTGATTTTTTTACAATTCGGCATGGTATTGACAATAAAGGATTAATGGATTATTGACAACCTTTACGTAAATGATGTATGAAGATTGATTTTTAAGGGTTATTTAAAGAGTTAAAATTAAAAAGCAAAAGGAGTAAAACAAATGAAAAAGATGCTTAGTGTCGTCGCGATTATTGTTTTTTCGGCCGTGACAGTATTTGCAGAGGCGAAAGTAGTAGGCGAGAAGTCGGAAAAGGCAAAAGTAAAAGCTGAGTGCGTGAAGAACTGCAAAGATACGGCAGCAAAATGCAAGGCAGAAGCGAAAAAAGACAAAAAAAAGATTCATGAATGCAACAAAGCCGCTGTTGATTGCAAAAAAGCATGTGAAGCGGAAAAAAAAGAAGAAATGAAGTAATTTTTTCAGGTTTTATTTATACTGATAATAGATCTGCCTCTAAATGAAGCAGATCTATTTTTTGCCCATAATACACGAAAAGCGTAATTCCCCAGCTTGCGATTGCCGCTTGTTTATTCATGCGGCCGGATACTGTGGCAATCCCGGGACGGGGGTGTCGAATTATACGTGAAAAATACTTGCAATATAACATAACAGTGTTATGTTTGGCCGAAATAACAGGCGCGGAGGTACACCATGGCCGATGAGGTATATTACCAGCTGAGGGATGTTCTCGATACAATGCCGAACGGATTTCCCCCCGCCAGCGACGGTCTTGAAATCAGGATTCTGAAAAAAATCTTCAATGAGGAAGAAGCCGGAATCGCCGTTACAATGAAAATGAAATTCGAAACAGCCGATGCTATGGCGGCCCGGACCGGAAAAGACGCGGATTATCTGAAGGCCATCCTGCCGAAGATGGCGAATAACGGCCAGATTTTCGAGGTCACCATCGGCGAGGCGACCATCTACAGACTGATGCCCTTCGCATTCGGGATCTATGAATGGCAGATCTATCGCATGGACCGGGAATTCGCCGAGATGGTTGATTCATACTTCAGCAGGGAATTCGGGAAGGAGTTTCACGGCCACGGCCCATCAATCATGAAAGTGGTGCCCATCGAACGGGAGATACCGCACGATTCGGTCATCGAGCCGTACGAGAGCCTGACGAAATTAATCGAAAACGCCAAGTCGTGGGCGGTCGAGGAATGCATCTGCAAAAAGGAAAAACACCTGCTGGGCAGGGGATGCGATTACCCCCGCGAGGTCTGCCTCGGCATCGCGCCGCTTGAAAACTTTTTTGATAATTTTTTCTGGGGAAAACCGATATCCAAGGACGAAGCGCTCAGGATTTTAACGATGTCCGAGGAGGCCGGGCTGGTCCACATGACCACAAACCAGCAGCAGGGGCAAATCTACATCTGCAATTGCTGCGGCTGCTGCTGCGGCATGCTCCGCGGCATCAACGAAATGGGAGAGCTCGGCGCTGTGGGGCGCTCGAACTACCGTGCCGTGGTCGATGCCTCCCTCTGCACCGCCTGCGGCGTTTGCGAGGACCGGTGCCAGGTAAGGGCGATCGACATGAATGATGTCGCGTCGGTAAACAAGCGCTGTATCGGCTGCGGTCTCTGCGTCACCACATGCCCGGCGGAGGCGGTCAAGCTAGTCAGGCGGGATGATGACGAAATTGAGGAGGTTCCGCTGGACGAGAAGGACTGGATGAGGAAGCGGGCCGAATCCCGGGGCCGGGACGATTACAAGGATTTGTTGAAATGAAGTTGCGCCGGGAAGGCGCGGGAATGCGTCCGCGCCCTTCATTTAATGTTAGTGAAGGAATATCGTATGCGCCTGAAAAAGCTTGCCGCAACGCTTAAAAAAAAGGGGCCCCTGCCGTATCTCATAACCGACCTGGTGAATATCCGGTATCTCACCGGCTTTACCGGGACCTATGCGTATCTGGTCGTTGACCGTGACCGCTCCTATTTCATTTCCGATACCCGGTATGAGGAATACGCCCGGTCGATCCTGCCGAAATCCGTCGAGTTTGTGCTGCAAAAAAACGAGTTCTTAGAATCTTTAAAGACTATACTGAAAAAGGCAGGGATTCGGGAGCTTTTTCTGGAGGAGCATGCCACTCCCCTGTCGGTCTACCGGAGCATGAAAAAAGGCCTTCGCGGCGTTAAACTGTCGCCCGGCGGCGACGTGGTGAATGAGATCCGCATGATCAAACACCCTGATGAGATCGAGATTCTCCGGCAGGCGGCGGCAAAGACCGATGCCTGCGTACGTCATTTGAAGGGGATCATCAGACCAGGCGTCAGCGAATGGGATATCGCGGTTGAAATAGAGCACTTCTACCGGAAAAACGGGTGCCGCAAGAGCTCCTTCGACTCAATTATAGCCTCGGGGCCGGGATCGTCAATGCCCCATTACGCCACCTCCTTGACGAAGAAGATCATGAAGGGCGAGGTGATCCTCATTGACATGGGATGCGAGTACAGCGGCTACAATTCAGACTTGACAAGAACCATGTTCGTCCATAGCATTGATCCCGCCCTTGAACGGATTTACCGCGTGGTTCGCGCGGCGCAGGAGGCGGCGGTGCGGGCCGTGCGGCCCGGGATCACCACCGGCGAGTTGGATGCCGTGGCCCGTGACAGCATCACCGGCGCAGGATACGGCGACCGGTTCGGCCACGGGCTGGGCCACGGGATCGGCATGGAAGTTCACGAGATGCCGGCCGTCAAAAAGGGCGACCTGAAATTAATGAAGAACATGGTCATCACCATCGAACCGGGCGTATACCTCCCCGGCATCGGCGGCGTGCGGATCGAGGACATGGTCGCGGTAACCGCGGCCGGGTGTGAAGTGCTGACGAAATCTTCAAAAGATATAACAGTGATAGGATAACGAGCGTATGATTTCCGTGAATGATCTCAGGCGGGGGCACGTCATAAAGCTGGACGGCGATCTCTACACGGTGATGGAGCAGCAGCACCACAAGCCCGGCAAGGGTGGCGCCATCGTCCGGGTCAAGATGCGGAGCGTCAAAAAGGGGAACGTCATCGACCGGACATACAATGCCGGCGTGCAGGTCGAGGACGTCAGGCTCGAGAAGCGACCCATGCAGTACCTCTACCGCGAAGGCGACTCGGTGGTCTTCATGGACACCGAAAATTACGACCAGGAGCACATTCCGGTCGGTGCCATCGGCGACGCCCTGCGGTTCATGAAAGAAGAGGATATAGTCAACATCGCCATGTACGAAGGCGAGCCGGTGACCATCGAGCCGCCCGCGGCGGTGGTGCTCAAGGTCACCTATGCGGAACCGGGTCTGCGCGGGGATACCGCGACCAACGTGCGGAAGCCGGTCAAGGTGGAGACCGGCGCCGAGGTGAAGGTTCCGCTGTTCGTGAATGAGGGCGACTTCATAAAAATAAACACCGAAAGCGGCGAATACATAGAGCGGGTGAAGATGTAGGGATGGATTTATTGGACCGAATAGCAGCCTGGGTCAGTGAAAATCCCGGGAAGACCGCCGGAGCGGCCGGTGGATTTGTCATCGGCATTCTCCTTTTCACGTTGGGCTGGTGGAAAACGCTCATCGTGGTAATTCTCGTCGTCGCCGGCTTTTTCATAGGCAAGTCGCGGGACGATAACGTTTCCATCATAGACCAGATAACCGGTTTGTTCAGGCGAAATCGTGATTGACGGACGGATCCCGGTTTACCTATAATCGAACCGTGGATACGGCGAAATCAAATTACCGGCTTATCAGGGAAGCCTATCGCTCCCTCAATAAAGAAAAATTCCAGGAGGCCATTCTCATCCTGGAAAAGGTATTATCCTCCGGCGTTGGTGATATCTACGTGCTCCTTCTTCTCTCTGTCGCCTACCTGTATACCGGCCAGTTCGGAAAGCTCGCCCGGTTCGTTACCAAGATGAAGGACATGAACTCCTCCTACCTTCCCCTGAAGCAGATGGAGGCTTTCTTGAAATTGAAATCGGCCGCCGGTCAGGCCGAGGCGCTGCAGCTCTATATCGACCTTACTGCGCGGTACCCGGCGGACGCGCACCTTCATCGCGGCAGAAGCCTTATCGGCGCGGCTTCCGATTTCAGCGCTCTGCAGAAAAACGCCCGGCTTCAGGATTTTGTCAATATACCCCGTCCGGACGGATCACTCAAGAAGGCTTATTCAACGAACCTCCCCGGCCCGCAGGGCAGGCGTATGAGCGGGATGCACCGGAACGCCCGTATACGGGTTACCCTGATTGCGATGATCTCCGTGGCCGGACTGACCGCACTGGCTGGTACCGGCGTCTGGTACCTGGTGCGTTCGGGAATGCTGGGAGACGCCGTTTCGAAGATCGTAAAGCCTAACCGGGATTACAGCAGCATCGACATGGTGTCCGTGAGCGGCATGGAATACGATCTGGTGAAGAACATCAAAAAAGACAGGGTCGCCGTCTACTACCAGTCGGCGCGCGACATGACGGACGACTTCAATCGCGCGCGGCAGCTGATCAAGGCCGAGCGGCATAATGACGCCGTGATAATGCTGAACGGTCTGTACAACAGCAACGTCAATTTCGTCGTGAAAGAAAAAGTTGAATTCCTGATAAAGTTCATCATGAACCAGGAGGACCGTCATTTCGACGAGATTCCCTACCCGACGGTGGGAAAAAATAAATACCGGTATCGCGGATACGCGGTGCGCTGGAAGGGAAGAGTGGACGCGGTGCGCGAGAAGGACCGGAGCCAGATCGTTGCCGTTACGGTCGACGATGCTCGGGGCGAACCGGCCGGCGCGGTCGATGTGTATTCCGGGAGGATCATCCCCGGACTGAAAAAGGGGGCGCGCGTTCTCATGGAGGGGATCATTGTTGATTTTCTCGGCACGGACAAAAGGATCTATGTTGACGCGCGGAACATGAGGGTGATCAAGGATGAATAATCATCCAGAGGTGTGATCGCGACGGCCGTTATGGATGAGAGAAAGCGTCCGCGATGACCGAGGGGAATGTTACAGTTTCTTTATGATGATGACCGTCAGGTCGTCCATCTGCGGAGTTTCCCCGATAAAGGTCTTGAAATCGTTCATGATGAAGTCAAGCAGCTCCGTGGCGGTCGCATCAGCAAAAGCACTCTCACAACAATTCAACAATTTCCGTATGCCGTACTGCCGCTCCTCCCCGTTGATGGACTCCACGAGGGAATCAGTATACATGACAAGCGCGTCGCCTTGTTTCATCTCGAACGTGAGCATGCCGTAGGGCCTGGTGAAGAAGGAAAATCCCAGGAACATGCCCTTGAAATCGCGGCTCCCCTTGCCGACGATCTCCGCCCTGCCGGTATCGCTTCTTTTAATGATGATATCGGGATGGCCGGCGTTGACGTAATCGACCCGGCCGTCTGTAAAGCGAAGCATGATGCCGCTGATGTAATTGCCCAGATTGCCGACTTCCTGAATCAGCTCCTCGTTTATCATCCTTAACACATGGTTGAGATTGGCGGCGGGGTTATGCATGAATTGTCGATAGCTGATGGACTTTGCGAGCATGGTGATCAGTCCCGAAGCGACCCCGTGGCCCGAGACATCGAACAGGGAAGCGCCCGCGAGACGGTCGCCCGTCATATAAAAATCGTAGAGATCGCCGGACACGATCGCGATGGGCTTCAACGCGAAGGCGAGGTCCCACCCTTCGACCGTAGGGGGAATCTTGGAGAAAAACTGCGCCTGTACGCTGCCGGCCATTTCCATATCCTGCTGCATCGTCTTCTGGGCGTACTCCAGCTCGCGATTGACGTCGAAAAGGTTGTCGTTCATCTCGGAGAATACCGACAGGAGCGTCTTCAGTTCTCCCTGTGCCTTATCCAGGTCCTTCGTTCGCTCCTGAACCTTCCGCTCAAGGCTGAGATTAAGTTCCGCCAGCTCGTCGGTCTTGGACTTCAGTTCCCGCGATAGATTTTCAATTGCTGCGAACGAGCGCCCGGAGCGCATGGACAGGGCGATGGACTGAAAAAACAGGAAAAGAAATATTCCCATGGAGAACAATTGTCCGGTCTTGATTATCCCGATGTCATACAGGATGTCATTTACGATGAAGATCGAGAGGATGATAAAACCGGCGAGAAAAATCAGGGGGCCCTCCCGTTTTTTTACCGCCGCAATTATAAGGACATAGATGACGTAAACACACCCGGCGATTATCATGACATCAAAGATCAATGTTGAATATAAGAATATCCGCGGCGGAGTTACTATCGCGATTATAATGAACACCGTTCCGATCACCTGGAAAACTCGGAGAATTATTTTCGGGAATTCATCGGGGTAGAGCGAGTTCCAGTACATGGAAAACACAATCATGGAGAAGAAATAGCAGAGCGCTATAAACAAAGCGAAAACGTTCCATGATGTATCGGGGAACAGGTAAATCAGATACCGCTCGCCGGTAATCAGGGTGAATAGTGATATCACGACGCAGAATATTCCGAGATAAAGGGGAGACCGGTCCTTTTTGCGGATGGCGAAAAGAAAGAGATGATACAGCCCCATCAATATGATGCCGCCGAAGAATAATATTTCCGAAAACAATTTGATTTCGCGCATGCCCCGTATATCTCTCTCATTTCCCAAGAGGATTTGGTTCGGCATTCCTCCCCTGAAATGATGGAAGTTGGAGACGTTCATGATGATATCATACTCATGGGCCGCTGTTGGAAAATCGACAACCTGGGGAAGATACTGGGGTATCTCTGATGCTTCGTCCGTGCCGAACCTGCCGGCCGCGCCTATCCGCTCGCCCCCGGCAAAGATGGTGTAGGCCATGTAAACATCCCTGATTCTCAATGCCAGTTCCCGGTTTTTTCTATCGCCGAGGACATGGAGACGATACGTGGCGTATCCAATACCATCCAGCTTTTTACCCTTTATGACGAAGTTGTTCCAGTATCTCGGCGGGATATAGGCGTCCGGTTCAGGTGATTTCGGTTTTTTAAAATCCTCCGGTTTGAGGTCCCGCATCCAGTAGAATTCCCATTGGCCCGACAGCGGGATAGGGCCGTCTTTTTCGAAGTTCCAATCCTTGAGATTGATAACGCCCTTTTTTGCTACAGGGACTCTTTTAACTTGATGTGGACCCTGAGAGGTGCATGTTGGAACGATTGGGGCTGATATACAAATCAGTATAGTCGCTAATACGATTTTATGTACATATCGGACAAACATTATCGCAAAATATCATAATTGCTTTAAAAAAACAAGATTTATTTTTTAGATGATTTCGGGGGTCAGAGTAAAACTGAGGATATATACGGGGGTCAGAGTAAAATTATAGCGGATGCCGGGGTCAGAGTAAATTCAAAGATAAGTACGTGGGTCAGACCAAGATTTTTGCAGGCCTGCGTGATTTAGGCTTTTCAATGTGTCAGAGCAAATAATGAACCGATAGTTATCGGTACATTTAGGTGTCAGAGCACAATCGGATGTGGTGTCAGAGTAAAATTCGAATGTACACAAACCCGCGTGTAGAAATATTCGCACAACGTTCACAAAAATACATTGACAAAAACAGTATTTGTATATATATAAAGCCATCTTTTCCTACCTTAAAAATAAATAGAAATGAACCTATCAGGCACACGAATAGCCGACCGGTATGAGGTAGCGGATCTCATGGCCGAGGGGGGCATGAGCTATGTGTACCGCGGCTTTGACCTTGAAAACCGCCTGCCGGTGGCGGTGAAGGTGCTGAAGCCGGTGGCGGT
>MIBH01000057.1:23492-23609 GCA_001829455.1 Spirochaetes bacterium RBG_13_51_14
ACCCGCACATTGTGCGGGTCATGGGAGCGGGCTCTGTCAGCGTATCATACGGCAGCCAAGCCTGGTATGTGGTCATGGAGCTGGCGGGCGGGGTAAATCTCTCAGAGGCGATGGTCG
>MIBH01000057.1:23647-23815 GCA_001829455.1 Spirochaetes bacterium RBG_13_51_14
CGTCAGGCGTGCCTGGCCCTTGAGGCGGTGCACGGTCTCGGGATAATCCACGCGGACATCAAGCCGGGGAACATGCTGTTTGATGAGGACGGCGGGCCGGTGCTGAAGATAACCGATTTCGGGCTGTCGCGGCTCAAGCGGACGGGCGAGGAGGAACAGGCCCACGAG
>MIBH01000058.1:0-15690 GCA_001829455.1 Spirochaetes bacterium RBG_13_51_14
CACGTATTTCGCGTCGATAATATCAAAGGCGCAGGTTTCCGAGGCGATCACATGAGCGTCGCCGAGCCTTCCCAGAACCAGGGGCCTGAACCCGTAGGGATCGCGTACGGCATATATCTTCTCGCGGTTCATCACGAGCAGCGAATAGGCACCGCGCACCTGCTTGAGAGCGAAGATCAGGGCGTCCAGGAAGTCATCGATTCCCGATTTAGCCATGAGGTGCACCATCACCTCGGAGTCAATCGTCGTCTGGAAGATATGTCCCTTTTTCTCCAGGTCGTAACGCAGGGTCCCGGCATTGGTGAGGTTGCCGTTATGGGCCAGGACAATGGGTCCCAGGACAGATTCTGACCGGAAGGGCTGGGCATTCCGCAGAAATGAAGAACCGGTTGTGGAGTAGCGGTTGTGCGCGATGGCCATGTAACCCTGCAGATTGTTTATATGCTCCTGCGTGAATATATCGATTACCTTCCCCATACCGGCGTACCGGTAGATGTGGTGACCATCGGAAGAGGCGATGCCGGCGGACTCCTGTCCACGATGCTGGAGCGCATACAGACCCAGGTAGGCGAGATTGGACGCCTTCGGGTTGCCGTAGATCCCGACTATTCCGCACTCATCCTTTGGCTTATAATTATTTACCTGGGGTGGGGTGAATAATGGTTTCATATACTGAGCAAAATGCCATCAAATTTACAGTGCCAGATATATCCTGAGCATGTTTATTGTAAAGCAGTATTTATCTTCAATTATTATATGGATGTTACAATAGAATCCTTAACACAATTGAATAGAGTTTTATAAAATATAAAATACCGATAACTATCAATTTTTTTTTATTTATTCGATTTGGAATTCGTTATAGGTTATTGAAAACGACGTTAAATATTAATCATCGAGGGGGAAATTGATGAAAATTGAAACGACACTAAATATGCATAAAAAAACACTCGAAAAAATAGACCTAGCATCGAAATTAATAGGCAAATCGAGGATGTATGTTATACGTTTTTTGTTGAAAAAATATATTCAGGATCATAATAATATGACATTCTTCTGGAAGTCTGTCCGCTATCAAAATAGAGAAAATCCTTGCCAATGGCAAAAATTTCATATAAGTTTGAGTGAGTGTGAGTATGAATACTGTCTTGATTTACGGAAGATATGCAAGATGTCTTTGTCATATATTATTTCTGAAGCTGCTGGTAAATATCTTAACAAACAAATTCTGAATTTAATATGTAAATGCTATGATTATATTACCGATAACTATCGTTTTATTAATTACGTTGTTTCTAAAGAAATAATTGATGGAGTAGTTTGCTGGAAACAATACTGGGGAATCTTGCCAGATCTAAGTAAACTATTTCCACTTCGCTGTTAAGTAGTCGTGCAACATTCAGTTTGAATCATCCTGCCAAGCA
Organism: Spirochaetes bacterium RBG_13_51_14; assembly: GCA_001829455.1. Classification (GTDB taxonomy): domain Bacteria; phylum Spirochaetota; class UBA4802; order UBA4802; family UBA5550; genus RBG-16-49-21. The sequence goes on from MIBH01000058.1 coordinate 1,425, forward strand.
ATCAATGCCGGGAGGTAATCGGCCGGCGGGTCAAATCCCAGAAGCATAAGAAGGGTCGCAGCAATATTGGCTAGCCCGAGGCTACCTGATGTTTGCTTCAGCTTATATTCATTATTAAAATCCGGATCGTAAATGATAAAGGGTACCGGGTTCAAACTGTGCGATGTTTTATGCTGAGGTTGGCCTGTCTTTTCATCCAGCTCGATTTTACCGGTTTTCTTGTTTGTCTCGAACATTTCATCAAGGTTGCCGTGATCGGCAGTAATGACAGCGACGGCACCTGATTTGTCGATCGCTTCCAATATCCTCCCAACGCACAAGTCCACGGTCTCCGCAGCTATAATCGCGGCGTTCAGATCACCCGTATGGCCCACCATGTCGCCATTGGCGAAATTAAGCCGTAGAAAATCGTACTTCCCGCTTTCGACGGCGCTGATAACCGCGTCGGTAATCTCGGCGGCCTTCATCCAGGGCCGCTGGTCAAATTCCACCCTGTCTGATGGAATCTCCATGTATGTTTCTTTCTCTTCATCGAACTTGCCGCTTCTGTTTCCGTTCCAGAAGTAGGTCACATGGCCAAACTTCTGAGTTTCCGAAATCGCGTACTGCGTGATGCCGGAATGAACAAGGTATTCGCTTATGGTCCTTTCAATATCAGGCGGTGGCACCAGGTATTTCTTCGGGATCTTCAAGTCGCCGTCGTATTCCATCATGCCGGCGTATACGATGCCCGGAAGCCGTCCCCGATCGAACTCGGTGAAATTATCCTCCTCAAATGCCCGGGAAATCTCAATGGCGCGGTCGCCCCTGAAGTTGTAGAATATGACCGAATCCCCGTCGGAAATTGTTCCCACGGGACCGCCCTCGTCGACGATGGAGAACGAGGGCAGGTACTGATCGGTGATGCCGGGTTGTTCCTTACGGAATGTCTCGATTGCTTCAGTGGCCGATTTGAAATGCCGCGCTGTTCCGAGTACGTGCGCCTCCCACCCGCGCTTCACGATGCTCCAGTCCGCCTCATACCGGTCCATCGTCGTAACCATCCTGCCCCCGCCGGAAGCGATACGATAGTCGAAACCTTTGCTCCGGAGGGAAGCCAGATGCTTTTCCAGCACATCGACGTAGGTTAGCGCCGATGTCTCTGGAACGTCCCTGCCGTCCAGGAGGATGTGTACCCGTGTTTTTTTTATGCCGGTAACGGCACACTGATCGATCATTGTGAAGAGATGGCTAATGTGGGAATGAACATTGCCGTCCGAGAGGAGGCCGATGAAGTGAATCGCCGAGCCCTGGCACAGGGGCCTGGCGGTGAGCTCCTTCCATATATCGGTGGTGAATATTTTGCCCGATTCAATCGCGGCGGTCACGAGCTTCGCGCCCTGCTCGAATATGCGGCCGGCGCCCAGGGCGTTGTGGCCAACCTCGCTGTTGCCCATGTCCTCGTCGGAAGGGAGCCCTACCGCGGTGCCGTGCGCTTTGAGCGTGGTGTACATACAGTCCCTCATGAGCCGGTCCAACACCGGAGTTCGTGCGAGGTAAAAGGCGTTTCCCTCGTTCTCGCGGCCGATGCCGACACCGTCCAGTATGATGAGAACCAGCGGCCCTTTCCGCCTGATTCTATTATTGCGGGTGAGAGGCTTCATGATGCCGCCGGTTATTCCAGAAGGAATTTTTCCAGGCCGGAAAGCTCAAGGACCCGGAGTACGGTCTCGCTTGGGTTGATCAAGTGCATGGTTCTGCCGTTATCGGCCAGCATGTTTTTAAACCGTATCAGAGCGGCTATGGACATGGAGTCTATTTTTCGCACATAGGTCAGGTCGATAATCGCGTCTCCGGTTTCGTTTTTTGCGAATCGGTGTAGTTCGTCGGACAGGTAACTGATGTTATGTGAAACCAGTTCATCCATTATGATGAAAATGGATTCTCCCTCAATGTCTTTTCGTTCTATGTTCATGACTCATCTGTTTGATAGTGATAGTACCCTGCTGGGGTCCGTGCGCCCATACTGGCAGCGGGGCCTGTAATTGTCAATAAAATACTTGCATTGCCGCATCCGGGTATAATCCAGTTATGTCCGCTCAAGAATGCTTTTCATCTCAGCCGACCGTTCTTTCAGTCTGAGCGACAGGGATTGCAAATCGCGCAGGCTGTCTGATACGGCCCCTCCCAGTTGGCTCATGTTATTGAACCAGTTTTGTATTTTTTGCACAAATTCCGTCTGTCGGCCCGCGAGTTCCAATACATCCTTCGCGGCCTGGTCCACGTCCACTGAAGATGAAAAAAGAATCTTGGTTTCATTGAGTTCGTTCAGGGTCTTTACGCTGAGGTTTGTCATAAATGTGGAATTCTCCTTCACGAATGATATGATGTGACCGAGATTTTGAGCCAGCGTGCCGATCATGACTGAAGAATTCTCGATGTTGTCCACCGTGTTTTTGATTATGGTCGCGATTTCCTTTGATGAATCAATGCTCATAATCGCCAGCTTGGATATTTCGTCGGCGACGACGGCGAAACCCCTGCCGTGCTCGCCAGCACGGGCTGACTCGATGGCGGCGTTCAGGGACAGGAGGTTGGTTTTATCTGCTATTTCGCTGATGGTCTTCGATATCTCCTCGATCTTCTTCGAGTTTTCCTTCATGTCGGTTATGGCAGCGATGGTGCGGTTGATGTTTTGTTCATTCATATTGGCAAGCCGCAGCGCGTTATCGGCTTTCTGCGTTTGTGACGAGCTGTCGCTGTTAATTTTTTCCATGAGGTCCGATATTTCTTTTATCTTCATGAAGTTGTCTTCAACGGTCCGGTATTGGAAGTTTGATTTGCTTCGAATCTCTTCGATGCTGGCGGTAAATTCCTTTGCGATGGTTCCCACCTCCGCCATGAGCTCTCCGTGCTCGCTGAGTACGGTATCGATATTATTGGAGGATACGCTGAGCTCATTGCTCTGATTCAGCAATTCCTGGGCGGTCTGCTCCACCGATGCGAGCACGCTCTTCAGCTCTACGAAGTTCGCGTTGGAAGTCCTCTCCGCGTCCTCGATGCGCTTCATGTTGCCGGAGGTGAAGTCTGCCATTTTTGTAACAAAGAACACGAAGGCTCCCAGGAAGATTATTTTGGGGATTTCACTGGCCAGACGGATGGTGTCCTTGTCGAACATTTTCGTAACGTCGGGCGTGAAATGCATCCCGCCGTCCGTAACCGCCAGCACTAAGAGGAGACTGTATGAAGCAATCGAAAAGATACCCATGTAAATATTCAGTTTTTTATTGTACCGGAGGGCCGACATGATGATAAAGAGAAAATAGACGGTAAAGGTCGCCGGTTCCTTAATGGTCATTCCGTATCCTACCCGCTCATCGAAATGCATAACGTATTTCGTTATAAATATCAGTGAGAGTTCCACGGTAACCGAAATATATATCAGGGGGACGGATATTTTTTTCCTGAATAGATATACCTGATTGATAATTGCCAGGATCAGGAATAGGGCGCTGGATGCCAGAATCCCGCCCCATGTTGCAGTACCGGCATTCTGAAGGAATGATGATAACGCAACGAGAAGAAACATGGCCGTGAAAATGTAACGTGTTTTGTTAATCAATAGTTCAGTCTGAATAGTGCTCATAAATGTCTCCCATCTTATGGTATACGTGCCTTACATCCCTCATTTTCTGTTGGGATCGAGTCTCGCTATCGTTTCTTTCATGGCATCGATGCCGGCGCGGGTTTTTGGTGACAGGTTCACGCTTCCGGTGGCATCTGAGTCAAGTACGTCGGCAAGTATTGAGCTGTTCAGCCGCGCGCTGTTCGCCTGATATTCTCTATACAGCTCCTGAAGCAGCCTTGCGTCGAGCATCCCTTTCCTGCGTGTCAAGGATGAGAGCTTGTGCCTGATTCCGCGGGGCACGAGGCGTATAAGTTTTGGCGTGAGCACCGCCGCGACCAAGGGCGTCAACACGATCAGGTTTGATTTGATCATCGGAATATAATCAACGGGCGGAGCCTTGAAGCTCATTTTCCACAGGATCCAGAGCGTGTTTGCGGCAGCCAAAGATGCGAGAAAAGACGCTGTGCCCCGGGGAACGCCCACTGCGGATATTCCAGTAGAGAAAACAATCACCGTGACGATCAGGACTATGGTGCTGAACCCGATTGTTTCCGATATGAATGCAATGCCCGACAGAAAGGAATGTATTCCCTGTAGAAAATCGGATATTTCTCTGAATGTTTCGGTCATATCCGTGAGGCCGGATTGTTGGATACGGGCTGATGCGTCACGATTTATCATCAGCAATGACGCGATAATCGTCGGGATGAGCCCCTTCGATGTGAATGCTTTCAGCATGAGGATATCTGCTATGCTTTTCGTTTTATCTGAAGATGTATCTGGTTTCCTGTTTTATTCCAGGATATTTTGCAGAACTGGTTGATGATATAGATGCCCCGCCCGCGTCTGCTCAGGATGTCTGGCTTTTTCAGGCTGGCTTTGATATCCCTTGTATCGAAGCCGGGGCCCTGATCAGTAATGGTGACGTGAAGATTTTTTGAATCGGCCATAGCGGTGACGTTAATGGTTTTTCGCCGGTCCCATCTGTTGCCGTGCTCCATTGCGTTGGTGATGGCTTCATCCAGTGACAGGTAGAGTTCTTCCGGCGTTATAGCCATGCAGACTCTGCTTGAAACAATCTTCCGGCACAGGGCATCTATAATGTCCTTCCGCTTTTTCTGATCTGATGGGTATAATTCATTTACTATGTAAGATTTATCCTGCTGTACCATATGTTATGCCAGATCAGGGTCTCGCTTCAGTCCGTGATAGTATTATTTCGGGCTTGTTAATAAACAGAAGGTTCGGTATAATAGACTTGTTGCAAAGCTAATATATAATACTTGAATTTTTGTCCCCGTCGTAGTTGGCGAGGACAAATGCCAATTTTTGTTTAGATATGCAGCAAGTTTATTAATTCTGTTCTTGATTATTGTCTGAATATACTTCGGGATGGGGAGATTTGAACTCCCGACTTCTTCGTCCCGAACGAAGCGCGCTAACCGGGCTGCGCTACATCCCGTCAGTCCATGTATTGACTTTACGGCATTTTACGAATAGTATTGTTTTATTTGCAATTACATTTTTCCCGAAATTTGTGGAATTAACCACGGAATCATATATATACTGATAGTGCATCCCGGATCATGGGATGAGCTCTCCATTGTATAGTCATGTAGATGATGGAGGCATCCGTGGACGCACCTGAAGGTGTTGTTGAAGAGTTGATTCCTGAAAAAAATACTTGCAGGCGAAAGCGTGATTATATACAGTACGACCCATGCTCGCTTTTTAATGTTTTACACCTGTATATCTTATGCGGGATATTCGGGTCCCGGCTGGTTTATAGCGTATTTTTAGGGGTAAAGTATGGATATTGATTATCATTTCATTGAGGATGTTCTTGTGGTCAATGTAACGGAAGGACAGGGACGGCTGACCAATGCCGACATTAATGATTTTATATATCAGGTCCGCCGGCTGAGCCAGCCGTCCGCGAACGTCATTGCATTCAATATGTCAAAAAAATCTTTTTTGAATAGTTCCGGTTTGGGAGAATTGATAAAGTTGAAAGACAGCCTGGTGGACAGCAATAAAGAGCTGGTACTGGTTTGCCCATCTCCCCGGGTGAAAATGTTGATCAGCGTGGTCGGAGTGGACCAGTTTTTCAGTATCGTCAACAGCGAAGATGAACTCGGGTAGGTGGTACAGGTATGAACACAGTCCAGATCATCAACACTCTCTATATTAAGAACTCCATGGTCCAATCCGGGGCAAATGCCTTCATGGAGAGGATCATCAGCATTTTTTTTAGGAATATCGATTTTGACAATGAAAGCCTGAAAACGCTGCAGGAATACAAGGAAAAGGGCAGGGTGGCGTATGTATCCTACCAGAGCGCGAATACGCCGCTGCTGATCCTGGTAAACCTTCTGAGGAGCCATAACTTCAGGATCCCCGACCTGGCTCTGGACTTTACTCCCAATATATTCCAGATGATCGTCAATCTTGTTCATGGCGCTTCTATCATGTTCAGCAAAATTGTCGGAAGAAAAAATTTCGAGACGCCTTCAGACTTCGATTATATCCTCGGCAGCCTGCGCGCCGACAAGGCGGTTATTCTCTCGCTCCTGTCCCGGAATCTTTTCATACGGAGATATATCGAGATAAAATCAGATACTCTTGAGCACCTGGTCGATGCTCAGAAGATCATCGATGAGCCCATCTACCTGTTTCCCCAGATTCTGTTCTGGAATCAGAATCCGGAACGGACCAGGGGGTTGATGACGGCCCGGGCCACCGGCGACCGGGGATTCTTATCCGGTCTTATAACTTTGTACCGGAGCACAACGCCCGCCTTCATGAGGATTTCCGAGCCGCTCAATCTCAAGAAGGAGATCGAGCAGTCATCCAATGATGACACGAAACAGATAGCTCGTAAAATACGCAATAAGCTGCTGGAGATATACAACAACGAAAAACGGACCATTTTGGGGCCGGTCATCAAGTCCCAGCAGGAGATGATGGAGAAAATCCTCTATCATAAAAACGTTCTCGAAGAAATTAACACCATGATGGAGGAGGACCGCACGCCGGAATATAAATTACGGAAAAAGGCGTATAAGTACTTTAAGGAGATCGCGGCGGATTTCTCCATTATCGTTATCAAGTGGTTTAACCGCACCGTCCAGTACATGTTCACCAAGATTTTCGATGGAATATATTACAACATCGACGACCTGAAGCGCGTGAGAGAGGCGGCTCAGCGCGCCCCGCTCATCCTGGTGCCCAGTCACAAGAGCCACATGGATTACCTGATCGTGTCCAGCGTTTTTTATATGAACAAGATTGTCCCGCCTCATATCGCAGCCGGCGCGAACCTGACCTTTTTCCCCATGGGCCCTATTTTCAGGCGCTCCGGTGCTTTCTTCATGCGGCGCTCCTTCAAAGGGCTTAAGCTGTATCCCACGGTGTTCAAGCAGTATATCAAGACGCTCATCAGCGAGGGATACAGCGTTGAATTTTTCATCGAGGGCGGCCGGAGTAGAACCGGTAAGATCATGTCGCCCAAGATGGGTATCCTGAAATACCTCATCGACGCCATTGAAGAGGGGTATAACAGGGACATGATCTTCATCCCTATCACCATCAGCTATGACCGCATACTTGAAGAGTCGTCGTACCATATGGAACTGAAGGGCAAGGAAAAAGAGGCTGATACCACCTCAACCTTTGTGAAGAGCCGCAAGCTCCTGAAGCGGAAGTACGGTAAAGTCTACCTCTCTTTCAATGAGCCAGTCAGCTTTTGTGAATTCCGAGACAGCCTTAAAGAGGGCGAGGACCTCACTGTTTCCCTGGCGCGACACCTGTCGAGAAGAATCAGCGAGATAATCATGGCCACTCCCTTTTCGGTCGCGTCTGCCGCCATGCTCCAGTCATCCGCTCACGGTTTCACCAGGGAAATCCTGAAATGGCGTATAGCTGTTTTGCTCGATTATTGCATCTTCCGGGGCATACGGATGAGCGACCATCTCGCCGCAGCGTCGAACTATGACGAGATCATCAACTATGTGCTGGAGTCGTATCGTCAAGATAATATCGTGAGCGAGGCGGTGGCCGGCGGAGAGAAAGCGGGGAGCGAAATCCTGGAAGGGCTGTACACCCTGAACGAGAACGATAGGCCGTTAATAAATTTTTACAAGAACAGCATCCTGCACTATTTCCTCCCCATTTCATTCATATCAATAGCGATGCTCTGTCTGAGCGATGACCAGGGGATCAGGGAGCAGACAATCGCCGAAGCGTTCGCGGATATGATGGATCTGTTATCCCAGGAGTTCATTTATTCCGAGGAGATGCTCGATAACGCCGGTATCATCGCAAGGACCCTTGAATACATGGAGAAGCGCTCTGTTATTACGCGACAGGGGGGCGTGGTCAGGATGGGGAACGAACAGCGCGACGAGCCCGTCCTCTTCGCCAAGGCGGTGCAAGACCTTCTAGAGTCATACCATATCGTGTGCGACACCGTCACCCGGATCAAAAGGAAGACGAACCACCGCGAACTCCTGTATGAAGTGCGGAAAAATGGTATCACATTGTATCACCTGGGGGAGGTGAAGCTCACGGAATCGCTCTCAATGCCGAATTACGAGAACGCGGTCGTCAAGCTGGAACAGGCAGGGGTTCTCGAAACGGCCCCGGGAGGCAAAAAACAAGTTGAAATACAGATAAAGGATCCCGGTAAAGCGATGGAAGTTAAAAACAGGATCGAACGCTATTTGCGGCCGCTGCAGAAACTATAGGATACGAACGGGCACACGATGAAGCGGTGCGCCCGTTCGTTTTAATTAATAGTTCACCTTTCTCCCGCCTTTCTTGACCTTTTTCCGATTGAGCGGTGTGCCCTCATATGCGTGCTCAAGCACCATCAGGGCGTCGGCGGGCAATAGCTCCTCTGGATTGGAAAGGCGGGAGCCATCGAGCTCGGATGGAATGTTCTCAAGGGAGCACTTCCCGGAAACTATTTTTGAATGAAACAGGAATTCGTAATAATCGGGTATCTGCATAACTGCTCCTCGCATATAGAATGTATGCCGTACTCAGGCCGCAGAGCTTGCGTAAGGATGGTCATGAGTGAAGAATCATTTTATTTCAATGCCGAGACGCTTCAGGGTCCGCTTTTTTGGGATGCCGTTTGAATCATACCCCCGTATTTTATAATATTTTTTCAGCATCGGCTCGAGCGGCACAACCCGTTCCTTGGCGTCGCATTTACGGCCCTCGGTGAGGAGCCGCCGGGGCAGGGTATCATCTTTCTTCGATATTCCTTCCCTGGTGTTCATGTAGCGCTCGAGAATGTGGATGCGCTCGCCCGTTTTCCTGAACTTCAGCATGCTGAGATATGGAATGTAGGTTTTTCCCACAGTCGCGTACCAGAGCTCCGGCCAGAGGCTGATGTCCATCAGATTCAGCGCAAGGGGTGACATATTCTGGTTCAGAATTTTGATGAAGGCATTGGGCGAAAGCTTTATCAATGGCGGCTCGAGGAAAACGGCAAACGCGGTAAAGTGGCATATGTGAAGCGAATTCATCGCCGCATACGTATTCTCCATGAACTTGACCATGTAGTGCTTCCACCGCTTGGCGTAGGGGCTGGCCATGCCCAGATACGCTTCAAGAACCATAAGGCTGCTTGACAGGTGGCATGCGCCCCGGTTGGCCGTCGCGTATGAGAGGCCGTGACCGATGCACCCGCGCGGATCGTAAGCCGCCATCTCCATGCCCTTCACATGGATTGCGAAGTCTTCGCCGCCGTAAATCTTTGACGCACCTCTGGAACCCAGGGCCAGGTCTTTGCCGATCCCTTTCCGGTAGGCTATGTTCCTGAGCATTTCTGAAACGCCTTCCGGCGATCCGAATTTCAGGCTCGTCCTGATGAGACCCTTTTCCGTGGCCTCCATGGCCCAGGCCATGGTGCCGCCGGCTGATATGGTGTCCATGCCCATTTTTGAGCAGATGCCGTCCCATTCCGAGATCTTGACCGGATCGAAAATCTCAAGGTTGGGCCCCAGCAGGCCGACGGTTTCATATTCGGGGATATGGGTTTCCTTCCCTTCGATAGTGCCCTTGTGGCCGCACATGATGATGCACGGCTTGCAGGTGTCCCACGAGGTTTTAAAGCGCTCCGCCATGGTCTCGCCGGAGACCTTGTGCGCTTCGCCGTGCGAGCCGCCCGAGAAGTTCCTCACCGGCAGTATTCCGGCAGCGTTTGACATGTTCGTATTCGCGTTGGTGCCAAAACTGCGGTAGGAGCCCGAGGTTATGGGGTTCTGATTGATGTATTTGAAAAACTTCTTGTTGATTCTGTTGAATCGTTTCTTCTTTACCGGCACGATTTTCACTTCGCCGCCCTTGGCAACGATCCCCTTGATGTTCTTTGAGCCCAGGACCGCGCCCATGCCGCCCCTGCCCAGGAAGCGGTGACCTGATCTGATATTGGCGAAGCGCACCATGTTCTCGCCGGCCGGGCCTATGACGACCGATCCGGCTCCTTCTTTACCGAGGGCCGCCTCGGCCGCGCCCGTGTCCTTTCCCCAGAGCCCCTTTGCCGATTTGAACTGCACCCCTTTGGAGTCTATGGACAGGTATGTGGGAGCGCCGGCCTTTCCCTTGATGACCATCGCGTCCCATCCCGAGGTCTTGAAAGCCATGCCGAAAGGGCCGCCGCACGAGGCGGTGATCATAATGCCCGTGAGGGGGGATTTGGTGACCGCTTCGAACCGCCCGGAGCAGGGGGCGCCGGTTCCCATGAGCACGCCCATACAAAAGGCGATCATGTTCTGCTCTCCCAGGGGGTCAATGCCGGGCTCCATCCGGTCATAGAGCAGCTTGAGTCCCATTCCTTTGCCGCCGAGATACAGATCGCGGTCCTTTTTATTTATTTCAGTTACGGTGAATTTTTTTTTAGTAAGATCAATTTCCAGTATGCGATTATTGGTGCCGATAACTTCACGCATGGTGCTTCTCCTGGTTGGTATTTTTTGTGGCTGTATGTAATTGCAATATTTGGTACATGATAATCAACAGGCCGGACGGCCGAAATAGGACGGCGGAAAACATGGGCTTTAACCGCCTCCGGACGGCTTGAGGCATGATACCTCATCCCCATCCCTGAGCTTGGCCCAGAGGCCGATCCGCTCCCCGTTTCTAAAGAAGGCATAATTGGAAAATGTTTTCATTCCCGCTGTCTTCAGCGTCCATTTCAATCTTTTACCTGATGGGATGTCCATGGTGATCCCGGTAGTTGGGTTGTAGTTATTGAGCTTGAGTTCTTTGTCGATTCCGGAGAAAAATTTAATTCGAACGGAGATATTCATTCTCATACACCGAAACCCTGTAACGCCTACCATGCACCCGGGTATATTAATTTCAAGAATAATATTCAGAATCGAACTCAAAAATTAATACAGAGCAGATACCGGCAAGAATTTATCAGATATAAATTCGGACATACCGGGTAGCAGAGATGGGGCTCCCCGCATTTAAAAGCACCATATACAATATTCTGTGGATATCAGTGAGACTTTTTATCGCAATCTCTGATTTTTTTCAATAATTCATCACGTTTTTTCTGGAGTTCGGTACCTTTGTACACGTCCTTTACCTTCATGGGCTTGTCGAACCGGGCGATCTCCTCGAACTTGAGGTTCGCGTGCTTTGCTTCCTTGATTTCATCAAGGGACGGCAGGATAATCGCGTACAGCGAGTAGGGCGTGTGGATGAGGGAGTGCCCCCTCCCCAGGTAGGCCTCGGAGAATCCGCCGTCTATATTGATCGTGCGTCCGTCGGGCGAGGCGATCTTTTCCCCCTTTAAGATGTCCACCGGCGTGTGTCCGTACACGATCCGTTCGGCGCCGAATTCCTCCATGATCAGGTCCATGAAATCATTTTTCTTTAGATTTTCGCCCCAGTGGAGCGTCTTTTCTTTGTGGGTCGCCTTGTCCTTGAAGAAATAGCGCTCGAAGGTCTTCATCGCGTGCTTGCCGAAAAAGGGGGACTTGGGGCCGCACCAGAGGTAAAACATCACCGCCAGTTCAAAGGGATCCTGTTCCTTTCCCTCCAGATATCGCGTGCCGATATTTTTCACCATCTTTTCGATATGGTTCAGGAGATCCTTCCCCTTTTTCCCGAAGAGTTTGTCGAATTTCCCGTCCTCGGTGCTCGGGATGAGGGCGTGAATGTTGAGGATGTAGTTATTGACGTGGTACAGCTTCCCCGCCTCAAACAGGTATTTCATCAGCTCCTTGATCCGGGGACTTGACGTGAACTGGCGCGCCAGATCGTCGGTGACATCCGTCTCTTCCGGGGTCAGCTCCAGCGGATTGTCCGGGATCAGGGTCGGGAAATCCGTATCGGTGAGCCCGTCTATGTCGCCCTTTTTCATTATCTCCGCCAGCTTTTCAAGGTTGAGCCGCGATTCCATCTGCAGATCAGGGAACTCCTTGATGGTCTTTTCCTCCAGCTTGAACTGGATCATGGCGAGGGTTTTTTCCATCTTTTTTGATATTTCCAGCTTGGCCTTGAACAGGCCGGTTATCTCGCCCGGGTAGAGATTTTCCGCGAAGGCTTTCAGCTTGTCCAGGTTGATGCCGAGCCGCTCCAGGAAGGCCAGGTTGTCGTACCGGACGCTGATGCGCAGGGCTTCGGCGATGAGGGACTTGTTTCCGGCGGCGGCGCCCATCCAGAGGATGTCATGGTTGCCCCACACGAACTTCACGTAGGGGCGTATCTCGCGGCTGGAGAGAATCCGCAGAATTTTGTCCGGCTCGTCTCCCCGGTCGAACACGTCGCCCAGGACAACGAGCTGGCCCAGGATCACCTGCTTCACGATCTTTGCCAGGGCCGTAATCGCCTTGTCCGCTATGAACTCGTTTTCATACACGATATCGGGAACGTGAAAATTCAGGATCAGGTTCTCGATCACGACCTTGAGGTCATTGTTGATGTTCGATCGTATCTGGTCGAAATCGACGATATCCTCCACCTTGTACCGGATGATTTTTACCAGGGCCGATATGACATCCTGTCGTTCCATGGAAAACGCGTCGGTGGTGATATACCGCTCCGCCTGGATGATCTGGTCGAGATAGTCGAGCTTTTCGGTTGGAAAGTACTTTGAGAGCGCTTCCTGCGCCGTCCTCCATATGAGGCCGAACCGCCCCTTCAGGATGGTCGTGAACCGATCGCCCTCGCCATGGGTATCGCTGATCCACATGGTAGTGTTAATGTTCCGTTCAAGCTCGGATTCGATTTCGGTCAGCTCTTTAATGGTGTCATGAATTTCGGTAAGGCTCAATTTGGAAGTCATGGCATCCTCCTGGCGAGTCTTGTCGACGGCGACCCGGCGGAGCTTCCGGGCATTCCCGCTTTCCCACAGTGCGAGAATTTTTCCGGCGTGTCAATGTTATTTTTCCCGATCAATCTATAACTGCTTGGGCCGATATGAATTGCCCGGAAAACTGACGCAGATTCCCCTGAACGTCAATTTTGCGCCGTCATAATGAGCGACGTAATACTGGTAGAAGCCCCAGTGCCAGTCCTCGTAATTATAGCCGAAGCATCCGGCAGCGATGTAACGAATGCCGTCCTTTTCGTACTCGGACAGGCTTTTCATACTGCCGGATATCACGGCTGTCACGGGATACCGGAGAAAAAGGCCGTGGAGGTCTCCTCCGTCCCGGCTCCGGTTGCCGCTCTGCGGAGAGGCAGGGAGCGGGTAATGGGAGAATATGAATACGGCCGTGTCGTAACGGTGCGCTTCCAGGTCCCGCTCGAGCCACCGCATCTGGTCCGGGGACAGCCGGTCATTGCTATTGAGCAGGTGCAGGAGAATAAAGTGGATTGATCCGTAATTGAACGAATAGAAGAGATCCTCACCGGTATAGTGGCGGAACAGGTCGGGAGTGCCGTTGTACCGGTCTCCATCGCCGGCCAGGATATGCAGAATGGGTCGGAGGGATTTCCTCTGATCGAGGAAGTTCCGATACTGGCGGCATACATCTTCCCGCGTGATGCCCATCCATTCATTCCCCCCCCGGACGATGTTTCCGGTATGGATGACCAGCACGGGGTTTTCCTGGTTTATGCTTTTGAGCACGTAATCCAGTTTTTCCGGATAGCCTGTGAAGGGAGAAGCGGGGCTGGTATTGCCCAGAACGATGAATTTCACTTCATTGGCCGGAAGATGCCGGGGCGCGGAGCAGTTCGCGGCCGCGATGATGACCGCAATTAGAATCGCCGAGAATTCTCGTTTTAAAATGAATAACCGCATGTGATTTCACCATACCTGAATTCCTAAACAATTACTCGACATAGCCGATGTTTATCCCCCTCCCTCGATGGGAGGGGTTAGGGGAGGGTGATTAGAACAGACGTAATTGCCTCGCAAAATACACTGAACTGCCTGACATTAACTTTTTTCACCCCCACCTCAGCCCTCCCCCTCAAGGGGGAGGGAGGCCTTATTTCAATTTTCGATTAAGTCGAGCAAATTAATATGAAATTAGAATAGATGTCAGGGTAGAGCGTCAATTAAATAATAATACGGCTGTATCAATTTATTATATGGAGTTCATATTTGTTCAGGCTTGTTTTTATCAGGATTATTCCACACCCCCCTGCACCGGGGTGTACTCGTCGTCCTACTCGTTATAGCCA
>MIBH01000058.1:15879-21136 GCA_001829455.1 Spirochaetes bacterium RBG_13_51_14
GTCAATAATCCCATTAAGTTTATTAAACCGGGTATGATGAGGGAGCAGTTTCCTTGATTTTAATGCGTGGCCATGTGACGTCACAAGGGCGAGGTTTCGCGAGCTCGATTTCAGGGCTGGAGCGAGTCGATATCGGCACGGTCCTTGTTCCTGCCAATGGCACGCTTGTTCTTTATGAAACTTTCTTTGCCGATATAATGAACCGTCAGGTCTCCGAACGGTCCCTCGATCCTGCCGTTCAATATCTCGTCGTCAGTGAGGCCCGTAAGCCTGGTTATGATGACTATTCCTCGAATCATCTTGTCAAGCACGTCCTCAATTCCGATAACTCTGCAGCGGCGCCGGTATCCTGCCGCCGCGGCGGATAAATTCCGACGAGACAAAACGGCTCACCGGCATGACGGGGACCCTGCCCAGGAGCCCGCCGAACTCGACGATATCTCCCGCCTTCTTTCCGGCGACCGGGATGATCCGTGCCGCATGAGGGAGCCATGCATAATAAAGAGGCATTGAATACCGACCTGGAGATCATGGGGGTGGGGGCGCTCTTCCGGTATCACGGGCAGATGAACGCGCTGGCCAGGATTATTCCGTATAAATAGATGAATTACACCGCGCGTGTGATTACTGTAATCAGAGCGCCCGTTCATGATAAGGATCGATTTCCCGCGCGGTTTTATGGTAAAAGAGCTTGCTTTTTTTACCGTAATTCGTTATTCTCACAGGGGTCATGAGAGGTCGGCATAAACCGGCGGCAACTCAGTTGGCCGCGCCGGTCGTTTCAGCTCCGGTGCCGTCAATGCGGGGTGTCGATCGTGTGACTGAATTTTCGCGTATAACGAGGACGATATGAAACGAACGTTCGCGACGATATTCTGTGTTATGGCCTCTCTCTGGTGCGGCGTCGCCGGCGCGGAGGACGCAGAAGAAAGCGGTCTGCCGAGCCGCATCGCGGCCGTGAAGCTCCACCGGAACCAGGCGGCGATCACCAGGACAGCCCGGTTGCGGCTCAGGGAGGGGATGAACCGCGTGACCCTGGGGAGCCTCCCGCCGCTCCTGTATGATTGGTCGGTGCGCGGCAGCCTTCCCCGCGACTTCTCCGGGTCCATCGTGTCGATGGAGGTGGTGAAGAAGGCGCTGGTGCAGAAAAAGCGGAAGGAGATACTCGAGATAGAAGAAAAGCTCAAGACCCTCCGCGAGCGGGACCAGGTTTTCGTTGACGAGCTCAAGATCATCCAGTCCCAGGAGAAGTTCCTCGATTCGATCGCGGATTTCACCAACCAGACCGTATCACGGGAGCTCATGACCCGCATCCCCGAGGTGAAGGTCTGGGACGGGACGCTCACCTACACGGCGGAGAAGAGGAAGAACCTTCTCGCCAGAAAAAGGGAGATCGAGGTGAAGCGCGAGTCCATCGGCAGGGAGATTCAGAAGTGGGAATTCGAGCTTTCCCAGATCGCCGGCGCCTCGTATTTCGACACGTATCGGACGCTCAATAACGCCATCCTGACGAACCGGTCGTCGATGCAGATCCAGCAGTTCGCCGCGACAACGGACCGGTACGCGGAGCAGAAACGCATCCTTAAAAGTCCCACGGAAAAGGTGGACATTGAAAAGCGCCTTGCCGTGGAAATCAACGCGCCCGCTGCGGGCGAGGCGGACTTCAGCTTCACCTACGTCATCCCCAGCACCGCCTGGGAGATGAAGTACGACGTGCGCGCCGACAGCGCGCAGCAACGGATCGGGCTCTTCGTGTACGGCAACATATACCAGATGACCGGCGAGAACTGGGAGAATATCATGCTGTCTCTCTCCACCGGCGCGCCGGCGAGCGCCATCAGTCCTCCTGACCTGGCGCCCTGGTTCCTCGATGTCGAGGCTCCGTACCGGAGCGAGGAAATGGAGTATGATGAAGGCGCGGGCGCTGAACGAAAATCGGCGAAAAAAAAGGAATCTGCTAAAGCTGATATCGGCAAGCAGCAGCCCGCCGAGGTCGAGATACGCGAGACGGGACCCTACTTTGAAATAAGCTTCCCGGTCCGGCAGAACATCACCTCGTCCGCCAAATACCAGAAGAAGTTCATACGCGAATTCCGCCTCGAGGACGGGAAGGCGCCGCGCTTTTTCTACGAGGCGATCCCCGCCGACGTGCAGAGCGGCTATCTCAAGGCGGCGGTGAAGAACACCACCGGGCTTCCCCTGCTTCCCGGCGAGGCGCAGATTTTTCTGGACAACGAGTTCATGGGCAAGGCCTCCATGCCCGCCATGGCGCCGGGCATGGAGGAGGAGATCATCCTGGGCGTCGAATCGCGCATCGCGGCGCGGAAGGAGCTCGTCAAAAAATATGAGGAGGCAGCCGGCATCATGGGAGGCAAGCGGAGGATCCTGTACCGGTACAAGCTTACCGTGGAGAACCGTCTCCCCCGCGGCATCGACGTTTTCGTATACGACGCCCTGCCGCTGTCGCGGAACGACAAGATCGACGTGGAAATCAAAAACCTGTCGCGCCACTATTTAAAAGACGAGGAGTTTGAAAAGACCACGCGCCACGCCCAGGGGATCCGCAAATGGCGGCTCGATCTCGGCGCCGGGGCGAAGGAAGAGATCACCTACGACGCGGTCATATCGTTCGACAAGGAGCTGACGGTGCGCGGGATGCGCTGATACGGGCCGTCTGTTCTGCGCCGCCGGCGATGAGCAGGGTGACGCCGCCGTCAGGCGATGAATCGCGGGTCATGATAATCGACATACAAAGGCCGTACGGCCCGGGATAGAGTGCACCGGGTCAGTTCCGTTTTATGACAACGGCCGTAAGGTCGTCGTCAAGGGCGCTGCCCTTCGTGAAGTTCCTGAAATCGTTCATGATGAACTCGAGAACCTGCTGGGAGGTTTTCACCGGGGCGCGGGAAAATGATTCTGTGAGGCGGCTTTCTCCATACTCGAGTTTGTCCGGGTTTTTACCCTCCACCAGGCAGTCCGTATAGAGCAGAAGGGTGTCGCCTTTTTTAAACTTGAATTTCATGATCTCGAAGGGCTTGTGCATTTCTATCGATCCCAGGAACATGCCCTTGAAATCATGGGTCTGTTTGTTGACCTTGATGATCCTTTGCGTTTCGGCGCTTTTATAAAAAATATCCGGATGGCCGCCGTTGACGTATTCCACGCTTTCGCCGGCGAAGCGCAGCAGGATTCCTGTCAGATAATTGTCCACATTTTCCGTCTCCTTGATAAAGTCCAGGTTGGCCCGCTCGATAACATGGTTGAGCTTTTCTTCTTCCATGTTGAAAAAATGCCTGCGGAATATGGTCTTCGCTATCATGGTGATGAGTCCCGAGGCGATGCCGTGACCGGAAACGTCGAACAGGGCGAGTCCTTTGAGAGACCCGTCCTTCTCGTAAAAGTCGTACAGGTCCCCCGAGACCCCGGACATGGGCATGAACATAAGGCCGATATCGTATTCCGGCGTGTTGGGCGGCTCGATCTGAAAGAGGGATGACTGCACGTATCTGGCCATCTCCATGTCTCTCTTCGCGGTTCGCTGCGCTGTTTCGAGCTCCCTATTGGTCCGCGTCAGCGTGTCGTTTATGGACTCCAGTTCCTCCATGGTGGCATGGAGTTCGGCCGTTCTGTCTTCAACCATGCCTTCCAGGTTATCCTTCAGGGTGGAGAGTTCCTGATACATCATTGAATTCGCCAGCGATATGGACATGGTTGATATTATGTTGCTTATGAATTTCATCTCCATGTTCGAGAGGACCTTCAGGTTCTGCTTTTCCGGCATGGCAAGAAAGGCGATCAGCTCATTGTTATGCGTGATTGGCATGATGTAGGAGCATGTGAGATCGTCAAAGAGCTTCAGGAGTGTTTCCTTTCCAACAGAATAATACGGATCTGTCTCCACCATTGATTTTTCGGTCAGATGGGTCGCGCCCAGAAACCAGTCTTCAATGTCTTCGTCATATTTAATGCGGAATCCATCGCGGTTCACAAATTCCTTCAAATCCCTTCCCTTGATATAGATGTCGGCCCATCTGAGCATAAGTGTTTTTTTCAGCAATTCAATGGACTCTTTAATCAGCGCGTCAAGTGTTCTTAACAATGAAATATTTTCGATAAATTGTGCGGCCGCGTTTCTCAAATTATATTTTCTTTTGTTGAAAAACTGGTCAATCCTGGGCTGGACCATTATAAAATAAAAATAGTTTGCTATGAACCATATGGCCAGCAGGGGGAACTGGATAAAGGGTGGTAAACCGAGAACGTAAGGACTCAATACAACGAAGATGACAATATTCGGGATGATGATCAGCGATGAAACCACTGCCCATATGAACGTTATATGGATGATGGTCTGAATATCCATGAACCGGTATCGGATGATGCCGTAGGAGAGGACCAGGAGGGGTATGAACATGAAGTTCCCCAGCGGATAAAAGTCGACGCCGTTCATGGACGGGATATTCGCCATTGTTAAAATGGCCACGGCATTGAAGGATATCACGATATATTTCAGCCTCAATCGCCGGATGTAGTTCGTCTCTCTTTTTAACATACGGAAAAAGATAACGATAAAGTAAATGACGACAGCAAAGCAATAGAGCCCGAACAGCTGGAACGCCGGGCCTCCCTTCGCCATATAGCCCCAGCCGTAGGTATAGAGCCCGCTGATATAGTAGTCTGTCGGCGTGGTCAGCGCGATGAGTGTGCTGAGAATAAAGGACGCTATTAACATCCACCGGCGCTTGATGTCATAAAATTTATGAAAATGGAGTATATTAATATAAGGAAGATACACATAGAAAAAATGAAACGAGCGCTCTATCTTCATTATTAGTTCTATGTCTCCGCGGAGGAGATGATGGGAGATAAATATCGGCGCCAGGAGGCTCCACCATATGCAGACCAGAGCAAAAAGAACATTGCTTTTCTTTAAGTTACCTTTAACGAGAAACAGGGTGGCCAGGAAGAGACCCACAAGAAGGGAAAGGACCGGGGGTATCATGTATATGTTCAATTTATTTATGAATGATTCCATATCTTACTCTGCTTTTTTTTTCATCAGTATGGTTTTAATATCATATTACTATTGCTTATTGATTAATATCGGCATGTACATTGATTTACTTTTCAAAGAATGTGTGAATAATATTCACGCGGGAGCGGCACTCGTCATACGGGAAAACAGTAGCTTTCGGTACAATAGCTGTTTACACGGACACCGGCGGGCGGCGGTCTTTCCACGGCCGGGCTTTCTCGA
>MIBH01000058.1:21182-26006 GCA_001829455.1 Spirochaetes bacterium RBG_13_51_14
CAGATGTCATATGTACTGAAGAACGCGGCCATGACACGCGCGGCATGTTGCAGCCTCTGTTCCGCGATGAGGTAGTCTGCGGAGTCATTGGAGCGGCTCAACTCATACAGCCCCCATGTCAGCGGTTCTACCTGGTTTCGCTTTGCCCCGAGCGCCTTTATGATAGAAGCAATGCCCGCCGCCCATTTGACCACAAAGGCGCGGATTATGGCGTTGCCGTCAAGGGTTGGCGATGCTTCCTCAACATGATGGCCGAGTTTTTCGCACAGGGTCGCCGCATCCTTGGCAGCTGTAACACAGTCCTCATGCACGGAAACCCCGGTTATTGCCCGGGTCGTAACTGCTATACGGAGCTTTCCCGGATCCGCGCCGACCTCCTCGATAAAGGGACGTTCCGCAGGCGGGGCCCAGTACGGGTCGCCGATGAGGCTCCCGGCGGTCGCGTCGAGGAGGGCGGCGCTGTCGCGGACCGTGCGCGTGAGCGCGTGCTCGCACACCAGGCCGCCCATGATATCGCCGATGTCCGGCGCGAGGGTGATACGAGCCCTGGTGGGCTTCAAACCGAACACGCCGCAGCTGGAGGCCGGTATCCGTATGGATCCGCCGCCGTCGCTTCCGTGGGCCATCGGAACAATGCCCGCGGCGACCGCCGCCGCCGAACCTCCGCTCGACCCGCCGGCCGAGCGATTGATGTCCCAGGGATTTTTCGTGGAGCCGAAGAGCTCGGGTTCCGTGGTCGGGAGTATGCCGAATTCGGGAGCGTTCGTCTTTCCTATTACGATAAGCCCGGCCTTCTTGTGCCTGCGGACGATCTCGCTGTCATGGTCGGGTATGTAATTTGAGAGCAGCCTCGAGCCGAATGTCAGGCGGACTCCTGCGTACGATGCTATCAAATCTTTCAAGAGAAAAGGGACGCCGGTGAAAGGGCCGTCCGGGAGGCCGGATACCGCGGCTTCACGGGCCTTGTCGTACATGGGGGTGATTACCGCGTTCAGGGTGGGATTGATTTTTTCGATACGCTCGATCACGGCGTCAACGAGCTCGAGGGGTTTCACCTCCTTTCTGCGCACCAGATCGGCCATGGATGTGGCGTCATGATTTTTCAGCTCCTCTGATAATGACATGGGCTTACCACACGCCCGTGGCAAGGTACTCGTTGATCGCCTTGGCCGCATTCCGTCCCTGTCCCATGGCGAGAATGACCGTGGCTGCGCCGAGTACGATGTCGCCGCCGGCAAACACGCCCTTCTTGGTCGTCTTGAGTGTCTCGGGGTCTGCGATGATGTTACCCCACTTGTTCGTCTGTATATCGGGCGTGGTGTGTGGTATGAGGGGGTTGGAGGCGTTGCCGATGGCCACGATGCAGGCGTCGACCGGCAGGGTGAACTCGCTTCCCTTGACCGGTACGGGTCGCCGCCGTCCCGAGTCGTCAGGCTCTCCCAGCTCCATGCGGAGGCACTCCACCGCCGTCACCCATCCCCGGTCGTTGCCGATAAAGCGCACCGGGTTCTGGAGCAGTTTCATCTGGACGCCTTCCTCCTCTGCGTGGTGGACTTCCTCCTTGCGTGCCGGCATCTCGTCCCGCGAGCGCCGGTATATGAGGTACACGTTATCCGCCTTCAGGCGCAGCGCGGTCCGGGCGGAGTCCATGGCCACGTTCCCGCCGCCGAAGACCGCCACGTTCTTCGCGCGCATGATGGGCGTATCGGTATCGGGAAATGAGTAGGCCTGCATCAGGTTGGCCCGCGTGAGGTACTCGTTGGCGGAATAGACGCCGTTCAGGTTTTCGCCGGGGATGTTGAGGAACACCGGCAGCCCCGCGCCGGTTCCCACGAACACCGCGTCGTATCCCTGCTCCATCAGCTCGTCGATCGTTGCGATCTTTCCGACGACCATGTTGGTCCGGATCTCAACACCCATGCGGATCAGGTTGTCCACGTCGCGGGCGACGATCCTCTTGGGGAGCCTGAATTCCGGAATCCCGTACATCAGCACCCCGCCGGTCTTGTGGAGGGCCTCGAACACGGTCACCCGGTGCCCCTCGCGCCGGCAGTCGGCTGCCACCGTTATGCCGGCTGGGCCGCACCCGATGATTGCTATCTTTTTGCCGGTTTCCGGCTTTATGACCGGGACCTCAGCCTGGGACTGGTTCATCTCCCAGTCAGCGACGAAGCGCTCCAGCTTGCCGATCTGCACGGCCTTGTCCACCGACTTAAGGCTTTTGCCGACCGTGCATGGATCCTGGCACTGTTCCTCCTGGGGACAGACCCGTCCGCACACGGCGGGGAGTACGCTGGTCTCCTTGATTTTGTTTATCGATGCGCGATAATTTTTCTCGCTGATGGACGTGATGAACGCCGGGATATCGATCGCAACCGGGCACCCCTTGACGCAGGGCGCGTTCTTGCACTGGAGGCAGCGCGCGGCCTCGGCCAGGGCCAGCTCCTCGCTGTATCCGTAGGGGACCTCGTTCACGTTGCCGATCCGCTCGTGCGGGGGCTGTTCGGGCATCTTCTGCGGCGGTATCGCCAGCCGCTCCTTGTTGGTTAATCCTTTCTTTTCCATGTCAGTTGTTCGGCAGTGGCCGTATCTTGCAGTGGTGGTCGTACGATTCCTTTTCCTGGTCCCGGTACATGGCAAGCCGCATAATCATCTCGTCGAAATTCACCTGGTGGCCGTCGAACTCGGGGCCGTCGACGCACACGAACTTCGACGTATCGCCCACGGTCACCCGGCAGCCGCCGCACATGCCGGTGCCGTCGACCATGATGGTGTTCAGACTCACCAGGGTGTGGATATTGTACTTTTTCGTGAGGAGGCTCACAAATTTCATCATGACCGGCGGGCCGATGGCGATGACGAGATCGATCTTCCTTCCTTCGTCAATCAGCTTCTGGATCGCGTCGGTCACGAGCCCCTTGGCGCCGTAGGAGCCGTCGTCCGTGGTGATGATCACCTCGTCGCTGGCCGCCCGCATCCTGTCTTCCATAATGACGAGCTCCTTTGTCCTGCCGCCGAGGATGGAGATGACCCTGTTGCCGGCTGCCTTCATCGCCTGGGCGATGGGGTGGGCCGGAGCAATACCGATGCCGCCGCCCACCATGACCACGGTCCCGAGTTTCTCAATGTGCGTGGGGCGGCCCAGGGGTCCTGCCAGATCGCAGATCGACTCGCCGGGACCGAGTTTCGACAGGGATTCGGTGGTCTTGCCCACCACCTGAACCACCAGCTCGATCCATCCCGCGGCGGGATCGGCGTCGGCTATGGTGAGCGGGATCCGCTCGCCGGTGTCGCAGGTGCGGAGTATGATGAATTGACCCGCCTTACGCTTTCTCGCTATCTCCGGAGTCTCCACCTTCATGCGGAAGACCTGGGGCGAGAGGAATTCATTTTCAAGTATTGTATTCATTTATCATCGTAACGCCAGGATATGCACTCTGGTATTAAAAATTTTTTCCGTTATACATAATCACGGTGATGAACGATATGTCAAGTATATTTGAAAATGAATGGATATGCGACCTGAGCCGTCGATGGCGGAAACGCAGCATCCCCGGTTTCCGGCGAAGCGCCTTATCCGGTAAAGATAAATCTTGACTATTTAACAGATGGTGAATAATTAATAGTACAGGGGGCGATGCCGGCGTCGTGCGAGGTTCGGCATCCTGGATGTATCATGATCCGGGATCGGCGCCGCGCGCGGCATATTATTACGAGAGGTGCCTGATGATGGAATGGATATATGCCCGGTATAAACTGATCGTGATTTCCATCCTCATGCTGATTTCAATGGTATCCGTGGTCATTTTTCATGGTGTTCTGCATGTGGGATCTGTTTTCACGCACTTTTTTTATTTTCCCATTATTCTCGCGTCTCTCTGGTGGGGGAAAAGAGGCATTACCGTGGCTGTATTTCTCTCCCTTGCACTGGTGCTCAGCCACCTGTTTGGGGCAGAATATTTCCGCACTGCTGATGATTATTTCCGGGCCGTGATGTTTATTGTCATTGCCACCGTGGTATCCCTTTTGAGCGAGCGCGTTACCGACACGCATGAACGGATGCGGCACCTGAACGTCGTTCTCAGGGCGATCCGCGATGTAGCCCACCTCATCACGGAGGAAAAGGACCGTGACCGGCTTATCAATGCCATCTGCAAAAACCTGGTGGAGAACAGGAGTTATTCTTTCGCATGGATAGCCCTGTTTGACGATGCGTCACGCCTGGTAACGACCGCGGAGGCGGGTCTGGGTGAGAAATTTTATCCGATGGTTGAACTGTTGAAGCACGGATCGATACCGCTGTGCCTGAAGCGCGCCATGAATCTGCACCGGAAAGAAGTCATAATCACCCGGGATCCCCGGTTTGAGTGCGCGGGCTGTCCCATGGCCGGCCGCTATGACGATTGCGGCGGCATGACCATCGGGCTCAGGTACGGCGACAAGCTTCGGGGCGTCCTGAGCGTCTCCATTCCGGAACACCTGCTGTCGGACCGGGAGGAGCAGAAGCTGTTCGAAGAGATCGCCGCCGACATAGAATACGCTTTGAGCGCTATTGAGCTGCGCGGCGAGCATGAATTGACCCTTGGCGAGCTGCAGGAAAGCGAGGAGCGCTTCAGGTCGATCGTGGAGAACGCCCCCTTCGGATACTATCGTATCAATCTGGAAGGCCGGTTTCAATACGTCAATCCGGAGTGGGAACGGATGCTGGGCTTTTCCCACGAGGATGCCCTGGGAAAGCTGTTTACCATGACACGGTCTGATGAAGGGGAACAGGGATCGGCTGATCAGATGGAACGGGTTCTGGCAGGCGAAACGGTGCGGGGC
>MIBH01000058.1:26037-26501 GCA_001829455.1 Spirochaetes bacterium RBG_13_51_14
TTGCATACCTGACCTATTACAGCCATCCGCTGTATCATCACGGGGAGATTGTCGGGGCCGAGGGTTTTCTGAATGATATTACCGAACGAAAAAACGCGGAGCTGGCTCTGCGCCGGAGCAGGCGGATGCTCTCGCAGATCATCGAAGGGAGCCCCATACCCACCTTTGTCATCGACGAAAACCATGTCGTCACGCACTGGAACAGGGCGTGCGAGATACTGACCGGTTATTCATCCGACACGATGATCGGAACCCGACGGCAGTGGGAGCCCTTCTACCCACGGGAGCGACCCACCATTGCCGATATGATCGTGTACAGCGTTCGGGAGCCGGAGGTGGCCCGTACTTACAGCGGCGAATTCAGGGATTCGCCCGTGCTTGAAGAGGCCGGCGAGAGCGAGCGGTTTTTCCCCACCCTGGGCGCGGGGGGGAAGTGGCTTGTTTTCACCGCGGCGCTGCTGCGG
>MIBH01000058.1:26550-27992 GCA_001829455.1 Spirochaetes bacterium RBG_13_51_14
TACAGAAGGCGGACCGCGCCCTGTTGAAGCGGATACTGAAAGGCGATAAATTCGTTGAACATGAGATCCGGACCCGCGTCGCCAATGAGGACATCATCTGCATGGTGCATGTGTCGCCCTATTTCTCCAAGGACGGAAGCGTCATCGGCATCATCGAGAACTTCACCAACATTACCGAAACGAGGGACCTGCAGGCCGGCATCATGCGCATCGCCGAAATCGAGCGCCAGCGGATCGGGCAGGACCTGCACGACGGACTCGGGCAGAACCTTACCGCCGTGACCTTCCTCATCGAGGCCCTGAAGGAGAAGATGGCGGGCCGGTTCGACGCCGGAATCCCGGATATCGACACCATAGAGGGCCTGATACGGAATGCGATCGTGCAGACGCGGAACCTCTCCCGGATGCTCTCGCCCGTGGAGATGGAAAAGAACGGCCTCCGGTCGGCCCTTAACGAGATGGCGGTCGCCACCGAAAAGGTATATCACGTCTCCTGCAAGGTGTTCCAGGAGGGGAATTTCTTCATTGACGACAACCAGACCGCCACGCACCTGTTCTACATCGCCCGTGAAGCGGTGACCAATTCCATCAAGCACGGAAAAGCCGCGCAGATTGTCATACGCCTGGCCGCGGATGAAACGGGGCTCAATATGGTCATCCGCGACAACGGCGCGGGCGAGCAGGAGAAAAAGAAAACCGGCCTTGGGCTGCGCATCATGAGGTATCGCGCCGGCATTATCAGCGCCGACTTCAGCGCCGGCAATCATGAGGAGGGCGGATTCGAGGTAAAGGTGCAATTCAAGGGTTAGCCGGTTTACGCCGTGCAATTAATCTATTTGACTTTATTACGAAATGGCATCTCAGAATGATCCGGATCGCATGAATACCCCGATACCGCTTTTGTGCGTATCGTGCGGCATGCAATTTTAAAGCGCATTTCATAAGGGGGCCTCTATGGCGGAAAAAGGAAACATATTATCAACCGACCCGGGCTTCACGTACTTTGAAAAAGCCCCGGACATCGATCCCGGCGAGTTTCAGAAGGTGATCGACTCGCGCCGGGCGGTGAGAATTTTTGATGATACGAAAATTCCCGAGGAGGTCATGCTCACGTGCCTTCGAAACGGGCTGCTGGCGCCGAACTCCTCAAACCTGCAGCCATGGGAGCTGTACTGGGTGAAGAGCGAAGAGAAAAGAGAAAAATTGATAGCGGCGTGTTTTGACCAGGTTGCGGCGAAACACGCGGCCGAGCTCGTCGTTGTCGCGGCCCGATATGGGACATGGAAGCCCCACGCGAGTGAGATGTTCGATCTTTTCACGAAGCTCGGTTCCGGCGTGCCGCGGGCGGTGCTCGACTATTACGGCAGGCTCGCGCCGGCCGCGTACGAGCAGGGGCCCTTTGGCGTGTTCGGGTTCATCAAACGCGTCATCTACTTCTTCCG
>MIBH01000058.1:28022-45738 GCA_001829455.1 Spirochaetes bacterium RBG_13_51_14
GGTGACAAAGTCGCATCTGAAGATATGGGCGGTGAAAACAACGGCACTGGCGGCCGAGAACGTCATGCTTTCCCTCAGGGCATACGGGTACGACTCCTGCCCGATGGAGGGATACGATTCAAAGAGAATCAAGAAACTGCTCGGCCTCGCCCGCGACGCGGTGGTCGTTATGGTCATCGCTGCCGGGAGGCGCGCCCCGGGAGGAATATACGGTCCGCGGTTACGCTTCGATTGGAAGCGGTTTATAAAAAAGGTATAGCGGGCGCAGCACGGCCCGGCTGGACAGGGCGGCAGCGGCGTTCCGCTCCCGATCGAAGGAAGGCGGCCTTGCCACGACCTCACGACAAATCGTGACAGTAAAATAGCAAAATCCTGGTATTGACATGCACAAACGGGAAGAGTATTATAACTATGAAAAAACACTGTCTGCGGCGTTTCCGGCGTGCCGCATGAAATGAGACCACGGCAATGGCTGAGAAATCCAAGGAAATCAAGAATATCCTGATCGTCGACGATCACCCGCTGTTGCGGCAGGGTATCAAGCAGGTCATCGAGCTTGAAGAGGATCTCCGTGTCATCGGCGAGTCATCCAGCGCGAATGAAGCCATCGACAGCATCAACCGGTACAAGCCGGATATCGTCATCGTCGATATCACCCTGGCCGGCAACGTGAGCGGGATTGAGCTCGTCAAATCGCTGAATGAGCGGTTCCCCGAGATCAAGACACTGGTCCTCACCATGCACGATGAATCGCTCTATGCCGAGCGCGCCATCCGGGCCGGCGCCCGGGGCTACATCATGAAGGAAGTGGCTTCGAAGAACATCATAAACGCAATCCGCACCATACTCAACGACGAGCTCTACCTGAGCGAGAACATCTCTAAAAAAATCATCGACAAGCTGGTTCGCGGGTCCGCTGACACCATCGGGATCTCAGTCGAAAACCTGAGCAACCGGGAGTTCGAGATCTTTCAGCTGATCGGGAACGGGTTCAGCACCAAGGAAATGGCAAAAAAGCTCAATCTCAGCATATATACCGTTGAAAGCCACAAGAAGAATATAAAGGAAAAACTCAAGCTTAAAAATTCCTCCGACCTCGCCAAGTACGCCATCCAGTGGGTGATCATGCAGAATAAGTAATAACGCGTATCACCAATTTTTGTTACAGGAAAATAGCAATTATCAGGCATTGACTAATATCCAGCATATATGATATGTTGGATATTAGTATGATACTTGTATCTGAGGAGCTTGTTGTATGAATTATAAATCCGGCATTTGCACATTTTGTGGTACGGGATGCGGTCATCTTCTGGACGTGAGGGGCAATGCGGTGTGCGGCGTCTTCCCCCTGCAGAACCATCCGGTCAGCAAAGGACGGCTCTGCGTCCGGGGATGGAATGTGCATGAGCTGTTAAACACTCCCGAGAAGATAACAACGCCGCTCATTAGGAAAAACGGCGCGCTTGCGGAGGCGTCGTATGATGAAGCGGTTTCTTACCTGGTGGATAACCTCACCAAATATAAGAAAAACTCTTCGGACGAGATTGGATTCCTCGCATCGCCCCGTTCGTCCAACGAGGAGAATTATCTGTTGATGAAGCTGGCGCGGTCCGTGGTCAACACCAACAACATCAGCCTTGATTCAGATCCCGGCCACCGGCTGAGCCTTGACGTGATGCACCGGGGGACGGGCATGGCCGGCATGCTCGGCTCCCTGGAGGAGATAGCCAAGGCCGATTTCCTGCTCGTCGTCGGCATTGACATCACCAAACAGAACCCGATCATCGGCAGCGAGATACACATGGCGGCCCGGGCCGGCGCGAAGCTGGTCGTCATCGACACCCGGAACACCCAGATCGCCAAGCTCTCAAGCCGCTTCCTCCAGATACGGCCCGGCGCGTACAGGATCGCCATGGCGTATCTGGCGAAGGTGCTCGTGAATGAAAATCTCGCCGATACTGATTTCATAAAAAAATACACTGATGGATACGATGGATTCGCATCCTCGCTCGCCTCTCTGAAGGAGGGCGATGTGGCCGCTAAGACCGGCATCGCCCTCGGCCCGCTGCAAGAGGTGGCGCGCGATCTGGCCGGCTCCAATGCAGCGATGGTGTTCTTCTCCTCCGGCATATCCGGATTCGACCGGGACACCATCAGCTACATCTACAACCTGTTCGTCCTGGCCGGCAAGATCGGCAGGGAAGGATGCGGCGTCAATCCGCTCACCGGCATCAATAATCTCCAGGGCAGCTACGACATGGGCATCGCCCCTGACCTCCTCACCGGGTTCCAGCCCCTTTCCGATGCGGCGGTGCAGGACAAGTTCAACAGGGAGTGGGGCGTGAAGCTGAACTCCGGCCCCGGCAAGTCGGTTTACGAGCTCATGACCGGCGGCAACCGGCTGAAAGCGCTCGTCGTGGTAGACCATGACGAGTCCATAATACGGAACGTCGACGAGATCAGCGCCATGGACTTCGTCGCCTATATCGGCGCATTCCAGAACAATTTCATGAACTACGCGCACGTGGTGCTTCCCATCGCTGCCTATGTCGAGACCGACGGCACCTACACCAACACCGAGCGCCGCGTGCAGCTCTCGAAGAAGAAGGTCGAACCGCCGAAGGACATTCTCCCCGGATGGAAGCTCATCGCGGACATCGCGTTCAGGGCCGGCGCGAAATGGAATTACGGCTCGCCGGCCGACGTGATGAATGAGATTGCCACGCTCACGCCGAATTATTCAGGAATATCCCATGAGAAACTTCAGGGGACGTTCGGCATTAAGTGGCCCGGCGGGGCACCCCGCTTCAGCCTGGAGGGGACCCGGCGGAAGGTTTCCTTTGTTCCGACGGGGACGAACTTCGCGGTACCCGTTGCCAGCGAGGAATACCCGATTTTACTGAGCATCGGCGAGTCGCAGCACTACTGGCACCAGAACAACCTCATGAAAAAGACCGCTATCCCGCTGCGGGAATACAACGCGACCCTTCTTCTCTATCCACAGGGTTACGTGGCCATCTCTCCCCAGAACGCCCGGGAGCTTAACGTGCGCGATCGGTTCCCGGTGAAAGTCGTGTCCCCCTACGGCTCGATGGAGGCGATGGTGCAGGTCACCGACAAGGTGAAGCCGAACACGGCCTATGTCGCCTATTTCGTTCATGAAATGGTCACCAGATTCTTTTTGGAGCATAAGGATGTTCTGAAAAGAGGCGAAGACGCAACAATCCCGGTCAGAATCGTGAAGGTGTAAGCCATGTATATAATCAATAAAAGCCAAGTCCTCGACATCGCCAGGGAATTACAGAAGGAGCACCAGGTGTACGGTCCGGTCATGGAGAAGGAGACGCGGCAGGTCATGTTTGTGGCGGTCGATGACATCGCCGAACTGGACCTGAGCGCTCCCATCCCGGCAGTGCCGCCGAAGCACGCGGTGTTCCCGCATTTCGAGCGGATCATGTCGTACACCTACGACCGCCGGAACAAGAAGGTGGAGATAAAGCCCGACTATGATGAAAAGCCCAAGGCGCTCTTCGGCCTCAGGTCCTGCGACCTCACCGGCATCCAGTGCCTTGACCGCTTCTACCTGGGGCAGGAGTTCGTTGACGAGGTGTACAGAAATCACCGGAAAAAAATGTTTATCGTAACCAACACCTGCAACGCGCCCTTCAGGCAGTGCTTCTGCGTGTGCACCGACAGCGGCCCCAGCGCCCACGAGGGATACGACCTGAACCTGACCGACCTTGGCGACCAGTATCTGGTCGAAGCCGGAAGCGAACAGGGTAAAAAGATGGCGGAGCGGCTGTCGCTTTCGAAAGCCGACGATTCCCACCGGAAGCGGAAAGAGGCGATCGTCGACAAGTCAGTTTCGATGTTCGATTCGATAGCGAAAGACAACAAGGCCTGGATTTCCCGCGTGGTCAACAGGGTCACCACCGGGCTTATCGAAGAGAAGGTGTGGGAATATATCGGCGATCAGTGCATCGAGTGCGGCGCCTGTGCGTTCGTCTGCCCCAGCTGCTCCTGCTTCAATATCGTGGATCCGGTCACGGGGATTGATTCCGCGGACCGGATGCGTACGTGGGATTCCTGCTCCTATGAGGGTTATTCCCGGATGGCCGGGGGTCACAACCCGCGGAAACCGGTGGAGGACCGGAGGAACAAGCGCTTCTTCTGCAAGCTTTCATATTCCCAGTCCAAGAAATATCTGCGGCCCGGCTGCGTCGGCTGCGGCCGCTGCGCGTGGGTGTGTCCCGGCGACATCGGCCTTCCCAATGTCGTCACGTATATCAGAAGAGAGATACAAGAATAGGTGGATGGCATGAGCGAAATAAACAA
This sequence comes from Spirochaetes bacterium RBG_13_51_14, assembly GCA_001829455.1. Classification (GTDB taxonomy): domain Bacteria; phylum Spirochaetota; class UBA4802; order UBA4802; family UBA5550; genus RBG-16-49-21. The sequence goes on from MIBH01000058.1 coordinate 32,361, forward strand.
TACAACAATCCCGGAAATCGCAACGATAGAGGAAATCAAAGACGAGATCGTGGAGGTAAAGACCTTCTACTTTTCCTTTGACGGAAGGACGGACGGCAAGCCGTTCACATTCAAATCGGGCCAGTTCGTCATGTGCACGGTCTTCGGCGCCGGGGAATTCGCGGTATCGCTTCCCCCCAGCCCGGAAAAGGACCGGTTCCACCTCACGGTGCGGAAGGTCGGCAAGGTCACCAGCGCCCTGCACGAATTGAAGACCGGAGACAAGGTAGGGATCAGGGGCCCGTTCGGCAACGGATTCCCCTTTGACGATATTAAAGGAAAGAACGTCATCTATGTGGCCGGCGGCATCGGGCTTATTCCGCTCCGCTCGTCTATCATGCACGTGATGCAGAACAAGGACAAGTTCGGCCGGATACTTCTTTTCCTGGGCGCGAGGACTCCCCAGGAACTCATGTATCAGTACAATTTGAATGAATGGAAAGCTGCGCCCGGGTTCGAGACCCATATCACCGTCGACAATCCGGTGCCGGGCTGGGACGGCGAAACCGGGTTCGTTCATACGCTCTTGAAAAAGGCGGATATCCCGGTCAAGGACACGGTCGCCTTCGTGTGCGGGCCGCCGGTCATGTTCAACGCCGTCATCAAGGAGCTCACCGATCTCGGCTTCGGAGAGGACTGCATCATCTCCACGCTGGAGCGGCACATGAAGTGCGGCATCGGCAAGTGCCAGCACTGCTCCATCGGCAGGACGCTGGTGTGCACGGACGGGCCGGTTTACACATACCGTCAGATCAAGACGCTGGGGGAGCAGATATAGTGGATTTCCTTCCCGAAATTGAGCGGCTCCTTCGTGGGAGCACATGCATCGTCGGCATGGGGAACTATCTCAGGAGCGATGACGCGGCGGGCCTCTACGTCGTCGACGGGATACTGTCCTGCATCGCGTCCGATCACGTTACGGTGATGAACGTCGAGGATGTTCTGGAAAACCACGTGTTCCGCATCGCCGAAGGGGACTTCGACACCGTGATCATCATCGACGCGGTTCAATCCGGTGGAAAGGTAGGATCCGTTCTCTTCGGCAGGCTGAATGAATTTGACGAGATTATCGGCAATTTCTCCACTCACAAGCTTTCGCTGATTCTGTCCGGGAAGATTCTGGCCGAGCACGGGAAGGAGACCTGGCTCATGGGCATTGAAGTCAGGGATACCGATTTCGGAACGGGTCTGTCCGAGGAAGTGGAGAAAAGCGCGCGTTTAATTCGCGATATAGTACTGACGTATATTAACCGTGATCGAAAGGAGCTCGTTTATGAACATTGATCTCTATGGCATCCTGTTATCCGCACTGGCGCTGCTGTTCGCGGCCGCCGTAGTTGTTCCGTTCCTGTCGCGCAAACGGAAGCTGGCGGGCTGGATGAACTTCATTCTGGTCGCCGCCGCTGCTTCAATGCTCTTGAATATAAGTTTTATCTCCGTGTTCCAGGGGGGCGGTGAAACAACCCGGGTGATCCAGTTCGGCCCGGTGGGCATATACTTCCTCATAGACGGCTTCTCGGGATTCTTCATCGGCATCATTTCTTTTATGGCGATCATGAGCGCACTCTATTCCATCCAGTACATGGAGCATTACCCCGACTACCGCCTCTGGAGCTACTACCTGTGCTTTCCGCTCTTCATCCTGGGAATGATCGGCATCGTGACCGTTGACGACCTCTCAATAGGGTTTACCGTGGCCTGGCAGGTCATGACCATCGCGTCGTATTTCCTGATACGGTTTGAGTACCGTGAGAAGGGGAATGTCCGGAACGCCAACAAGTACCTGATCCTGATGGAGCTGGCGTGGATCCTGATAGTGGCCGGAACGCTGTTTATCGACGGCGTTGCAATGGGAGACTCCCTGCATGCCATCACCGCGAAGCTGGCTTCAACGGGCGGCTCTTCCCTGCTCGCGGTGTACGGGCTGCTCCTCGTCGGCTTTGGATTCAAGGCCGGCATGTTCCCCTTCGGCCAGCTCTGGCTGCCCGATGCGCACTCCATAGCCCCGTCCCCCATCAGCGCGCTCCTCTCCGGGGTCATGATCAAGACCGGCGTGTACGGCATCATCCGGACCTTTTTCTGGATGGTTCCCCGCGAGGGTTACACCGGACTGCTCTGGGGGATCGTCATCGCTTCATTCGGCGCGGTGACGCTCTTTATCGGCACGGTGCAGGCGCTGAAACAGCACGATGCGAAACGGCTGCACGCGTACCACTCCATCGGGCAGATGGGATATATCATACTCGGCGTCGGCTCCGCCCTGGTCATGCTCAACAGCGGCAGCGAGTTCGTAAAGCTCCTTTCGGTGATCGCGATCATCGGAGCCCTGTATCACACCCTCAACCATACCGTGTTCAAGGGCCTCCTCTTCCTCTCAACCGGGAGCGTGCTCTATGCCACCGGCACGAAGGACCTCAACAAGCTCGGCGGGCTGATGAAGCTCATGCCGGTAACCGCCGTCGTCGCCGGCATCGCCTCGCTCTCCATCGCCGGCATGCCGTCATTCAGCGGCTTTGCGAGCAAGTGGACCATCATATCGTCGGATGTCCTGGCGGGCAGCCAGATGATGTTCCTGGTCATGTTCGGTATCGTCGCCCTGTTCACGAGCGCCATAACCCTCGCATCGTACGTGAAATTCTTCGGAATGACCTTCGCATCATCGGGCGTCGAGTGGAACGTGAGTCATACCATCAGGGAGGTTCCCGCGACGATGCTGATCCCGAAGATCATCCTGGCCGTTCTCTGCATGCTTCAGGGGCTTCTCCCCTTTCTCTATTACGGGATTTTCATCGACATATTCAAGAATTCCGACGGATCGATCATACAGCCGATGTTTTCCGGCGTCTCTCTTGACGAATATATCGTCAACTCGGTCATGGGCGTATCCGTCACCGTGCCCGGGATCAAGGATCTCGTCTCATCGGTGGCGGTGCCGTTGGTCGTCATGCTGGTCATCGTAACCGGACTCGTATTTGCGTGGCTGCTGAAGAGATCGGGCGGCGCCGAGGAAAAGGTGGCTCCCACCTGGCTGTGCGGATACCAGGACTTGAACGATAAAAACAGGTACGCGGCCCATAACATGTACTCCGCGTTCAAGAAAGCGCTCAGATGGACCGGCGGCAATGTGAAGAAATAAGGGACTTTATTAAGGGACTTTATAATGAAGAGGTGGATCATGCTTACGATTGAAGAAGTAAAAACCCGGTTGAAGAATAAATATCAGAGCGCTGTCAAAAAATTCGAACAGCCCTACGGAACGCGGCTGTATGCGGATATCGATAAGAGCAAGGTCAGGGAAATATCCAACGAAATTATCGGTATGGGCGGTCGGTACCTGGTGAGTGTGGGATACGACAATATCGCCCGCGACAAGACACTGGGACTGATCCACGCCTTCAGCCTGGACCGTGATGACATATTCGTCTGCCTCCGCACTGCCGCCCCGGTGGACAATCCCACCTTTGATTCCATCACGCCCGACATACCCAACGCCGGGTGGTCGGAGCGGGAGTACATGGACCTGCTGGGCATGAAGTTTTCAGGCCATCCCAAGCCGAAGCGGTTGATCCTCGCCGACGACTGGCCGGAAGGAGTGTATCCGCTCCGTAAGGAGGTACCGTGGAACCTTATGCCTCCACCGGCCGAGAACGTCGCGTACCAGCTGGACGAAGCCCCCGAGGGCTGCACCACGATCCCGGTGGGCCCGTTCCATCCCACGCTCCATGAGCCGGCCCATTTCGCGGTCTACGTCGACGGTGAAACCATCAAGGGGTGCGATTACCGGGGATTCATGGTCCACCGCGGCCTCGAGAAGCTGTGCCAGACCCAGCTGACCTACAATGAGATTCCCTTCGTCGCCGAACGGATCTGCGGGATATGCGGCTCGGTGCACGCCACATCATACTCACAGGCGGTCGAGATGGCCGCCGGGTTCAGGATATCGCGGCGTGCGGAGTTCATCCGCACCATCATGCTGGAGATCGAGCGTGTCCACTCGCACCTGCTGTGGCTCGGCGTCGCGGGGCACCTGATCGGCTTCGACACGATCTTCATGCAGGCGTGGCGCGTGCGCGAAGCCATCATGTGGTTCGGCGAGAAGCTTACCGGCAACCGGAAGACCTACGGCATGATCGTCGTCGGCGGCGTCCGCCGCGACATCAGCCCCGAACTGAAAGATGAACTCCTGGGCATACTGAAAACGATCGAGAAAGAGCTCGTGACCATACATAAGGCCATCGTCGGCGACTCGTCGATTCATCGGAGGACCAAGGGCGTTGGCCGCATCACCACGGATGAGACCAGGCTCTGGAGCCTGGTGGGTCCGGTGGCGCGGGCGCGGGGCGTGGATATCGATACCCGGCGCGACCATCCGTACGCCGCCTATGACGAGATGCGGTTCGACGTGCCGGTGGTGGACAGCTGCGACGTGTGGGGGACCGTGGTGGTGAGGATACTGGAGACCTTCGAGGCGATCAAAATCATCCGCCAGGCCCTGGACACAATGCCCGCCGGGCCGACCATGACGGAATTCGCAGAGGACATAAAGCCGTACCAGCACGCCATCACCGCGGTCGAGGCGCCGCGGGGCGAGGTTGTGCACTATCTCATATCCGGCGAGGAGAACAGGCCGGAGCGGTGGCGGGTGCGTGCGCCCACCTACCCGAACCTCCAGGGCGTGCCGGCGATGCTGCTGGGCGACCAGTTCGCCGACCTGCCCATTATCATCGGCAGCATCGACCCCTGCTTCTCCTGCACCGACCGGGTCGTGAAAGTGGACATCCGGTCCGGCAGGATCAGCAATCTGACCGGGGGCGAGCTGGAAACAATTTCTCGAGCTAAAAAATTAGCGGGAAGGTGAAGATATGGACATTCTCTACATCGCGGTCAACATACTGGTATTTCTCCTGCTGGCGCCTCTGTTTGAGGGCGTAATCCGCAAAATCACGGCCCGGGTGCAATCCCGACAGGGGCCGCCCGTTATTCAGCCGTACTACGATCTCCTGAAGCTCCTGGGCAAGCAGAACCTGAGCGCCGGCACGGTCGTTTTCAAATTCGCGCCGATGCTGGCGCTGGCCTCGATACTCGGCGTGATCGTATTCCTGCCGCTGGGCTATCAGGCGAATTACCTGACGAAATACGCGGACGTTATCACCATAATATACCTGCTGACCCTCGGCGGCGTGTCCGTCCTGCTGGGCGCTCTGTCCAGCCGGAACACCTACGCCGCGATCGGTTCGAGCCGCGAGATGATTACCATGATCATGGTTGAGCCGGTGCTGGCTATGACGTTCATCCTGGGTGCCGTAAAGGTCAAGAGCATGGGAATAGCGGCGTCGATATCCAGCGTCACCGCCGGCGGCTACGGCGCGTCGGTCATTGTCATGATGGCGGCATACCTCATGGCCCTCCAGGCGTTCGTGGGGCGCCAGCCCTTCGACATCGCGGAGGCCGAGGTTGAAATTCTGGAAGGGCCGTTCATCGAGTACAGCGGTCCGAATTACGCACTGTTTAAATATTATCTTATTCTGAAGCAGATGTTCTACGCCGCGCTCTTCGTCATCGTGTTCATACCGCCCTTTAAAACCGGATGGTACGGGGCGGACGTTCTTATCCAGATGGCGTTTGTCCTGGTGGTCTTTATCGGCATCGCCCTCATGGGGGCGACCCACCCGCGGCTCAGGATCGACCAGGCGCAGAAGTTTTACGCGGTGTTGATCGCCGCTTCCCTGGCGGCCGTGGGTTTGTCGGTGTACGGGATATAATTTCATGTAAGGAGAACTATTGTGTGGCTTACCAGTAAAATAAAACAAGTTCTGTTGGTTTTAAGACCGGGCGTCGTCACCCTGAAATATCCGTTCGAACCGCATCCGGTGGCGAAAAATTTCAGAGGCCATCCTTCGTGGGATCACCACAAATGCGTCGGTTGCGGCGGGTGCGCCGCCCACTGTCCCGCGAGGACCATCATGATCCGGGATGTCTGCCAGGATTTGCGCGTGATGCTGTACGATGGCTCCCGCTGCACCTACTGCGGCCGGTGCGCCGATGTGTGTCCGGAGGACGCCATCACCATGACCGAACAGTTCGAGCTGGCGACGAACGACAGGAACGACATCACCGTGAGCATGGAGCTGTTCATGCTGACTTGCCAGCGGTGCGGCAGGTGCTACAACATGGAGACGACCAATATGATCGACAAGATGGGTCTCCGGGGATTCCGGTATGACAATCTGGAGGCGCGCGCCGTGATCCCCACGGCGACCGAGCACTTCGACGAGAAGATGCTTGAAGAATCGGACCGCTACCAGAGACCCCAGAAGTAAGGAGAAACAATATGCTGGCCAAATTATGCAAAAAAGCTTTCCCCAGGTCCCTCTGGGCATACCACTGCAACGCGGGCGCCTGCAACGGGTGCGATATAGAGATCCTGAACGTGCTCACGCCGTACTACGATATAGAGCGGTTCGGAATGAAGCTTGTCGCTTCGCCGCGGCACGCAGATGTTATGCTCATATCCGGCGCGGTGACGCGACCGACTTTTCCTCTGGTGAAAAAAGCGTACGAGGCCATCCCGGAGCCGAAGCTGGTGTTCGGCATCGGATCATGCGCCGCCGGCGGGGGATGCTGGTTCGACTGCTACAACGTAACCGGCGGGGCCGACAAGGCGGTGCCGGTGAACTACATCATTCCCGGCTGTCCGCCGCGGCCCGAAGCCATCATTTACGGCGTAGCCCTCGCCCTGGGGCTTGTCGAGAAAAAAGCGTCGCCGGTTGAACTGAAGCAGGTTGAATTCCCGGTGGACATGTATCTGAAGAACAAGGCATACGAAGAGAGGGATGTCATATATCAGGTATTGAATAGATAGGGTGGTGGCCCGGCCCTTCACCCCTCGTAACAGCGTAGCGCGCTACGCTGTTACGAGGGGTGAAGAGGATTTACAATCATACTTTATTACGGGAGCAGTTCAATGGCTAAAAAAATATTATTGGTCGATGATGATATTGATACCTGTTCGAATATACGGAAGGTTCTTACCGCAAAGGGGTATGAGGTGATCGAGGCCCATTCGGGGGCGGAGGCCTTGAAAAAGGTGCTGGCGGCCCGGCCCAATGTTATTATTCTGGACGTCATGATGGAAAAGGACACGACCGGTTTTGAAGTAGCGTACCAGATACGGAGCGAGCGGCCCGGGTCAAAATACAAGGAAGTGCGGAATGTTCCGATCATTATGCTGACCGCCATTAACCAGGTGACCAATTCCCGCTTCTCACTGGACGACAAGGAAAACTTTTTACCGGGCGTTAATGATTTCTTGACAAAGCCGGTTAATTTTGATTCCCTGCTTGAGAAAGTGGCGAAATACACCTGACCCACGCATAAGGAAAACATCTGATGAAGGCACGATTCAAAGCGAAAATCGGCGTAAAGCTTGTGGTCAGCCTGATGTCAGTTGTCGTCATAAGCGGAATCAGCTCGATCATTATAAGCCGCAATGTCATAAACAAGAATGTCGTGGGGCAGGCCTACGAGGAAGTTCGGGTCAACCTCAACACCGCGCAGTATATCTATTATAAACGCATCAATATAATATATCTTTTCACAAACCACCTGGCATCCCTCGGCTATCTGCAGACGGCCATTCTGCAGAACAACCGGTATCTCCTGTATGAAAAACTCAACGAGGTCAAGAAAGAGCTCGATATCGACTTAATGACGATTACTGACGGCGCCGGCAGGGTTATTGTGCGGGCGAATAATTTTGGGAAAGCGGGAGATGATGTAAGCAGCGACCAGTACATCCGATACGTGCTGGGCAACGGGAAATCGTGTTCCGGCACCGATATTATTTCGCGTGATTTTCTTCTGCGGGAAGGAAAAGAATTCGCGGACCAGGCTTTCATTAAGGTCATTCCCACGCCGCGCGCCCGTCGTATCGATAAGACCGTTGAAACGAACAGCATGTGTATCAAAGCGGCCGCGCCCATTTTCAGCGGCAACCGGCTGATCGGCGTCATCTACGGCGCCAAGCTTCTCAATAATAATTTCGAGCTGGTGGACAGGATCAAAAATCTGCTCTTCAAGGACGAGCGCCTGGGCGGGTATGATATCGGGACTGTTACCATATTCATGGACGATCTTCGGATATCAACCAACGTCAAAAACCGCGACGGAAAGCGTGCGGTGGGGACCCAGGTTTCCGAAGAGGTATACCGGAAGGTGATAGAGCGTGAGCAGGTATGGCTGGACAAGGCCTTTGTGGTCAACAACTGGTATCTGTCGGGTTACAGCCCCATTTATGATATCAAACAGAAGGTGATCGGCATTCTCTATGTCGGCATACTTGAAGAGAAGTACAATCAGATCGAACGAAACGCGACTATTTTCGCCCTTCTGGTCACCCTGATCACGGCCTTTATCGCGGTGATCCTGTCCGTATACCTGATCAGGAGCATTATCACCCCCATACGGCACCTTGTGGCGGCGTCCAAACAGATGGCAATGGGCAACTACCGGAAAATCGACTTCACGTCGGTTGACGAGCTGGGCTACCTGTGCATGACCTTCAACACCATGATCGATGCGATTTCAGAGCGCGATCGGAAGCTGAAGGAGCAGACGGAGATGCAGATGGCGCAATCGGAGAAACTCGCCTCCCTGGGAAGGCTCGCTTCCGGCATAGCCCACGAGATCAACAATCCCCTGACCGGCGTTCTCACCTACAGCACGGTGCTGTACGATGAGATTAAGGACCCCGGATATCGGTCCGACTTGAAGGTTATCATAGATGAAACCCTGCGGTGCCGTGAAATCGTAAAGGGCATCCTGGACTTCGCCCGGGAAACAAAGATCGAGAAGAGGCCGGGGAGCATCAACAAGATCATCACGGAACTCCTGTCAATCATTGAAAAGCATGTCACTTTTCAGAACATACGAATTAAAAAAGATTTGGCAGAAAATCTTCCGGATATTAATATTGATATCAACCAGATCAAGTCCGTTTTCAACAACCTTGCAATGAATGCCGCTGACGCGATGCAGGAAGGGGGCGAAATGACCATCTCAACCGAGTATAACGAATCGAATAAAAAAATAATCTGCAGGGTTGCCGACACCGGCATCGGCATCAAGGAAGAAAATCTCAACAAGATCTTTGACCCGTTTTTTACGACCAAGGAAACCGGGAAAGGAACCGGCCTGGGACTCTCGGTCACCTACGGTATTATTAAGCGGCATAACGGGACCATCAGGGTGGTGAGCACCGAGGGCGCGGGAACGACTTTTACCATCGAGTTTCCGGTGGACACGGGCGTTGACGATGTGTTGATAAAAACAATGACCACCGGCTGAGGGATGCATCATGGACAAAAAAATTAAAATACTGATTATTGACGACGAGGATATCGTCCTGAAGAGCAGTCTCCGGATTCTGAAGAATAAGGATTACGAGATAGACACGGTATATTCGGGCGACGAGGGTCTGAAGCTCGTCGATACGAAGGAGTATGATATCGTCATTACGGATCTGAAAATGCCGGGGCTGAGCGGTATGGAGGTGCTCTCAACGCTGAGAAAAAACAAGCCTGAGATAACGGTCATCATATTCACCGGATTCGCGACAGTGGAGAACGCGCGCGGGGCTCTTAAAATGGGCGCCTTCGATTATATCCCCAAACCATTCACCAATGAGGAGCTCAGGAGCGTGGTGGAGAATGCCGTCACGTCCCGAGAGGCGAATTCACACGCAAACATGCTGGACCTTATGGCGATCGTCTCCCACGAGATGAAGAGCCCGGTGTCCGCGGTCCACACCACCGCCGAAACCCTGTACCGGGGGTACCTGGGGAACCTCGACCCGGAACAGCAGAAGACCGTGGAGAAAATCCTCCGGAACTGCCAGTACCTTGAAGACATCATACGTAATTATATCGACCTGTCGAAAATGGATCTCGACAATCTCGCGTCATTCACCAAGAAGATCGACCTGGTCGGCGACGTGATCCAGCCCGTCATCGATATACCGGAAAACAAGGACAATCTTAAGCATATGACAATCGTGGCGGACTTCGCGGTCAGGCCCCTGGTAACCGGCGATCCGATACTCCTGAACATCGTGGTCTCCAACCTCATCAACAATGCCATCAAGTACGGGAAGCCCGATACGCCGGTAACGGTCCGTCTGTGCGAGGACGATGCAAACTACATCGTCTCCATTCGTAACGAGGGCGTGGGCATATCGAAGGAGGATATTGAGCAGAGGCTTTTTAAAAAGTTCAGCCGCCTGAAGCAGAAAGGGACGGAAGGGGTGAAGGGCTCGGGGCTGGGCCTGTATATCTGCAAGAAAATAATAGAGAAGCATCAGGGAAGGATACGGGTCGAATCTGAGCCGGGGGAATACACCACATTCTATTTCAGCATCCCAAAGTAGCGGCCCCGCAGTCGGGATGCCGCAGCGGACAACAACCCGGTGCGTGACGAGAGCCGGAAGATGCACTATCCCGGTTACGGGTTTCGGAAGAACGCTCAAGAAGGATGGCAATGCGAGAGAAGAATCTGATTCTGGTAATCGACGACGATCCTGATATGCAGTCGTCATTGAAGCTGACGCTGGAATCCGCCGGATATCGGGTCATTGCCGCCGGCAGCGGTGCGGAAGGACTCAGGCTCTTTCATGAGAATAATCCAGCCCTCATCCTGTGCGACATTATGATGGAAAAAATAGACACCGGTATTCGGCTCGTACGCGAAATCCGGGAGAATAATACCGAGGTTCCCCTATACTTGATAAGCGATATCGGCTGGCTCACGTCGGCCAATATCGACATCTATGAGCTGGGCTGCAGCGGCTCTCTCCAAAAGCCGTATAATGTGAATGATCTTTTGCGGATCGTTAAACATGAGATGGAGAAACTGTGATGCAGACCTGGCGGCGGTACAAGTGGTGGAAAAAAACAGTAGCGATATCCGGTTCTTGTTTGCGCCCCGGAGCATTGCCGTCATCGGCGCCTCCAACGATACGGACAAGATCGGATATAAGATCCTCTGCAATATCGTCTCCGGCGGTTACCGGGGCGAAATCTATCCCGTCAATCCCCGGGGCGGCGAGGTCCTGAACCGCACGGTGTATAAAGATATTGAGGATGTCAGCGGCGCTGTTGATGTCGCGTCCATTGTCATTCCGGCGCGGTTCGTACTGGACGCGGTCGTCCGGTGCGCCCGGAAGGGCGTCAAGTTCGTGCAGATAATAACCTCCGGATTCTCGGAGACGGGCAACGCCGAAGAAGAGCGAAAGATAGTGGCCGCGGCCCGCGAGCACGGTATGCGGGTCCTGGGGCCCAATATTTTCGGTCTCTATTCGTCGGAAGTCTCGCTCAATTCGACCTTTTCGGCAACCGGCATCCTGCCGGGACGAGTTGCGATACTCACCCAGAGCGGCGCGCTCGGGATCGCACTCATCGGCAAGACCGCTGTGGAAAACATCGGCCTTTCGGCAATCGTCTCAATCGGGAACAAGAGCGACATTGACGAGGCGGACCTCCTCGACTATCTCATCCATCATGACACCACCGGGGTCATCCTGATGTATGTCGAGGGGGTCAAGAACGGCGAGCGGCTGATCGAAGCCCTGATGCGGACCACCGGGCGGAAGCCGGTGGTGGTGATCAAGTCGGGGCGTTCCAAGCGGGGCGCCCAGGCGGCCGCGTCGCACACCGGTTCCCTGGCGGGATCCGATGATATCTTCGACGCCATCATGAAACAGTGCGGCGTCATCAGGGCTGACAGCATCGAGGACGCGTTCAACTGGTGCAAGTTCCTGGCGTTCACGCCGAAACCGAAGGGAAACCGGTGCGTTATCATCACCAACGGCGGGGGCGTCGGCGTCATGGCCACCGACGCATGCGAGCGCTACGGCGTCGATCTCTACGACGATCAGGCGGTGCTGAAGGAGTCGTTCGAACCGGTGGTTCCCTCCTTCGGCTCAACGAAAAACCCGGTGGACCTGACCGGCGGGGCGAACGCGAAAGATTACGACCGGGCGCTTACCGTGCCGACGGTGAGCCCCGGCATCGACGCGACCATAGCGCTCTACTGCGAGACCGCGACCTTCGAGTCTGCCGACCTGGTTCCGATGATCCGCGAAACCTACCGGAAGCACCGGGAAGCCGAAAAACCGGTCACCTACGCCATCGTCGGCGGCAGGGCGGTTGAGGACGCAATTCTAACATTGCGCCGTGAGAATATCCCCGTCTACGGCGACGTGTATGAAGCCGTGTCCTCCCTGGGGATGCTGTACCGGTACCAGCGCTCTCTCAGCGACACGTGCGACGTCACCGACGACGCGGTCATCGATGTCGCCGCCATTGACCGCATCATCGACGGGGCGCTCGCGGAAAACCGTCATTTTCTGCTGGCTCATGAGGGTTCGGCCGTGATGCGGGCAGCGGGCGTGCAGATACCGCAGACCAGGGTGGCCCGCTCCATCGACCAGGCGGTTGAGTTCGCCGAGGAGATCGGCTATCCCCTGGTTCTCAAAGTGGTGTCCAAGGACATACTCCACAAGAGCGACGCCGGCGGCGTTGCGCTCGATATCGTCAACAAAGAAGAGGTGATGGACGCTTACGAGGCCGTCATGCACAACTCACGCGCCTTCAAGCCCGACGCCAGCATCGAAGGCGTCGAGGTGTGCGAGATGGCAGCCAAGGGCACGGAGATCATCGTGGGCGCCCGGCGCGATCCCTCCTTCGGCCCCATCGTCATGTGCGGCTTCGGTGGCATCTATGTTGAGGTGATGAAGGACGTCGCCTTCCGCGGGTTCCCCTTCAACCGTGCCGAGGCGATGAAGATGCTCAAGGAGCTTCGTTCATTCCCGCTGCTTCTGGGCGTGCGGGGCGAGCCGCGGAAGGATATCGAAGGGCTTATCGAAGCGATCATCACGGTGGGGACGGTGATCAGGAAGTGCCCGCGTATCACGGACATAGAGATAAATCCCGTCGTCGTGTACGAGCAGAAGCGCGGCCACAAGGCGGTTGACAGCCGAATTCTCATCACGGGCTGAGGAAGCGCGCCGTGCGTTTGTTAAGCCGCGCTCTATACTATGGCTGAGGAGGGACATGATGAAAAGAATACTGATCGCATCGACGCGCGAGGGGGCGGGCAAGACCAGCATCATCGCGGGCATATCGCTGGCGGTGCAGAAAAAATACGGATACATCAAGCCGCTGGGCGACCGGCTGGTCTACAAGCGGAAGAAGAACGTGGATCACGACGCGATGGTACTCCTGAAGCTGCTGGGCATAGACGCCGAACCGGACAGCATATCCCTGGGATTCGCGCATTCCAAGCT
>MIBH01000058.1:45747-48157 GCA_001829455.1 Spirochaetes bacterium RBG_13_51_14
ATACGACGAGCAGGGCGTCCGGAACACGCTTTCCGCGATGGCGGACTCTATCGGCGCCGGCCGCGACGTTCTCTTCATCGAGGGAGGCCGCGACCTCGCCTGGGGATCCTCGGTGCGCCTTGACTCGCTTTCGGTGGCGCGGTACCTCAAGGCCCGCCTCGTGCTGGTCATCAGCGGCGACGACGACAGGGTCATGGACGACATCCGTTTCGTACGGGAGTCGGTCGATATGTCGGGGATCGACTTCGGCGGCGTCATCGCGAACAAGGTGCAGGACGTGGACGATTTCAAGAACAGCTTTCTGTCCGATATCGCCGGCATGGGAATCACGGTGCTCGGCGTCATGCCCTATAAGTCGCAGCTCACCTGCTTCTCCATGAGCTTCCTCGCTGACCGGTTCATGGCCCGTGTCATCGCCGGGGATGCGGGGTTGAACAACGTGGTGAAACACATCTTTGTCGGCGCCATGTCCACGGAGGAGTCCCTCCGGAGCCCGCTATTCAACAAGGAGAACAAGCTCCTCATAACCAGCGGCGACCGGAGCGACATGGTAATCGCGGCCCTGGAGAGCGACACCGTGGGGATCATCCTGACCAATAATATCGTGCCGCCGCCCAACATTATCAGCAAGGCCTCGGATAAGAACGTGCCGCTGCTGCTGGTGCCGTACGACACGTACGAGGTGGCGCGGCAGATGGACAATTTCGACGCCCTGATCACCCATGACGGCGATGTCAAGCTGAAATATCTGGGGCAGCTGGTCAAGGATTACGTGAGCGTAGACAAGATCATTGGATAGAGCCGGAATAGGCGTCTCTCACGGCCGTGAATTCGGGAGAGTCGATGATTTCGCCGGCGTGATAGGAGCGTATGATGCGGCACACGTCGTCCGCCGTGTTCATGCTGACGCCGGCTTCTTTGAGTATTTTTTCCGTCAGCGGGAGGGGTGGCGGGCCGCCGGTGGTTGCGGATGAACGTTCAGCCGGCCGTTCCCGGTCCGCCATGAGGAGGAGTACGGCGGGGATAACAACGCCGGGGTTCGCCCCGTTGCTTTTCAGATGATTCCTGGCTCGTTCAAGAGCGCTTCGCGCACCCTCAAGGAAGGCGCTCCCATCACCACATTCATGCCTCAGTGCGGATAGAATGATGTCGGCCACCGACTGCCCGGCGCCCGTGCCGTCCTCTCCCGACAAGCGGGGATCGTACCCCAGGCATTCCTTTGCGTGCTCGCACCACTGGGCGCATCCCATCGAAAGCCGGGGATTCTGGACCCGCGTCCCGCAGCCGGCGCACCGGCGGCTCGCTTCGTCCTTGAAGAACTCAATGGATGCGCCGCACGAACCGCACGGAACAGTGAAGATATCATCGGGACGCCAGTACCGCGTGTCCTGCCCCGGGCACATTGTTTTACTCATGACATGCCTCCTGACGCGTATATATCGCCGAGATCCGAGATTCTCGTGGTCTGCAGGTGATTCTTCAATAGGAGAGCCGCCGCCTGCACGGTATTGCCCAGGATGCATTTCCCCTTTCTGCACGACTTTTTCTCAAGGAGGCAGCTCCGGTTTTCGAGCGGCCCTTCGATCGCCTCGTACACGTCCAGCAGCGATATGGACTCACCCTTCCGGGCCAGGGTGAATCCCCCCCGCGGCCCCCGGGTGGATCTGACCAGGCCGTTTTTCGCCAGCCGCTGGAGAACCTTGGCCAGGTGGAACTCGGACACCCCCAGCCGGCCGGAGATCTCGCTCACGCTCGTGGTCTTTTCCCGGGAAGCAATGAGCGCCACCGAATGCAATGCAAGGGAGGCCGCTTCCGATATGTTGATGATGCCGTTCATAGCGGTGATTCAAAATAATGTATTTAGGTACTAAAATACCTAAATATGGGCCCTCCGTCAAGCGAAAAATCGATTCATGATAAATATTCTTGATTTTTTATCATGCAGCGGGGAATAGTGAATATGCCATGAAAGTTCTTGGAATATACGGGAGCCCCCGCACGGGCGGAAACAGCGACATCCTCCTCGACCGGGTGCTTGACGGAGCCGCGTCGGCCGGCGCGGACATGTCACGCATCTACGCCCGGGAGATGAATTTTTCGGGATGCGCCGAATGCGGCGGCTGCGGCGCGACGGGGGAGTGCGTACGGCAGGACGACATGCAGTCGGTCTACCCGAAGCTTCTGGGGGCGGACATCATAATCCTGGCGTCTCCTGTTTTTTTTTACGGCATGAGCTCCCCGGTGAAAGCGCTCATCGACCGGTGCCAGGCGCTGTGGGAGCGGCGGATGCTTGTCAAATCAACGGATGCACGCCGGCGGTACGACGGGGGCAGGGGATATCTTGTCATGGTTGGTGCTTCGCGAGGGCTGTATCTTTTCATCGGCGGTGAACTGACGGCGAAGTACTTTT
>MIBH01000058.1:48207-53723 GCA_001829455.1 Spirochaetes bacterium RBG_13_51_14
GGGAAGGGTGATATCCTGAAAAATCCCGAAGACCTGAAGCGTGCCTTCGCGTTCGGGGCTGATGCTGTGCGATCGTACCGATAATATGTTTTTAACATCTATTGATTGCTGGTACTGGGGGGTAAGCCATGAATATAGCAATTATCGGTCCCGGTGCCGTCGGCCTGCTTCTGGCCGGGTACCTGAATAAGACCGGCGCGAACATCACCCTGGTGGATCACCTGCCGGATCGGGCTGATAAGCTGAATGCAGACGGCATCCGGTGGGAAGGCAAGGATGCGGATTTCAGCTTCAGGGTTCCGGTTACCATGGGGATGAAGGAGCCGGATAAAAAGGACCTGGCGATCATCTGCGTCAAGGCCTACAGCACCGACATCGCGACCCGGGAGCTGCACCAGTCCGGGTATCGCGGCCCGGTCCTCACGCTGCAGAACGGGGTGGGCAATGCGGAAATCATCGGACGGAATTGCCCTGTATCCCCGGTGATCGCCGGTATCACGTCCGAGGGAGCCAATCTCGCTGCCGACAACCACGTCCGCCACGCCGGCAGGGGGAAGACCTCCTTTGGACCGGTGGAGCAGGGCCGTCCCGGCCCGGGTTTTCTCGAGGAACTTGCGTCAATCATGAGGGATGCCGGCCTGGACGTCGAGCTTTCAACCGATCCGCAGTCGCTGGTCTGGGGAAAGGTGCTGGTGAACGCGGGGATCAACGCGCTCACGGCCATCTTATCGGTGCAGAACGGGCGGCTCCTGGAGATTGATCCGGCGCGGGAGCTCATGGCGAGACTGGTCCGCGAAGGACAAGAGGTTGTGCGGCGCAAAAAGATCTCGCAGGTTTACGACGACCCGGTGGCCAGGGTCGCGGAGGTGTGCCGTCTCACCGCGGCCAATTACTCCTCCATGTACATGGACATGAAGCACGGCAGGCGGACGGAAATCGATTACATCAACGGGGCGATCGTGCGGGAAGGGGCCTCGCTGGGCGCGCCGTGCCCCTGCAATGAAACGGTGACGGGCATAATCCGGAGTCTGGAACAGATTAAAGGCGCTTTTCAACGTTGAATTGTAGTGATTGTATGGCTTATTGTTATTCTTTAATCAATGGAATTATCGAGCTATAACGGAATAAGGTATGTCATGTTCAGCATTTTTAAAAATAATCTGGATTTAGTTTACTTTATCTATGGTATAACCTTTGTTGTTATGGCCGTCGCGATTGCTGTCCAGCCGAAACGGGACAGCGACTTTAAAATTTCCCGCATCCTGTGGCTTTTCGTGGCCTATGCGATAATTCATGCTCCGGCGGATTTTATTGATATGTGGACAGCCATAAAAAGCGAGAATTTTAGCGGCGGTGTGCCGGGAATTATTCTTACTTTTCTGTCATATCTGTTCGTATTTGAATTTGGCAGGCGCATTATTCGCATAATATATCCCGGAAAACGTTATATCGGCGGGTATATCCTGCCGCTGATAGCGGCAATAATCATCCCGGCCAGTTATTTTTCAGGTCAGTTCTGGAAAAATATGGATATTTTGATGGGTTACTGCATCCGGTTTCCCGGCGGCGTGATGGCAGGACTCGGTATAATGCTCTACTATCGTTATGAGAAAGAGACGCTCAAGGATCTGCGGGTCAAGCGGTATTTTATTATATGCGGTTCGGCGCTTCTTGCGTGGGCGTTTTTCTGCGGGATCGTGAGAAATAAAGGGGATTTTTTCCCTTCAAATTTTATCAATATCGAAAGGTTTTTTGATACGGTTCGCGTTCCGGTGCATGTTTTTCGTTCCCTCTGCGGAATTCTGGTTGCATGGTCTTTCGCCGGGCTCCTCTCCATTTTCAACATGGAAACAAAGCTGAAGATTAAAAAAGCCCTGAGTAAAGAGCAGGAATACAGGGAATTTCTGTCCAGCATATTGAAAAGCACGCAGGATCCGGTAATTGTCACGGACAAAATGTGCGCAGTCACCATGGTAAACGATGCCGCAAAGGATTTGCTCGCGTATGACGAGGGCGAGATGATCGGCAGGCCGATTAACGAGTTCTTTCTTGAAAGAAATGTATTCCCGGCGGAATGCGTGAACGCTCAAAACACACCGAGCCGTTCGGCAAGCGAAGAGATGTCGTTTGTGACGAAGAACGGTCGAATAATACCGGTAATATTCTCATTTTCGGCTATCAGGGGTGGCGCTCCCGGCGAAACGATCGGCAATGTCGGGATTGCGAAAGATATCTCGGGCCGCCTGATGATTGAAGCCATATTGCGTAATGCGTATACAAATCAGCTCATAAAAGACTTCCCCTGCGAAATCGAGACGGTCGAAAATACCGATGTATTGGGGAAAGAAGTGGCAAGAAGAAAACTGGCTGAGAATTCATTAGCCGAGTCATACCTCTTCCTTCAAACGATTATGGACAGCGTGGAAGACGCGGTTCTTGTCATTAATAATGATTACCGCATCGAGCTCATGAACAGATCCGCGCGGGGGAGATTCCAATCAGACGGCGAACAGCATACTTTTTGTTTCCAGGCCACCCATAATTCATCACGCCCGTGCGGTGGAAACGACCACCCCTGCGCCCTGGAAATGGTACGAACAACAAAATGCTCATCTCGTATTGAACATATACATTGCACGAACGAAGGTAATGCCGTCTATAATGAAATTTTAGCGTCTCCTTTATATGATAAAAATGGAGAGTTCCGGGGGATTGTGGAAGTGAACAGGGATATCACCGATCGCCACATGGCGAAAATCGCCATTGAAGAAAGCGAGCGCCGGTATCGTTTGCTTATAGAGTCGATGAACGAGGGATTCGTGGTGCTTGACGAACGCTTCACGTTTCTTTTCGCCAATGATTGTTTTTGCAGAATGACGGGTTACTCCCTCCAGGAATTGACCGGATCGGGAGTAACCGGCATGTTGAACAATGATACGGCGGTCTTTTTTATCAATAATATCATTAAATCCGGCACGGATAATTCAGCGCAGTTCGAAACCGAAATCATGACGAAAAACGGGGGACTCATCACGGTGCTGGTTTCATCGCGTTTCGTCGATGCCGAAGGATCCGGATTTTACAACATAGTATTGTCGGACGTCACGGAAAGAAGAAGACTCGAGCGCGAGCTGGTCAATGTGTGCGAAATGGAACGGCAAAGAATCGGCCAGGACCTGCATGATGACGTCGCACAAAATCTGATCGCTATCGATCTTCTTTGCAAAATGCTTTATCAGGAATTGAAAAACAGGTCGTTACCTGAACTTGCAACGAAGGCCAAAGAGTTGACGATATTCATCGGTCATTCGGTGGATCATACAAGAAGGCTCGCCCGGGGTTTATATCCGGTAAGCGTCGAACCCGAGGATCTGGTGTCGGCGCTGAGAAAATTAATACTTGATATTGATAAACTGTACGGCGTATCGTGCACCCTTGACGCTGACAAGGAAATGTACGATATAAACGATATTTCATCGATACACCTGTATTATATCGTGAAGGAAGCGATAATCAACAGCATCCGTCACGGGAAGGCGAATACAATTTCAATCAGCATCGACGCGACTCATAATGCGGCTACTTTAATTGTGGATGACGATGGTATCGGCATTCCGGACGGGGTTGACGGCCACCGCGGCCTCGGCCTTCGATTAATGAAGTATCGAGCTGGTCTCATCGGTGCCGACCTGCATATCGCCCGAAAAAGTGAAAAAGGAACCCGGGTTATCTGTACATTTCATGAAAGAATGAATAAGACCGGTCAATAACAAGAATTATCCAGAGGCAATTGCTTTATGGAAAATAAATATAGAATATTCATCGTTGACGACCATCCGATTTTTCGCTATGGTCTATCACAACTGATCAACCAGGAGCCGGGACTTATTGTATGCGGGGAAGCGGAAAACGCTTTTGAGTCAATGCGCGCGATTGAAAAGCTCCGTCCGGACCTCGTAATTGTAGATATTGGTCTGGAAGGCCCCAGCGGCCTGGAAGTGATACGGGACATAGTTCTGAAATATAAAAAAATTCCCATTCTGGTTCTCTCAATGTATGAAGAATCCCTGTATGCAGAACGGGTCCTTCGTCTGGGAGCCAGGGGTTACATCATGAAGCAGGGGACCTATGAAACCGTTATCGAAGCGATATATCAGGTGCTGGATAGGAGGATTTATTTAAGCAAACAAATGTCTGAAAATTTTGTCTCAAGGTTCGTTAACGGTGCCAGTGCGCCGCTGGAATCCCCCGTCAATAAACTGACCGACCGGGAGCTGGAAGTTTTCCGGTTAATCGGAAAAGGAATCGGGACAAAAGAAATCTCACAAATGCTCAATCTCAGCGTGAATACGATCAACACGTACCGGGACCGGATAAAGACGAAATTAAACATTAAAACCTATCTTGAACTGCATCAATTCGCCATCCGGTGGGATCATATCGAAAATAAATAACTCGACATGCCATTCGCGTAACTCCGCTTCCGAATATCTCGTCAACCAGACGGATTGTTCCGATTATTAAGCCGTCGATTTCCGCATAGTAACAAGCTGCTCGCCTTCGGATAACAACCGCGTTTTTATTCTGTAGCACAATATGCCACAAAATAAAAAAACATACCGCTACAGATCAATAGAACTATCTGCGATTGCGGATTTTCGCATGAAGATATAAATTATTTTCAAACAGCAGGGGTGATCGGCGAATACCGAATGGTATTACGGCACGAAAGATATCGATCCCGGCAATGATGGCAATGATAAAGAACATCGATGTCGCCAAAGTAAAGTATGGGAAGCCGTGCGCCCCGGAGCATTGTGAAGGCGTACGGCGGTGTCGCCGCGAAGAAGTACAGGAAAAGGCCTCGAGGGGGGGGGATAACAAAATTCATCCCCGCGGAATACGAGCGACTGAGCGGGTCAACGGCTTATGACGGCCTGGTGCGGGTGAGAGTTGAAAAAGCATGACTGTACAGTCTACATCTATGAGCACGGTGGAACGGAAATACAGCAGATTCAAAATCTATCATTTATTGTCGGATTGTTATTATATTCCCGGCGAACATACAAGGGGCCTGATAGAGCAATTGAATGAAGCGATGTGTAATCTTTATCCGGATCTGGTAAAATGCATTCCGAATAATATCGCCGGTATCGACCACCAGGATCTTCTGATCGATTTTTCTAAGCTTTTTATTGGTCCCTACCAAACCACTTCTCCTCCGTATGGGTCGATCTATCTTGAAAATGAGTGGAAGGTTTTCAGTGACACAACCCTCGATGCGGTAAACCGGTACGCAGAGGAGGGTCTTGACTTGGCCGAGAATCACATCCCCGACCATGTGGCAGTCGAGCTCGAGTTTATGTTCTATCTGACAAAGAAGGAATATGATGCGCTTATGCGTTCCGACGATGCAGAGGCATCCCGGTGCCGCGTCAAGCAGACGCAATTCCTGGAGGATCATATCGGGGAATGGGTTTCGAAATTCGCCGACCTGGTCGTTAAACACGCCCGGA
>MIBH01000059.1:0-15531 GCA_001829455.1 Spirochaetes bacterium RBG_13_51_14
CCAGGGATTTCACACCTAACTTAATCCCCCGCCTAGACGCCCTTTACGCCCAATAATTCCGAACAACGCTCGCCCCATACGTATTACCGCGGCTGCTGGCACGTAGTTAGCCGGGGCTTTAGGCAGGTACCGTCATCATTCCGAGTATTATCCGGAACTTATTCTTCCCTGCTTATTGGACTTTACAACCCGAAGGCCTTCATCGTCCACGCGGCGTCGCTGCGTCAAGCTTTCGCCCATTGCGCAAGATTCTTAACTGCTGCCTCCCGTAGGAGTCTGGGCCGTATCTCAGTCCCAATGTGGCCGATCACCCTCTCAGGCCGGCTACCCATCGTCGCCTTGGTAGGCCATTACCCTGCCAACTAGCTAATGGGCCGCGGACTCATCTCCAGGCGGTAGGCCTTGCGGTCCCCACCTTTAATGGCTGCTGCTTATGCAACCGCCATCTCATTCGGTATTAGCCACCCTTTCGAGTGGTTATCCCAATCCTGGAGGCAGATTATCCACGTGTTACTCACCCGTTCGCCACTCTCTTCCCAATGCAAGCACCGGGATTCTCGTTCGACTTGCATGTTTAAGACGCGCCGCCAGCGTTCGTTCTGAGCCAGAATCAAACTCTCCATGATAAAGTTTATCATAAAGATAATTTGGTTCACAATTATACATAAAAGAAATCAACAGAGGTAGTTTATCAATACTACCCAGTTTTCAAAGAACTATCACAGGTGACAAAAAAATCCCCAAGATAGTTAAACACCATTGGAGATTTTGCAACAATCAGTTCGCCTGCTTTGAGGCGCTTAATTATTTTAAAATCCTAGGTAATTGTGTTAGGTAACCCTAAAATTTTATCAAGCGGCGTTTTAAAGATCATTACAAACGCCCCCTTATGGAAAAACGATGTTAGTTTTTGATGCCTTATATTGTCAAGAGTTTTTGAAAGATTTTTCTAATTTTTATAAAAAAATTCAAAAACCCTTTCTCATATCATAATTCAAGTGACGCTCCCAAGGTATGCCTGTTTCTTATTGATTGATATAATAAAAACAGTTTTTTCGGTTGGCGGGATAATTACCATTTTCTAATGGTATCGTCTTCATAACCCGTTAACATGTAGTATGCCGCCCGGTCGAAAAACAGGACAACCCGGTCGCTCACCTGCATTGCCTGCTTGTAATCGGTAATCTCATTCTCCACTTGTCTCCGGATAAATAGCCACATGTGACGTTTTAAAAGAACCAATGCCTGGAAAAATTGTGAGGCGGGGATACCCTCATGTTTTCTGATTTTGCCCAGTTTCTTATAATATTCTTTTACCTCATCCTTCGGCAGATCCTTCGCCACCCATTTTGAAAGCTCCCGGTATACCCTGCTGCCTATCTCATACAAGTCATGCGGATCCAGCTTCTGGTAGGCGACTGTTTTCTTATTTCGGAGAACGTCGTTCATAAAATGTTCGATAATCTCTTGATGGTTCTCCTCTATAAGCCTAACAAACTTATTGGTAATAATGCTGTTCGTTATTCTGTTCATTCCGCCCGCCCTTAAATGTAATTAATATAAACGGTATAATCAAGAATAATTTTAGTATTTTTTTATCAATATACATTAAAATATTCTCTATTCCTTATTCGATGCCGGTAGGGCCGGCAATCCAATGTAACAATACTCTTTTATCATGAATGAGTGTTGTCAGAAATCCATTGCATATATGGATCGCTGCCGTGGGATATGCTTAATGATATAATTTCAGGAACTTCATAGGGATGCAGCAATCGTATCCTGTCGCGTATTTCATCGAATAATGTGTTACGGCTTTTTATAATAAGAAGAAACTCATTATCCCTGCAGATATCCCCCTTCCAGCGGTATACCGACGTTATTCCGGGGAGAACATTGACGCACGCGGCGTACCGTCCCGCTACCAGATCTTCGGCTATATTCATGCCGACTTCCTGGTTGGGAACCGTGCAGTAAATCACGATATGGCTGTCGGACATCTATTTTTTCCCCTGCTTGACTGCCGCAATAAAGATTCCCGCCAGGTCAACCCGGACGGTTTTCCTCACCGGCAATTTATCAAATACGTCTTCATCGCATAAGAGGTCAATGACCTGATGCCCGATTTTCGCCTTGACGATGGGGACCTTTTTAATTTTATACACTTTCGGAATATGCTCAATGACGGATTTCGGTATGTTTGCGTTGGTGATTTTATCTTTTCTTTTTTCCAGCACCAGGATGGACGTCGGGACCTTATGCTGGTTCACCAGATGCTGCTGATCGTCCATTTTTTTCTGGAGTCTGCTCTTGAGAATTCTATAACCAATCAATGCCGCGGCGATCACCGCGAGAATTATGATTATGCCAATTATCCCCTGACCGTATTGCTCCCAAAAACCCAATAGAATTCCTCCCTGTTATATATTAATAGAATTTGTTACTGAACCGATATAAGGGAATCTTTAAAATCAAATTTGGATGTTCCCTGATGGGCTCTTTTGAGGTAAAGATTAGATTTGTTTTTTGTCTTTATTCGTTTTTTTTACTTTAAAAAATGCCCGAAAGGACGCATCCTCACACGGTGTTTTATATGTTTCATTATGATTATTCTGGTAATATCCCGTCTGTCAATAATTAATTTACGGACAAGCGAAAAGCAACACGGCACAAACAAATGTTTCCGAGTGACCCATTGAGATTTACATAGAGTGCATCCTGAAACGTGGGGTGCACTCTGAGCGGTACAGGATGTATCGCCATCGGCCGGTACCCGTCGGGAAGCTCCGAAAGCGTCGAACGATTGGCCCGTCTTTTTAGTAAGTCAGTAGTTCCGTGCGAAATCGAAACCGATATCGTCACAGCCCGATGGAAAAAGCTCTTGTGGAACGGACCCTTCACCCCGATTTCCGTTCTCGGCGGCGGGATCACCACTGCGGAGATGATCAAATCCCCGTCCGCGGTCGGACTGGCCGTGCGCGTCATGGAGGAAATTCTTATTCTGGCAGAAAAAACCGGCCATCCCATCCACCGTTTCATCATAGAAAAAATCCTCGAAAATACCCGAACGATGACGCCCTCCAGAACAAGCATGGTTCAAGATTATGACCGCAAGCTCCCCATGGAAGTTGAAGCCATTCTCGGAAATACGGTAAGAATCGCCGAAAGAAACGGCGTATCGGTCCCCTACATCGAGAGCCTGTACGCACTTCTTAAGCTCGTCGACGCACAGAACAGAAGCAGCTAGCCCGCGTGTCTACACCGACCGCAGTAGATCCAGGTCATGTAACACAACCACGCTCGCTTCGAAATTGTTATTGAAAGATTTTGATATATGCGCAATAGTATCACCGGCAATCGCAGTGCGTTTCGGGCATCAGGTGAATACAGGGTACCGTCGTCGCACTACGCCGATCCGCCAGCCGCGGATGTTCGTAAATCAACCAATGGGGTATCAAATCAAGGGGCAGAATGAAAAGAAGCAGGCTGATATATCCAATACTAGCGCTCTTCCTTTCCGTTCTCGCCTCCCGTCTTCAGGCCAGCAGCATTCTCATGGGCGGCCTCGTCTCAGTTCACTCCTACGGCGCCCCGGATGTCGTTCGCAACCCCGCGCTGCTTTCCCTGCTGGATCAAAACAACGCCATCGGCGTGCTGGCGGATTACCGGACATACGCTGCAGCCACAATTAACACGAGAAAAAGCCAGCTCTCCCTGTTAAAGCCGGACATCGAACGGTTTGACGGCGGAACCGCTCGGATTTCCTACGTTAAAAAAATCAACGCCATCTCCCTCGGCTTTGATTTTTTCAGCACGAACGAATCGTCTAAAACAAAGGTGCGGACCCTGTCCAATCCCGGCTTTATTACAACCGGTGACGGCGTCTCATCAATAAGCATTATGATTAACGCATTCACCGCATCCCTGAGCGTCTCCATCAATCACCGGAACTCAATCGGGATACAGCTGAACTGCAGGTACATCCGTTCTAACAATAGAGAAACAATCAATTCCATTCAGGCTTCATCACCGCCTGTTTATATCCATGATTACAATAAGGCGATTATCGAAGATGTATCATCAAGCCCGGGGATCGGCTACATCGCCAGAATAGACAATTCGGAAATCGGCGTGATGGTCACTCCCGGCAGGCTGACCTGGAAAATGGAGACACAAGAAGGGCTGAACTATGACGTGAGTTCGATAACGGCGCAGCCCCTGTTCAAGGCGAAGGGTAAACTGCCGTTCACATTTGCGTACAACACCGGACCGAGCTTGATTGCCGGGGCTTATTCGAAGCTTGCAAACGACATCGGAGCCGCTATCGAATTGGAACTGACGTTCCCGATAACCTACCGGGAGACCTTTCTATTGAGAGGCGATAAAATACTTCCCAGCATAGGCAGATTCTTCTATATCAGGAACAGCGCGCTCGGGCTCGACAATAAAGTTTCAACCCGTCCATTTGTCTCGCTGCGGGGAGGCCTGGAGCTGAATGTATCACAGAGCACTGTTTTCAACCTCGGCTGCGGATTGAATTATACCTCGTTAAAAGCCGCAATCCACAGCCCAGTTGTAGATCCTCTGCGGACAAGCTATATTCATCGGGTTTCGTTTTCATTTTTCGGCATGACCGGCATCGATTTCTTATTAGGAAAGAGCAACATCCTCACCATCGGAACCGCGGTGTCATACAACACCCTCTCGCAGGAAGAAACATTTCAGGAGGTTATTCAGACCCTGGGCTGGGAACTCCATAACAGCAACACGAAGCTCAAAACAGTTAATATCGACATCATCGCCGCGGCATCTTTCGGATTTTAATTACGGCTTCCGCGGATCCGATCAGCGATATCCGTTTTCCCGTTGCCTGGGAATTTTCGAAAAGGCTTAATTCAAGTAAATAATTCCGGGAATCTGCAATGAAACACAATTATTCGAAAATTTTCTCGCTTTTCAGGTTAAAAGAAGAAAAACTTGACATATATATACCGATTAATATTATGTACAAAGGGGTTTTATCTATTAATTTTTTTTGAATATTTTTTATCGTATCTGATTTCAAAATCCCTATCATGTATGAGCTGGATAATCTTCCTGAACAGTTTTTTCAATTAATAATATAAATGCGAATTGCAATATTTATAAATACATTAAATTAAAACAGTTTATCAATTTATAATGCGTCATGAACCTGAATCCATTCAAAGATACTGATCTGTATGATCTGCAGAAAAATATACTTCAGTTCTTGTCTGATCATTTAAGCTCCAAGCAGACAAAACTCAAGGAGTGGTGGAGGCGTTTTGTCGCCAAGGGTAAAGAACGCATCACCATCATGTTCATTCCCCATTCCGAAAAGAGAATCATCAATTTCCATGTTTCCATTTTCGCCATAGCCCTCATCGCGGGAGTCGCAACCTCCACGATAACCGTGACGTCAATACTGATTGTCAATCATTCATCCACCATCAAGGAAGTATCCAAACTGAAAAGGTACGGCTCCTATTCAAAAGAACAGATCAAGCAATACAAGAAACAGATCAACGAGTTGTACGATATCTTCCAGAAATTCAAGCCCGAGATCACGCACCTGTACTCCCTGACCCCCGGGAGCGATATCGACTCACTCTGGGCCAAAGGAGGATTATCCAATCCGAATCCGACATTCGCCAACGGCGAGAACGAGGATAACGGGGAGAACGGCAGCTCGCAGGCTCCCCCCATTGAAATCCTGAACATCCAGGAGATCGAGCGGGAGCTGAAGACAACGA
Organism: Spirochaetes bacterium RBG_13_51_14; assembly: GCA_001829455.1. GTDB lineage: Bacteria > Spirochaetota > UBA4802 > UBA4802 > UBA5550 > RBG-16-49-21. Next base: position 5,775 of record MIBH01000059.1, read on the forward strand.
AAAAAATACTTTCGAAGATAAAGGTGTTCCTGGAATACCGCAAGAAGATTATTGAAACAACGCCTTCTATATGGCCGGTAAGCGGGTCAATCATTTCCCGGTTCGGCCAGCGTAACTCCGTGTATGCAGCCGAAACCGAATTCCACAACGGCATCGACATCGAGGCGTTCCCCGGTTCCGAGATCAGGGCCACCGCTCCCGGCAAGGTGAGCGATATCCGCTGGGATCCGGTCCTTGGGCTTACGGTTTCAATCAAGCACAAGTACGGATTTACAACATCCTATTCGCATTGCCAGAGAGTATCGGTTGAATTGGGCCAGCAGGTATCAAAAAGCGAGGTTATCGGCTATGTGGGACGGACCGGCAAAACCGCCCGCTATGTCTGTCATTATGCAATAATCATCGGTACCGAATTCGTCGACCCCATGCCATACCTGAATAAAATCTCGCGATAAAAATGGTTGTTTAAAAAGGCCCCCCTCCGGGGGGTTGGGGGGCCGTTCAGGAAAAGCTTTTTTACTAAAAGTCTTCTTCGCTTCTTTTCGATATCAACAGCTCATCGGGAACTTCCTCGATCCGCTCCCCGATCTTGATCGCCATCCGGCTTGATACCACGCCGGGCCGGCATTTGAACTTTTTCCGGCCGCCGATCTTCAGCGTCATGTCGGATCCCACCTTGGTGTCAGGCAGCTTGATGACGTCGCCGACGGTCAGCCGTAACACTTCCTGCACGGTAATCTGGACTTCGCCCAGCTCCGCGACCACGGGAAGGATGACGGTTTCCAGGCGCTTCTGTATTACCGAGAGATTCTCGTCAGTGGCGCCCTTTCGGATGCTTGAATACATGTATTGCGCTGACAGTTTCGAGATGACCGGCTCGATCGAGATGTAGGGGATGCACAGGTTGGTCATACCCTCCACTTCGCCGACCTTGGTCTCAAGGGTGATGAGAACAACCATGTCATTGGGCGGAACGATCTGCGCGAATTGCGGGTTGGTTTCGATATTGCCAAGCCGCGGCCGGAGATCGATGACGTTGGACCAGGCCTCCCTTAGATTGCCGAGAATCCGCACGATGATGCCTTCCATGACCGAAAGTTCGATATCGGTCAATTCCCGGCTTATTTTGGTGGCCTCGCCCATACCGCCGAAAAGCTTGTCTATAATGGTAAAGGTAATCGATGGGTCTATCTCAAGCACCGCCGATCCCTTCAGGGGGTCCATGTTGATGACCGCCAGCGTGGTGGGATTCGGAATGGATCTGATAAATTCTTCGTAGGTCAGCTGGTCAACCGATGCGACGTGAACACCGACCAGGGCGCGGAGCTGCGCCGATAACGCCGTCGTCGTCAGACGGGCAAAGGTTTCATGCATCATCTGGAGCGTCCGGATATGGTCTTTCGAAAACTTGTCCGGACGGCGGAAATCGTAAATCTTGACCTTCTTCTGCTCTTTCGCGGCAGAATAGTCTGTGGTGTCCACCTCGCCGGTCGATATGGCGGTCAATAGGGCATCAATTTCATCTTGTGAGAGAATTTCTGTCATCGCTTAACACCCTTCATAACCGTGGCTTCTTCGTCGGTTACAAGCCACAGATTTTTATATTGCTCGAGCGTATATCTGCATCTATACCGGTAGGTCTGCCTTATACCAAACCGGTCTACGATAACATCAACATACGCAATATTTCGGTTTTTTTCAATCGCTTCTTTGACGATTTTATAATCAAGAAGATAATCATCACGCTCCCTGGTTACGAACTTTATGAAGTCCTTTTCAATTTTCGATTTTTCTTCATAATTGGCACGATAATATTTCTGAACAAATTCGGGAAACGCGTTGATATATTTTTCTATATTGATATATTTAATCCAATTATCCCAATCCCTATCTTTTTCCGCATTCAATGTCAATAACATTACTTCTTGAGGAGAAATGGAGCGCTCGATTGCATCCACTTCACTCGGTTTATTGTATCGCTTCGTCTCGGTGATTGTGAAAGTCAGCTCGTTATCGCTTTTAATGACCGTATTTTCAGCAAAGTCGGGATAAAATAGGCTCTGAACCCGGTACCCTGTTTTCAACTTGAGGTTAAAAAGCTCTCTTACATCAATGGCGTGGATGAATATCTCTCCCGGCGCCAGCTCCACCATCCTCTTTTCCAGAACCTTGATAAGGCCGCTGATGTCTCGGTTTTCAACTTTATAGGGGACCCTTGTTTCCGCTTCCCTGCCGCTCATGTCAAAAACCAGGGGCTGGAATGTAATGTAAAGAGCCGATTCGCCGGCGCTGGCATCGTATACCTGAAAGTAATTCTTTTTTTCCGATATATTTTTGACGCACACCTGCAGGATTACCGCTTCATCGGAATAAAAAGTTTTTTTATCCATCCGAAGATGCACCTGGAGCTTGTCCGGCTCGTAAACCCCGGAAAAGACCGGAATGCTGATTATCAGGGCCAGTGCAATAAAATTTGCCTTCATTTTTTTCATTCAGAACCGACAATTCCTATCATTAATATATTAAATCTGGAAAAGACAGACCTCTTTATACAATTTCGGTAATAATCAGTATATTTGTTATTAAAATTGAAGAAAAAAGTGCATTTTCAACTTTCCCTTCCGGAAACGGTCGGGGATGCCGAAATATGAAAATTATTCGCGGTAAATGCTGAAAATATACTCAAGTATGCGATTACGCTCCTTATCGTGCATTCCGCCAAACAGGACAGTATAGATCATTTTTGAGCTATCGACTGGTTCAACCAAGCCGACAAACTCTATGGTCTCGTTGTTTATGGTGATGTGACCCCTCAGGAACTTGCTGTCGCTTATGTCTGCATCGCTCCGCACCGTCGCTTCCCGGTCGGAAAGAAGGACGACCGTTCCGGTGTGAAAGACAATCTGCTCCGACGATACACCCCGAACGGAATCCCCGGGATCAAAGATGTTCCTCGACCGTATTGCCGTCTCTCACATAATTGAAGAAGTCATCATCGGACAGCGCCGCGATATAATAATCATTATTCTCGATGACCGTCAGCTTCGAGTAGCCGAAACCCTTCCGGTAAATCCTTATTTCGCTTCCGATGATTATTTTTCTGGTGCTTTCAATCTTTTTCATGATCATATCCGCTTATTCATTCCGGTAAAATCAGGAGGAAACCGCTCCCCGCTTCTGTCAATTATTAAACAGTGGTTCCTGCCCCATCAGCATGGATTTGTAAAAATATTATCTTCATAGAAAATTAATTGCAAATTGCCAATTTTATTGTAGAGTTGTCCTTACAATATTTTGTTGTTATAGCATATCATTTATTTCACCATGAATACGCAGGCTTGTTTATAAAATTTGAAATATGTTATTTTGAACAAAACTATCATATTATGATATCAATAAGCAGGTTGATCTATGTTAATAAGAAAAAGTAAAATTTCGAATATAATAAAAAAAGAAAAGGAAAAAGAAAGAAGGCTTTGCCAGAAAGAGCATGACCTGCGAATCAGGGAGCTGAATAATAATTTCGAGGAAAAGCTCGCCCATGAAGTGAGAGAACTAAAGAAAGATTTCCGCATCCAGATAAAGTCATTTGAAAGAGAAAACGAACGGTTGCGGCGGGAAATTGATATGCACTATGTGATGTATAAAAAACTCAGGCAGCGAGAGGAGTATCTTGATCATCTGAGTTCTGAAATCGAAGATGTGATCGATACCATGACCATAAAGTTTCAGGAAACGCTGCAGCCCTTTTATCGCGCAAAGGCAAAAATTGAAATTACCAAGAGGAAATCGGATAAAAAGCACGAAAAGGTGGAGAGCATTTTCAGGGCGATGAAATAGTCCTTAACGGTCCGGAGCCTCCCCTCCCCATCAATACTTCGGCTCATTATGCTCGAGGTATTTCATACGTAGATTCGAATGGAGGGCCATAAATTCCCTCTCGCTGTTCAGACCGAAGCGGTCGAGCGCGTCTTCTTCGAGATAATAATAGTCGAATTTCTTATCCTCAATGCTGCACATCTTGTTTGCGAGATAGGTGATATATACGACGTCCCGATATTCCTCGGCGCAGCCGAGCGGTGCATGGTGCCACTGGATCGCCTGTACCAGATACTCGGGCAGGTTCCACTTGCGCGCGATCTGTTCGCCGATGCTGGAATGGCTGATGCCGATTGAGACTTCTTCTATAACCGTGGATGACCGCATTTTGCGATTGCTCACCAGCGTCATCATCCATTCGGACAGAGCCGAACTGGTTGAAAGGAGCACTATCTTGCCCAGGTCGTGTAAAAGCCCCGCCATATAAACATTCTGAGCTATCTTTTCACGACCGAATGTAAGAGCCAGCTGGCGGGCGTAGAACGCCGTTTTGTTGCAATGATCCCACACCTGTCGGAATGAAGAATAACGCTCGTCCAGGATGCTGCGGGCGCTTGATGCGATGATTATGGCCTGCAGATTCTTAAGGCCGATGATATTGATCGCTTCATTAATGGTCTCAATGCGCCGTCTGGTGATGAAGGCGGCTGAATTCGACAGCTTCAGAACAGAGACAGAAAGCGAAGGATCCATGGAAATCCTGTCTGCGATGATCCGGTAATCAACTTCAGGATTCGAACAGAGCTTTTCCAGCTCGATTATATTCTCGGGGAACGTCGGCAGATCCCTCACCTCGTCCAGTATCTGCTGTTGTATCTTGTTCATGACCTTCGCCGGTTTGAGCTGAAACGGCACGGCGATTGATGCCTGGGTAACCTTTCCGTTAGAGGAAACCTGGAACGAATTCGCGCCGATTCCGGTGTTTTTCAAAAAGAGAATGGTGAGCACCAGCCCGAGCCCTTCCCCTTCGTTATCGTCGCTCACATCGCAGTAGACCTCGGAAAAATCATTGTATACCTTTGCCTTCTGAATACGCATTTTAATGCGTTTAAGCTCATCAGGATGGATCGGCGAATTGTTCTGCACGTGAATGCTGAACCCGGATTCAAATTTTTTCAGGTATACCAGTACCCGCAGATCGCTCTTCTTGAGTTCATCTTCAATGAATTCCTGATTCTGTATTATGAAATCCTTGAAATTTTTCATCCCCAGGGTGTACTGTTCTTCGTCGAGCATATCAAGGTTCTGAAAGCGAAAAAAGAGTCGTTTCGAGTTCGCCTTCACCGCATTTACGATGATCTCCCTGAGGATGGTGATGATGGTATCCTGAAGATAAATAAGGTTGTTGCGGGCCAGAATTTTAGTTATGACCGAGCTGATGAAGCGTATAACAGATTTGTTGTGGTAGCTCAAGGACAGTGCGACCGTTTCCCCCCTGTCGAAATTGGCGGCCATCTGCGATGTTTTTGCTACAATCATAATCCCCCCCGGGATATTCTCTTCGATGTCACCGGTGTGAAATCAGGCTTCTTTATCAAGGAGACTTCCGGAAATCTTTTTTGTATGTTTGTTTGCCGGCGCCTTTATATTGATACGGCCAGCGTGCAACATCCCCTCCCTTGATGGGAGGGGATAGGGGAGGGTGATCGCCTGATGCATTCAGCAGTTATTCACCCCCACCTAACCTCCCCCATCAAGGGGGAGGGAGGCCTTATTTCAATTTTCGCCTACGTCGAATAATTATTAAATTCGAACAGGTAAAAATACAGGCATATTTAATTTTTTATAATATGTCATTAATCATGCACTGTGATTATACTTAGCGAAATAATGCCCTTTTTTTTCAACTCTTTTATAGTTTAAGTTATGTTCATAATTTGCAAATTTTAAAAAATTTATCATTCACCCATGTAATGATATCATCATCATTACCCCCGGATCACGTGCATCCTGCCGGACTGAAATGCATGAAATTTGTGTGGCCGGTCAAGCCGAACGGCCACGCCGCCATCCCGTAAACAGAATTGGTGGTCAACACCGTTAATAAATGGAAACCCCGGGAAAGTTTGCTTGACATACGCGAATTATGGGCCTTTTGATTCAATAACCATGGACTTTTCTCTATCAAAAACACAATTAATGGTCCAAAAAAATATCCGGAAGTTCGCCGCCGAATCGCTCGATGAGTGGGCGAACGTCCTTGACCGCGAATCAAAGCCCCTGCCGGCGGAGATCGTCCGGGAGATGGGGCGGCTCAACATCTGGGGAATACAGGCCCCGGTGCGATTCGGCGGCGCCGATCTGGATACGATCAGTTATGCGATCATAATCGAGGAGATCTCTCGGGTCAGCGCAGCGGTCGGGCTCGGCGTTACTGTTCATAACTCCGTATGCCTTGCCCCGCTCCTGAAATTCGGAACGAAGGAACAGATCGAGCGCTTCGCCCCGGACCTGGCCAGCGGCAAAAAGATCGGCGGGTTTACCGTCACGGAACCGCATGCCGGCTCGGACATGGCGTCAATCCAGACCACGGCCGTTCCCGACGGAGACCATTATATTCTGAACGGCCAGAAGACATTTGTGACGAACGGCGGCATCGGCGATATCTTCCTCACGGCGGCGTCCGTCGATACCGGCAAAAAAGCCGGCGGTATCGCCATTTTCATTGTTGAAAAATCGATGAAGGGATTCTCGGTCGGAAAAATAGAGGATATGATGGGAATGCGCGGAAACATGGTGTCGGAGCTTTTTTTTAACAGCGTGCGCGTTCCCCGGGAAAACGTACTCGGGCCCGTCGATGACGGCTTCAGGATATCCATGCAGACCCTGGACATCGGCCGGATCGGTATCGCCGCCCAGGCGCTGGGCATCGGAATCGCCGCCTTCGGGGCGGCGGCCGCCTACGCAATGGAGAGAAAGCAATTCGACCGCCCCATCGGCACGTTCCAGGCCATATCGTTCAAGCTCGCAGACATGAAGACCCTTCTTGACGCTTCACGCCTGCTGATATACCGCGCCGCGGACCACAAGGACCGGAACCTGCCTTTTTCAACCGAATCAGCCATGTGCAAGTTGTTTGCGTCCGAAGCCGCCATGCGCGTCTGCATGGAGGCGCTCCAGATATTCGGCGGGTACGGGTACGTGAAGGACCTGCCGGTGGAGCGTTTCTTCCGCGACGCGAAAATCACCGAAATCTACGAAGGAACATCAGAGATTATGAAGATCATCATCGGCAACGCCATACTCAAAGAGTTCAGCAGGCTGTAAGAATCCATGCTGTCAATCGTCGTGTGCATAAAGCAGGTGCCGGATACCCAGAATGCCGTTTTCGATCCACGAAGCGGCTCCATCGACCGAACGGGCACGGATAACATCATGAACCCCGATGATCTCCATGCCATCGAGACGGCCCTGTCAATAAAGGACTCGTACGGGGCGATGATAACCGCAGTGACTATGGGGCCGCCCCAGGCGGCCGATGTTCTCAACGAAGCTTACGCCCTTGGCGCGGACAGCTGCGTTCTCGTCTCGGACCAGCGATTTGCCGGCTCCGACTCGCTTGTCACCAGCAAGATCCTCTCCCGCGCCATTGACCTGCTCGGCGCGTTCGATATCGTCATTACCGGATGCGATGCCATTGACGGAAACACCGCGCATGTCGGATATCAATTATCGGAATTCCTGGGGATCCCGCTGATCACCCAGATCCATAAATTAGAGATTCAATCGGATCACGCGGTCATCGAGCGGCTGTACGGACATGAATATCAGAAAATTAAAGTGCTGCTTCCCCTGCTCCTGGCCGTCAACAAACATACGAACCGGGTTCGTTTCCCGCGCCTTGCCGATATCAAGACCTGCACCGACAAAAATATAACCATCATGACCATGAACGATATCGGCGGAACAGAGCGGGAATACGGAGCGGCCGGTTCACCCACGGTGGTGTTTGAAACAAGGCTCTTCTCGCATAAACGGGCGCGTGAAGTCTTTACCGGAAGTCTGAACGATAAGGTTGATCTGCTTATCCATAAATTAAAAAAGCACAATATTTTGCGGTATTGAGATATCATGACGCATCCGCATACTGACCGAAACCACTATAAAGATATCTGGGTTTTCACCGAAATCCAAGACCACGAGCGGTTGCTCGAGGGAGCCCTTGAACTGCTCACAAAGGGAAGAGAGATCGCCGATACGCTCGGGGTGAAGCTATGCGCTATCGTTTTCGCGCTCAACGCTGGGCAATACCTCCCGGTCGTTGAGCGATACGGGCCCGATGTCGTTCTTTTCTGCAGCGACCGGTCCCTCAAGCATTACGACAGCCAGATCTTTCCCGACCTGTACGCTGGACTGATCCGGAAATACAAACCATCCATCGTCCTCTTCCCCTCAACAGAAGCCGGCACCGACCTGGCGCCGCGTCTTGCACAGCGTTTTTCAACCGGCCTCACCTCGCACTGCATCGATCTCTCGATTATGGATTCGGACGAATACGGCCGGGGGCTCCTCGTGATGAAGCGCCCCGCGTACAGTGGAAACGCCATCGCGACGGTAATCTGCCCGTACACCCGTCCCCAGATGGCCACCGTACAGCAGGGAGTTTTCGATAAGGTGGAAGTCCCCCGGAACAAGCCAGAGATCATTCAAATTCCGTTCGACTATGATGCTGCAAAGCTCCGCATTGCCAGTCTGGAGGCCCCGGTGCGCTGGGACAAGCCGAAAGTTCCCCTCGAGCAGGCATCGATAGTGGTCGCCGGAGGACGAGGCATGTCGTCAAAACGTAACTTCGACAGGCTCTATGACCTTTCAGAGATTCTCGGCGGAGAAGTTGGAGCGACGCGGGTGCCGGTGTTCAACGGCTGGTGCGGTGAGGAGCGGATGATCGGCCAGACCGGCAAGACCGTTCATCCCCGTCTCTATCTGGGATTCGGCATATCAGGCCAGATTCAGCATACCGCCACGATTATCGACTCGGAAATCATCGTTTCGATCAATACGAACCCGGAGGCCCCCATAACCGAGCTTTCAGACTTTGTCATCACCGAGGACGCTACCTCATTTCTGTCGCTGTTCATAGAGCGGCTGAGGAAGGAGAAGCGCATGCCGTGAACCCGGAATGTGTACCGGTACCGATTTCTCTTGACAATTTCACCGCATGGTTTAACGACAATCCCATCTGAATAAATCCCCGGAGGATTCACTATGGCCCAATCATACAACATCGCGGTTATACCCGGCGATGGAACCGGTCCTGAGGTAGTTGCCGAAGGCCTTAAAGTTCTAAAAGCCGCCGCAACTGTTGAAAAACTCAGGATTAATTTCACCGACTACGATTTCGGCGGCGACCGATATTTGAAGACCGGGGAGATTCTCCCGGACAACGCCGCCGCCGAGATGCTGAAACATGACGCCATCTACCTGGGCGCCATCGGCCATCCTGACGTGAAGCCGGGAATTCTTGAAAAAGGCATTTTACTCAAACTCCGCTTCGAGCTTGACCAGTATATCAACCTTCGACCCGTGAAACTCTATCCCAACGTTGAGACGCCCCTGAAAGACAAAGGGCCCGAGCACATCGATTACGTGGTCGTGCGGGAAAACACCGGAGACGTGTACACCGGAATCGGCGGCGTGTCCATGAAGGGAACTCCACACGAAGTAGCTGAGCAGTCAATGATCTACAGCCGCTTCCAGGTTGAACGGTGCCTTCGCTGGGCCTTTGAATACACGCGCAATCGCAACAAGCGGAAAATCCTGGGCCTGGTGGGTAAAACAAACGTTCTCACATACGTGTACGACCTGTGGGAGCGCGTATTTCACGAGATCGGCGAAAAGGACTATCCTGACATAAAACGCGAATACTACCATGTTGATG
>MIBH01000059.1:15606-15784 GCA_001829455.1 Spirochaetes bacterium RBG_13_51_14
TTACCGATCTCGGCGCCATCACCCAGGGCGGCATGGGTATAGCCGCAGGCGGCAATATCAATCCCGACGGCGTTTCCATGTTCGAGCCGATCGGCGGCTCGGCCCCCAAATACACGGGCAAAAACGTCATCAACCCGCTTGCAGCCATCTGCGCGGGTGGGATGATGATGGAAATACT
>MIBH01000059.1:15795-17443 GCA_001829455.1 Spirochaetes bacterium RBG_13_51_14
AGGCCGCGGACCGGATTGAACGAGGCGTAATAAAGGCTCTCGAGAATGACATACACTCCCTGGCAGCGGGCAGAATGGGGCTCTCCACAACGCAGGTGGGGGACCGGGTTGCGGAGTACGTTTCCTGATCCAGGAAATCCCGCCTTACACAATGATGTCTCAAAAGACAGAAGGCCTTTATCTTAACCTGCTCCGGGAAACCTGAAGCACCTCGTAACAAAAAAAACACTGGACAGAGGCCTTAAAATTTATATGGGCTTTGTCGAGAGGAGATCAGTTATATAATAGATTCGGGGTGTCAAGAGATATAAATGACTATCGAATACTATAATAATAATCTACGTCTGAATAATCATCTTCAGTCTGTTCTATTACACGAACATTTTTAAGCGACTCCCCGTCAATTTCAGTATACTTGCCTTCGCGGGTTCTTTGAAGAAATAATAATAATGTATCTTTATTTACTTCTTTCTGATTTATTCTCATTTCATACACCAGAGCTATAACAATTTTCTCCCTGTTTGAATTTCAATCTGGTTTCTGATTCCAGAAAGATCAATTTCAAAACCGCAAGCACATTTAATCTTTGAATCTTTAGGAAAAGGTTTAAAACCTTTGTTTCCAAAGTCTACATCTATTTTCTTATTTTGGCTAAATTTTCCATATATTTTATGAGATGTACCACATTTAGGGCATTTTTGATCAATTTCTACAACATCCGGTTGAGCAATATTTTGCGGAAATTTTATCGGCATTCCGGATTGAACAGCCTGTTTAAATATTTTATTTTCATGAGTCGCAAATATTTTAAAAGCCGTAGTTGATTCAAAGAGCAAGCGGCATACGGTCTGAATTCTATATATAATATCGGATAATTTTGGATCATCGTCAACTTTTGTTATCTTGATACCTATTTTTTCAAGATCGTCAATTTTAATGGATCTTCCATGTGATCGCCATTTTGAATGGTTTGTCAACTCTTTAGCGATTTCATTAGCACGATTTGTTTTCATTTCCATTGTAACAGGTATTTTTCGTGTTTCAGTTTCAGCCCATTTCTTGAATTTGTAATTAATGAGCCATTCAACAACCAAATCTTCAGCAAATTTCAATGCATGGTAGACGCTTCCTAATTCACCGGGGGTAATTTGAGCTACCATCGTTGCATCAAATGGATTTAATTTGCTATTTTTTTCAGCTTCTTCTCTTTTATCATCCACCCATTCCATATAATCATATGCCGATATGATGGATCGACCAATTTTCATCTGTGCATCAATTGGGCCAAGGCTACCGGTTTTAGTCATTAATATAGCATCACCTGATAGAACAATTATAGTACCTGCGCTTTTCGCTTCTCCAGATATAACAAAAGAAACAGATTCGAAATTTCCATGAAGAAATCTGACAATGTCTTCCGCTGTTTCACCACTACCACCTGGTGTTTCAATATAGAAATCAATGTTTTTTATATCATTCCTGTTTGATAAGAGATCATAAATTGTATAAAAATCATCCTGCATTATTTGAACCGCTGGAATGTTCTTTCCAATTGCGGATGTATATACAAACAAAAAAGTATCACGAAGTTTATTATATTCTTTTATCAAACGCAACAATTCATTTTCAAGATCAATACCACCCCAGC
>MIBH01000060.1 GCA_001829455.1 Spirochaetes bacterium RBG_13_51_14
TCGCATAATTTATAAGTTGGCCGAAGTTCGCCGAAGGCGAATTTAGGAGAGCGTTCAGCGAGCCGGCCAACGAAAATTATGCGACGGCGGGGGATTCGCGGGTTAAAGCTTTATAGCTTACTTATGCAGTTTTAACCCCGGCAGTATTTTACCAATATCCTCAAAATGCTTATCATTGGTGAGGAGAAAAAGATCATTGGTAATGCAGATCGTGGCGATGACGGCATCCTGAAACGGAATGGTTAGTCCTCCTTTTTTAATGAGGTTCAGATTTTCCCCTACTTTCCGCCAGAGGCTATCGCCGATTGCTATCCAATTGAAATCGGCAATGGCCTCGGAGACTTCGGTTTTTTCATTATCCGACCTGACGCCGTGGAGCAATTCTGCAAGCACGATACCGCAGGTGGCGAGCTCTTCGGTTTCAAGCAGTGAATCGACTACGGTATCTTTATTCCTGAAATAATCGATGAGGACGCTGGTGTCAACGAGAATCATAATTTGCTCTTTTCCCGTAGAAGGGCGACGGCATCTTCGTCGAAATGTATTTTGCCTTTCAATTTTTTTAGTTTCGAATATTGGTCTTTTTGTCTGGCGGCCGAGGCGTCTTCCAGCAGGATGATCTCGACCCGTTTTCCGATAAATCGCGACAGCCCGGGTATTTTTAAGGTGTCGGATTCGACTTTCATGTGTAATTTTATTGCTTCCATAATCAAATCCTTGATCTTATTTTTAGCAACCTTCGTACGTCATGCTTTGGCCCCCTCAACTTTAGAGTATGCCTTACGCGCTGACGCGTCGCGCAGCATCGCATCGATGACATATATGATATGCTCTTTATCGTTTTGCGGCAACTTTTCTATCTGCTCCCATCGTTTGATCATTTCCATATCTTTGAATTTCGAAAGCTCGCCGGTATTGTCGAGGAGATAGTCGACACTGACATTAAACACCGCGGCGATTTTTTTTGCCACCTCAATTGAGGGGGTTATTTCATTTCTTTCGTAACGGCCGATGATGGCGCCGGAGGTGCCGATCTTTTTTGCCAGTTCTTCCTGGCTCAAGTCCGCTTCTTTTCTTAACTCTTGTATCTTTTTACCAAAACTCATAATTCTAAACCTAAAAGGTGATGAATAAGCCTAAAAAATTTCATTTTTATTAAAATTAAAGCATAAAAAGGTATTAGTCAAGTCAAAAAAGTATTGACAAACTCAGCACTTTTTGGTTATTTTTAGTACAAATAAGTGATTTGAAATGGTATAAAATTTTTTCATAAAAAAGCCCCAATTCCTTGCCGGGAAAAGGGGCTCCGAAGGCAATCCCGAAGGAAAGCGCTTCTTTAACTCGCACTTAAAGGATATCGCTCTCCTCCGGATCGCGTCAAGACTTTTACTGATACGGAGGATCACCATGAGCGGATCAATCCCTGACCGTGACCACTTTCTCAAACGCCAGGACACCCTGAGTGCCATCATCACGAAAATCACCCCGCCGGAGCGGACCGCTTTTGAAGCAATCGCCCGGCCGATCGTCAAGCACATCACCTACTGCGAGACCCATGAGCTCTATTTTCTGGACCATCAGCACCTTGAAGTGAATAACGAATTCTGTGTTTACCTCTTCCCCGAAGAGCTGGACGCGCTCGCCACCATGTTTATGAAGATCGCGGAGGTGCCGGAATTATGAATGCCAAAATCATATCCCTATCCAACCAGAAAGGCGGCGTGGGTAAAACCACTATTTCAAGGCTCCTGGGTCATATCCTCGCTTTTCTGGACAGAAAGACCCTCCTCATCGACACCGACCCGCAGGGGAACCTCACCAAGAGCCTCATCGATGAGGAAGAGCCTGGTCTCTACGAGGCCCTGACCGGCGCCGACTATGACATCTCGGAGATCGTGCCAAACCTCTTTCTCCTTGCCGGCAGCATCCGGCTTGCCGCTCTGGAGAAGTCATTGATCGGAGAAATGGACGCCTATATCCGGTTGAAGGAATTACTCGCGGACGATCTATTCCGGGAATTCGACTATTGTTTGATCGACTCACCGCCCTCCCTGGGCGTGCTCACGATTAACGCGCTTGTCGCCTCGAAATACATCATCGCGCCGATGAACCCGGCGATCTACTCCCTGCAGGGGACCAACGACCTTATGGCGACGATCGCTAAAGTGAAGAAGAATTTAAACCCGGACCTCACGTTTCTTGGCGTCATCATCAACGCCTTTGACGCGCACCCGGTGATCACGCGGCAAATCCGTGAGGAGATCGTGTCATCCTTCGGCGAGCTGGTGTTCCGGACCACGCTCTCGCGCTCCGTGAAAATCGAGGAGGCTTTGGCGGCTCGGCGGGGACTTACTCGTGGCGAATCAAAGGTCGGGGACGAAATCGCTTTGATCGGCGAGGAGCTCATCGAACGTATTGAGTTGTCCCGGACCGGATCGAAGGAGGCTGTACCTGTGCCGAGCGAGGTCGAGGCATGAATATGACAAACGACAAGCCCTTCGGAAAAGCCAGGGACCGTCTCCATGGCAGAAAGACACTTAAAGTGAACAACTTTCTTGATGAGTTCGAGAAGGACGAGATCAAGAAGCGCGTCGATATTGTTGATTTGTTCCATCACTTCGGTGTGAAGCTCACGAAGAAGGGCAAGAGCTACATGACGAAGTGCCCCTGGCACAATGACACAAACCCGTCGCTATCGGTGGACCGGGGCAAAGGTGTCTATAACTGCTTCGGGTGCGGGGAATCCGGCGATATTTTTGACCTCACCGAGAAGATGAAGGGCCTTGATTTTAAGGGAGCTTTGAAGTATTTGAAATATTTTCAGGGCTCTCCATTATCGAAGGCTATAGTCGAAAGCTCGACCGGCAGGAGGAATGGCAACGGCAAAGAGAGCGCCGAAGACAAAGAAGCAAATTCTTCCCCCCTAACCGCTTCTCGCGCCGCGCACCAGCTGGAAGAGAAACAGGACAACAACGATGCGGCGCGGGATGCGGAACCGGGCAGCTCGACGGACGAAAATGTAACTCTAACTACGATAGCGGACTATTACCACAAGAAATTATACCAGAACCCGAAGGCGGTTGAGTATCTGAACAAGCGGGGCCTTGAGAACGTCCAGAACTACGACCGGTTCAAGATCGGGGTTGCCGATGGATCCCTTTTATCGGTGATTGGCGAACGTCAGCGTCACCAGCTGCAGGAGATCGGCATTCTGACCGAACGGGGAGCAGAGCACTTCATAAACTGTGTCACCTTTCCTATCTTCGATGACCTCGGCCAGGTCGTCGGGATGTACGGAAGATCGATCATTCCCGGCGCGAAGATGCCGCACCTGTACTTGAAGGGCAAGCACAAAGGCGTATTCCACCGCAAAGCCTCGAAGGTCTACGACGAAATCATCCTTACTGAATCGATCATCGACGCGCTTTCGTTAATCGAACTGGGCATCGAAAACGTGCAATCAGTCTACGGCATGAACGGTTTCACCGACGAACATCTGCAAATTATCAAGGACGACCGGGTGAAAACGGTCGTTGCAGCCTTTGACTCCGACGAGGCGGGGGAGCGGGCATCGAAGGCGCTCCGGGAACTGCTGGTAGAGGGGGGATTCGCCGTGAAAGAGATACGGCCCTCGATGCTCGCCCCCGCCCAGGCGGATAGCGTGCCGGTCAAGGACTGGAACGACTACCTCACCCAAGCCTACGACGCGGAGTCCGTGAAAAACGCGATCGCGCAGGCAGCGCCCTGCCGGCCCGCCGCCAGGGAAGCGGACGCCTTTTCGGTCACTGAAGAATACCATGGATACGTCTTCACCATCGGTGAGTTGACCTATCGGGCGGGGAACGTCAAGGAACTCTTTATCGGGAGCCTGCGGATCACCGTTAAAGCTGAATACAACGGCCTTCGCTACTACGACACGGCTGATTTATACTCCTCCCGGAGCCGGAAATCGTACGCGGCCAATCTCTCAAAGGAATGGGGGATCGAACCGAAGCGTATCGAGAAGGATTTGATCCAAATACTCGAATACCTGGAAACCGTGCGCGATCGGAAGCTCGCCGGCGGAAAAGAGACTCCGGACGAAATGACGCCGGAAGAACGGGAGCTGGGATTTTCGCTCCTGCGCGATCCAAAACTGTTTGAGCTCATCGTGGAGCATATGGACCTTCTCGGCTACGTGGGCGAGGACCTGAACAAGATACTCATCTACCTGGCCGCGAGCTCGCGGAAGCTCGACAACCCGATATCGGCGCTCATCATCTCCGGCTCGGCCGCCGGGAAAAGCTACATCGTGGACACGGTGCGGGAGCTCATCCCGCCGGAGGAAGTGCTGAACCTCACCTCGCTTTCCGAGCAGGCGTTGAATTACGCGGAGGACTTGAATCACAAGTTTTTGTCCCTGGGCGAGGCCGTGCACAGTGACACAGTTGAGCACCAGATACGGGAGATCATATCGGGGAAGATGATTTCACGGCTCGTGGTCACCAAGGACCCGAAGACCGGAAAGCTCTCAAGCGCGCTCATCAAGGCCCCGGCGGCCGTGTCGATGGTGATCACGGGCACGCATTACGATATCAACCCGGAGAACGCCACCCGGTTTTTCGTGGTGAACGTGGACGAGTCGAAGGAGCAGACGAAACGGATACATAAGCGCCAGCGCCGGAAATTCTCACTCGCGAGTCTGCACGAGCGGCGCGCGGTGCTTCCGGAGATCATCCGGCGGCACCGGGCCGCGCAGAAATTACTCCGTAAACTTTTCGTGGTGATCCCCTTCGCCGATACAATCGATTTTCCGGCGCACCTGATGCGCACCCGGCGGGACCATGACCGGTTTCTTGATCTGATTTCCTGCGTCTCGTATCTCAGACAATACCAGAAAGAAATTATGCTGGATGGAAGCGTGGAATATATCGAAACCGACTTCGACGACTACGAAGTCGCGCGCGACGTACTGGTGAACGGAGTGCTTGCCTCGACCATGCGGGAACTACCGAAAGGCTCGATCGATCTGTACGATGAGTTCCGGGAGATCGTTCGGAAACTCGCGCGCAAGAAAAATCTTGAGCCGGCGGAGGTTGGCCTCACCCAGCGGGAGATCAGGGAACACACGGGACTCGGCCACTCATGGATCAAGACGCATTTGAGAATCCTCGTTGAGTACGAATACCTGGTCATGGAGCGCGCCCATGGTCGGGGATCGCGCGCGGTGTACCGGTTGCGAGAGGATGCGCCAATCGCGGAGATTACGTTTTCGATGATTCCCACGCGAGAGGAGCTTGAAAGACGCGTTAAAGAACGTGCCTCGGCTTCGCTCGGCAACCATGAAACAAGTGAAAAAGATTAACAGAAGAATTGAAATATATACGGAAGTGGGCAAGTGGGCACAAGTGGGCATTGCCTACTTTTTGAAGCTAACTCCTGAATGGATCAGGGATTAGAAAGTGGGCAGGAGTTCGCCGGGGGGAGAGAGAGGGAAAAGAGAAAACGCGATGAACGGCAATCAAGAACAACTGGTGAACGAGTATCTCCGTGATCTCAGCCTTCAGGGCCGTCCCTTCATGAAGGTGAAATCGAATCTCAAAATACTGCTCGCCTATCTTGAAGGCGCGAATATCGATTTTCTCCGCGTGAAAATCCGCGATGCCCAGGACTTCCAGATGTATTTAACTACGGCCGTACATGAAGAGGGGAATACTTGTGCTGAGCGCAGCGGTGTCCTGAGCCTGCCGAAGGGTCGAAGCATCCGCTACAGCAAGGGGAGCATTCTTACGATCATCGGCAGTGTTACCGCTTTTTACGATTACCTGCGTAAAAAGAAGCTCGTTCCCGCCAATCCCTTTCTGGAAATCATCCGCATCAAGCAGGGGAAAAACCTTCCGAAGAACATTCTCGCCGAGGAGAAGATGGACGAATTTCTGCGGCATTTAAAGGAATTCTGGAAGGGCAAAGACCTTATCCGCCGGCGGAGTGTATACAAGGCCCACGTGATAGCCGAGCTCATGTACTCCACGGGCATGCGGATCAACGAGGTGATGAAGCTCGTTCCGTCGGATATTGATTTTCTGCGGGGAACGGTGCGGATCACGGACACCAAGAGCGGCCAGGTCCGCGAGGGAATTTTAAATGAATACGCGGGAAAGGTGTTACGGATATACATCGAGCGGACGCGAGAGTATATCCTGTTCGGCAAGAACGACGCGGACATGGAGTTACTGTTCGGCGCGAAGGCGCATGTCAAGACCTGGCTCAATATCCTATTGAATCAGGAAAGCCACAAGCTCGGTCTTGGAAGATTTACGAGCCATCATTTCCGCCACGCGGTGGGCTACCACCTGCTTAAAAATGGCTGCGACATCCGCTACATCCAGGAGATATTGGGCCACCGGGAATTATCGAGCACCCAGGTCTACACGAAGGTCGATAAGGAAGACTTGAAAAACGTGATCGACGCCTATCATCCCCGGCGGCTGAATCACCCCGCTTCCCCAACGGCGGGCGCGCCAGAAGAGCTTGAAAGAGCGGTAATTGTACCGAGCTCGCCCAGAGCGCAGTCGAAGGGCGAAGCCGAGGTATGAAATCGTTCGAGTATTATCTCCTGCTCTTTGAAAACTATTTGAAAGGAATTAAATATCAGAAAAATACCATTCAAAATAGTGCGCTCGCCGTTACGCTGTTTATTGAGTTTGCGCGGACAAGAGGCGCGGGAAGCATCCACGATTTCACCGAGGCCGACATCAAGGATTTCATCGAATCACAGAGGGCCGCGTACGGCCGGTACGGGAAACCATTAAAGCCCGGGTCGCTCAAGCGGAGGATCGCGGGGCTTCGGCATTTCTTCCGGTTTCTGTACCGGAGCGAGTATATTCTCGTCAATCCGATGGAGGATGTTCCGGCTGACATTAAAGGGATTGAATCGAGGAAGGAAATATTCACCCGCGAGGAGATGAGCGCCTTCCTTGACGCGATCGACCCTTCGACCAGCTCAGGGCATCGCACGACTTCCCCGAACGGACTCAGGAACCGCGCGATCTTTGAGCTTATCTATTCATCGGGGCTCCGGATATCCGAGGCGGTGAATCTCAACCTCGCCGATATTGACCTTGCGGGGAGGATGCTGATCGTCCGCCAGGGCAAAGGCGGTAAGGACCGGTTTGTTCCTTTCTCCGATGTGGCCGCCCTGTTCTTGAAGAAATACATTGAATCCGAGCGGAAACGCCTTGAGCGGCATACGCGTCCTGATGATCGAAACGCCCTGTTTCTTTCCGAATACGGCAGATTGAAAGACATCACCGTGCGCAAGGCGTTCGGGAAGATTTTGGAGAATATCGGCACCACGCGGAAAAACCTCACCGTCCACAGCATCCGCCACTCCTGCGCCACGCACCTGCTCGAAGCCGGGGCCGACGTGCGCTACGTGCAGGAGCTCCTCGGCCACGAATCTATCGAGACTACGGTGCGGTATACCCATCTGATGATGGAAAACTTGAAGAAGGCGTACAAGAGCGCGCATCCGAGAGAAAACAAATACTACGAGGAGATCGACGAGGAGTATCTCCGGCATGTGGACAAGCTAAAGGCCGAGATCGAAAAACGGCGACAGATCAATACGCGGTATCCGCCTGAGCGATACAACAAGAACCGGACGAAGGATCGGAGGAAGCCCGGGCCAGGATAACGGCGGCGGCCGGCGCTATTTTCGCGTCCTGCGCAGCGCCGGCACTGGAACATCCTGTTCGGCGCTTTGGATAAGCTGTATTACGTGCGCCGAAGGAGTCGAGCGAGGGCGCGTTCCCCGAGCAAAACGACTGAGGGAACCCCGCGAAGCGTGGCGGCGTAATAGCAGCTTATCTGAAGCGCCGGTCCACGGAGAAGGCTTTTTGATTCGATCTTCCTCCGTGAATGTGAAAAATACATGTGATAGGCAGCAGCAGGCGGTGTGGTGTTGTGAGCATCTCTCTAACAGTCTCTTGTACTGAGCTTGTCGAAGCATGAGATGGTCACAACTCCACGCCGCTTATGGACGAGACAAGACGTTCAGTGTCCCTCCGCATTTTTTATATATACGATGAAGATTGTTGCGACATTAATCTCGATACTGCTTGACTTCCGCATATAGCGTGTCATTATTTCGTCTATTCACCACGTTCTTTCAAATTTTTCCCGGACCGCCATGAGGATCATGAATGGTCACGGGAATGGGCCGCCTTCGGGAGCGGGAATTCGTTCCGGGGGAGAGGTATAAGTTTACGTCAAAAGAGCAGGACCCGGAGACGGGGCTCTACTACTTCGGGGCACGATATTATGAGCCGAGATTGAGCCGGTGGATCAGCACAGATCCGGCAGTGGAGAAGTATTTGCCGAAGACGGGGAAAGGTAAGGACGATTTACCTGGACTCGGAGGAGTATTTAATCCGGTGAATATGAATGTATATAATTATGCCGGCAATAACCCAGTAATTATGCTTGATCCGGATGGTAATACATTAGTGATAACTGGATCACAAGAACAAGTTGGCAGGCTTGTTGGTATAATTGAAAAAGCTTCCGGCACAAGACTGTATTATACCCAAGGTTCTGATAGTATGAATTATAAGGCAACGATAACCGGTTTTACCTCAGTGGATAATAGATTCTCAAAACAGCAAGGACAACTGCCGAGTATTCAGAAAGCATTAAGCACCATAATTGATACTAATAAACCAACAGTAACGGTTAGATTTGATTCAAATGATCGGGATGCAACTTTTTACCATGGTGGTGGTTCTTTTGATGTAAAAACTGGGGTAGTTGCTCTAAATGAGATCTATTCTTTAAATGATCAACCTAATGCTTTTTATGGTCTCAAGCAAGTTCCAGCAGGCGGAATAATGGGATTATTGGGGTTTAATAGAAAAGAAGAAGTATATATGACATCATGGGATAGTATGGCTCATGAATTATTTGGGCATGCTTATGATTATGTGTCCGGTAATCTCAATCAAATCGAGTGGTCTGCGCAATATAGACAAAATGAAGTAAGGGGATATCTTGGATATCCATCAATTGAAATTTGGCCATGAGAAGTTATATGAAAAAGAATTTTTTTTATATCATAATATTATTATTTATATCATGCAGTTATATTGATGATAATAAAAATAAACTTATAAATGATATTATCAATAATCCTAAGGATGTTAAAAAGATTTGCTACAGTAGTCCCTTTAAATTATCCGGGGGATTAAAGAGTAGTTTAACAAACAATCCTGAAGTATTGATTAAACATTTTTCAAAATATAATAAAAAATATAAAATACTCGATGAATGGCATACGGACGACAGCAAAGATGTTTTATACGTTAGGGTTTTCGTTTCAGATGCAAATAAAGAAAATATGGTTGCATTTGATTTTATAAAGAAAAAAGGGAATTGGATTTTATATAATATTTTATTGGAAAAATTTTGAATCTATTAGATGTTGGTGTCCCTCCGCTGTCGCATAATTTATAAGTTGGCCGAAGTTCGCCGAAGGCGAATTTAGGAGAGCGTTCAGCGAGCCGGCCAACGAAAATTAT
>MIBH01000061.1:0-343 GCA_001829455.1 Spirochaetes bacterium RBG_13_51_14
GATTGGGATGTCAATAATTTATCTTCAAGGGCTTGTTCTCTGCCAGGGTGCGGTTTAAACCGCACCCTGGCAGAGGGGAAAATATTTTTTCATGATACATCAATCCCGTTCGTTATAATGATATACCCGGCAGGGAGTTGTATCATGAATACGAATACATATCAGGATATAATATATCATAGTGTTTTTTCCACCAAGAGAAGCTCCTCAGGCGGCGGGGGTATTGGCCTTCATCGGGATGAATTGGACGAGGATATTCATGTTCCAAGCCTTTTACTCGGACGATTTGCTAAACAGGCTGTATAGTTGGCTTGAGGCCGTTCACTGAACTGTTGGTAGCGGC
>MIBH01000061.1:357-21023 GCA_001829455.1 Spirochaetes bacterium RBG_13_51_14
TATTGCGGGAAGATTTCAATGAAAAGAGCGACGTGGATGTTCTGGTCAAGTTCAAGGAGGGGCATGTTCCTGGGTTTTTCAAGCTCATGGAAATGGAGGAGGAATTATCCGTAATCCTGGGGGGTCGAAAAGCGGATATCAGGACATCCGAGGATTAGAGCCGGTATTTCCGGAAAGAAGTTTTAGAAAGCGTGTTGGTACAGTACGATGCGGGATGACCTTGTATACATCAGGCATGCCCTTGACGCAGCGGAGAAGATATATGCATTCGCAAAGTGAAAAACACGGTAAGCTCTCGATACTGATGAAATGCTCGCCCTTGCATTGGTGCGGCTTCTGGAAATAATCGGCGAGGCCGCAAATTGCATATCTCCTGCGTTCAGTGCCAGGAACCAGGATATTCCCTGGAAGAAAATGATTGGCATGCGCAATAGGCTGATCCATGGATATTTTGATATAAATTATGATGTCGTTTGGGATACAGCCATCAATGATATACCCGACCTAAAAAACCTCCTTGAAAAATCGTTGCCCGATTCCAAAGGTTGATCTAATGACTTAAAGACCATAATTCATGTATGCGAAAACAAACTTAACATCCTCCACTGTCGACGCGGTCGGCAATATGAGCTTCCAGAGCGACGCGGAGAAAGGCATCGTAATCCTTCCAGGTTTGACTCCTGCCAGGCGCGCATAACGTAAACTTCGCGTGATCCCCTGAAAAGGCCCCCTGCATTAAAAGACATATTGGGGTAAAATGAATTGACGTATATGACGTCACTGGTGTAATATTTTACAGCATGTATATATGAATATATGTAAATACCAATGAAAACGATAGATGAAATTGAAAGAACTTTAAGGGAGCATAAAATTGAACTGGCTTCCAAGTTTCATGTCAGCAAGATCGGCATTTTTGGATCGTACGTTCGTCATGAACCTAAAGAGCAGAGTGATCTGGATTTGCTTGTCGAGTTTTCACAGCCGATTGGTTTGTTTGAATTCATGGATCTTGAGGGGTATATAGAAGATCTGGTCGGCATCAAAATCGATCTTGTTTCTGCTAAGGGACTCAAACCTTATATCGGGAAGAACATTTTGAATGAAGTAATATATATATGAAAAAGCGTGAATACAGAGACTTTATTAATGACATTATCGATTCTATTCACGATATAGATCAATTCATAGGAGATATTTCTTATGAGGAGTTCGTCAAAGACAGAAAGACCATAAATGCCGTTATTCGTAGCATTGAAATAATAGGTGAGGCTGCAAAAAACATACCGGATTCAGTAAAAGATAAGAATACGGCAATACCATGGAAGAAGATGTCGGGAATGAGAGACAAGCTGATCCATGGTTATTTTGGAATTGATTATGAAATACTCTGGAAAACCGTAAAAGACGACCTGCCGCCGTTAATCCCGATTGTTAAAAAGCTCAATGAAATAAAATAATTGGACGTTCCACGGTTTATACTGTGACTCTCTATCCGTCGATGCTGAGGCATGGATGCCGAAGTCCCGGCAGCGGCAGGAGGCCGCAACCTGCCCGACGATGTAATCGTCGGCACAACGGGAGCTGTCGCGATGAGAAATGTTCTGAACACGATGTTCGAATGCAGCGCCCACGCATGGATGCACAAAAAAGGCGCTGCCATCGCAGGACAGGATGTCCCGATGCCGGAGCCGCACAGGATGTGCAGAATGCTCCGGCGGACATGCAAAAAAGCAGTTTTTAGATGTGCCCATAATATATGCATTGACATGGTAATAATAAATATGTATAGTGCATATATACATATTAAAACAGAGGCATATATGAAAGCGTCAATCGTAGATCTTCGCTACAAAATGAGGGATATATTGAAGGCCCTTGACCGGAATGAGCGGGTTACTATTCTGTATCACGGCAAAATCAAAGGGGTCATTAATCCTTTCAACGCGGCTGGTTCGTCCAGGATCAGGGAGCATCCCTTTTTCGGGATGCATAAAAATGAACATATGTCCGTTGAAAAAGAGATGGAAAAGATGCGGGGGGGCAGGACTGATGATATTTGATACCGATGTTTTAATATGGATCCAGCGCGGTAATGAAAAAGCGGCGCGGATCGTTGAAAATACGGATGAACGTTCTATTTCGGTTTTAACGTATATGGAGCTCCTCCAATGTGCACGGAACAAAGAGCAACACGGGAATATAAAAGATTTTCTGTTGAAGCAGAATTTTAAAACCATTCCGATGAGTGAAAACATCGGACATCGCGCTGCAATCTATATCGAGGAATATTCGTTGTCATCGGGTCTGAGGGCCGGGGACGCTATTATTGCGGCAACAGCCGCAGAGCATAACGATACTCTTGTAACCGGTAACGAGAAGCATTTTAGGCCGATAAAAGAATTAAAGATAAAAATATTTAAACCGTAGTACCAGAGACAAAATATATTTCATCATCCACTAATGACTCGATCCTCGTCCATCGCCCCCCGTCCCTGATGGAGACGACGCGACATTCGAAGATATCCAGTATCATACATATGTCCGTGAAAAGATTGAAAGGGGACTGAAAGATGTCAGTGAGGGGAGGACCATCAGCCAGGAAGAAATTGAAAAAAGGATGTCAACGATTTCGTATTAACGATCAGCAAAAAAATAGTCTTTTACAAAAGCATATTCAGCGCATTGCCCTGAAATATCATTGGGATTAAATTCTTTACGGAACAATAAATACCCATTTTGCGCAAGTAAATTCATTATAGGTATAAACTGCTGAAAATATTCATCATTAATAATATGAAATTCAATTTGTAATTGCTTGATATTCAGTTTCTTCAAAGCATTTGAATGTATTATATCGATCAATGAGGAAAACTCACCGCCTTCAATATCAATTTTCAATATATCAACATGGGAATGATTAAGCATTTTTGCGATATCGAGCAGACTTTTTACTTCGCATTTCACACCTTCAATTTCTAGATCCCATTGTCGGTTCTTATCCAATGACGTGGGACCAAGTCCGATGGGGAAGAATGATATATGTCCCGTGCCGCATTTCTGTGCTGTACTATTCTTGGTAAAACGTTTTATTATTGAAGGCGCCGGATCAAACATAAAAACATCACTGCCGAATAAACCAGCCATATCCATATCAAATGAAATATCATTTCCAACACCAAAAGAATATACTATTGTCGGCTGTGGTAAACTCTGGGGATTGCATATCCATTTGCCGCCGTCGTCATTTCTCCCGACACGCATCATGGTATCACAGTCAATGACAGCATCAAATAAATAATTCTTATGGTGCCCCTTAATTTTGTGTACCATGCAATCCGAACATTTTTTAAAATCCATAAAAATTGATTGTTGATCAAGAATCCGTTTATTTTTTATATCTGATTCCGATGACAGTAATCGAATGTTTTTATATTCCATATTTTTTTGTTTTATTATTTCATTGAATGTGACCACCTTGGGTTTTGGCATAATCCAAACATATGACATGTGAATGAGTGCTCGTATATAAAAGGAATATTTCACCCCCAACATAAATGTAATCCCCAATATAAAAAACCCTATAATTATGAACATTGATTTTTTCTTCATGAAATATACCTCATTCAAAATTATTCATACCTATGCACCGCAACAGTGATGTGGCATACAATATAAGAGTTGACATATATTGATAAAAAATTTCATGTCAAATGTTTTTTGGTGTTATATTTGATAATTGCAGTTTTGTAATGTATAGCTCTTTAGCGTTATTTACTGACGCGTCAAATCATAATTCTTCTTTAATTACGGCGGGTTGTCGTTCAAATTTATGTTCAATTAATACGTGTAATACATACGCCTCTGGTTGGCTGAGAAGCAACTCGGACACCATGACAAATGGTTGTATTATTTGCATTACGGCAGAAAAAAACTTGACTTTGATATCTATATTAAGAATAGATGCTGAAATAATTATACTGATATCTATAATATTTTGATTTGCCAAAATTCATTTATCGATATTACCGAGGGGTATAGCAATGCGAAAATCGCTCAAGAGTGCCGCTGTATACGGTGCCGTTCTTCTTGTCACTTTCACCGCGGTTGCCTGCAAGAAATTCGATAATTCAGCAATTGATTTATCCACGTATGAAAAAAAAGTATTTTCTCAAAACGGCGAAGATGGGGTCATGGAAAAAATTATAGATGTTATCGGTGTCTATAATCGGTACTACGTTGAAATAGGGACGGGAGTAGGCACGGAGTGCAATACAAGAAATCTTCGTGAAAATCATGGTTTTACCGGTGTCATGATGGATGGATGCTGTGAAAATAAGAAAATAAATCTGTTTAAAGAATTTCTAACAAAAGAGAATATAAACGATATTTTAAGTAAATATAATGTACCGGAAGTCTTTGACGTGCTCTCAATCGATATTGATGGAAACGATTTCTACATCTGGCATGCATTTGATAAGAAATACCGTCCGCAGCTGATAGTAATCGAGTATAATGTAACACACCTGCCGGGCCAGGATAAAGTAATTGAATACAAGCCAGATCACGTATGGGATAAAACCAATTATTATGGCGCGAGTATTACGGCGCTGTATAATTTGGGCAGATACAAAGGGTATTCGCTGGTGTATGCCGATAAACGGGGAGTGAATCTATTTTTTGTCAGGGACGATGTTTTATCGAAAATTGAAAATAAATTTCTCAATATGAATGACGTTGATAAAATATATAGAAATCCCAAACTAGGTCCCGGTCCTAATGGCGGCTGGTATGATGACGTCAAGAAACGTAAATATGTAACGTCACAATCCATACTTAAAATATGAATTATCGGTCTGATGGAATCTGGCATAATAATTCGGGCTGCACAATAACCCATGTGCTATTATAATTACTTCTATCAAAACGTTATTTCTATCGGAAACATTTTATCAGAAGAAAGAATGGGTTGTCGTCCAACCTGAATTATCCCCTCTATATTAATAGCTCGATTATTGTTTGCTTTTATACAATATTTTAAGAAAATATACTTCCCATCAACTGGTCAAATAATGTAACTGCTACGCCATGATGTTTTACTCCTCTCGCTGGTCGAGAAATTTATTTCTTGACTTGATCCGCGCGACCGTGTCTCCTATATAACAGTGAGATAAGACACAGGCCCGTTTGATGAAGAGAATTATTTTCTACAGCGTCGTTGCCGTTATAATCATGTGCCTGTTTCCGGATATGCTGAAGGCGGCGTTGCCTGCAGCGCCGGTATCGGGATTGACGTCCATTCCATCAGCCGCTTTCAACTACAGCCCCGACGACAGCATTGAAAAAGTGTACGACGAGCGGATACAGCGCGCTCACGCGCCGTTCATCCGCGTCGGATTCGCGGCCCCGTCGATGATCTCCATGATGGACACGGACCTGAACTACTACTACAACAGGTCCTGGAGCCTCATGGCGGACTGCTTCTTTTTCCGGAAGCGGAACCGGCTGGGAAACGGGCTCGATATAGGGGCCCGGTTCACGTACCGCAATTTCGCAATCGGGGAGGATATCCAGAAAAAGGCGAGTGACCTCCTGTACAACGACAATAGGCTCCACCTCATGTCGTGGGACGTCAGTTTCCGCGCCGTCATCGGCGCCTCGCTCGCGCGCATGATGTGGCAGGTCTACGTTATCGGCGCGCCGCGGCTTCTCCACTACCACGCCGTCATGAAGGATAACAAGCTGGGCGATCCGGACAAGCGTATCAACCTGTTTTCCATCGGGATTATCGGCGGCGCGGGCCTGGAGGTGGCTCCGCTCCCGATGCTGGGGATCTTCGCCGAGTACAATATCGGGTATGTGCCGGTTGGGAAGTCACACAACAACGTCGAGGGGCACCAGGTGTACGTGGGGATGACCTGGCGGACTCTGGGAACGATCCGGCCGGTATGGTGGTGATGCGCGAATCGGTCTGTGAGGTCCGTGGGCCCGTTAACAGAAAGAATTATCGCTGTACACAGTTACGAAGCATGAACACACTATCGAATATATCGGAACTGCGGATAGGCCTTTCCGGTCTCATACGGGCTTCCGCGATCATCGTCCTTTCCGGGCTCCTCGTGTCCTGCGCCTTCGGTGACGAGGACGCGGTGCAGTCCCTGTTCGGGGACAGCGAGGAGCCGCTCTTCGTTGCCGTGGGGACCATGTCCGGGAATTACGCCCTGTACGGCTCCCCGGTCGGATCAGTGTGGTCGGGAAATCTGCTGCCGGGCGCCGGGGGTGGAACGTTGTACAGCGCCGTTTACGGCAAGGATATGCTGATTGCAGTGGGAACGTCGCCGGATTATTTTTTCTCTTTGGACGGCCTGCTGTGGATTCGGGCATCCACCGGCCCGGCGGTAACCATTTACAGCGCGGTGGCGGGGATGGGCCGTTTTGTGGCCGTCGGGGATGAAAGCGGTACTGCGGTCATCTATTCTTCAGAGGACGGATTTATCTGGGCGAGAAACCTGCTCGCCGCATATTCCGAGAGCCTGCGGGGTGTCGCGTACGGAAACGATCTGTTCGCCGCAGTGGGGACCGGGAGCCTGATCGTCGCCTCCCGCGACGGCGCCATCTGGTCGTTAAACGTCGGAACCCCGGTCGGCGCGGGCGTCAACCTGAACGACGTCGCATACGGGAACGGCATGTTCGTCGCGGTCGGCGACAACGGGTCCGCGACGGTGTCCCGGGACGGGATCGTGTGGTCCCGGGCGTTTTTCATAGGAATGGCGGGCGGTAATCTCTCCGGCATCGTGTACGGATCGGGGAAATTCGTCGCTGTCGGGACGGGAGGGACCGGCGCCGCCATATATATTTCCCGGGACGGTCTGGCCTGGTCAGCAAACGTGTACCGGGGATCCGCGGCGGGCTTTCAGGACGTAACCTTCAGCCACGGCGCGTTTGTCGCGGTCGGCAACGGTGGGCAGGTCGTGTACTCGCTCGACGGACTGCAATGGCAGACGAATTCGTTACCGGGAAGCCCCGATCTCTACGGAATAACCTGCCGTCCGTGACGCGGCGCACGTATCGGTTCCGACGAGCATTCTATAGTTCAATCAGCTTTACTATGAAATGAACTGCTAATTTTTAAATTTTGCTGATTTTGATATTGACATAATCCCACCATGATTTTAACGTACGAATGACTCTGCGTCATCTCCAATAAGACGTGAAGGAGCCTGTTGATGGACAAGATGGTTATGGATTTCGTAAGATATTATCCAGCACTGATACACAATACCGTGTATATCGGCCTCATCATGGCCGGCTTCGTGGCGCTGTCCGGCTGCATCCGGTTCGGCATAGCCGTCTGGAGAAGACACAAGAGCATCTATCCGCCCGCTACCAGCCAGATGGAAGACCATTGATCCTTCATCCAACCGTCGTTCCCGCACGCGCGACGATCACGGTGCGCTCGATTCCGGTTTACCTATTGCCAATTCCCGCATAAGCGGGAATTTCATTTTTATCTTGACGCGCCGTCTGACGCCGCCATGGTGTCTTCTATTTAAAAGAGATGAACGATGAGGAAGAACCTGCTTACGAAAACGGCCCGGTGGGGGACGCTGTCGTATCGCAAAAACGGAGATTTTCCCGGAACGGCTTTGATCTTCATCCACGGCGCCGTGGGCGATTCCCGTCTCTACCGCTATCAGCTCCGTCACTTCGGAGCGCGATACAAGACCATTACGGTGGATCTGCCCGGCCACGGCCATTCCAATACCGGCGCGCTACCCGCGCTGGATGACTTCATCCGCGCCATCGAGGACATCATGAGAGAAGAGGCGATATCATCCTGCGTGCTCATCGGCCATTCCATGGGCGGGGGAGTGTGCCTCGAGGCGTTCAAACAGGGTCTCCGCGGCCTTGCCGGGATGGTGCTCGTATCGACCTCGCCGGTCCTGCCGGTCTCCCCGATTCTGGTCGACATCCTCGAGCGGGACGATATGGACGCCCTGGCCGAGCTGATCGTGGGCGGCGTATTTAGTAAGAAAGTCGATCTCCTCATCGGCTTTGCGAAAAAGGGGCTCGCCGAAATGAACAGGGACATGATCAAAAACGACGTTGAGATCTGCAAATTGATGGACTATTCCAGCACGCTGGCGGCGGTGGATGTCCCGGTCCTGGTCGTGGCCAACCGGGGGGATATGATTATCTCCAGCGACTTGGCCGCGTCGCTCGGCAACGGATTGCGGAACGCGCGGATCGTGCTGTTCGACGACGACGGTCATGTGCCGTTTTTTGAGAATCCCCATGCGTTTAATGGTGCTGTTGACGCGTTTTTGGATGAGATTATCAGCAAATGACGACTCATTCCATTGAAATACTTGACAAATTGGGAGTCATTTAACATTTTAACAGAAGTATTATTTTAACGGGTAGTCAAGTAAACTGTGTCACGGGGGAATACTATGGCAGTCAGGGTTTCTATCAATGGATTCGGCAGAATCGGTCGATGTGTTCTGCGCGTGATGGCCGGCAATCCCGGCGCATACGGGGATATCGAGGTGACGAGCATCAACGATCTTACTGATGCCAAAACCCTCGCGCATCTGTTTAAATACGATTCAATATTCGGCATCTTCAACGGCTCAGTATCGAACACCGCGGATTCAATCGTGGTGAACGGCAAAAAAATCAAGGTCCACTCTGAAAAGGACCCCGCCGATCTTCCCTGGAAGGCCGAGGGAGTGGATGTCGTCGTGGAGTCGACCGGGAGATTCCGCGATAAAGAACAATGCATGGCGCACATCAACGCGGGCGCGAAGAAGGTCATCATCACCGCCCCGTCCAAGAACGAAGACATCACCATCGTCCTCGGCGTCAACGAGGACAAATACGACAAAAACCGGCATCATATCATTTCAAACGCCTCATGCACCACCAACTGCCTCGCGCCGGTGGTTAAGGTCATCCACGACAAATTCGGGATCGAGCGGGGCCACATGACCACGATACATTCCTACACCAACGACCAGCGGATTCTGGATCTTCCGCATGAAGATCTTCGCCGGGCGCGGGCGGCGGCGCTTTCCATGATTCCCACCACGACCGGGGCGGCCAAGGCCGTGTCCCTGGTGCTCCCCGAGCTGAAGGGAAAGCTGGACGGCAACGCGATCCGCGTGCCGACGCCCAACGTGTCCGTGGTGGATTTCGTGTGCGTCGTGAAAGAGAAGGTGACCGAGGAGAAGGTGAACGCGGCATTGAAGGAGGCGGCGAACGGCAAGCTGAAAGGTATCCTCCAGTTCTGCGAAGACGAGCTGGTTTCCATCGACTTTCTCGGCAACAGCCACTCATCCGTCGTCGACGCGCTTTCCACCAAGGTCATCGACGGAACGCTGGTGAAGGTGCTGAGCTGGTACGACAACGAATGGGCGTATTCGAACCGGGTCGTTGATCTTATCAAGTATATAATGAAATAATAATTTCGGAGCATCAATGCCGCGACGCGAAATATTCGCCGGGAACTGGAAGATGTATAAGACCCTCCATGAGGCGCTTGACCTGGTGAAGGGGGTCCTGGCCGGCACATCGGACATCGGCGGGCGCGAGGTGGTCGTGTTCCCCCCGTCTCCGTGGGCGAAGCCGGTCGCGGATCTGTGCCGGGGGACGAAGATTTCCGTGGGCGCGCAGAACATGTATTTCGAAAGGGAGGGCGCCTTCACCGGCGAGGTGTCGCCGCTCATGGTCAGGGACGCCGGGTGCCGGTTCATCCTGGTAGGACATTCGGAACGGCGGCATGTGTTCGGCGAAACGGATGATAACGTCAATAAAAAGGTCGCGGCCGCCTTTCAGAACGATATTGAGCCGATGATCTGCGTCGGCGAGCTCCTCGAGGAGCGTGAGCGGGGATTGACCGGCGCTGTGCTGAAGCGGCAGGTTGAGAAGGCCCTGGACGGGGTGAGCGGCGATCAGATGAAGAAGGTCGTGATCGCCTACGAGCCGGTATGGGCCATCGGCACCGGGAAGGTGGCGACCCCGGAGATGGCGGACGAGGCGCACCGCCATATCAGGCGGATCGTAAAGGACCGCTATGGCGCCGGGACGGCCGCGGCGCTCCCGGTTCTGTACGGCGGCTCGGTCAAGCCGGATAACATCGCCGGGCTCTACGCCATGGAGAACATCGACGGCGTTCTCGTGGGGGGCGCGAGCCTTAAAGCGGATTCGTTTCTGGACATCATTCGCGTCAAATAATTTTTTGCGAGGCAGTATGGGAATCATAATTGCGTTACTATCGGTCATCTTCCTGATTCTATGCGTTCTGTTGGTCATCATTATTCTGCTCCAGTCGGATAAGAGCGCCGGCATGGGTATCCTGGGGGGTTCGAGCCAGTCCGCTTTCGGTTCTTCAACCGCGGATGTCATTACCAAGGCGACCGGGGTCATGATCGGGCTGTTTATGATCGGCTCCATGGGGCTCTCAGCGCTGGAGTCGAGCAGGGTGGACTCGCTCAAGAAGGATCTCTTTAAAACTGAAAGCAAATCGAAAGGACTGGTGCCGGGCGACGAGAAGAAACCCGCTGAAGAAGATAGAGAAGATAAAACAGAGAATAACTCACCTCAGAAATAATTATTTTGCATATGGCGCGTCAAGTATTTGTGGATGCTGCGGAGTGTACCGGATGCGAGTATTGCGTTGATTCGCTTCCCGAGGTCTTTCGCATGACCGAGAACGGAACAAGCACGGTCAGCGACGCGGGCGGCGCCGGGCAAGAGAGCATACAGGAAATTATCGACAACTGTCCGGCCGAGTGCATTCACTGGGGGTGATCCCGGCAGGTGTTCCCGCGGCCGGGGCGGCGGTACGGCGCGTAAATATTATACAGGAGTGTTTCAATGGTTATCAAGGATTACATATTCACATCGGAATCAGTATCCGAGGGACATCCCGACAAGGTCGCGGATCAGATATCGGACGCCATTCTCGACGAGCATATACGGGGCGACCGGAAATCACGGGTGGCGATGGAAACCCTTGTCACGACCGGCAGGATAATACTGTCCGGGGAGATAACATCGGCCCAGCAGGTTGATTATGAAAAGACGGCGCGCGCGGTCGTGGCCGATATCGGCTACACGGACGCCGAGATCGGCTTTGACGCCGATACCTGCCAGGTGCAGACCTACGTTCACGCGCAGTCCGGAGACATTTCCCAGGGCGTCACCGAGGGCCAGGGGCTTTACGCCGAGCAGGGAGCCGGCGACCAGGGCATGATGTTCGGATACGCCGTGGCGGAGACGAAGGAACTCATGCCCATGCCGATACTGATGGCCCACAAACTGGTCCGGAGGCTGGCGGACGTGCGGCGCAGCGGCGAGCTGAGCTACATCCGTCCCGATTCCAAGTCGCAGGTAACCATCCAGTACGAGGACGGCAAACCGAAGCGGGTTGAAGCCATCGTCGTTTCCACCCAGCATACGCCGGATGTGAGCCACAAGGATCTCGCGGAAGGCGTTATTGAGACGACCATCAAGAAGGTCATCCCCGCCGGTTTTATCGATACGGAGACCAAGATATACATTAACCCGACGGGCCGCTTCGTCATCGGCGGCCCCCACGGCGATACCGGCCTGACCGGACGGAAGATAATCGTCGATACCTACGGCGGCATGGGTCGCCACGGCGGCGGCGCCTTTTCCGGCAAGGACCCCTCCAAGGTCGACCGGTCGGCCGCCTACATTGCGCGCTATATAGCGAAGAACGTCGTGGCCGCGGGCCTGGCGTATCGGTGCGAGGTACAGCTGGCGTACGCCATCGGCGTGGCCGATCCGGTGTCCGTTCTGGTCAATACCTTCGGTACCGGAACCATACCGGAGGAGACAATTGCCGGGCGGGTGCGGAAGGTGTTCAATCTGAAGCCCGCCGGAATTATTGAGATGCTTGATTTACTCAGGCCCATTTTCAGGTCAACGTCGAATTACGGGCATTTCGGCAGGGAGGATGCCGGGTACGTCTGGGAAAAGACGGACAAGGCGGACGCGCTGAAAAAATAGCTGCCGGGCTTTTTCTTTTGAATGCGGATAGCCATATGGATTGCTATATGGCTGTTTTTTTGTAATTACTCGACTGAGGCGATTTTTCATTCCCCTCCCTTGATGGGAGGGAGGTCTTAATTCAATTTTCGCCTAAGTCGAATAATTATTAATGAAGGAAATGTCCAGGGGCCCGATGTGAAGTCACATGGTGCGCATGGAAACAGCGGTTTATACCGATAATGAAAGTATGCAACTGATTCCGAGAGGAAGCGGGCATGAAAAAAGTTATGATCAGAACGTACACATACCGGTGTAAATGCGGATACGAGCTCAAGGTTTTTCTGGATTTCGGGTTTCCCCAAGAGATATGCAAATGCAGAAAATGCGGCGTGTCCATGCGCCGGGATGAGAATTGAAAACGCGGCGTGCCGCTCCGGGTCTGGATACCGGTGCTTCGCGTCGATAAGCACGATATCCTGAACCTGCGTGCGCCGTCGCGCCGGACACTTACAGTAATAACACGTAACATAATGAAAAAAGCGCTGTCTCTTGCATGCATACTGTATCTGACGGCCCCTTCGCTGCTGATTCCGCAGGGGACAATCGCTGCGGCGCCTGCGAATGAGGTCGGTCGTTCCGATTCGGATGGGAAAGCGGAGGATAAAAAAGATGATGAGATCCGCAACGTAAACATCGATGCCTTGATGCTCTATGGCCAGTATAACCGCATCCTCTGGACAGGAAGCCTGACCCAGAGCTTTGAAGCTTTCACCTATCAGCTGAAATCCGATTTCAACCGGTCGAATGATTTCGGATACAAGAATTCGCGCTACTATGAGAATGAAATCGGCTTTACCGGCGGGGCCGATTGCACGGATAAATGGAAGCTGACCCCCGTTCTTGAAGTCAACAATGAATCGCACGGCCTGTTCCGGAATCCCTTTTACACCAGGGAGGAAAAGGACAGGGTCGAACTGGAATTGAAGAGCGAGTACCGGCCCATGCCCGCTCGCTGGAATTTCAATATCGGCGGCGTTTACTTTATCCACCGGTTGGATTCCTCCCTCTATCCTGACATATATCCGGTGAGGCCCTACCATGGCAGCGATTTCTACCGGGCGAACGCGGAGATCGGGTGGGAATACATCCTGTCAGCGGCCAATAAATTCAGCTTCAATTCAAAATTTTCACAGTACTTTTATTCCACGTCCTCCGATAACGATACCTTCGTCGCCAATGAATTCATCTGGAATTTTAATGTGTCGGAATACTTGAAGTTCGGGATGGGTCCGCTCTACGCCTATAACCGGGACGGCGGTCATTTTGTTTCCGGCAAGATCGACGTGACCACGGTGAATATCAAATACGTTTCGGTCGGCGCCTCGTATACGTATGAGCTTGTGCCGTTCATTCCGGAGGAATTTTATTTCGACCAGCGGTACGTGAAGCCGTCATACAGCCTGTCACCGGGGAGAGGCCATCACGCCGCCGTGACGATCGGGATCGACGCCACCACGGTCAGCAGCAAGAAGTTCTATCTTAAAAAAATCAAAATAACATCGACCGGGTCTTTTATCACCAATGACCGGTATTACTCCTATTTCTCGCTCCCCAGCCTGGTGCTTGCGCCCCATCAGATGAAGATCGCCCAGGCGAAGGCGCAGGGAGAGGCCGCCATCGGCCTGTCCGTCCTCGCCGCATATTGTGAGCTGGGCGGGAGATATGAGTATTCCTATTTTTATGCCACCGACTACGTGACCTACCGGCCCGGGCATCAGGTCGGCGGATACCTTCGACTCGCCGTGCATCGCTTTGAGGCCGAATTCAGTACCGCGTTCCGCGGCTCGATGCAAACTTCACCCTTTATGAAGAACACCATCCGACCGGCGCTGTCCGGCTCCCTGTCTCTGCAGTTCAAGGTATATGAGTCTTTCTTTCTGTACGGGAGGATTGACAATATCTATAACAGCAGAATCAGCACGGTATACGGTTATCCGGTGCAGGGGCGAACCATTATGGGCGGACTCCGGATAATCATATGATTCGCGTATTATTTGTAACCATTAAATCGAGATTGACACATACAAGCATGGTGCTTTGGTATACCATCGTACCGTTTACCCAGTACGATGCCTTGAAATAACAACAAACGGACGTTTCAACGAAACCCACGCGCTGTGAAAAAGGCGCACGGATACATTCTTTCGGGCATGTTCCTCAAATAAGGAACATTCTGGATCTGCCCGCTTTTGGCTCAAGTTCTTTCACCGCTATCGGCGGTGAGACCGATTGCCCTGGTGCGCATAGTAGGGATCATCATATGGCATACAAGTTCAAAGGACACGTTACCTATCAGGCCGCGATAGACAACACGCCGCTGATCGATCTCGCCTTCAACCTGATAATTTTTTTTTATGGTACGCTTAACCCTGGGAACCCTCCTTGATGAATTCAATAATCGAGAGAAGAATATTGAGGGCCAAACCGTTGTGATACGAGGCGACCGGAAGGCCGATTATGAAACGATAATCAAGGTCATGTCAGATCTGAACAGGGCCGGCAAACCCACGTTTATTCTCTCAACGGTAAAGTGAGTGCCGGCACCATATATTCTTGACACAAATTCGGCGCCATACTATCTATGCCATTCCGGGCCTGATGAGGAAATCATCTGGATCCTTTTGCCATAAGAATAGGTTTTGCATGAAAAAAATATTATTAACAGCACAGTCATTAATTCTCCTCTTCACGGTCCCGATGCTGTATCCTCAGCCCTCGAAGTACGAAGGGAAAATAGTCAAGAAGATTTATTTTGAGGGACTGAAGAATATAGACGAGGATGATCTGCTCCACCTCATGAAGACCACCGTCGGGTATCCGCTGAAGGCGCTGGAGCTTCGTGAGGACATAAAGAAGATATTTAAGAAGGGCAGTTTTGAAAGCATCGTCGCCGAGATCGAGGAATACAGGGGCGGGGTACACCTGAAGTTCGTGTGCAAGGAGCGGCCCGTTGTAAAAGAAGTTGTGTTCAAGGGCATCGACAAGGTATCGGAAACCGACCTGAACTCGGCCATCCCCATAAAGGAGGGGAGTGTCATCCGGAAAGACTACCTCGAGAAGAGCGTTGATATCATCAAGAAGAAATATGACGATGAAGGCCTCTTCAACGCTGTCATCCGGTACGAGGTAAAACCGGTCAGCGGGGATGAGGAAAACGCCGTCAAAGTCGTCTTTATCATCGACGAAGGGGAAGAGATCAGGATACGAAAGATCGCCCTTCTCGGGGCGAAAAAACTGGGCGTCAAGGAGCTCATGGCGGTCATCGAGACGAACGAGAAGGGGCTCTTCAGGGACGGTGACTTCAAGCGCGATGTATGGGAGCAGGACAAGGCGAAAATCCTGGCGTATTACCGCCAGTACGGATACCTGGACGCGCAGATACTCGATGAAACGATCGAATACGAATGGGTGAATCCTGAAAAAAAGGAGAAGCGGGGAATTTTCATCACCGTCAAGATCAGCGAGGGGGATCGGTATTACTTCGACAAATACGCGATCAAGATGGAGGGAACCGTGGGTGAGGCCGTTTTCAAGCCCAAGGAAATCATGGAGGAATTCGAGCAGACCAGGAGCGGCCAGGTTTTCAATGACACCCTGTTCCAGCAGGACCGCCAGATGATCAGCTTCAAGTATGCCTCGAAGGGTTACATTTTCGCCCGGGTGATCCCGAGCCGGACAGTAACCGAGCGGGAGGTAATCGTCAGAGGGAAGGGCGTGAAAAGGAAATTCGTGGCGATCGAATTCGTCATCGAGGAGGGCACGCAGGCCTATATTGATATGATCATCATCAAGGGGAACAAGAAGACCAAGGACCGGGTGATCCGCCGCGAGATTCTCATCAAGGAAGGAGACCTGTTCGATTCCCGGAAGCTGCAGCTTTCCCGCGAAAAGGTCTACAACCTGGGCTTCTTCAAGCAGGTGAACATCGATGTCCGGCCGGGAAGCCGGGAGGGATACATGAACCTGATCGTCGATGTGGAGGAGCAGCCAACCGGGACCATCTCGCTGGGCGGCGGATACGGCACCACCTCGGGATTTTCCATTTTCGCCGACGTGGCGGAAAACAACCTGCTGGGCAACGGACACCGGGTGGGCGTACGGTTCGAGTACGGTCCGGAGCGGACATCAATCACCCTGTCCTTCGCCGAGCGATGGCTCTTCAATAAGCCGATCGGCCTCAACACGTCGGTATTTTACAACATTTATAACGTGCGGTCAAATCAGACGGTATTTCCCATCAACGAAGATGAATCCGAGTACAAACGGGAATCTTTCGGGTACGCCCTTGGCCTGAGCTACCGGCTCCTCGATTACTACACGGTCGGGACGAGCTGGTCACACGCCTTTACGCGGGTGAAAGACCCGTCCGGGAACAGCTCCGAGGAGGTCTACTATTCAAAGAAGCTCGGCTTCCAGGAAAAGCGCTCCATCACCGTGTTTGCCGCTCACGATTCGCGGGACAACTACCTGAATCCCACCAAGGGCGCGAGCGTGGAGCTTTCGGCGAACTTTACCGGCGGAGAAGTGCTGGGCGGCTCGGATCATTACATTAAAATTTCGCCAGAGATCTATTTTTATTTTTCGCCCTTCCACCTCCCGTTCTTGAAGAGCCATCCCTGCGTGTTCGAACTGCGGGCAAGCGGAGCCTTCATCGTAAAGCCGTTCGGCGCGGACAGAGTGGCCAGGAAGCAGCCGACTCAGTCCCCCCTTTCCTATCTCATCCAGGGCGACTGGAACCTCAAGGACCCCTGGCTTGAACCGGAAGACCGGCTCAACCTCGGCGGACCAGAGACCCTGCGGGGGTGGGATTATTACGACAAGAAGTTCCCTGAATCGTGGCAGAACGTTGGGCTTTTTCATCGGATCCTGTACGGCGCCGAGTTCAGGGTCCCCATACATCCGCAGATGCTCTGGGTGGCTCTCTTCTTTGACGCCGGCTCTCTCTGGTCCGATCCCTTTTGGGAGCGTCAGCTTGGAAAGGAGAACCAGAAAATCGTGTACCAGGACCTCCTGACCAAGGATTTATATCATATACAAGACCTGTTCAGGGGGAACGTGAATGTACTCAGTTATTTCAAGTATTCGTATGGTTTCGGATTCAGGATACAGATTCCGATGATGCCGCTCCGGTTCTGGTTCGGCAGGAAGCTGATCTATGACGGGAGGTTCAAGAATATCGGCGGTTTCCAGTTCCAGTTCGCCATAGGAGACATGAGGTTCTGATGCGTTCCGGCGCGCTCATATTCGCTGTCGCGTTGGCGGCGTTGCTGTCCTGCTCGTATTTCAAGAAGAAGGATGTAGTCGTTCCGCCGCCGGTAATCCGCTACATGAATCTGAAGGCGGTCTATAATTTCGTTCTCAACCGGAACCGTGATGCACTGGATGTCAGGATAAAGCTGGACGAGAAGCTCTCCCGGATGAAAGAGGTCCAGCGCGAGCTCGACGAGCCGGCGACCGACCACGTGGCCCTCCTCGATGAATACCGCCGGCTCGATTCGGAGCTTTCCGCACTGAAGGGCAAAAGCAAATATTACAAGGGGAAAATCCTGAGCCTGATCGACCGGGCCGTGAAGAACGTGGCGAAAAAGGAGAAGGCCGATTTTATCTACAATATCGGCGATGAATTGATATATGCGAAAAAAGAGCATGATATTACCGAGGACATTTTACGGGAAATCCTTCGCCTCGAAGAAAGAAGCGCTTCCGAGTCGCGGTGATGCTCCCGGCGCACCGTCCGCGGGGAAGCCTCTCATCATAATGGCGCTCTGCACAGTCCTGGCGGCGCAGCCGGCCTGCCTCGGCAAGAAAGATCGGATCAAGCACGCCTTCGGGCGGTTTGCGGGACCGTACGTGATCTACGTGAGCAAGAAGGACTTTCTCCTGGAAGTCTACGACCGGAATGTAAGAGCGGTGGCCGGCTACCGGATCGCCTACGGCTCAAATCCCGATATGAAGCCGAAGCTCTGCGAAGGAGATAACCGGACTCCCGAGGGATTGTATCGCGTCAACGAGATACTGAGCATGGATGTCGACAAGAAATCGCCTTCTTATAAAGTCCTGAAAGGTATGAACAAGAAGTATTTCCGGGCCAGCGAAGGACACAGCAAGTTCAACAGGCCCGGCGTGGATCTGGGCGACAACGCATATGGACCGCGGTTTTTCGGGCTCACCTATCCCAATTCGGAGGACCGGAAGCGATACCGGAAGGCTCTCCGGAACGGATCAATCCAAACGGAGCGCGACAGGGCAACCGGCATCGGGTACGGCATTGCGATTCACGGCAATAACGATGAAAATTCCGTCGGGCACCTGTCTTCCAACGGCTGCATCAGGATGTATAACCGCGATGTTGTCGAGCTGGATCAGTATGTCCGGATAGGAACGCCGGTCATCATTGCAGCGGATTAGTTGATGACGGAGAAGGCCTGCCGGGTCTGTTCGCCTCATATCATATTTTTTATGTTGACATTATTCGCGTTGCTGAGGAATACTGTCGCTGGTTTTTTTTCAGGCTGCTGAAAAGGAGCCATCGCTGGACAGAATGTTCCGTCATGTTACGGGTTTTCAAGGCAATACGAGCAAAATCCGAGGCTTTCCGGATTCACGCAACAAAGCCATCACCGATAACAGCATACGAATATATGCTCACAGTATTTTTTTAGTGGAGGATTACCGTGTTATACGCAACAGGAATCGCTTACGCCGCATCTGAGGGCGCGTCGGGCGGTCAGGGGGGGGTGCCAGGGCTGGGGAATTACAGCTTCATTATACTCATGGTGCTCACCGTCGCCATATTTTACTTTCTGCTGATCCGGCCCCAGAAGAAGCGGGAAAAGGATCGAGTCGGCATGATTTCCTCTCTGAAACAGGGGGACAAGGTCGTAACTGCCGGCGGGATGTACGGCATTATCGATAGCTTCAAGGAGGGCGATATTGTCGTATTGAAGATCTCCGGAAACACGAAGGTGGAATTCAATAAGAGCGCCATACAGTCCAAAGTTTCATGAAGCCAGTATGAAAAGGAACGTGCTGCATCTTTTGCTGATTCTGGCGGTACCGGCCAGCCTGTATGTCGGGGCCGTTGCTCAGGACAGGGACGGCGATGCGGACCGAACCGGTTCGGATGCGTCAACGATTGAAAGCCGTGAAGATGAGAAAACAAGCACGACTTCCGACAAAGATCTGGCGCCGTCCGACAGAAACAGTACGACTTCCGAGGATAAAAGAAACGATACGGAAGCTGCGGCTGAGAGTACTGCACACGAGGTCCAGAAAAAGACCGACCGGAAGAAAAAAGAAGCCCGGAAACAGGTTCAGAGGACTGCTGAAAAGACTGAACGCGCACAAGAGGACAAAACGAAGGAAGAGGTCCCGGCGGACATCGACACTGAATCCGGGGACGACCTGCTCCTCATCGATCATGAGCAGATTAAATATAACCGGATACCGGGGATAACCATCAAGACGGAAGAGCCGGAACATGAATCAATCGTCAAAATTCCGGACGACAAATTTTCCGATCCATCCGCAAAGAAAAAATCCGAGGGCGGCATTTTCGGTAAAAATACCAGGGCCATCGCCGGATGGGGGATCATCATATTAATATTTATCATCTTCGCCATCTACTCTAGAACCAGATCGCGGAAATCAAAGCGAAAGGTCGTACGAACGGTACCGAAACGATAAACAGCTCAGGGAATATCCATGACCAGGGGAATGATATATAAACTCCTATTTATTTTGCTGCTAATCGGCTTTTCAATCGTGCTGATACTGCCCACGATCGGCGAAAAGACGATGCGCATCATCATGAACGGCGACGCAACGGCGGAACAGACCCAAGCGGTCAAACAGAGGTTTCCCGCCGCGGAATACACCCTGGTGCAGAAAGGCGGCACGATAACGGTCACGGGGACGGGCGGGAGCATAACCGACGCTGTCATGAACGATGTCAGGACCTTCCCGGGCGTCAGAAGTGCGGTGATCCTGAAGCACTGGGCTGAAGATGCCGTCATGGCCAAGAAAATAAATCTCGGCCTCGACCTCCAGGGCGGCATGCACCTGGTGCTCCAGGCCGACTTTAAAAAAATTGAAAACAAATCGGCCGACAAGAAGAAGCTGTCGGAAAAGGACAAGACCGATCTCACCCAGCAGGCACTGGAGCTGATCCGTAACCGGATAGATAAATTCGGCGTGGCGGAGCCTTCCATCCGGCCGCGGGGATCGGATGCGATCGAGATCCAGCTCCCCGGCGTCAAGGACCCCCGGGCTGTCAAGAAGGCCATCGGGACTACCGGGCGGGTGGAATACCGACTCGTGGATGACGCTTATACCACCAAGGCCGGCGAATGGTTGCGGAACAATTACCGGGATAAGGCCCTGCCCATTGACGCTGACGCGCAGGAGAAGCTCCTGGCGGCCATCGCGACCGGCATGCAGCTCCCCGACAGCCGCGAGGTCCTCTATTTCTGGGACCGAAAGAAGGACAGCAATAAAATAATTCCCCTGTACCCGATCGCGCTGCTGAAAGAAGTCTCGCTTGCCGGCAACGATATCAGCAAGGCGTGGATCGGCCAGGACGAAGACGG
>MIBH01000061.1:21040-28032 GCA_001829455.1 Spirochaetes bacterium RBG_13_51_14
TCACCACCACCGCGGACGGCGCCACGAAATTCGCCGATGTCACGGCGAAGAGTAACTGGGGTAAGAAGCTGGCGATCGTCATCGACGACAAGGTGCGGAGCGCGCCGCGCCTGAACGTCCAGATCACCAGCGGCCAGGCGATGATCAACGGCAATTTCACCTACGAGGAGGTCAACACCCTCACGCGGATCATCAAAGAGGGCGCCCTGCCGGTTGACCTCAATATCATCGAGGAGCGCACCGTGGGGCCGTCGCTGGGGCAGGATTCAATAGAGTCCGGGATCACGGCTGCGGCGCTGGGGGTCTCGGCCGTCATGATTTTCATGGTGCTCTATTATAAAATGGCGGGGGTGATCGCGGGGATCGGGCTCATTCTGAACACCGTTTTTCAGGTCGCCGTCCTGTCATGGCTGGGGTTTACGCTCACCCTTCCCGGCATAGCGGGAATCATCCTGTCCGTCGGTATGGCGGTGGACGCGAACGTCCTCATTTACGAGCGGATGAAGGAAGAGCTGCGGAGCGGCAAGTCCGTCAGAATGGCGGTGAGCCTCGGTTTCGATCGGGCGTTCTGGGCCATTTTCGACTCGAACCTTACGACGCTGATCTCCGCGTTCGTGCTGGCGCAGTTCGGCACGGGGCCCATCAAGGGATTCGCCGTCACCCTTACCATCGGGCTTATCGCGAGCATGGTCGTGGCACTGTACATCACTCGCTTTGTGTATGAAATTATATCGCTGAATAAAAAGATAAAGAGGCTCAGCATTTAAGGGGGCTCAGGTTGAAAGAGCGGGTCATTCCATTTCTCAATTACCGGTATTTCGCGTACGCCCTGTCCGCCGGGCTGTTCATTATTTTTACGATAATCACGATCATGCAGGGCGGGCTCAGAATGGGCGTTGATTTTGTCGGCGGCCAGAAGATCATCGCCAAGTTCGAAAAGGGCGCGGACGAGGAAAAGATACGAACGGCGCTGTCGGCGTTCAACCCCCTGGTGCAGCAGATCGGCGAGGCAGACCTGAATGAATATATCATCTCCACCAAGATCAGCGGCGAGCTCCCCTCGGTCATCCAGGAAAAAATTATGGACCGGCTCACAAACGATTTTCCCGGGGCGGCGTT
Source organism: Spirochaetes bacterium RBG_13_51_14 (assembly GCA_001829455.1). Lineage (GTDB taxonomy): Bacteria > Spirochaetota > UBA4802 > UBA4802 > UBA5550 > RBG-16-49-21. The sequence continues at coordinate 22,160 of MIBH01000061.1, forward strand.
AATGAAGGACAGGGCCCTCCTTATCTTTTTGGGTAATGCGGTCAATGAAGGCATGGTGAATGCGAAGCTGGCGGGTATGGACGCGGTTGTGAGCAAAATCGGCGATTCGGGAGCGGGCGTCATCGTTTACCCGCGCGAATCCCTTGACAAGAAGAAGTTGAATTACAACCCCGAATCAATTGCGTACACGCTCAGAGGCTCTTTCGACAGCCTGGATCTGCTTAAGGGCTTTACCATTCTGGTGACGTTTGGCAGGCCGGTCGACGAGCGGGAAATCAAGAATATTGTTAAAACATTCAATGCGTCCCTTTTCCGTACGGATTACGCGGCGAAACAGGGATATATCATTTATAAAATCGCCGCAGATGAATCGGATAGAATCAGGTCCGAACTGGATAAAAATTTTAAAAAGGCCGAGATCCTGAGCGTTGAAAACGTGGGACCGGCCGTGGGCGACTATTTAAAAAAATCTGCACTGAAGCTTGCCATCGTTGCGATTATTCTGATGACCATCTATCTCTCCTATCGCTTTGAGTTCCGCTACTCCGTCGGCGCCATGGTCGCGGTTCTCCATGATTTATTCCTCTCGGTGGTCTTCTGCGGCGCCGCCGGGGTTGAGATCAGCATCCCGGTCATCGCCGCGCTTCTCACCATATTCGGCTATTCGGTCAACGACACGATCGTCATCTTCGACCGGATCCGGGAAAATACCCAGATTGAATCCAAATCGTCCTTTATAGAGATAGTCAATAAATCGATCACTTTCACCATGTCCCGGACGATACTGACTTCGTTCCTGACGCTGTTGACCGTCTTCGCGCTCTTTCTGCTCGGCGGCGAAGGGATCACTGATTTCGCCATGGTGCTTCTGTTCGGCATGATCGTCGGTATTTATTCCACCGTATATATCGCATCGCCGGTCGTGATCTCCTGGGAAAAACTCATGGCACGGATACGATCCTGATGGCCCCGTCGCACGGCGGGGTAGTGCTCTGCTTCGGGTTGCAGCAATGACATGACGTCAGCCTGTCGTCCGGTGGGGAGGCGGTTCTCTTGAAGAAATACTTTTTCCCAATATTATTCATCTCCCTCGGACTTCCGGTATTCGTTTCAGCAGAAGAGTACAGCGCTCACTCCATCCGCTCTTTCGCGCGCTCTCTCATCGGCCGGAAAGAGTACTACCGCGCGCTGGTGGAACTGAAACGGCTCCGGTCGTATTATCCCGGATACCTGACGCCGCTTGCCTACAACGTAACCGAACAGTATCTTTTATTCAAGGGAAAGCAGTATTCCTCCATCCTCCGGAGGGAGGCCGCGCCGGCGGATCCGCTCAATCGGACGGCGGACCTGCTGTTCAGATGCGACGCCGCGATCGAGACGTCGGATATCTCCGGACTGGCGTCCGCGCTTGCGTCATGGCAGTCCGGCGTCGATCCCTTCTATGACCGCTGTCTCAGGAAAAGAAGGCTCTTTGCGCACCTGATGGCGCGGCGGTACGACGCGGCAGCCGAGCTGTGCGGGAACGGCACAACAGCGGATTTCAGCTCCTGCCGGGAGCTTATCGAACGCGCGCGCGCCGGCTTTTCATATGAGAAGAAACCCTATGCGGCAGCGCTGCTGGGTCTGTTGCCCGGGATGGGGTATATTTACGCCGGGGAGATAGCCACCGGAATTATAGCCTTCCTGCTCATCACCGTCGATGTTATCGTCACCTATTTCGCCTTCCGGACCCATAACGAAGTGATCGGTTATTTCACCGGCGTCATCGGCGGCTTTTTTTACGGCGGGAGCATCGCCGGAGGGTATCTCGCTGCGCAGCGGTTCAACACCGGCCTGGCCACTTCGACGCGGGCGACCCTGTCGCTGGACCTGCGCCTTGAGGATGACCGGGATGAGATTTTTAAAAGGAACGGCATCGGGAGCGAATGAGACAGCGTGAATATATGGAAATGGCGCTCAGGATTGCGTTTGAGCGGATGGGGATAACCTCGCCGAACCCGCCGGTAGGGACGGTGATCGTTAAAAACGATGCCATAATCGCGACCGGGGGAACGAGGCCCTGCGGGTCGTGCCACGCCGAGGTTGAAGCCATAGAGGCCGCCGGCGGCGGCTCCCGGGGCGCCGACATGTACGTTTCGCTTGAGCCCTGCAGCCATTACGGGAAGACCCCCCCCTGCACGGAAGCCATCATACAGGCCGGGATACGCCGGGTCTTCATACCCGCACTGGATCCGAATCCGCTGGTGTCCGGCAGGGGCGTGGCCGAGCTGAAAGAAACGGGCACAGAGGTGATATTCATGGAAGATATGGCCGAGAGCGCCGTGGACCTGATCAGGCCGTTCAAGAAGAATATTCTGCGCCATCGGCCGTTCGTGATCAGCAAGAGCGCCGTTACCCTCGACGGAAGGATCGCGACGAGAAACGGGGACTCAAAATGGATATCCTCGGAATATTCGCGCTACCTGACGCACAAACTGCGGTCGAAGGCGGATGCGGTGATCGTGGGGAAAAACACCTTTGTCCGCGACAACCCGTCCCTGAACGTACGGCTCGAATCGTTCGATGACGCGGTGCACGGCTATTTCCGGGAGCGGCCCCCGGCGATGAGCGGGAGGGACAATTTTTTGCTCCGTTCGCTCATGTCGGTGGAGCTGAAGGAAGTTCATATGCCGCTCCGTGTTGTCATCGGTCTGCCCGAGAACATCGACCGCGGGGCGAATCTGTTCGCGGACGGTAACTATCTGTTCTTTGAACGAAAGGACGTTGCCGGCCGCCTTATGGCGTCGAGGAGCAGCAAGCGGGAATTTGATTCGCTCAATCTGCATCTGGTTGACGCCGCATCCCCTGCGGAAGAAATCAGGGCAATCACAGAAGAGCTCTCCCGGCAGGGGATCATGTTCGCCCTCCTTGAGGGCGGCGGAAGGCTGGCCGGGTCGTTTTTTGACGCCGGGGAGATCGATCAATTCCTGTATATTATTGCGCCTAAAATCGCGGGCGACGGCATACCGTCGCTTGCCGGGACCGGGATCGATGCGATCGGCGATTCTCTGGTTCTGCGGGACGTATCAGTCATACCGGTAAAAGACGATGTGATCGTCAACGGGTACCGGGAACCCTACCATTTCGAGATGATGTGAGGAGGACGGTATGTTTACTGGTCTTATCGAGGAGATCGGGCGGGTCGCGGACGTGACCCGCGCCGGTGACGGGTTGTTCCTGAAAATAAGCGCGAAGCGGGTGCTGGAAGGAACCGGAACCGGCGATTCCATATGCGTCAATGGTGCGTGCCAGACCGTGACGGCCGCCGACAGCCGCTCATTCACCGTGTTCGTGTCCGGGGTCACCGCTTCGGTGACGACGCTCGGCTCCCTCGCCCGGGACCGGCGGGTTAACCTGGAGCGGGCGATGACGCCGGCCTCTCGGTTCGGCGGGCATTTTGTCCAGGGACACGTCGACGGACGGGGCAGGGTCGAGAAGATCGAGCGGGACTCCATGGGGATGGGCGTTTCAATATCGACCGGCCCGGATCTGATGAAGTACATCGTGGATAAAGGCTCCATCGCGGTCGACGGCGTTTCTCTTACCGTGGTATCAGCAGACGAAACCGGTTTCACCATCTATTGCATACCGGAGACGACGGGTAATTCCATCGCTTCCGACTGGAAAACCGGCGATGATGTGAACATCGAAGTCGATATCGTGGCCAAGTACGTGGAGCGGATGCTCCGGTTCATGAAATCCGGCGGCGGGGATGACGGCGACCGCACGCTGATGGCAAAGCTCATGGAAGAAGGATTCGCGTAGGGACGGGTTGCGGCGCTGTCCTGATCCGGGATTTCCGTGAAATCCGGGCGCCTCACAGGTGGATGTCCGGGAAGGCCTTCTTGAGCTCCGCTGCCGGTACAATATGGAAGAATTTATCCAGATAGGCGATCTTGAAAACGTTCATGATTTCCTTCTGGATATTGTAGATGATGAGATCGATGTTGAGGTTTTTCGACGAGTTTGTAAGAAGGATCAGGGCGCCGATGCCGGATGAATCGATATATTCCATTTCCCCTAGATTCATAAGGATGGTTTTCATGGTGTCTTTGATCAGGGGTCCGGTTTTGTCTTTGAACGGATGGACGTCCTCGATGGTGAACTTGCCGCTTATACTCACAATGGCCATGTCGTCGGTCTGGTTGCTGATCGTAATATCCATGTGCTACCGTAACCTCTCCCACAGATTTCTCTCTTCAATGATCTGGAAGAACTTTTTCTCAAAGGAGTCCACCTCGCGGTAGTTCGGGGTCTCGGGATTTCCCCGGAAAAGAACCGCGTACTTGCCGATATATTTCACCGCATTGACTAGGTTGTTGTCCTTGATGGCCTTCAATATTTCGTGATAGATGATGACCGCGGCCGAATCCATCACCTCTTTCCTGAACGACCGGTATTTCCGCACCAGCGGATCGACGATCTCGTTCACCGCGAGGTGTCGGTTCGGCATCGCCGGATCGGAAAATTTCAATAAATAGACGATGACCGCCCGCTTGATGGCGGGGAGGTCTCTGCTCTTGAGAACTTCGCGTACGGCCGCCAGGGCTTTTTGAGACTGCTCGTCAATTTTCCTGTTCTCGGCTTCCTCCCCCTCGTGGGCCTTAATAAGCTTTTCCACCTCGACTTCATCGACAACGGCGATTTCTTCCTCGAATTTTTTGTTCATCCTGATGAATTCTTTGTCGGAATACTCCTTGAATCCTTCTTTGAGAAGTTTGATGAACTCGATGGCCTCATCGGATGCGGAAACGCGGGGTTCCTCCTTCATTGACTTCAAAAAATTAAGGGATATGTTTCCCGGCACGGACATGTCAAGCTGGTCCGGCGCGACCGATTTGATAAGCGTCATTTTATACAGGAGCGGAAGTTTTTTACTGCTGTTGGTTTTGGCCTGTTCCAGGAGCGTCAGGAGTTTTTCAATCGTCTCGGCCGGGGTGGTGTTTGACCATCCGGACAGCGGGTCGATCAGGTACTGGTGGTACGCGTTTCTTCCCCGCTGCGCAAGGCTCTGTATGATTCTGGTGTAGTTGTCGATGAGCGGAGATCTGATGGTGTTGATTGTTTCTCTCATGGGCAGAGTATGCATACAGGCGGAGCGGTATGTCAAAGTATTTTTATTTCAGATTGAATATTTTTTTCAGATCGATGGACGCGGGATCCACGGGGAGTGATATCGTTTTCCGATTCAGATGGGATGAGAGGTAGATGGCGTGGATGACCTCCAGCGCCCGGTAGCCGTCGGCTCCGGTCGAAGTGACGGACATCCCGCCCGCGGCCGCTTTCCAGGCCTCGCGATAGAGTTCCTGAAAGCAGTTGTTTTTTTTAAATGACGGGAACCGCGTCTCGGCGATGTCGTGAAACCCGGTATAGAACCGTGATTTCCGCCGGCAATAGAGATGCTCGTATCCGTTGCCGATCACGATTTTCCCTTTCGTACCTGAGATTTCAAGCTCGAATACGAAGTAGCTCCTGCAGCCTCCCGCTTCGAGGAATATGTCAACATTACCGCCGGTTGTGAGCCAGGCGCAGGCTCGGTCCTCAAAGCCGTTCGCCCGGCCGGGCCGCTGAAATTCGCCCGCTACCGCGGTGATATCGCCGAAGAGGTAGCGGGTGATATCGACCAGATGGGTTCCGTCATGGAGAAGGGGTCCGCCGCCCTCGTCCGGCCGGGATTTCCCGGTATATCCGGCGGTGAGGACGGACGCGTGGACTGTTTTAACCGCGCCGATCGTTCCGCGGGAAATGATTTTCTTAACCGCGCGGTAGCGGCTGTCATACCGCCGTTCATGGTTTACGATGATCGTCGTCCCGCTGCTGGAGCACTCATCAAT
>MIBH01000061.1:28080-36755 GCA_001829455.1 Spirochaetes bacterium RBG_13_51_14
TGTTACGGCCAGACCGGCCGCCGCTGCTCCGCCGTAATGTGTGCAGGGCTTATACCTGAGCGGGTCGTTTTCAAGCAGAAATCCTATCCTCCCGCATCCGATTAATGCTATGTTCAGTTGTCGAGGTGTCATGGATGGTATTATCGGCGAAGTTACAGGATGGGAAGGTATTCCTGGATTTCATAATCGGTGATGTAACGGTTGAACCGGTCCAATTCAAGTTTTTTATTGTCGATGAACTTGTTGAAGAGAAGCTCGCCGAGCGCTTCCTTCATAAGCGCGCTCTTCTCGAAATACGACAGGGCGTCGTAGAGCTGTGCGGGCAGGTGCGGGATGCCGGATTTCTCCTTGGGCCCTGCGTCGCTCTCGGCGATGTACAGCGGTTCGTCCAGTTTGTACTTTTCGTCGATTCCCTTCAGGCCCGCCGCCAGGATGGCGGACAGGGCCAGGTACGGGTTGCATGATGGATCGGGATTCTGGAGCTCGATCCGCATGGCATTCGGTTTGCCCGGCCTGCACAGCGGCACCCGGACGAGGGCGTTGTGGCTGGCGTAACTCCAGGTGATGCGCGTGGGCGACTCGAAGTCCTCGTGAAGCCGTTTGTACGAATTGATCCACTGATTGGTGATCACGAAGAATTCGTTGCAGTGCTTGAGCAGGCCGGCGATGTAATATTCGGCAGTTTTCGAAAGGTAATAGCTGTTGTTTTTATCGAAGAACATGTTTTTATCTTCCCTGAACAGTGACTGGTGAATGTGCATTCCCGACCCGTTCTGCGCGGCAAGTGGTTTGGGCATGAATGAGGCGTAGATGTTGTTCATGAGGGCGATCTCTTTGGTGATGAGCTTGAAGGTCATGATGTTGTCGGCCGTCGCGAGAGCGTCTTCGTGCCGGAGGTCGATCTCGTGCTGGCTGTGCGATCCCTCATGGTGCGAGGAGATCACGTCGATGCCCATCTGTTCCAGTGTCAGCACCGTCTGGCGCCGGTAATCGGTCGCGACGTCCAGGGGGGTGAGGTCGAAGTAGCCGCCCCGGTCGAGGATCTCAGGCTGGCCGGAGTTCTTGAAAAAGAAGAACTCGATTTCAGGGCCCGTGTAGAACGTGAAGCCTTTGGCGGATGCCTTCTGTAAATTTTTTTTAAGGATATAGCGGGAGTCTCCTTCGTAGGGGGTCATATCCATCTGGTGGATATCGCAGATCATCCGGGCGACCGAATCCTCCTTGGGACGCCAGGGCAGTATCTTGAAGGTGGATACGTCGGGGAGGGCGATCATTTCCCGCTCGTCGGTCCGGATGAAGCCCTGGAGGGTGGAGCCGTCGAACCGCACGCCTTCGGTTATCGCATCCTCCAGTTCATCGATGGTAATGGCGAAACTTTTCAGGAAGCCGAGTATATCGGTAAACCAGAGGCGGATGAACTTCACGTTGCTGTCATGGGCGAGTTTTAAAATGTATTCCTTGTTGTGGTCGATGGCCATGAATTAGCACTCCTCATCGTTGAACGGCGGCCGTGGCGGTGACGGTCAGCCGTGAGCCGTAGAAGGGGATCGTCACCAGCTTAAAAATATCAGCACTATGAACAGGGTCAGAATGATCATGAAAAGGACCAGCATGACGATGGTGCCTTTCGAGAAACCGGCCTTAACCGCGTCCGTGTCCGTCGCGGCGGACGCCTTCCCGTTGATCGCTCCCGTCTTTTTCTTGGCGCCGGGCCCGTCGATTTCGGGATCGTACATTTTCAATTTGACCTGTTTCTCTAATTCCGTGAACGTGCCGTATATGCCCGGGGCTATCAGCGTCAAGATATCGGTGGGATTATTTTTGCCTGAACCGGACTTGATGTCGATGACCTCGCCGGGCGTCGGCTTGATCTCGTCCTTTTCGCGGAGGTTGAGCAGATCGATAAAATAGTTCGCCCGGTCCGACTGCGGCTGAATGTACACGAGCAGCTTGTCTCCCACCCGAAGTTCGTAAACCGGCCTCCCCCTGACGGGAGCGACAATCGGCTTGACCGACAGGATTACGGCATCGTCCTCGATGCCGTACCCGTCACGCGCCGCGGGGGCAACGTCCGGCTTTTCATCCTCCGGGGCCGCCGTGTCCACGGCGGTGCGGTACTCAAGGGGGGTCGCTTCCTGGATGGCGGTTTCAAGGATAAGGTTTTTGTCATGGATGATTCTGTTGACAAGGTCGAAGAGGATGACATCCATCGCGTTGTAGTCGTAATCGCTCACATTATCGTAGAGGAGCGATATGGAATTCATTTGCTCGGAGAATTTTTTAAACTGGTTCATGAGTGAAGAGGTCATGGTGGTGTTAAAGTTGCCCTTCCACTTGACGTTCGCGATGAACTCCCGGTATTTCGTCCAGCTCTCGTGGGGTTCGAGATTATAAAGGTCAGAATAGGTCGATACGACCGCGTTGTATGATTCGAAATTGCTGTCGTTCTTGAAGACGAGTATAAACTGACCGTACAGATTGAAGGAGCCCGCTTTAAAACGGCCCTTGACGATCATGATATCATCACTGATTTCCCTGAAATCTTTAGGATCTTCTTTCATGCGATGTTCTATCTGCCGTGTTGGACTATTGGATGATTAAACCGAGTGTAATTGTAGTTAAAATCCCATACGTGTCAATATAAAAAAATGTGTATAGAAGCGTGTTAGCATGAAAGTTGGGAAATTAACATATCAAGATCAGGGTTCTCTGCCAATGTATATCTCCTTAATGAGCTCAGTATCGATGGTATGTTCAATAACAGGAAAATCCGGCAGGAAATTCGCATCCCGGCGCTGCCGGACAGAACGGGTCTATAAATCTATATATTTTTAAATATTTGTATGTCTAATAAATAAAAATATTTGATTTGCCGTGCGTGCGTTCGATATATATAATAGAATCGTATCATTATAGCTGGTGCATGGGGCACAGGCTCTTTTCATCTATGCATTACCATTAATGCCGTCTCTGAATGTGCCCGCAATTTCCAGCAGGGGAATTACGCATATGAAAAAAGATATTATCGCCCGCTCGGCTCTGTTGGCTCTCGCGTTATTTTTCGTGTCGTCTCGCCTTTTTTCTTATTCAGACCAGACGACCACCGAGAGAATACTGAAGGAAAACAAGAGATTTGTCGAGTTCATCAATATCTGCGTCACTAATTTCGCCGGTGACCGGAAGGATGACTTTAAAAAGATATATGAGAAACACTTCAATGCCGATGTAGCCTATCTCCAGTCCGATTACAAGAGGGCTTACAAGCGTGTCTATTCGTCCCAGGGCGATATGGAAAAGCTATACCGCGATATGGTCAAAAATTACTACCTGGAGGATTCAAAGACGATCCTTGACCGGCTCGCGCCCGGAATTATTCGTTCCAGGAACGCACGCGCACGGCTTTATCTGACGCTGGGATACCGGGACCGAACGGTGAGCTGGGTTCACTATACCGTGGGAGACGCGTCCAGCCCGAAACTCTTTTCATACAAGCTGTATAAATTCGTGGACGCCATCAAGATGGCGCGGCGCGCCAAGCGGTACGCATTTCTGGCCCTGTTCGAGAGTCAGACCATGGAAACGAAAAAAAAGATTTATAACCAGCTCTGCAAATCGGAGCGCGACATGGGGAATAGATTTATGAACCGTTTCGTAGATTTGAACGAGCAGGACTACATCAACGAAATGACGAAATCATACGCCGAACACCAGTCGGCCGATGCGGCCGGGAAGAAGGAGGGGACCGCTGGCGGCGACAGGACGTTTGAGATGAATGTGGAGAGGAGGGTGCGCTTCAGATCTGAGATCAGGGCGTCCCGGTATCTGATGAACGGGGAGTTCGACAGGGCGGAAGATATCATGCGCCAGTATATCGACGACTTCAACTTCAAGCTGATCTGCGCGGCCTTTGACGTGCTCGCCGCTGCCGATAAGGAAGGAGCCGCTGAAAAAACCGACAGAGTTGATTACGAAAAGTTCAAGATACATCTCATGGATAATTACTCCCGGTTTACGAAGCAATCAATGATGGACGGGATTATCGATATCGTCACGGTGGAGGATGATATCGCCGGGAAAGACGAGGAAGAGCAGGGGGTGGACAACAGTTCCGGCGGCGGATCCAATAAAGGACAAGGCGCGGTCACGCCGGAGAAAAAAGATGACAAAAGCCAGGAAAAGAAAGAAAAGAACACCTCTCCGTGACAGCGCCGCCGGAGGGTGACGATTCCGATCGTCGCCCCCGCGCATCCGTCGGGAACCATCCAGCCGTTTAAAAAATTGTTGCAATTATAGTGTCAATGCCCCGTAGTGATATAGAGTGAAAATCAGCTGCGTCCTAATTTTTCATGAGAGCAGCCTGAATGAGGGACGCCGGAGCAACATTCATGAGAAGAATATCCGCGTGTATGATTATCGCCTTGATGGCCGCCGTGGTCTTGTGCGGCGCTCTGTCATGCGCGAAAGACGACCGCTCCGGCATGCTCGGCATTGTCGTACCGGTGGGGAAGGATCTGGTAACGAGAGACGCTCCCTACGTGGTGACCGGCGTGTACGAAGGAAGCACCGCGTACCGAGCCGGCATACGGCCCGATGATAGGATTGTCCAGATTAACGGAATTGAGCTGGAAGGCCTGCGCTACGACCATATTTATAATAATCTTCTCCGGGGACCGGGCGGCTCGAAGGTAACCATTGTCGTTAAACGGAAAGGCGAGCTGCGCATTTTTGACATGATACGGGGGCGGTGATCGGTGAGGGAAAATTTTTTTTTCATAGTTATTGTGTTTTTTTCAGCCGCCTTTTCAGTCTTAATTCTTTTGGATATCCTTTACTGGTTATTCCAGTAACCGGTCGGTGACGCCGGTAGGGGAGCATCATACTATTACCGGGGGGTTCGTCTTCAATGATGGAAAATGACATCAAACCGCCGGTGGGTATCGGAGGGCTGATATCAAACCTGAAGATCCGCACCAAACTTATATCGATCATATCACTGATCCTCATTACTTCCCTGACGGGGATGATAATCCTTGCCACCTATTTTTTCAAGTCGGATAACGAGATTCGCGCGAACGAACTGAATCATAAAATAGCCGAGATTACATCGTTGAATATCCAGACCGATTTCGCGGCTCTGGTGGAAAAGCTCAACCTCATGGGGAACACCATGATCCAGCAGTTTCTCCAGAAGGCACTTTTTACCGACCTCTTCTTCACCAACGACAGGAACATGATATACGTCGGGATCGGAACCCGGCCTGGTCCGGTTATCAGGTTCGACAATTTCATCTACAGCAAGCCGTACTTCGCCGAGAACCGGCTTACCGCGGACGGCATCTACCGGATCAACGCGGAAAACGAGGCCTCATTCCTTAAAGCATTCAACGGCGAGGCATTGGTGCAGAATGTCTCGAAGAATTTCCAGACGCCGGTCCTGGCGCTCGCGCTGCCGTTCCAGAAGAATCCCGACGGCGGCGTCGCATCGATCATCGTCGGTTATATGAAGCTTGACAAGTTTCTCCAGGCCTTTCAGACCAGGGATATTTTCGAGACATTCATGGTCAACAGGCAGGGAGACGTCATCGCCCACCCCGACGGCGCAATCGTTCTGTCGCACGGCAACTATTTCAACCTGCCCATCGTGGATGAGATGATCAAGAGCAAGCTGGACAACGGCCAGAAGCGGTACCGCGACGCCGGGGGCGTGATCAGACTCGGCTCCTTTAAAAAGATCGGATTCGGCGGCCTCGGCGTGATTTCCACCGTCAGCGAGGAGAGGGCATTCAAAGCGGTGTATCAGATCCAGCGGCGGAACATCCTCATCATGATTATCGTTCTCAATATCGCCATATTGATCGTCTATTTCTTCAGCAAGACCATCACGACGCCCATCATCCGACTCTTCAGCGCGACCAAGGAGATCGAGAAGGGAAACTTCAGGGTGGATATCATGCCTACATCCGGAGACGAGATCGGCGAGCTGACCAAGTCGTTTGTGGCCATGGGGCGGGGCCTCGAGGAACGGGAGAAGCTGAAGGAAACCTTCGGCAGGTTTGTGAACAAAGAAGTTGCCGAGCTCGTGCTGAAGGGGGAGGTCAAGCTCGGCGGCGAGCGCAAGAAGGCCGCGGTGTTCTTCTCGGACATACGAAACTTCACGGCCATCTCGGAAAAGCTCGAGCCGGAAGAGGTGGTGGAATTCCTGAACCAGTACATGACCAGGATGGTCAATTGCGTCAACGTGACAAACGGCGTGGTGGACAAATTTATCGGCGACGCGATCATGGCAGTGTGGGGCGCGCCCGTATCCTACGGGAACGATACCGAGAACGCCATTAATGGCGCCCTCATGATGCGCAACGAGCTGATTGGATTCAACCGGGGGCGCGGAGGCCCCAAGACGCCGGTTATTAAAATAGGATGCGGGATCAACACCGGACCGGTCCTGGCCGGGCAGATCGGCTCCGAAGAGCGGATGGAGTACACGGTTATCGGCGACGCCGTGAACCTGGCCTCCCGGATCGAACAGTTGAACAAGCCGTTCGGCACCGATATTCTGATTTCGCAGGACACCTGCGATATTGTGAAGGGTATTTACCGCCTCGAGCCGATGCGCAGGATAAAGGTCAAGGGCAAGGCGGAACCCCATCAGATCTACGCCGTGCTGGGCCGGATGGACGATCCCACCGCTCCCAAAAGCCTTGATGAGCTGCGGCGCCTCCTCGGCATCGACATGAAGGGCGCGCCCGGGGAATCGTCCGAAGAAGAATTGAAGTATGAAATTCTCGACTAAGATAAACAGCGACTACCTCGCCGTTGGAATAAGCCTGTTCATCATAACCGTCTGCTCGGCGCTGCTCTACGCTGATTACACCAGCAAGGTGGAAGCGGGCGACGCTGTTCGGATCGGGACCATAACGTACAAAAAAAAGGTCGCCCAGCGGAAGTACTCATCCCAGGTTATATGGGAGGATCTCGAGCAGAACGTACCGGTCTATAACAACGATTCCATCAGGACGGCGGATCTTTCCGAGGCCATCATCAAGCTGAGCGATGGAACGAACATCAACCTGGACGAAAACAGCCTTATCTTGCTGGCAACCGCCGGCGAGGGCATCAATATAAATTTTTCCCACGGGTCCATATCGGCCAACCGCGAAGGTGTGCTGGAGGGCGAGGCGCCCCAGATAAGCATCCAGTCAAAAGACGCAGTCGTTTTGCTCGAGAAGGGCGACGTAAAGCTCTCCAAAACCGGGGAGGGCGGCCTTGACGTCGTCGTTACGGACGGGAAGGCTGATGTAAAAACAGGCACGGTTGAAAAAACCGTGCTCAAGGATGAAAAGGTCATCATCACCGGAGACGCGGAAGCGAAGGTGGTCAAACTGAGACTGAAGCCGGCGTCTCCTCCGCCGAACGAAAATCTCGTTACCGCGGATGCCGTCCTGCCTGTGAATTTCACCTGGGAACCGGTTGAGGGAGGAGGGGCCGTCTATCTGGAAATCGCCCGTGACAGCGATTTCAACCGGGGGGTCGTAACCAGGGCCTCGGACCGGAACTCGTTTACCGAATACCTCGGCGAGGGTAGCTATTACTGGCGCATCAGGGCCAGCAACGCGGCGGAATACAGCGACGTGCGGAAAATAAGCGTCATCAGAGACCAGCCGATCCAGCTTATCTATCCCCGGAACAATGAAATAATTTCATACAGCGCGAAGCCGCCGACTCTGAACTTCAGGTGGGAGGAGAACAGGCTCGCGTCCGAGTATATCGTGGAGATTTCCCGCGACCCGATATTCAAGCGCGTGGACCGTTCAATTACAACGCAGCTCAAGGACATATCGGTTGACCGGCTTGAGGCGGGAACCTATTACTGGCGCGTGAGGACAAGAAACCTCGGCATCGCTTCCTACCGTGGGATGAGTCCCGCCAGCGGCTTCAGGATAGACAGGATCGCGGTGATAAATCCCCCTTCACTTATATCGCCGCCCGACGGCAAGCGGGTCAGCGTCTCCATGCTGGGCCGCGGAAAAGGCTTCATCTTCAGCTGGAGCGCCGACAGCCAGATCAAGGAATACATATTCACAATAGCGACTGACGAACAGTTCCGTAATACCGTGATCCGGATACAGAGCTCCGGGAATTTTTACACCCTTGGCGACAGTCTTTCACCCGGCCGGTACTACTGGCGGGTCGGCGTATCGCCCGGGGTCCCGGGGAAGGAGGTTGTTTCTCAGCCGCGCAGCCTGTCGGTTATCGCCGCGGGCACCGTGACGCCCGGCGCTGCGTTCGTGACGGCCGTAACGAACGCAGCCGGGAATGAAAAGCACGCCACCGTGCGCTTCCCCTGGACCGTGGGCGACTTTACGGGCGTGAATCAGTTCGAGTTCGCCAGGGACCGGGGATTCCTCAACATCATACACTCGAAACTGACCCCTGAGCGTTCAACCGATGTTGAGAACATACCTCCCGGCGTCTACTACTGGCGGGTGAGACTTCTTGACGATGATCGGAGCCAGATTGCGGAGAGCGTCATTCAGCCGATTTTCGTGAGCATCGGCGGCGCCCTTGTGGGCAGCGCTGATGAAATCATACCAAAAAAGAGCGCAATAGAAACAGCCAGGGAGGAGGCTGAGCTTAAAAAGAAAGAGGAGCTTGCCCGGAAGCAACAGGAGGAGCTT
>MIBH01000061.1:36788-42790 GCA_001829455.1 Spirochaetes bacterium RBG_13_51_14
CAACAGGAGGAGCTCAACAGAAAAGAAAAGCTGGAGCGTGAAAAACAAGCCAGCGCGGCCAAACCGATTCTATTGATATCTTCATCCGTTAAGGGAAGCGCCATCTATATGAACTCACAGCTGCAGGGTTACGATACGGTGACGGTAACCCCCCCGCCAGGAGTTAAGCTAACCATTGAGGTAAAAGCCGAAGGATTCGCCGTTTATAAGGAGGACATCACTGTAAATCGCGGAGAGACAAAGAGAATCGATGCCCGCCTGGTGCAGACCGAGCAGGCGCATAAGGAGAAGTATCACGGCAGCAAACTGCGCTGGAGGACCAACCTGGAGTCCGCGGTCATGTCAAGGCCCGTATACCAGAACAACATGATCGTCACTGCGACCAAGAGCGGATTCCTGGTCGGGTTAAGCATGAACGGCCGACAGCTCTGGCGTTCCGCACTGGGCAGCGTGGCCCGGTCGACGCCAGCGGCGGACAAGTCGGCGGTCTACGTGGTCACCGTAAACGGTCTCCTCCATTCGGTGAATATCGCCACCGGCAGGATCAACTGGAAGAAAAAGGTGGAAGGCCCCCTCCTCTTCGGGGCGGAGCCGATTGTTGAACAAGACCGCATCTTTATCGCCACCAGTTACGGCGTGGTGCAGGCCTTTTTTCCTGACGGCGCCGAGGTCTGGCGCCGGAACCTCGAGGAGGGAATTTTCAGCTCCGCAACCTTCGACGACGGTGTTCTCTACGTGGGCACCGACCGGGCCAGGATATACGCCATCGATGCGAAGGACGGGTCCGTGAAGTGGACCTTTGACACCGACAGCAGGATTTTCACATCGTCTCCGAAGGTGTACCGTGGCACCCTGTTCGTGGGCTGTTACAGCGGCATGTTCTTTGCCGTTAACGCCCGGAGCGGGTGGCTCCGGTGGAAGTTCAACGCGAAAAAAGCGATCCTCACCACGCCGGCCTTCTTCGGCGACGCGGTGTACTTCGGCTCCGAGGACGGCATGTTATACGCACTGAAGATCAGCGACGGCGGAAAACTCTGGGAGTTCAACACCAGGGGCTCCATCATCGCCGGACCCGACGTCTCCCGGAGCAGTGTCCTCATCCCGAGCGGCAGGACCGTATTCTCGGTCGATCTAAGCTCGGGTGAGCTGAACTGGAAGGAAGGGCTGGCCTCCGGCGTCAATACACCGGTCACCGTGGTGGGGAACGCCGCATTCGTCGGTCTCGACAACGGCGAGGTGGTGTCACTCAGCTCGCTGTAGGGGGGGAAGGGACGGGCAGATTTATATCAAGGCCGGTTCGTGAGCCTGAATGTCTGTAGCGGGGCGATGCGCTGGGCCGCATCCGTGATACAGCTGGCAGTCAGGATATCCGTAAGGAGAAAAAGGCAGATGATGAGAGAACGAAAGCCCGTCGGGCAAATGCTCACCGCCATGCGGAAGAAAAGAAGGATCACTCTTGAAGAGCTTTCAGACAAGACCGGGATTTCGGCATCGCACCTGAAAGACATCGAGGAGGGGAAGGGGTTTGCCTCGGTGGGTGATATTCTGAGGATAGCGCGCGCCCTTACCATCGATCCGGGCGAGCTGCTGCAGAGCGGAAGGGAGCGGGAAAAGGAGCTGTTGCAAAAAAGGATCCAGGACTTCAATAAACGTCAGGAGGCTTACCAGTACGAGGTCCTTACCCCGCAGGCAAAAAAGGACCACCTCCGGGCGTTCAAGGTGTTTATACCGGCCCGGTCGGAGCACCCCGGCGTCAACTACCGTCACGAGGGAGAAGAGTTCGTCTACGCCCTGAAGGGCGAGGTCGAGATCCAGGTGGGGCATAAAAAATACCGCATCGCCAAGGACGAGACGCTCCATTTTAACTCGGGAATCAGGCACGCGCTGAGAAATCCCGGTAACAAAACAACGGTTCTTATCGTCACCATATACACGCCATAGACGCGCCCCATGAAACCGCCCCTCACAGAAGAACAGATTATGATCCGGGACATGATCAGGGAATTCGCCCGGAGCGAGATAGAGCCCGTCGCCCAGGAGTACAATGAGCGGGGCGAATATCCGAAGGAAATAATCAGCAGGCTCGGCCGCCTCGGACTCTTCGGGATGATGGTGCCGGAGAGCTACGGCGGTTCTGCCGCGGGCGCGGTGAGCTACAGCCTGGCGCTTCAGGAGATAGCATACTCCTGCGCATCGATCGCCGTCACCCTGAGCGTGACCAACCTCACCGCCGAGCCGATCATGAAATTCGGATCCGACGACCAGAAGAGAAAGTTTCTCTTCCCCCTGGCGTCGGGAGAGCATGTCGGCGCCTTCGCCCTCACGGAGCCGGAAGCCGGGTCCGATCCGTCTTCCCTGATCACAACTGCGGTAAAGAAGGGCAGATCCTACATCATCAACGGCAGCAAACAGTTTATCACCAACGGGGGATACGCCGGCCTCTTCATCGTCATCGCCAGGACGTCAAGCGGGAGGAACGGCCTGTCGGCGTTTCTGGTTCCGTCCGGAACACGGGGGCTCAGGATCGGAAAGGAAGAAAAAAAGATGGGACTCTGGGCCTCCAATACCGTGGGGGTCTATTTTGAGGATTGCGAGATTCCGGCGGAGAACCTTCTGGGCGCGCCGGGCATGGGGCTCGGGATAGCGCTGAACGCGCTCGACAGCGGAAGAATCGGCATCGCCTCGCAGGCGGTCGGCATGATAGGCGCCTGCCTGCATGAAGCGCTCGCGTATGCCCGCGAGCGGAAACAGTTCGGCAAGGCCATCATCCGGCATCAGGCCGTCGCTCATATGATCGCCGATTGCGCCGTCGATTATGAGGCGGCTGGACTCCTGACATGGAGCGCGGCCTCCCTCAAGGATGCGGGTGCGCCCTTTTCGCGGGAAGCCTCCATCGCCAAGCTTTTTTCCTCCGAGGCGCTCATCCGGTGCGCGTACCGGGCCCTCCAGATTTTCGGCGGGTACGGCTATATCAGGGAACAGAAGATTGAGCGGATATACCGCGATGCGCGGGTAACCACCATCTACGAGGGGACCAGCGAAATTCAGCGCATGGTCATCGCGCGGGAGACGGAGCGGGAGGCATGATTTAACGCCGCACCACCAGCGTGACCGCCTCACCGCCGCCCAGGCAGAGCGACGCGAGGCCGACGCGCCCTTTCCGCCGCTCAAGCTCGTAGAGAAGGGTCACCAGAACGCGGCATCCGCTCGCGCCGATCGGGTGACCGAGCGCCACGGCACCACCGTTCACGTTGACCCTGTCCATGTCAAGCCCCAGCTCTTTTATGACCGCGACCGATGAGCCGCTGAACGCCTCGTTGATCTCGAAGAGATCGACCGCTGCGATCGAGATTCCTTCCTTCTTCAGGCATTTTGGCACAGCCCATATCGGGGCCACGAGCACGTACTTCATATCGATTCCATACGACGCCTGGGCGCCCACGACGGCCTTCACAGCGCAGCCCAGGGACGCGGCTTTTTCGCGCGACATGACCACGACCGCAGCGGCGCCGTCGCTTATGACCGACGAATTGCCGGCCGTGCCCAGGCCCCCCTCCTTGAACGCCGGCTTCATCGAGGCCAGCGACTCGTACGACGTTTCGCGGGGACACTCGTCGGTGTCGAAGGCCGGCGTCTCCCCCTTCCGCTTCGGCACGGCGACCGGGACAATCTCGTCCCCGAACCTCCCGTCCCGTATCGCGGTCAGGGCGCGCCGGTACGACTCGGCGGCGAACCGGTCCTGGTCCTCCCTGGTCACCCCATATTTCTCCGAGCAGAGCTCGTTCGATATCCCCATGTGAAAATCATTCACGATGTCCCAGAGGCCGTCGTGGACCATGTGGTCCTCGACCGCGCCGGCTCCCATGCGGTAGCCGAACCGCGCCTTCGGGAGATAGAAGGGCGCCATGCTCATGTTCTCCATGCCGCCGGCTACCACGACATCCGCGTCACCGCTCTGGATCGCCTGTGCGGCGAGCATCACCGCCTTGAGGCCGGAGCCGCAGACTTTGTTGACCGTCAGCGCATCCGCATGCCACGGCATGCCGGCCAGGACTGCGGCCTGCTTGGCAGGATTCTGGCCGTACCCGCAGGGGAGCACCATCCCCATGATGACCTCGTCGACCGCGTCCTTGGGTATACCCGCCCGTTTGACAGCCTCATCGATGACAATCGCGCCGAGCTTCGTCGCCCCGATTCCCGAGAGGGCGCCGTTAAAATTACCAAGAGCGGTGCGGCACCCGCTCACGATGACCGCTTCTTTCATTGTGACAGCTCCTTTCTGTTAGGTTCTTCGCTGACGACCGGGTACTATCAAAAAAACTTTTCTTTTACGTTGTACTCCCAGAGCTCCACGAGCTTGTCGAATTCCTTATCCCGTGGACGGTCCTTGTACGCGATGTTCTTACGCTTGATCAGATAGGCCACGGTGGAGTCCTCGAGGAGAAATGGTTCTTTCAGACGGTTCAGCTTGATGATCATATGGTTCAGGTTATGGGTCTGAAAGTCCCCGATGACTTTCGAGGCCATCGTCGGTTCGTATTTCAGCAGGAGCTCGGTGAAGTAGAGCGACAGCCTCCATGAGTCGACGCTCCCGGCCAGTCCGGCCTTGAAGTGCATGGAGAGTTTTTCAAACAGGTCCATGTTCTGGTAATAGGAGTCGTATATTATTTTAATATACTCCGGGAATAAGTTCTGTACTTCCATCAGGTCGATCGGCTCGTCCTTGGCCCGGAAGGTTTCGAAGATCTGCCTGCTCTTATCGTTCGCCGGCTCCAGGGGGATCAGTTCAATATAGAGGTCTTTGATGACGGTCCGAACCTTCCCCGCTTTTTTCAGGTACACCTCGATTTCGACAGGCTCTATGTAATAATTTTTGCTCTTGTCGATGTTCATCTTCCCGTGTCCCGCTTGACGTCGGGGGGCGTCCCGCCCAGCTTTCGGATCATGTCCTGCTGTTCGCTGGTGTAGGCGTTCCGCCGCGCTTCCTGAATGAGCCCTGGCCTGGTTTTCGAGTCGGCGGCCTCAATCCGCTTCATGATTTCGTTGAACCTGATCGTGGATTCAATGAGCTTGTTTTTCGACAGGTTCCACAGGGTATCGCCCTTGCTCACGACGACCCGCTGGCCGTCCAGCATGATGAATACGTTGTCGGGATATATCCAGTCGGGATTCCGCTCCTTGAGCTTCGTTTCCGCGATTTTGTGGTACCCATTCTTGACCGCCACCCGGTTAGCGTACATGAGAATATCGTGATCTTTTATTTTGATGTTCATCTGCTTTCCCAGCTGGCGGTACTGGACGTCGATGTCCCGGCTCTGCACCGGGATGATCCGGTCGGAGAGGAAAAAGCGCTCCACAATGGGCGCGTTGCGCCACAGGAGCATCGCGGCGACGATGAGCAGGATGAAGAGCGGGATGGCTATTTTGACCGCTGCCGGCATCGAGCGAATCTTTTCCGCGAGCGAGCCGGCGGCGCCGGATTTCGGACCAGTGGTGCCGGGCGGCTCTGTTTCCACCGGGACCGGAGCGATTGACCGGGACCAGGAGCGCTCAAGGCTCAGCGACTCCTCGCGGTACTGATCCTTCCTGGTGCTGATGGCGCGTTTTAGCTTGTGGAGCCCGGGCAGGTTTTTCGCGTGATAGCGCTCGGACCTGGTGTATATCTCGATCAGATGCCGGAGGCGCTCCCGGTCGCTGATGATCCGGTCGTAATGCGGCAGAAGATCGATATCGGGCTTCCCGGTGGCGTCATCCCCTCCCTGATGGATCTCGTCGAAAAGACGCGCTCCGCCCCGGCCGTCGTAATCGGCGATGAACTGATAGAGGACGCCGTTATGCAGGGCAAGCAGGATGACGCTGCGCGAAGGATCAACGAACATTGCGGGCCGGCCCACCCGGACGGAGAGGGCATCGGCGGCGGACCTGAGCCGTGACGCGGTCGCGCGGTCGCGGGTGGTGCTGAGACGGGCCCGGGCCAGGGACACGAGGTTGAAGAGCCGCGT
>MIBH01000061.1:42809-44220 GCA_001829455.1 Spirochaetes bacterium RBG_13_51_14
TCCGGTTCCCGTCGTCGATGACGGCGACGGGAGCGCCGGTCGATTTGAGAAGCATGAGGATGTCCTCGTAAGCGGAGTAGGATATGAGGAGTGCGTCGAGCTTTTCGCGGATGATGTTCCGGGCCCCGGCCGCTCCTTTGATGAAAGCAACGGACAGCCTGTCTCTCTGCGGCCGGATACCCCCGAAGTCGAGCCGGAGGTTGTAGGTGCCGGGATAGTTCCTGATGACCAGGCCGGTATCGGCCCGGTAGCTGAGCCCGCTGAAATCGCTGTTCGCTATTGATGCGTGCGAAAAGAGCTTTCTCACCATATTGACATCGGCGCTGTTTGAGTATATCCGTATTCTTCGCCCGGTGTTGTTCAGCCACTTGAAAAATTTCGAAAGGTTGATCAGGTTCAGGGAGGGGTGGAGGACCGCCTGAATTTTCCCCGGGTCGATCCCGAGGAGCGAACAATCGCGCACGTAGTTCGCCGGGAACAGGTACGCGTAAAAATGCTTTTTATGGTAGAAGAGGGGATTATGGCCGATGATCACCATGCCGGAACCGTCGTACCGGCCTGAGTTTTTGTGCGATTCGGAGAGCAGGTCATGAAATTTCTGCCAGCTGATGGGTCCCCCGGCTATCCTGTTCAGGTCGAAGATGGTGTTCTTGTTAAGTAATACCTTGAAGTTGCCGTCACGGTAAAACACGCCGATGAACTGGTCCTTGTGGGATATGTTTTTTTCCTTTGAGAGCTCGGGAAGGTCCTTCTCGATGTCGACGATCGAGGCGTTGGTCAGGTCGAGGCCGAAGATCTTCTGGTAATCCAGGAATTTTTTGACGATGCCCCTGCTCCCGATATAGCGGTTTTCCGGAAGGTGCCGCACGTCTATGTTGAACTGCTCGTGCGCCGGGTTCCCGATCAGGTTGTCGGTGATGATGATGTTCTCGATGAGCGGGATCAGCTCGACAGGCATGTCGTTCCAGTTGCCGATCCGTATGAAGGGTTTGATGTCGTCCGTTGTTTCCCCGGTGAAGATGATGTAGCACTCCGGGTCCACGATGAACAGCCGGTCGCTGTCGGTTTTGATTATATCTCTGATCTCCATATCCGATTGAATATAATTAATAATGAATGACGAGTCCAGGCCCGGATCGCTTTTTTTATAACAAAGAGCATTTTTACAGGGTATCGAGCGGGTTGGCAATAAAAAATTTAATTTACCGGCGAAATGTGTCGCCTCCATATGCGCATGCATTATCGTAGTTAATGCTGTTCCCGCGTGATTTTTACTTAATGCGCGGCGGGTTCATCAGCGAGGACGCTCACGGGCCTCCTGCCCTTCGCGGCACTCCTGCCTTCCTGGCTGTCGCATTCGACACGGATGTCGCCGATTCCGCCGTGGTTCGATACCTCGACTTCGCTCGGC
>MIBH01000061.1:44387-53699 GCA_001829455.1 Spirochaetes bacterium RBG_13_51_14
TTCGTCCTGGCGGTCTTCGCCGTTGCCGCGGCCCTGATCTTCCAGAACAGCAGGGTCTCGACGAACCCCGTGGGTTGGGAGAAGGGCTTCCAGGTATCGTCGTATAATATCGTCGCCCGCGACATGTCCGTGGCCTCGCGCGGCGATGTGGTCGTGGCAGCGTACGAAGGGCTGGCCGGCGGGGCCCCGGGCATCTACGCCTCTATCTCCTTTAACGGCGGGGGGACCTTCCTGCCGACCCTGCGGGTTGCCGCTGTCGCGTCTAAAACGTCCATGAATCCGCACGCCGCCGTTTCTCCGTCCGGAATCATCACGGTCATGTGGCACGCCTACGTTGAAAGCGAATCCACCAACCGTATTTTTTTCTCGACATCGAAGGACTACGGCGCCACCTGGAGCGCGCCGAAGCGGGTCGATCTGGGAAAAGAGATGGAGATCCTCCCCCGGGCGTACTACGACGACCGGAGCGCGCTCCACCTCTTTTACCACGGCAGCGCCGGGGAAAACATCAGCCTGTTCCACGCGGTGAGCGAGAACGGCGGCGACTTCAAGACCACGGGATCGCTGATACGCCTGACCGGAAGCATGCGGGGCGCCTTTTTCCCCTCCATCCACATCTCGGGCAAATACTTCTTCATGGTGTGGCAGGGAAAGGAAGAGAACTTTTCCGATGAGCTCTTTTTCATGAAATCGTCGAATTACGGCAGGTCCTGGAGCTTAAAGAAACAGATAACGCGGAGCGCGGGCAATAACGCGGCGCCGGTGATCGGGCTGTACGACAACACCCTCTATGTGGTATATCAGAACAACGACGACAAGAACTGGGCCATCAAGATGCTGCAGGGGGTCGACCGGGGATGGGGATGGGACGAAGCCCCCCTCAAGATCTCGGAGACGCAGGCCAACTGTTATTCACCGACCATCGGCGTTTCCGGCCCCGATCTCGTGATACTCTGGTACGATACCCGGGAGGGGGGCGCGCGGATCTACGGCCGGAAATACTCGACCAGGGATAAAGGCCTGCAGCCGGAAACCGAGGTCTCGGAGGCGCGGTACCAGTCGCGGAACCCGGACGTGGTGTCGCTGGGGAAGCGGCTCGTGGTATTCTGGGAAGAGCGGAACGTGATCATGGCCAAGCGGACGGACGTGTACGTTGAGCCGCCGGTCGTGTTCTCGGATACCAATCCGGAAGGTAAATGGTCGCGGCAGCCTTATATCGTCATGCAGTGGCGGCAGCCCCAGGATGAATCGGGAATAATCGGCTACGCCGTCCTGCGGAACGAGATCCCTGACTTCAATCCGACGGTCGTCAACATGAAGCCGAACGTGACCATGGAGAAGATATCTGAAAATATCTTGGACGGCGTTTCCTATTTCCATATCCGGGCCGTTGACGGGGCCCAGAATTTCAGCCGCACCATTCACTACAAGCTTCAGCTCGCCGTGAACCCGCTGCCCGGACCGGTAATCGCCTCGTCGACGCACCCCCAGGGGAAGCCCGCCGGATCGGCTGCGCCGGCCTTCACCTGGAACATCGATGAACCTGAGCGCGTGAAGGGGTTTCTCTACAGCCTTTCGAAGGATTCAATCAGAATGCCCGACCAGTTCACCACCGATCTGAGTGCCCAGTTCAATGACCTGGAGGAGGGGAACTACTTTTTCAGCGTCGCCGCGGTGGATAAAACCAATCAGTACAGCAGGCTTTCGACCTATGACTTCATCATCGGCAGGCCTGACCGGGTTGTGGACCCCGAGTATTACAAGCGGATCGCGGAGGAGGAACGGCGTTTCCAAAGGATTCGTCCATACCAGCGTGGATTCGAGGGCGGGGAAGCGGCAGGGCCGCCGTCTGTCGCGATACAGTTTCCGTTCGACATCCGCAAGGCCTTTGACGGCGACTCCTTCAAGGCGCTGATAGTACCGAGAAACATCAGTCCCGAATCGATACGGGGGTATTCGCTGTACATGGATGACGAGAAGCAGGAGGGGCCGGACCGTATCAACCATAAGGGAGCCGTTATCGATGTGAACGGCCTGCGTAACGGCGCTTATTATATCGGGGTGAAATGCAGGTATACCGGCGTCGTGAACGGGGTGGTGAACTATTACTGGACAAAGCCGTATGTGGCGCGGATATCGATACTGCTGCCGGCGGAACGTTCGCCGGTTGTGATCTACGCCCAGAGGATCATGGAGAAGTTCCCGCGCCGACTCGGGTTGATCGCCGTTACGTTTTTCGGCCTGGGGCTTGTCATGACGACCCTGGGCTTCGGTTCGAGGATATCGTTTTACACCCGGCTCGTGCTGTTCAGAGCAACGCTGCTCTACCGCGCCATGGTAAAAAAACGATGAGCGGGTGATGGGACTCGAACCCACGACGTCCAGCTTGGGAAGCTGACATTCTACCACTGAATTACACCCGCGATTGAACATCCCGGCAACTAATCGATTATACACATGGCGGAGTGCCGGGTATAATTTCAAGAAAATTTTGGCATTATTTATCCTTAACTGTTAAAAAGTCTCTATGTTTTCCAAGGATAGCTGTCTAATATTTTAGAAGTGTTGCATATCTGATTAAAATTGAGGTTCGCCCCGCCGCCCGCGAGGGTGTAAAACTTCAATTGGCACGTTAGTATAGCAGCAAATCTATTGACACGGTTTACCGTATATCATGATCATAAAACAGAGCCTCCGATATCATTCCATCCTGCTCGTCGTTTTGATGGCCTTCCAACCTTTCTCGGCCCTGCACCCTGCCACGGTCCAGGAGATGGACCGCACCGCGCAGGCCTATTTTGAGAAGCGTGATTACAACCAGTCGATCGGCCTCTGGCTCAGCTGTCTTGAAATTGAGCCGGACAATGAGAAGATACAGCAGAAGATCGAAATGGTTTATGAGATTAAACAGCGCAAGGATCTCTCGTTTCAGAAGGCGAAACTGAATTACCGCATAGCCCGGAGAAATCTGAAGGAGGATACCGACGAGGAGGTCCAGATGGGCATCAACACGGGAAAGAACGCGATAGATCAATACGTCGAAGCCTACCGGCTGGATCCCAACGACGGCGACATGAAAGAAGCCCTGGATGACATGAGAAACCTCGAAGCCGAGATTAAAGCCGCCGAGGAGAAGCTGCGCCTGTCCCAGGCTCTGCGGGCAAAGATTGAGCAGTTGAAAACAGAGGCGCGGGCCGAGATGGCGCTGGAATTTCCCGATTACGAGAAAGCCCTTAAGATCTGGAAACAGGTGCTCCGGTACGTCCCTCAGGATGGGGAGGCCATCGAGGGCGAGCGGAAGTGCCAGTTCGCCATCGACAACCGGATCAAATTCGAGAAAATCCGCGCGTATATGACCAGGGGCGCCGATTTTTTCGATAGAAAAGAATACAACCAGGCGAAGGCGGAATTTAACGGAGTTTTGAAAATCGACCCGAAGCACCGCGAGGCCCTTGATTATCTTGAGAAAATCAACGAGATAATCGAGGAGAAGCTCCTGTATTCGCAGCGGCAGCAACAGGCGGAGGAATCATACCAGTCGGGCATCAACAATCTCAACAACTACCGGTTTGATGAGGCCCAGCAGGATTTCGAGACCAGCCTGGCGCTCATCAAGGACTACAAGGATGCGAAGGAGCGCCTGAACAATATCGACCGACTCCGGAAGGAGTATGATAAGAGAGAAAGGGCCCGGCGGCTTCAGCAGATAAACCAAAAATTCCAAGAAGGCATCATGGCATACACCCAGGGCAGATACAAAGAGGCGATCGACGCATTCGTGATGACCATCTCCCTGGACAAGAAGAACGAGCACGCCAAGGAATATCTGCAGCGGGCGCGGGACGCGCTGCGGATTGTTGAAGAGGAGTCGGTTGATGAAAATTCGCCCTATTACGACGTGATAAATTCGCTTATTGTCTCCGGGAATAGCCTCTACTTCAGGGGAGATTACTCTGAATCAAGGAAAAAGTGGGACGGCATATTGAAGCTTTTTCCCAAGAACAAGATTGCGCGGGAATATATCATAAAGTGTGACCTCATGATCAACCCGAACGACAGAGATAACGTCGTTGCGACGCGCGTGTTGGAGGGAAGGGGTTACCTCGACAACAAGGACTACCGGAACGCACTCAGGATGTTCAATATCATTAAATCGATTGACAGGAATTACCCCGGCATTGATAATCTTATCGCCCAGGCGAATACGGGCCTCAGGGAAGCAGAAGCCGGCAACCTGACGCCGGCCGACCGTGCTGAAATAAACCGGCGGTACCAGGCGGCCATGAACCTGTACCAGGAGGGGGGCAAGGAGAACATCGAGAAGGCCCTGGTGCAGTTCCGCTGGGTGGTGCAGAAGGACCCGACCAACGTGAAGGCGGTTATCACCGTCAACAAGATCGAATCCCAGCTGAGGATCGGCGGCGCCGAAGAGCGGCGACAGATGTTGACCGCGCGACAGCGGGAGCTGGTGAACAAATATTATTACAACGGAATCAATTACTACTCAAATAATAATTTCGAAAAAGCGATACAGGAATGGCGGAAGGTCCTTGCCATTGACCCGGGCAATGTCAAGGCGCGGAACAACATACGAAAGGTGCTGGCGTTCATGGAACGGTAGGCGATGAGCGACAAGACGGGAAACAGGAGACGCAACGGAACGGACCAGGGGAAGAAGACGGCGGGGAAAGAGGGACGTCCGGGCGTGAAATTCGGGATCCGTTTGAAATTTTCCCTGGCCATCATGTCCCTGGTGGTTTTCATCATCCTGTCAATGACTCTCTTTTTCATATGGCGGGAAAGCAACATCCTAGAAATGCAGATCCTGGAGATCGTTGAACGGGAAATCGTCCACCTGGCCAATACCGCCCAGCAATCCATCGGCGTGGATGAGCTCTCCATTATAGCAGCGATCAACGACCTGAAAAAAATCGATTACCTGAAATACGCGTTCGTCCTGGACAAGGATGAAGCCGTCGTGCAATATTTCGACCGCAGGGAGAAGCGTGCTCTCGCTCAACCGCTTGATGACGGGGTTGACCGGAACCTCAAAACGCGGGCCCAGAGCGACGATATAAAGATTCTCACGGGGAGGGACCCTGGTGACCAGCGGGGCAGGATATATGATTTCTCGAGAACGGTTCTGAATAAGTTCGATAAACGGAAAATCGGCACGGTCGTTATCGGTCTTTCGGACATCATCATCCGTAACGAGATAGCGAATATCCTCAAAATTATCATCCCCATATCGCTCCTCTTTCTCCTGATCGCAATAATCGGCTCGGTCGTCATGGCCAGCATTACCATCCGTCCGGTGAGAGCGCTGTCGCGCGGGGCAGAGATCATCGGCAAGGGAAACCTGGATTACCGGATTGAGATCAATACCAGTGATGAGCTGGGACAGCTGGCCCGGGAATTCAACCAGATGACCGCTCAGATAAAAGAAGCCAAGGAGAAGGAGATTGAGTCACGGATCATGGAAGAACAGATTGAGATGGCCAAGGAGATTCAGGAGGGCCTGAACCCGACGACCTTCTACCAGAAGAGGGGCATCCAGATAAAGGGGTATACGAAAGCGGCGCGGGGAGTCGGGGGAGATTATTTCGATTACATTGATATTGACGACAACAAGGTGGGCGCCCTCATCAGTGACGTTGCCGGAAAGGGTGTTCCCGCCTCGCTGGTCATGGTGATGATACGGACCGTGTTTACGTCGTACATTTCCCGCAAGGAGGTGGATTGCGCGGGCGTCGTCCGGAACATCAACGAATCATTGAACGCTGATTTCGCCTTAGATAAATTTGCAACCCTGTTCTTCATGATATACGACCGCAGCAGCGAGGACCTGACCTTTTCCAACGCCGGACATGGCCCACTGTTCTGTTACCGGGCGTCGATGAAGTCATGCACCATCACCAAACTGGATGGCGTCCCCATCGGCATCCAGGAGGATTCCGAGTACCGGCAGGCTAGGGTGAAGCTGTATCCTGGCGACATGGTCATCCTGTTTACCGACGGCGTCACGGAGATGCGAAACGAGCAGGGGGAGGAGTATGGCGTCCAACGGTTGAACAAGCTTGTGGTGGATAACAATCATCTTAACGCTGAGGAGTTTGTCCAGCTCCTGGTGAACGACCTGGAAGCGTTTCGCGGGAAGGAACCGCCCCATGACGACACAACCATACTGGTGCTGAAGAGAACATCCTAAGGCGTTCAGACTGATTTATGCCGGCACAACCCTCTTATTGCCTTTATCCGGTGACTTCCAAACAACTCAGGGACGTGTTTGAAAAAGTATTCAGTTAATGCCTCCTATTCGAATCGTTATTCCTGGAATAAATGAAAAAAGCCGGGGATTCCAGCTTTTATTGTCTCGTGGTATGTAAATCAGCGCAAGTTGCTAAAGTATCTCATCCTCCGTATCATATATTTTGAAGAATTTATCCAGCGTCGCAAGCTTGAGTATATTGAGGACATCCTCATGTATGTTCATAAGGGCGAACCTACCGTTATGAGCGCGCATTTTTTTCTGACCCGCCACCAGGGCACCAATACCTGAGGAATCCATGTAATTAACGTTTTTCATGTCAACGATAACGCTGAAATGCCTACCGTCGGTAATGCTGAACAGCGCCTTCTTCAGTTCGCTTACATTATAAAGATCCACTTCGCCGCTGACCTGGATTACCTTGTGATCTCCAATGTCTCTGAATTCGATTTCCATCAATTCCTCCTGGGGAAAAAGTGATTGGCGCGGCTATATCACTTTTCGGGAAATTGTGCATAAAATTATATATATAAAAACTCTTGTAAAGTAGAAAAATTTAGCCAGGTGTTTTTTATAATGTAATCATGTAGTAGTACAGTTATAAATCAAGAAATAATTTGTCGATGAATTCTGACAGATCAAGAAAATTATTCACTTCTTTCATTTCGTCACAGTAATCTCGATATATATAAGCTATGCTGTCCGCCCAATTCCAGAGGTGTTTCCGATCCGGATTCAACCAGAGGATATTCCGGGCCCGCTCCTTGATTCGTATTAATGAGATGAGCCCGGGCTCTTGATAATTATTCCGTCCGTCACCCAGTATGAGCACCGTGGTTTTACTGGTCAGGGAATCGCTGTGGTCTTGAACGAATTGTTCGAAGCACCTCCCGTAATTGCTGCCCCATCCGTAGGTGAAATTAGTGTCCTCGAAAATCGAATTGAGGGCGCGTTCAGGATCCATCTCCATAAAAAGGGGGGTGATCTCCACCATGTTGCTGATAAAGGCGAAGGACCTCACCTTTGAAAACAGACCCTGGAGCGTGTAGGTCAGGAGGAGCATGAATCTCGAATACTGGTTTACCGATCCGGAGATATCGCACAGGACTACCAGCTGGGGCCTGTCGATTTTACGGTCCTTGCGGAATATCTTGAACGGCACCCCGCCGTATTGGAGGCTGGCGCGGAGGGTCCGCTTGATGTCAATGCCGCCGTGCTTGACGCGCTTCTTCCTGAGCGAAATGCGGTTTTTGAGCTTCTGCCCGAAGCGCTTGATCAGATCGCGCATCTCCTTTATTTCTTCCGGCGTTATCTGGTAGATCTGTTTGTTCAGGAGATACTCTTCGCGGTCGCGGATCCGGGTGCCGATCCTCCGGGTGTTGAGCCTGCTATCGATCATTGTCGTAATGGCATTGGATAGGTCGGGCATCTTACCCTGTGTGTCGTCCACTTCCGCGCCCCGTCCCGCCGCCGGGCGGTACCTGCTGCGGACATTGAACAGCATCTGGCCCATGCCGCCCGATGACTCCGACTGCGCCATCTCCTCTATGAAGAGGTTCATGATATCTTCCGGCGATCGCTCAAAGAGTAGTTCATCCGGCAGGTTTGCTATGAAATCGGCGATCGCCTCTTCCAGAGCCGTCATTTCTTCCGGGGTAAGGCCGGTCCGGTCCCGCACGGTATCGCGGGCTGACATTGTCTTGAAGGCGTTTACCACGTCCACCTGCGCGTCACCGCCGACGCTGAAGAACTCCTCGAAGCACCGGTCGAAAACCGGAATGTCGGTATAATCCTTCACCAGCGTGGTCTTCAGCGTTTGTTTGAAGACATTCTTATCCAGCAGGGAGATATGCGGCAGCGCGTTGAAGAGCGACAGAACTTCGTCGGCGGAGATGTTTATGCTGGCATCTCTGAGGACGTCCATAAATTCATAGAGTTTATCCTGAATGGCTGATCCGCTGGCAATCGTATTCGTCGCGTGTCTCCTGTTGATCAGTGTACGAATATATTTTTGGAATGATTTTTAGTATGCTCGATATCCTTTTCATATTTCAGAATAAAGTTCAGGGTGTCCACCGCCACGTCATGGGTGAGGTCCTTGATTCCCAGTATGACGAGGGCTTTTGCCCAGTCCAGAGTTTCGCTGATGCTTGGCTCCTTCTTGAGCTGCAGCTCCCGTATCTTGTGAACGGCGCGGACCACGTCGGATCGAAGCTTCTCGCCGCACTCCGGCACCTTGAGGGAGACGATACGCTCCTCAAGCTCCCGGCTGGGGTAGTTGATGTACAGGTGCAGGCACCGCCGTTTCAGCGCGTCGGACATCTCCCGGGCGTTGTTTGAGGTGAGGAAGATGAATGGCTTGGTATCCGCGCGGATGGTGCCGATTTCAGGTATGCTTACCTGAAAATCGGAAAGTACTTCCAGCAGAAAGGCTTCGAACTCGGAATCCGACTTGTCGATCTCGTCTATCAGAAGCAGGGTACGGTTTTTATTCGTTATTGCTTTCAGAATTGGACGGGGGAGGAGGAATTTATTGGAAAAAAATACATCATCCTCACGGGATAGCCGGTCTACTGCATTGGTCAGGGTTGACTCATTCTGCATGATAGCGGAAAGCTTATCTTTGAGGATCTGGGTGTAGAGGAGCTGCTTTGCGTATTCCCATTCATACAAAGCCTTGGATTCATCCAGGCCCTCGTAGCACTGGAGGCGGATTAACTCCATATTGAGCGCACCGGCAATGCATTTGCCTAGCTCGGTTTTACCCACCCCGGCGGGACCTTCCACCAGGATGGGCTTTTCCATCTTCAGAGCCAGATAGACTGTAATGGCGATATCCTCGGAGGCGATATATTTTTGGCCTGCCAGGCCCTCAATCGCGCTTTTCACACTTTCAAACATGGGGATATTGTGAAGATGTAGTGGGATATTGGCAAGAAATTAATATTAAAATATCGTGTTTACAGTATAAGATTAATTTATTTTTTTACTCTGACCCATGATTTTTTTATCATTTTATTTAATCCCACTCGTATATATCAGAA
>MIBH01000062.1:0-60833 GCA_001829455.1 Spirochaetes bacterium RBG_13_51_14
GTATTCGTTTACGATGCTCGTATATATATCTTCACGATAATTTACCAGATCCATCTTATTTACCAGCACGGCGATCTGACGTATTCCCAGCATGGAAATCATATAGCCGTGACGCCGCGAATTCTCTTGTACTCCTTCATGTGCGTCGATAACGAGGAGCGCAGCCTCGGCGTGGGAGGCGCCGGTTATCATGTTTTTGAGGAACTCAATATGGCCCGGCGCGTCGATGATTATATAATCCCTCTTTTTTGTCTTAAAAAAAACGCGGGCAGAGTCGATGGTAATCCCCTGTGACTGTTCGTCCTTCAAAGCGTCGATGAGAAATGCGTATTCAAATGGCTTGGAGGTGCGCTCGCAGTTTTTACGCACCTGCTCGAGCTTCCCGTCAGGGAGTGAATCGGTATCAACCAACAGCCTCCCGATGACGGTGCTCTTGCCGTGGTCGACATGGCCCACGATCACGATGTTCATTTTTTCTCTGTGATTCTGATAAGTCCTGTTCATGGTTCCTTTACATGTATCCTTCGCGGCGAAGCGTTTCCAGTCCCCCACCGTCATCCTTGTCCTGGGCGCGGCCGGAACGCTCCGCGACGTTTTTAAGATTTCCGCTCCTCAGCTCATCGATAATTTCCCGCACGGTGCGCGATTCTGAATCGATCGGGTTCGTGCAGGGCCAGCATCCCAGGGAGCGGTACCGCTTGCCGCCGCCCTGGTTGTAGTAGAGCGAAACCGTCGGTATGGCTTCACGCTCGATGTATTCCCATATGTTCAACTCGGTCCAGTCAAGCAGGGGATGAATCCGGAGATGGGTGCCCGGCGCGAAATCGGTCTTGAACTGATTCCAGAATTCAGGCGGCTGGTCGCCGACGTCCCATTCACTGTAGGTATCCCGCGGCGAGAAGTAGCGCTCCTTGGAACGTGAGCCTTCCTCGTCGGCCCGGGCTCCCACGATCACGCCGGTGTACGGTTCCGTGTTCTTGTCGACCTCGTATCGGTTGGTGTGATGGTTGTAGCGGAGCCGCTTCCACGATCCATTGAGAGTATTGATGAGGGCCTTGGTTTTGAGGTTCCGGCAGCAGGTGATCCGGTCAACGGAGCCGTCGGGGAAGGTTTGCTTCTGTTCCAGGGCTTCTTCGTTTTTACCTACGATCATCATGAGGTTCCATTCCCTGGTCAGGCGATCACGATATTCGATCATTTCGGGTATCTTGTAATTGGTGTCGATGTGGACGAGCGGAAACGGGACGTGGCCGAAAAAAGCTTTCCGCGTCAGCCAGAGGAGGACCGTTGAATCCTTGCCGATCGACCAGAGCATGCAGAGGTTTTTGAAACTCGCGTACGCTTCCCTGAGGATGTGGATGCTGATATTTTCAAGCCGGTCAAGGTGGTTCATTTTTCCCTCATGTTCGTTATAAGTAGGCTCTGAGGTAAGAAATGACGGTATCCATCGATTCGTCAATACTTCTATTTTTGGTATTGATAATTAATTCAGGTCTGTGGGGAGGCTCATAGGGATCGTCAATTCCCGTGAAATTCTTGACTTGACCCGCGCGGGCCTTTCCATAGAGCCCTTTGACATCCCTCCGCTCGCACTCTTCCAGGGAGGTGGCAACATAAACTTCGATGAAGTTATGGCACAGGTTACGCACAAAATCCCGCGATTCAATATACGGAGATACAAAAGAAGAAAGAACGATTACGCCGTTTTTTTCTAGAATGGATGCCAGATATCCCACCCGCTTGATGTGGCTGTTCCGCTCATCCCTGGTAAAACCGGTTTCGGGGAAAATTGACCGCACCGTGTCGCCGTCAAGACGGGCGACACGGTATCCTTTTGTTGTTAGATAGCTGTGGAGCTTATCAGCCAGCGTGCTTTTTCCGGACCCTGATAATCCGGTGAACCAGAGCACAAAGGGCATCGCCTGTGCCGGGCGCGAAAGGAACCGATCCCGGAACCGATCATAAAGAGCAAAGAGAGGCAGTTTGATAAGGATTTCAACTCCGCTGACAATCCCGGCAATGTCAGGTCTGCCGGTAAAGGCATACACGAGAGTGAAGGTAATCACTGTTCCCAGGAATCGCCATGACAGCGTCGTAATACAATTTCGTCTGTTAATGAAAGATTTCATAATGCGTTGATAATTTGTTTTAAAGGCATACAGACCCTGAGGTTTGTATGTCAAGAATATTTATACAGAAAAATTCATAAACATATTGGATTGCTCATACGATGTTTGATGCGAATTGCCGTTATTATCTCAGCGATTCGAGGGCTTGTAGCAGGCGGCGGGCTGATTTCTCCCACGAAAAAAGCTTCGATTGCCGTAGGCCCTTTTTTGCCAGTTCTTTCCTGAGAGAGGCGTTTTTCAGAATTTTTTCCATGGACTCTGCAAGACCGGTCATATCTTCCGGATCAAGCATGAGGGCGGCATCGCCTGCCACTTCTGGTATCGAGGACGTGTTAGACGTGATTACCGGACAGCCGCACTGCATGGCCTCCAGTACCGGGAGCCCGAATCCTTCATACAGTGTTGGGAATACAAAGAGCTCCGCACCGGTGTAGATCGGAGCGAGTTCTGCGGTGGAAACATATCCCGTAATAAGGACATTGTCTCTGACGTCGGAGGATTCGATCGCCTGAAAGAAATCGGATCCGATCCATCCGGTCATTCCCACAAGGACGAGCTGATACTCCCGGCGGCTGGGCAGGATGCGGTATGCCGCCAGCAGGGTCTTAAGGTTCTTCCTCGGTTCCAGGGTGCAGACGGACAATATGTATTTTTTTGATATGCCGTATTTCTTCCTGACGGCTGATACCGTTGATCCGTCTGCCGGATAGAAGATCGTGCCGTCGGCGGCCAGTGGGATCGCTTCGATTCTTGTATTGAGATTCAACAGCTCGTGCGCGTCATTTTTTGTGTTGGCGGAAATTGAGACCAGCAGGTCAAGCTTCCGCATGTTTCTGAAGGTAAGGAGTTTCATCCGTGCTTTGTTCCCGAATTCCATCGTTTCAGGATAGAGCTTCCACACGAGGTCGTACAGGAAGCCGATCTTCTTCACTGTCGAGAAGAAGAAGTAGGGGTAGTAATACGTGGAGGTGCCGACGTATATATCGATTTTATATTTCCGCAATGATGATGCCAGTTTCAACGAAAAGACGACTTCATCGAACAGTTCCAGCATGATTTTTGAAAGCCTAAACAGCAGTATCCGCGATGACAAGAGGATGTTCATGTCCGTGCCCCCCTCGGATTTCAGTTGCAGCCACCGGTTTCGGATGCTCATCCGAAGCCGTTTGAGCCCATAGTTGAAATCGACATACCGCCACCGAGGATTGCGGATGGCGAGGTGTTTCAAGTCGTCCATTACGTAGATAAAGTATTCGTTTGCCGCATCAATCTTCTGCAGCTCGTTCAAATAGTGCAGGATGACGTTCCCCACGCCGGTAATGTTGTCCTGGCTTAAGGCATGCGTTTCAACGGCAATTCTCATGGTATTTTCCAAATCTGGTCCGGAGCGGGGAGGGCCATGCTATTATGAAATTTAACGATGATATCCCTCCACACCTCAAAACAATCTTGATAACAAGATTGGATTAAGCTCCGGCAATGTCAATATATTTAGATTAAAATGAATCCCAATGATGTTGTAAAAATAGATAAAATCTTATTGATTGTATTATATCCAGCAGTATCATAAAAAAGATTAAAAAAAATAAAAAACTTGTTTTCATTTTTATAAAATAATATTTCTTGATATACGGATATTTAATTATGGGACAAAAGCTTGTATTCATTCATGCTCTTTTTCGGACCGGGAGCACCTATTTATGGAATACATTTCGACGTAACAATAAGTATTGCTGTTATTACGAACCGTTCAATGAGAATCTAATTAATCTCGTTCACGACTATTTCAAGTCTTTTAATATTGATGAGAAGGTCTCAGAAAAAAATAGGCATCCTGATTTGTCGAATACATATTTTTATGAATATAAAAAGTTTATAAAAAAAAAGGATAAAGGAGTACCTTATTTTAAAAAGTCGTTTCCTTATGATGAATACTGCCATACCGAAAGTAATCCTGATTTGCTTCGTTATATAAATTTTCTCATTGATGGCGCAGAGGAGAAAATCCCTATTTTTCAATTTAATCGCAGTAGTTTACGCGCATTGTGGTTTAAACGCAACTATCCGTCTTCGTTGAATATTTACTTGTATCGGAATCCACGAGACCAGTGGCAGTCATATATTGATTTTTTTAAAAGAAATAATAATCCCTATTTTTTAACCAGGGATATTATGATTGCCGGAAAAAACAGGAATAAAGATTCTTTCTCGGCATTACAGAGTCTGGTTCCGCTGTTTGAATATTTTAATGATGATTTTTCGGCGGAGGAAATATTCTATATGATTCTCTATAAATCATATACCGATGCTGAGCAATATACTGTTGTCTATTTTTTATGGCTAACGGCTTTAATTGAAAATATACTTAACTCTGATTTTGTTATATGCATCGATGATTTAAATGCAAATATAAGGGATCGGGGCGACTTTATTGGCTATTTGCGGATGCATGAGATCACCGGTATCGATCTCAATGATATTAATATTAGGGGATATTCTTCATATTCGTTGGATCCGGGCATTATGGATTGGATTGAAAAGACCGTACGGGAGGTAATATTCTCATCGTTAGGATCAAACAAAAAAAGAGAATTCCATGATAAACTCGATTCTAGCGGAAATATATCTCAGTTGTTGAGAGAGAAAATTATTAATCCTGCATCAACACCAATGAACGTAGTTCAAGGAATGACCCATCTTAACCCTGAGGAGAGACACTTCGATATGTCAATGTCAATCGCGAGAAATGCAGTTGATATTGTTAATGAAAAAAAACAATATATTAATCAAATCTATAATAGCTATACCTATAAGCTTGGAGATTTCATTCTTAATCCTATAAAAAGGGCGATAAAGATATACAGAAAAATAAAGAACAGGTAATCACATTTAAGCGAATGACTTTCATGATGGTCACAGATATGATGATGTCGCGGCCGCATATTGAAAGTCAAAGGCTCTTGTTCATTGATGCTCATCTGGTTATTCATTCAGAAGCTTTAAATAATGATTCCTGCAAGAGTGGGCGTTTCATGATGAATTTTGGTTGAGAGTCGTGGGATGGCGTGTTAAAAAGATGATTCATTAAAGATATCATATATCTCGTTAGCGGCCTTTTGCCAGGAATACTCTTTACAATTCTTAGAACCCTCCGCTATAATCCGGTTTCTCAGTTTATTGTTTTTTACAATTTCCAGCATCGCGCGGGCCATATCATTCACATCCCGCGGATCCACGTAGAGCGCCCCCGCGCCGGCGACTTCCGGACAGCTGGAAAGCGAGCTCGTGATGACCGGACAGCCGCACGCCTGCGCTTCCAGGATGGGAAGGCCGAACCCCTCATAGAGCGACGGATACAGATAGCAGTCGGCAAGGTTGTACATCATCACCAGATCTTCCTCGCTGATGAGTCCCAGCTTGAGCACCCTTTCCTGAAGCCGGTTTTTGGTTATCATGTCATGGACCTCGCTGTCGCGCCAGGAATCGCCGCCGGTGACATATATGCAGTGGGGTATTGAATCCTTTATTTTCAGAAACGCAGTAATCAGGTTGCGCATATTTTTCCTCGGACTCAGGGAACCGGCGAAGAAAAAGAAAGGAGTCTTGAGCCGGTATTTTTCGGTTGTCAGCGCCAGCTTTTTGCGGTCGGTGATTTTTTTGAAATGACGTTCCACGCCCTCCTTGACCACGCGTATCTTTTCCGGTTTGATGTTGAGGAGAGCCTTCATCCGGGACGCGGTAAAATTGGATACGGTAAGATCAATCCACGAGAATCTGGACGCCACCGGGATCATGATGGTATGATGCAGGTTGTCGAAAAATTTGAATTCACGGAAGTTGAGATTCTCGAAATATACAATGTCGTGATAAACGGGTATCTTTTTCCCCCGGACAAGGGGGGAGAAGGTATTTTTGGGGAACAGGAATATATCGATTTTCTTCAGCCATGAAAACAGGGGTATATAAACATAATCGAAGAATAATTTTGATCTCAGGTGGACGATTGTTACGGTGAAGTTTTTCGGAAGGGGAAACCTAAAATCCAGCGTGTCGTACAGGAGGATGTGGTACCGGTTGATGTTGTCGATCGCGGTGAGCTCACGGATGATGTTGAGCGTGTATCGCGCCGGCCCGCCCTGTCGTTCGTTCAATACCCGCGCGTTTATGGCGATATTCATCGGGTACCAGCCTTTGTGCCCGGCTTCGCGGCAATGCGGTTAAACGACTTCAGGTAATTGGCGGCCTGGATCTTCACGTCATATTTTTTTGAAAGAGCGCGACCCTTTTTCTGCAGAAGGGCGAGCTTTTTTTTGTTGGTGATAAGATCGTGCATTTTGAATGCGATGTCGTCAGGCGAATAGGGATCGGCATATTCAACGGCGTTCCCGTATATCTCCGGGATGGCGGTCCGCCGAGCCGTGAGTACCGCCGTGCCGGACGCCATGGCTTCGAGTATCGGCAGGCAGAAGCCCTCGTGGAGGGACGGCAGCACGAAGAGCTTTGCGCTGCGGTAGAGGAGAGCCAGATCGTCGCCGCCTACGTATCCCTTAAAGATGATTTTTTTCTTAATTGAATCGTCCAGGCCGTCGATCACACTCCGGAGCGGGCTGTTTTTCCATCCGCTGCCGCCCACGATCATCAGGCTGTCTGTAATTGAATCTGCGATGCGTGCGAATGCCCTGATGAGGTTAACCAGGTTCTTCCGGGGTTGCAGGGTGCCGACGAAGAGGATGTAATCTTTTTTCTCGCAGTTTTTTGCAGGTGGAAATTGTCTCAGATCGATGCCGTTGTGGACGACCGTGATTTTACCCTCGTTGATGCTCAGGTATCGCACCATTTCATTTTTGGAGTGGTTCGATACAGTGAAAAAGAAATCCGACCGCTTTATAAAAAAGGGGAACAGGAAATTGTAGAATAGGGAATTGGTCAGGGAAATCGCTTCTGGCATGGCTTTGTACGCCACGTCATGGATGGTGGTGGCGACACGGACAGACGATGGTAGGCAGATAGGGAAGTATTCAGCGCCGGCGAAAAACAGGTCGATGCCATCGTGGATGATCTGTTTTTTCAGAGCCGGGCTCTGGAGCCATATCCGCCGCCGGCCCCTGAGCATTCCCGGAATTTCGCGGAGGGCGAACCGCGGGTTGGCGAAAATGGCATCCGCGTATTCCCGGTGTCGAATGCCGGGGGTGTATACATAATAATCATTTCCGGTGTCTATGCGGGACAGCTGCGTTAAAAGTCTCAGGAGATAATTGCCAAGACCGTCGATATGTTCCGAGAAGAGATAGTATGCGTCGACTCCGATTTTCATGATTATGTCCTCGCAGAAATGAATTAGTTGAACGGCGTCGGAGCGTCAATGAAAAAACATCCGGTTTTAACCATTATACCATACGTTAACGGTTTATTCCATAGATGATATCAGCGGAGATAATAACGCAGCCGCTTGATAAAGGTATCGGTTCTCAGATTTTCTCCTTCCGGCCTCAGGTGGTACACGGTATCGGCAAAATATCGCTCGGGATACACCGTGTCTTCAGGCGCGGTCAGAATATCCAGCGCCAGGGTTTCATGGACGACGCGGTAGAGCGCTTCTATATGTTTTTTATTAAGGCGGAAATCGCCGGCGGGGAACGGGGGAAAGGCAAAGAGCGCCCTGATTCCGTTTTTGCGCGAGAATTGGTGAAAATGCTTTAAATATACAATGTTTGATTCAACAGGGTCCTGGAAGCGCACGCCGCTGCTGTTCAGCGGACGTATAACCTTGAAGGGGAAAACCCGGTCTCCAAAGGAATTATAATCCCGGGGGTACCGGTAGAAACCGCCGGTGAAGCGGTGGTCGAGGGCGCCGTCGATGAGAACATGGAGATAGGTTTTCATTTTCAGCTGGTTGAGCTGAATGATTATTTTCGTTGTCTCGAATGCATTCACCGTGCGAAGGTTGAGGCATAGCTGGGTCCCGGGCGATATCAGGAAAAAGAATTTTTCCGCCTCTCTGTTCTTTTTAATATAGGCGAAGTAGTGTCTGTCGAGCAGCGCGGCATATTCCGGGCAGAGGATCACGATGTCGCCCGGCTTCAGCAGCGGTTTGATCTCCTCAAGGTACCGCGCGATGTCCAATCCGCCCCATAGTCCCAGGTTCACAACCGAATGGCTGATTGGAGTGGATCTGTTCAGCGTGCGCTCGATATCCGCGCTGTTCAGGGTGGTCAGATTGCTCCCGCCGATGAACAGAATTCGAGGCGGCGGCTTTGAGATCAGTAAATTCCGCTTGTTAACCAGGGCTGCTAGATCGTGGTTGAAATCGCCGGGAGCGAACCAGACAATAATGGTACCGGCGGCTGCCAGTATCATCCCCAGTGAAATTTTTAAGATAATATTAAACGCCGTCTTCATTATATTAATGACGTTAAAATCTGAAATATATGAATTGATCCTGCGTAAACATCCCGAAGAACAATATTGCCACCATTATGAGAACATACAGACCCCACCTCACGCACGCAGCTCGTCTCGATAGCGCCTCCCACACATCCTTTCGTTTCTGGATCAGGTGGAATATCCAGAGGGATACGATTGAAAAAGCGGCGATGAGCATTTCAGGCCGGTACGTTTCCCGCGAAAAACCGAGAATGGTGTTTTTTCTCGCGATGTCGGTCACTGCTTTCAAGTGAGCCATATCAAAAACGAGGAGCGAGGTGAGAACATCTCCGGTGCCGGCGATGATCTTCCGGATGACGGCGATCGCCGCTGGCAGGCTGTCGGCTCTGAAGAAAATCCACGCGAAACAGACCAGTGCGCCGGTCGAGATGATCCGCAGCAGTCGGAGAAGCCGGGGCGCCCTGTCAAGTCCGTTGAGACTGATGAATTTCAGCCGAATGTTCCGGGTCCCCATGCCGAGCAGGAGAAGCAGGCCGTGGACCGCCCCCCAGGCGATAAAGGTCCAGTTCGCTCCGTGCCATAATCCGCTGAGCAGAAAGGTGATGAAAATATTCCGGTACCACCGCGCTTTGCCGTTCCTGTTTCCGCCCAGCGGGATATACAGGTAGTCCCTTAACCACGTGGTGAGAGAGATATGCCATCTCCTCCAGAATTCTAAAAGAGACGCCGCGCCGTACGGCCGTCTGAAATTATCCATGAGGCGGAAGCCCAGCACCCGGGCGGATCCAATTGCGATATCCGTGTACCCGGAAAAGTCGCAGTAAATCTGTACGGCGAACAGGACCGTCGCCAGTAAAAAGTATATGCCATGATAATAGTCAGGATGGCCGAACACCTCGTTTACCACGATTGCGACCCGGTCGGCTATAACCAGCTTTTTGAAGAATCCGCCGGCCATGGTCCTCATGCCGTCGGTGACCAGCCGGTAATCACAATCATGCCGCTCATGGAATTGCCGTATCAGGGACGGCCGCTCGATGGGCCCGGCGATTATCTTGGGGAAGAACAGAAGGTAGAGGGCG
Organism: Spirochaetes bacterium RBG_13_51_14; assembly: GCA_001829455.1. Classification (GTDB taxonomy): domain Bacteria; phylum Spirochaetota; class UBA4802; order UBA4802; family UBA5550; genus RBG-16-49-21. Next base: position 9,596 of record MIBH01000062.1, read on the forward strand.
AACATACCGAAATGCCGTTCGGCCCGGATGGCACCCCGGTGCACCTCAATTACATAACTGATGCTTTGAAACGAATAGTATGAGATGCCCAGGGGAATGATGAATGTTATCACTTCCGCCGGATACCGTAGACCGAAGGCAACAGCAGCTCTCACTGCCGCATCGTGAAAGAATGAGGCGTACTTGAATAGAACAAGAAGCGAGAGCGGGAACAGTATGCCGATGATGAGAAAAATTTTTTGACTGCCGGAACCATTCCGTCCGCCGCGCTCGATTAGAAGGCCCAAACCGTACTCAACGATGATGACGGCCATCAGGGGGAGGATGAACCAGGGGGCTGCTGTCATGCAGAACAAACAGCTTGCAGCCAGGAGCCACAGCCATCGAACGCCATGGGGGAGAGTATAATAGATAACAGTAACAGCCGGAAAAAAAATGAGGTATGCGAATGAATTAAACTGCATAAAGCGGGCTTCAGCGTCATTGTTTCGTTTATAACGTCGGAACAGTCGGGGTTATAATATTTTTTTCAGCATCGTACTTAATTGAGCTGACCTGATTTTTTCTCCCTTCTGATTGAGATGATATACCGTTTCGGCGAAATAATCTTCCGGGTAAACGAAATCCGATGGTTTGTTTAGGACAATACATTTCAGCTTTTTTTTCATCAGATCATAGTATGCGTCAATATACCGTTCATTGAGTTTATAATAGGCCCGAGGGAAATGGGAAAAATAAAAAACAACTTTTACGTTGCGTGCAGCGGCGTAATCGGTAAAATCGTTAATAAACGCATGGTTCTTCCATTCCGGATAGTTGAATATGGTATTGCTGTCTCCCAGTGGCCTGACCACAACATAGGGGGTGGCACGGTCGCCGTTTGTATTGAACTCGGTGCTGTAATTTGGAAAGCCAGTATCACACAAATGGAAAAAATTTAACAGCACCAGATTTCTAATGTAGGACTTGGCCTTCAACTGGGCCAGTTCATGAACGATCTTGAAGAGCTCGCAATATTGCCTGTTGGCGAGGTATTCCGCCATGTGGCGCCGGGGGGACATGAGAAAGAAGAATTTTTTTGATTCTTTGTTGGTGTGGATATATTCGACATATTTTTTGTCAATGGCCGCCGGATATTCCATGGTTATGACGACCACATCGCCGGGTTTCAGGTACGGCTTGATCTCCTCAAGATGTTCCCGCGTGCCAAGACCGCCCCAAAGGCTCATGTTGACGGCCGCGTAATGGAGCTCCTTCCCGACAAGGGGCGTGTCAAGCGTCAACTGGCTGCTGCCGCCGATAAAAATTATGCGCGGCGGCTTTTTTGACACCAGCATCTTTTTTTTGTTCACCATGGCTGCCAGGTCATGCGGATAGGTGCCGGGCACGATCCAGAGGGCGCACAGGGTGAGGATCATCGAGATTATACTGAGTGTTATGTAACCGACTAATTTTTTCATATGACGCCGGGCCTAGTATACAAAATATAAAAACTGCTGATTTGAATACACTCCAAGAAAAACAATGGCAGAGAGAAGGCCGTAGTATAACGCCCACTGGATATACCAAGGTTTGCGGGCGATCATATCGCGCATGCGCTCATTCTTCACTTCCTGTATGATATGGATGACTTCCATGACGAGAATGGCCATCGCGAGCGTGATTATCTCCGGTAGAAACGCCGGCTTCGAGTACCCGAGGAATGTGTTCTTGTTCGGCACCACGAGAAACGACTTCAGCATGTCATAATTCATGGTCAGTAGGGTCTTGAACAGATCGTCCAGCCCTGTTAAAAGATGACTGATTATGTAAAAGGCGTCAGTCATGGTGTTGGCTCTGAAAAAGATCGATGAGAGCCAGAACAGAATGAAGGTCCAGGAGATTTTAACGATGGTATGGAGCCGGGGCGTCCTGGTAAGCCCTATGGCCGTGACGAATTTTTCCCGTACGGTTGCGGTCCAGATCGATAACAGGATAAAAAAACCGTTCAGGCCGGCCCAGGTGATGTAGGTCCAGTTAGCGCCGTGCCAGATACCGCTCAGGATGAATGTGACGAATACATTGTACTGCCATCGCCACCGAGCGACCCGGTTGCCACCCATGGGAATATACACGTAATCCCGCAGCCAGGAGATGAGGGTGATGTGCCATCGCCGCCACAGTTCAGCAACCGAGGTGGAGAGGTATGGTCGCTTGAAATTAATTGTCAGCTTGATGCCGAATATCTGGGCCACTCCGATGGCGATATCGGAGTATCCGGAAAAATCGCAGTAGACTTGGAATACGAAGCAGAGGGACCCTATGATCAGGTAGATACCCCAGTAATCCTGCGGGCGATTGAAGACTTCATTGACGACCATGGCGGCCCGGTCCGCGATAACGAGCTTCTGGAAAAAGCCCCAGGCCATGAGCTTGATCCCGTCCATGATCTGCCCGTAATTGAATTGATGCTCCTTATAGAACTGGGGGATAAGGGTATTCGGACGTTCGATGGGCCCGGACACTATCTTTGCGAAAAACAGAATGTATAATGAGAAAATACCAAAATGACGTTCCGCCTTTTGCCCATTCCGGTATATATCAACGAGATAGCTGATGCTGTGGAACGTATAGTATGATATGCCGAGGGGAATGATAAAATTGAGCATGTGCACCGGATACTGCAGGTTGAGGAACTGGGCGATCTGGCCCACGGTCTGATTCAGGAAATTGAAATATTTAAACAGCAACAGAAGAAAAAGAGGATAGATGATACCGATGACCAGTACGATCTTTGTTTTGCCCGGGTTTGCTTTCCGGTTTTTTTCGATATATATGCCGAAAAAGTAATCGATAATAATGACCGAAACAATTGAAGCGATCACGCCGATGATATTATAGATATAGCGATCGAGCTGAATTTTTTCCGGGTTGTATGTTGAATAGCAGAAATAGCCGAAGAAAAAAAAGCTGGCAATAAGAAGCCAGAGCCAGCGCCATTTGTGCTTCAGAGCATAATAGATAACGGCGACAGTAGTTAAAAATACAAAAAATCCGATTGAGTTAAACTGCATAAATCGTCAATGCGCTTCTCAGATAAAAATATAGGTTCCGTATGCATTGAGCTGAGGAGCCTATTGCTGTAGTTACAAACGTATTGCTGCTATTCTTCAGTAACGTGATACCATAGTCAGCAGGTATCATTATAGTCAAGAAAAAATATTTCATGCAGTCAAAAACCGGGCTGCCGGGCGCTCTTTGAGCATGGCGCCCGCATCAGACCGGATCGTCTGATGGGCCAGAGTCTATTGAATCTATTCGGAAAGTATCCACTTCAGGGTGTCTTCCATGTCATGCGAGGGCTTCCAGTTGAACCTTTTTCGCAGCGCCGAGATATCGCCGACCAGTTTTGTTATTTCGTTTTTCCGGATTAATGAACTCGACTGCCGGACGTCTAAGGATGAGTTTGACAGGTTCTGTATGAGATGCAGCAGGTCCAGGAGGCGGTACCCGATTCCGCTGGCGACATTGAAGACCTCTCCTTCCGGGAATCGCTCCATGATCCGTATATATATGTCGACAACATCGCGCACGTCCATGAAGTCGCGTATGACTGAAAGGTTGCCCAGTTCAATTGTTGATTTTTTTTCTCGTATGGCAGAGATGATTTTCGGTATAATGAAGTGCGGGTTTTGTCCTCTGCCGGTGTGGTTAAAGGGTCTGACCACAACCAGCGGGAGATGGTTCTCTGAATGGAAAACCTGCGCGATATGTTCCGCTGCCGCTTTGCTTGCGCCGTAGTGGTTAACCGGACTAATCGGAAAGGCTTCATGAATGGGTTGTACGGCCTCGTCGACGACGCCGTACACCTGCGCGGAGCTGACCAGGAGGAACTCCGGGATGCGCGCGAGCCGGGCTGCGGCCGAGAGAAGATTCAGTGTTCCGGTTACATTAATTGAATACAGGAGCGACGGATTCCCAGCGTCAACCCACGAGATGGCGGCAAGGTGATAAATGAATTCGGGAGATAGCTTTTTCAGACAATCCGTGACGGCTGCCTGGTCGGTTATGTCAACGGGGTACACGCGAGAATCATCGCTCTTCGTATCGAGACCGTAGACCTGGTATCCCTTTTTTTCCAGGGCCTGTCTCAGGATGGTCCCCACAAAACCGTTTATGCCGGTAATCAATACGCTCATGACATTATTGGTTCATCGATTGGTGTTATAACATGCGGCGATGTTCCCGAATCATGAGGAACGCTGTATTCGTTCCAGATCTCTCTGCACCATGATCTCCACCAGCTCCTTGAACATCACCCGGGGCTCCCAGCCAAGCTCTTTTTTCGCCAGTGTGTAATCCCCCAGGAGCTGGTCCACCTCGCCGGGGCGGAAAAATTTCGGATTGATCTTCACCAGCGTTTTGCCTGATTTTGAATCAACGCCGGTTTCATTCACGCCGGTACCCTTCCACTGGACGGAGATCCCAGTATAGGTGAAAGCGTGTTCGATAAATTCGCGCACGGAATGGTTTTCATTGGTCGCGAGCACGTAATCATTCGGCTCCGGCCGCTGGAGCATCAGCCACATCCCCTCGACGAACTCTTTCGCATAGCCCCAGTCCCGCTTCGCGTCCATGTTGCCGATTTCAAGATAGTCCTGCCTGCCGAGCTTGATCCGTGCAACGGCGTCGCTCACCTTCCTCGTCACGAACTCGATGCCGCGAAGCGGAGATTCGTGATTGAACAGGATACCGGAACATCCGAAGATGCTGTATGACTCCCGGTAATTGATCGTGAGCCAGTGGCCGTACAGCTTTGCGGTCGCGTACGGGCTCCGGGGATAGAATGGCGTGCTCTCCCGCTGGGGTATTTCTCGGACCTTGCCGAACATTTCAGAGCTGGAGGCCTGATAAAATTTGATCTTCGGGTTCACGATCCTGATGGCCTCGAGGACCCGCGTCACCCCGATGGCGGTTATTTCCCCGGTCAGCACCGGCTTCTCAAAGGAAACCGCGACAAAGCTCTGCGCGGCGAGGTTGTATACCTCATCGGGCTTTGTCTTTTCAAAGGCCCGGATGAGGTTGCCGGTATCCAGGATATCAACCTCCACCAGCTCGATATCATTTCGAACGTTTAATTCATCCAGCCTCCAGAAATTCGGGGAGCTGGTCCTCCGGTATCCGCCGAAGACCCGGTAGCCTTTTGTAAAAAGCAGTTCTGATAGGTACGCGCCGTCCTGACCGGTTACGCCTGTTATGAATGCAGTTTTAGCCATAGGGTGTTCCTCTCGTATGCATTATATCCAGTTGTATCGATAGAAAAGAACCGTGTGCCCGGATTGCCCTGAGTTTTCCAATATGAGAGCGGTTTGTTGTTTGTCAATGATCATTTTTTATTGGGGCCGGATGTATGAACCGCTATGAAGGTCGAGCGGGCCGATACAAACTCATATGAGTGGGAATGGATGAACAGAACATATCGGGAACATTCAGGTAAAAACTTAATCGATTTAGAAACTCCATGGCTGGTGCGAATGTTGGAGGCATGCATAAAAGCATTGACAAAATCGACAAATTAATCAAATTATAGCGTCATCACATACAACGAAGAGGATCATTATGGAAGCACGTAAAATATATATTCTGATTGTGATGTGCGTCTCAACAGGCATCATATCATGCGACATTGATATTCCAATAAAGGAAATGGTGAAGGCGAGGACTATAATAAATCAGGCCGGACGGGTTATGGCTGAAAAATATGATCCCGAACATTTCAATAAAGCCATTCAACTCCTGAAAATGAGCCATGATTATCTGATCGATAAAAAAGCAAATGATGCGAAAAAGGCTGCTGAGGAATCTTTCGTTTATGGTGATATAGCCGTTCAGACGTCGCTTCCCCGCGCGACCGACGATGCGCTCGCTGACGCAAAGGCCGCGTATCAGGAGGCGGAAAAACTTTATGCAGAACGATTCGCCCCCGGTCCGTTTTCCGAGGCGGGAAACGCCGTCAGTGAGGCCGAAACGTTTAAAAATAACCAGAACCTGTGGGATGCCTTCCTGAAAGCGAATGAAGCGGCCGCAGCCGGTAAACAGGCGAAAGAGATTTCCCTCGCCAAGGTTCCGGAATTGACCGAATCCCTGAACGCCATGAAGAAGGACGCCGAGGATCTCGGTTCGCTCAAGCTGAATGAACAGCAGAAACGGGACCTCGCCGCGGTGAAGACGAACCTTGGCAAAGCAGGGGATTTGATATCACAGAACAATGTCAAAGATGCAGTTTCGCTCATGGAAGATTCGGAAAACACCCTGAACGGAATAAAACTGGCGGGGCAGAAGGTTTCGGCCAGGGACCGCATAGCCCAGCTTCGCGGTGAGGTCGAGCGGCTGAAAAAAAAGCGGGGCACGGAATTCGCCGGAGAAGACATCGGCATGGTAACTGCGGACCTGAACGAAGCGGACTCACTACTTGATCAGGACAAGACCGATGCGGCGGTTCAGAAAATTTCAGAGGCCGAGCATTCCCTCGCCATAGCCAGAGAAAAAACGATACAGGGTCTTGCCAGGGACAAGGCGGTATCCGTTGAAAAACTTCTGGATGAGACGAAAAAACGTGACACCCAGAATAAATTCCAGAAAGAGACCGAAAGAGCGACCGAATTGATCAACGATGGTAAAAAGCTCCTGGGGAGCGAATCATACCGCGAGAGCCTCGTGAAATTCGAGGAAGCCGAATCGCTGCTCAATTCCCTCGGCGTGGCGCGGGAAAAGGACTTCTTGGAAGATAAAGGGACTATCATGGAAGAGGAGGGCAAAAGGGTCTACCAGGTCGTTTACAATAGGAAGAAGCGCGACTGCCTGTGGCGGATTGCCGGCAAAGTTTATAGGAATGCCAGGCTCTGGCCGTTGATATACACGGCAAACAAGGACCAGATCAAAGACCCGGACCTCATCTTTCCGGGCCAGCGATTCGTGATACCTGAAATTCCGGACAGTAATGACAAGAAATCGAATGAACAGCAGGGGAAAGAGGCTGTCAAGGAAGAGAACATCGAAATAAAAGAATAGAAGAGCAACAGAACCGGAATATGAACTTAGAAAGAGAGAATCTCAGCACGATGGTTTGATAGAGCACCTGGTGAAAAAAACAGTTTTCTCTTTATATATACTCGTATTTTTTTCATGCGTCAGCACGGGTCTTTTCGCGCGGGACATCAATCTCGACGGCATATATATCAATCCTGAATCTCCGTACTACCACACACTGCTGGAAAAAAAATTAGAGGCATACCAGGTCGCTCATTCCCAGTTTGTCGACCGCGATGTAATATTCGCCTGCTGGGGCGACGGGTTCACCGTTCTCTATGTAAAAGAATTTCCCCGTATCAATGTCGTCTACTCTTACAACAGGACATCGCGACGCCACCAGGAACTTTTCAGGACAACCGGCACCATCACCGCGTTCAAAAACAGCGCCAGCGGGACATACCTGTTTATGAAGCGCCTGCTGGCGGGATCATCTTTGATTCCCCGCGGGGAAACTATAGTGCTGAGCGTTACCTCCAGAAGCGTGATGACCCTTGAATCCACGTACCCCTTTATAGATTTCTCCCTGGCTCCCGGCGGCGACACCCTTCTCTATGAGACGAAAGACGGCATTGCGGAGTATGCGCCGGATACGGGAAGGAGCGAACTGTTGATTAGACGGCAGGCGTATGCGGGCATTGTCCGGTCGGGCGAACCAGCCATCGCCGCTGTCTCACCCAACAGGAAAAAGCATATCATCGTGAGTGGAAGCGGCGGATCATACCGGTCCGTGATTTCCGTCGCCGGCGCCTCATGGGAGTTACCGGGTTTAACATCGGCGAGCGAGCTGTTCTGGGTGGACAATACCATATTGGTGTATCGGGTGGGCGACGCCGGCAACTACTCGGTAAACCTCTATAACACCGCGACGCGGAAATCATCAGAGATATTAAAAAATTCCCTCAACACGAATATTCTATTTTCAGTCTATCCGAGGATCATATCATTCTTAAAGGACCAGGTGATCCAGGTATATGATGTGAGAAAGCAAAATATTATCATGACCGGGCTTGAAGGGGAGGACGTGAGTTTTTCTCCGGATGGGAACCGGTTCGTTTCGATCTATCTCAAGAAGCTGTTTATTACGGGCATCAGCATGGTGAAAAGGAGCAATATTGAATTAATGAAAACAGCGAACGAGATAGCTGTCCTGTATCAAAACCTCCTTGATTCGGGGAAAAACCTGAACAATGAATACTCGCGGGAGTACATACGGAGAAAGATATCGGTGTACCGCGCAATGCCTGAATGAGACATGCTTCCGAGGCGCTCGCCAGTTCAATCATGGGATGACGCTGTGCTGTTAAAGAAAAAAATCCAATCGGTAAAAGTATGGGCGATCAATTATGTTGCCAGATTAAACACGGGAAACAGGCCTCCGCTGCAGAGCCGGGATATCTTCATAGAGCCGCGGCAGGTCCGGGACCGGCCCGCTATCAATATCCTGCTTTTTATAGTGACCTTTTTGACCATAACCTTTGTCGGGGCATCCAGCCTTGATACATTTTCGGCCGTATTGATCAGCGGCCTGCCCTATTCGGTGACGCTTATTGTTATTCTTCTGAGCCATGAGTTCGGGCATTACTGCGCGGCGCGGAAATTCGGGGTAAGAGCAACGCTTCCTTATTTCATTCCTTTCCCATTCCCGCCGATCGGGACCATGGGAGCAATAATAAAAACGAGGTCACCGATACCGAGCAGAAGGGCGCTTTTCTATATCGGGGCCATGGGCCCCTTACCGGGATTTGTTCTGAGCCTCGTTGCGGTTATCGCCGGCATTTATCTGTCGGAGATAAAGCCCCTTCCCGCTCCCGGACAGGAACTGCTGTTTGGAGACTCGCTGCTGTTCGTAATGCTCGTCAAATTGATACACGGCAGCATACCGCCGGGACACATTATCTACCTGTCACCGTATGCATGGGCCGGATGGATCGGCTTTCTCATCACCAGCCTGAACCTCATGCCCATCGGCCAGCTCGACGGGAGCCACATCCTGTACGCGCTGATCGGAAGAAAGCAGCTCCTGTTCGGATGGGCCTCTGTCGCGGGGCTCGCCATCATGTCTTTCATATGGCAGGGATGGATAATCTGGATCGTGCTGACGCTCCTGCTGCTCATGGTGGCGCATCCGGATGTGCCTGACGGGGAACCGCTGACAGCGGTTGAAAAAACCGTGGGGTGGCTCTGCATGGTTATCCTGATTATGACCTTCGTGCCGGTTCCCGTAGAATTTCTGCAGTGAATTACAGAGAGGGTTGTTTCAGTCTTTTCTAATGCCGCTTCTCGATGCCCGGTAATTGGCTTTTTTATAGGCGATATGATTACTGATTATCTTAGCGGAGCAGAGGATATCAGCTGCGTACCATGCGGCCATGAGATAATAGAATTCGTATCGGCCGATGCTGCTGTTGAAAAAATGGATTAAGGACCCTCGTGTGATAACCGCCAGCCCCCAGACCGCAACGGACGTGGTGGTTCCGGCCATAAGAACAACGGCCGTAATGACCGATGAGACGGTTTTGTATTTTCTCATCAGCAAAAAGATGAAAAAAACGATCAATCCCAGAATAAGGATCGTCATGCCGGCACCTCGCAGGAAAATTATCGGCGCATTCTTGGATCAACGGCATTTGTATGCGATTAATGCACTTGACACGGAATGCGTTTTGGATTATTCATTATAGGCTCAAGGGTCAAATGCCGTGAGAAAATCAAGTGTTTATCGGACTACCGGAATCATATTTCTTGCAGCTCTCCTTTTTATTCATTCCGGGATCTCGGCCCAGGAGGCGGCGGTTACGCCCGACCAGTCGGATAAAATAATAGAAAGGATATATGAGAAATATGCCCCCGCATATAAAAAATATCAGGGCGTGCTCTCAACCCGTCAGATGGATGTCATCGAGTACAATCCCAATAACAACAAGCTTGTCAACAGATTAAGCGTGAGGCTGATCCACAAGGAGTATTTTTATAAAAAAGTGGAGATTATGGTTCTGGAATACATTAAAAACGATAAACCGATGCGCACTTCCGATTACCAGGGAGTAGAGGTCGGCCTCGGGTTCCCGGTTCTGGATGATAACGGCAGAGAGCGGTATATGGCAAGAATCATCAGGCGCACCACTGTTAACGATCGGATGTGTTACCTGATGAAAGTTATCCCCCGGAAAAAAACGGACCAGTACTTTGACGGATTCATGTACTTCACCTGCGAGACCCTTGACCTGGTGATGGTGGAAGGCACAACGGCCGAGCTGCCCTATCCAATGAAAGAGTTCAGCATGAAGCTCTATATCAACCACATCAAAGACCTGCCGGTGCTGCGTAACGGTTCCTCCATTATGAGGATGTACATTCCCGTTCTGCAGCCGGACCGGCGGTTTGTCACCAGCATTAAAGTTCTGGACAGCGAGCCGCTGAAATAATATGCCATGATGATAATCGATCTATAATTTTAGAAACCAGTTGAAAAAAAAATAGTTGAAAGATGATGCATATATTTAATGTATATCTCGATTCCCATTGGCAACGAGAGAGGAGTATGAAATCAAGGAATTCAAGCATATGCGCGCTGCTGCCGCTGTTTTTCGCAGGGGCGCTGTCCTGCGCGACCATCGCTGACAAGCTGATAGAAACCGAAAACCAGCGCTTTTTAAAAGATCCCTACACACGGGGTGAAGACCGTGAAACATTCAGGGTGCTCATCATGTCGGATAGATATGTTGTCGTGCAGACGGACCACCAGGATACCATAGAGCGGCAGGACGACCCCGGCGGCGATCGGTATATCTGCGACGAGGTCAAACGATACGACAAGATCGATGAATCCCGGGAGGGAATGTACCATATCTCTTTGTTCCCCGACCGGGGAAAACTGAGGAGGCTGCGGCCGTACAAATCCCTGAACCTGATCGAGCTTGACAGCCTTGTCATCGACGACCTTCAGAGATGGAACTTCAAATTCCCCCGGCAGGTCATTCAGCCGAGCAACCTGTACATCAAGTACCGCGTCGTGCTCAGGAAAAAACAGACCGACGAGCAGATAATTAAAGAGGTTCAGGAGAAAATGAAAGGCGACGAGTGATGCTGCGCTGGCACGGCATTTCGGTTACAGCGATGATGTATTGATTATAAGCCGCACTGCGTTCTCATCCATCATCAGCTTCCGTGAGATCTCATCCGATGTCCACCCCTTATCAGAGAGCTCCCGCACGGTACGGAGCACGTTTTCGTTAATGTTTTTTGGTGCCACGGCGCTTCCCTTCACCTGTTTCATGATCGGATTGTTGTGGTCGACCGCCTGGATGAAGTCCGCGAACTGGCGCATCTTTTTATCGGTTTCGATGAAAAGCTCTTGCAGCCGGTTATCGGTGCTGGTGATCTCGTCACGGAGCGTCTCCACCTTGCTGAACATGGCCTGGATCTGCTTCACCCGCGCCTCCATGATTTCCGACAGGCCGTCCAGTTCGTTAAATTTATCCTTGATCTCCTTGATTTCACTCTCGCGGGTCTTGAGGATGAGGTAGTTCTCCTCCGCTCCGCGCAGCTGCAGATTGATCTTGTCAACCCTCTTTTCCGAGCGATCCACGACCTTCTGGAATGTATTGATTTTTCCTTCAACCGCCTGGATCAGGATGTCGGCCTTGTTCACGGAATCGAGATTGTGCGCTATGACGTCCTCGTATTCATGCAGCTCCCTGATTCTCGATTCAAGGCCGCTGTAGCTTCCCATCAGCGCGTCGATGCGTGAGCTCACGGTATCGATCTTTGCGAACTGATCCTGGAAGCCTGCCGTCTTCTCCGTGGCGAGATCGTTCATTTCCTGTAGGGTCCGTATCTCGGATTCGATGTCGGTTAGTTTTTCCTTCCGGTTCTGGTACGACCGGATCTCCCGGTCGAATTCCTTGGCCAGTTCCTTGATATAATCGATGTCGGCAAGGAATTTTTCAAGGTGCTGCGCTTCTTTCTGGGAGTCCTGGAGCATTCGGTTAAGCTGTTCAATTGAATCGCTCACATCGCGCATCATCGTCTCGGTTCTCGAGAAGATCTTGCTCTGTTCCTCGTAATTCAGGACTTCAGACTTGATATCGGAGAGGCGCCGGTCCATGGCCGAGAATTCATCCTTGGCTTTACCCAGGACGTCAGTCTTGATATCGGAGAGGCGCCGGTCCATGGCCGAGAATTCATCCTTGGCTTTATCCAGGACGTCAGTCTTGATATCGGAGAGGCGCTGATCCATGACCGAGAATTCATCCCTGGCTCTCTGCGTCTGCGCTGTGATACTGTCTTCAAACTGCTCCCTGTTCTTCCGGATTTCCTCGTTCTTGGATTCGGCCAGATCCATGAGCCGCGTTTCAAATTCCATGAACCGGGATTCGAAGTCTTCGATATCCTTCTTGACTCCCTCTGCTTCGCGCCGCGAAGCCTGGACGATTTCATCACGTTTGGTAATGGCGTGGATGCTCAGGTTGTCAAGTTCGTTCCGCACCTTGTCGACCTCGATCTCGAATGTCTTGACCAGTTTCGATTTTGACTCGTTTACGTTCGCTTCAACGGTGTTGAGCTTGTGATAGAGCTTGTCGATATCATTCTGGAACCGGGACAGGAGATCGCCTTTCTTTTCGTCGAACTCGGAATCATACTGTTGCAGCTTTTCATAGAGAGTGTCGATGGATTTGTTTATGCCGCTTTCGATTTCGGAGCTTCGCTCCTTGATTTCGGAAAAAATTCTGCTCTCGAGATCGGCGGAATTGATTTTCATCATTTCAATCTGGTTATTCAGATTGGCCGCGCCCTCGACGGACTTGGCGACGCCATCAATTTTCATTTTGAAATTCTGCAATAATATCTCGCCGGTGTCGGTTACGCGCTGGTCCATATCGGACAGCGATCGCTCGAAGGTTTCGGTTAAATCGATGATCTTCTGTCGGCTGTTATTGATGAGAATGTCATCCTTGTTCTCGATCGACTCCCGAAGCCGGCTGACCTGATCGGTGAATTCGGCCATTATTTCACGCGACTTTTCCTTTAGGCGGTTATTGAAGTTTTGCAGAATTTCGGCGCTTTCATTCTTAAGCGATTTGATGGATTCTTTTACATAGGAGATATTATGTGACAATTCAGCGAAGCTGTCTTTTGAACCGGCGATGAATTCTATCTGCTTGTTTACATCGCGGGCCGACTGGGATATCACCCTGATATCGTCTTCAACCTTCATAAGATTGGTCTTCTCGATATCAAGTCCCTGGAGTTTTGCTTCGATATCCCTGACCGAGGTGTTGATGTTTTTCGCCAGTGCGTTCGATTTTTTTATCAGAATGTCCATTTCGATTGTGGCGTCGCTGAAGCGGCGGTTTTCGGTTTCCGCGAGTTTTTTAAATTCGTCAAACAGCCGTGACGAATATCTTCTCAGTTTGGCCATCTTCATGTTGGTACGGTCCAGCTTTCTGAAAAGGATGAGCATCACAAGGCAGACCACACAGGTTATGATGTTAACAATCATGACACAAACTCCCCCGTATAATACGGAAACTTCATAGAATATTTTCACGATGTTTCCGTTTGGGCACCCATTCGGCAAACCGCTTTAATATCGAAATGAAAACAGCGGTTTTCAGGCATGCCCATGAAACATGTATGTGCTATATAAAAAAATATACACTGTTATTTATTTGTCAATCCAAATTTTATGTCACATTAGGAGGGGGGCGGTTGTAAATTATTTTTCAGTAAATTCCTGACCAAGACCCCCCCCTTATCCTCGCAGGGAGCGCCAGTGAGACTAATGTAATTATGTAAAAAACGCCCTCTGAGGGGATTTAGGTGGTCTTTAAAAATGCGGGTGAATCAGTTTTATCAAGAATTTAATTAATCCTCCTGAGTACGAGGCATGTTTTTAATTAATTTTTATTGACAAAAAAAGATTCCTTTTCAAATAGTACTTTCACTACTTTCTGCCCACATCTATTGATTTAAACAGGAATATTACTGATGTTTATATATTTGAGGTGATTCACATGAAGAGGACATTACAACCGAGCACGGGAAAAAGGTACAAGAAACACGGATTTCGGTCAAGGATGAGTACCGCCGTGGGAAGAGAAGTCTTAAGCAGGAGAAGAAGAAAAGGGAGGCATAAACTTACAGTATCCGACGAACGGAGATTGCCCAAATAATTGTTATCGTGAAAACCATACAATCTTTAAAAGGAAGGAATTTATTTAAGGAAGTTTACCAACGGGGCAGGAAAATAGAGGATACGGGTATTCGGGTATTTATTCTCAAAAGCAGCAGAAGCAAGTATGTGAAACCTGATAACAGCCCAGACACATCAAACAGATCAAAGAACATTAGAATCGGAATTGCACTGACGAAATCTTTTGGAAAAGCATACATCCGGAACAAGGCGAAAAGAAGGATTCGCGCGATTTACTCTGAGCTATCGAATGAATTAAGGGAAGGGTTTTGCATAATCATCAGGATAGATAGTGATTTTAAGAATCTGATGCACCAGGAAGAAAAACGGATTATCAGATCACTATTCGAAAGAGCGGGATTGTTGAACGGTGATGCGCATACATCAATACAGTAGCAGAATTATTAAATTATGCACAAACCTCATCATACTTATTATTAAAGTCTATCGCGTCTTATTATCCCCGATATTGCCCCCGTCCTGCAGATTCTACCCTTCGTGCTCTGCATATGCAATTGATGCATTGCACAAACACGGCGCCATCAAAGGCTCCTACCTGGCGGCCCGGAGAATCCTTCGGTGTCACCCGTTCAATGAGGGAGGCTTTGATCCCGTTCCCGACACGTTCCGCTTCCTTAAATAGTCGTTCCTTCAATTAAAGAAAACAATCCGTCTCGCACGGATAGCCGTAAGACCCAGATTCAGCAATGTTTGTGGGCCTGCATTTAACAGAAAACCGCAAAGGAAATGAAGCATGGAAAAGAAAAGTCTAATCGCAATCGTTTTAATTGCCGCACTCTGGGTGGCGTATTTTATCGTGTTCAAGCCGGAATCGCCGGTTAAGAAACCTGTCGAGAAGAAGTCCGATGCGATTCAAAAAGAAGGGGGAGCGATACGGAAAGAACAGGCGTCGGTCCGAATTGAAGCGATCTCTGCGGGCGGCGCTGAAAAGCAGATTTCCGTGAAAACGAAAAAGTTCTCGGTAACATTATCGAACAAGGGCGCCGTGATAACCGGCTGTAAATATCTGGAAAGAAATATAGAACTCGTCGTGAAGAAGAACTCGTTCAACGCCAGCGGCGTCCTGAATTTCGGGGTACACTTTGATGACGATGAATTTATAAACGGTAATTCCCTCGATACTGCACTATGGACGCACCGGCAGGAGGGCGGCCGGCTGACTTTTTATACCGACATTCAGATAAATGGCGTTCCGGTGAGAATTGAAAAAATATACCTGTTCCCTGATGACGGGTATGGGTTCAGGGTGGAATACCGGTTTAAAAATTATGGAATGCGTACGATTTCTTTCAAAGACAGCGCGGCTATCGTTTCCCCGGGCGACATACTGGGACCGTCTCTTGATTACAATAATACGTACAACCGGTTGATGAGCGTCTATTCCATCAACGGCAGCTTCAAGAAAGCGGACAAGGGGGGGGGCGGATTTCTGCTGGGATGCGGATCGTCTTCAAATGGAGATCCCTTGAAAAAGGAAACCGGGTCGATAACCTGGGCAGGGATTATGAGCCGCTACTTCCTCGTCATCATGATACCGCAGGAAGCGGTCGGGAAGGGGGTGGTTCATGACAACCGAAAACAGGCGGGATTCCGTACCGGCCTGTACGTATCAATGGAAAACCTGGAACCGGGGAAGGAAATAAAGAAGTCATTTAAGGTTTATCTGGGCGAAAAAGACAAGAAGAAACTCACGTCGGTGGACGCGTCTATCATCGACGCCGCTGACGTGAACAGGCTCATTGAGCCGATACGGAATTTCGTGATATGGTGCCTGCTCACCGTTAACAGACTGGTCGGGAACCTGGGATGGGCCCTGGTGCTCTTCTCGCTCTTGACCAAGGTTGTGTTCATGCCGCTCACCATAAAATCGACCGAGTCAATGAAAAAAATGCAGCAGCTGACGCCAAAACTGAATGAGATTAAGGCAAAATACAAGGACAAGCCCGATATCATTCAGAAGGAGATGATGAAATTATATCGGGAAAACAAAGTGAATCCCATGGGGGGCTGCTTCCCGCTTCTTCTGCAGATGCCGTTTTTCTTCGCGCTGTACAGCGCCCTGATTGATTCGATAGACCTGTGGCGCGCGCCCTTCATATTCTGGATGAAAGACCTGTCGATGCCCGACACCGTGGCGACGGTCATGGGGTACAACCTTAATATTTTGCCCATCATCATGACGGCATCGACCTTTTTACAGCAGAAATTGTCCACGGTGGATACCGGAGGACAGCAGAAGATGCTCATGATGATGATGCCGGTCATGTTTATCTTTATATTCTGGAGCATGCCGTCGGGCCTCGTTCTTTACTGGGCGCTGCAGAATTTGTTCCAGATCATCCATCAGTTGTTTATAAATTACCGGTCCAAGAAAGAAAAGGCAGGCTGATGCAATGCGGCTTCCCCGGAGCGTACGGGGAAGGGGAATATCACGGAGCAGGAAAATTTTATTGTAACGGGGAATTATATATTGTTCTTATTAAATGAGGAGGCCTCGTATGAAGGTTATAGAGGTGGAAGGAAGAACCGTTGATGATGCAACAAAAAAAGCGATAGCCGAACTTGGCATAACCGATACCGCGAAGGTAAACATAGAAGTCATCGACGGGGGGAAGAGCGGCATCTTCGGCTTCGGGGTGTCGCGGCCTGCTAAAATCAGACTGTATTACCATATTGATACGAAAGATATCGGCGACACCATCAGGGATATCATCGTCAATATATTTAAAAGAATGGAGATCGATTGCGCGATAGCGGATATTAAAGAAGGCGAATCCAAGGTCTATGTCGAGCTCGAAAGCAAGAAAAGTTCGGGCCTGGTCATCGGCAGGAAAGGCAAAACACTGGAAGCGCTTCAGTTTATGCTGAATCTCATCGTGAACTATAAAACCGGAAGCGATAAAAAGATTATCCTTGATATTGAATCGTACCGGGCCAAACGGGAGCGGGCGCTCCGAAAAATGTCCAAGGACATCGCCTTCAAAGTCGTCAAGTCGGGAAAACCCTGGACCCTGGAGCCGATGAATCCCTTCGAACGAAGACTGATTCACTTAACGCTCCAGAACGATTCACGGGTGACCACCAAAAGCGAGGGACAGGGCATATACCGGAAAGTGACGATTATACCAAAGCAGTAGCACGGGCGTATGTTAGACGAGACCATCTGCGCACCCTCTACCCCGCCGGTCAATTCTCCGATAGCGATAATCAGAATCAGTGGCTCTGACACGTACCGGGCCATTAGTTCTTTATTCAGGACGTCCGGGGAATTAAAGCCGCGGCACGCCCATTACGGGACGCTCGCCGACCATAACGGTCCGGTGGACGACGCCGTGGTGATCTATTACCGGTCGCCGCAGAGCTACACCGGGGAGGACATGGCCGAAATTTTATGCCACGGTAACCCGATCATCGTGCGGAAGATCCTCATACTCCTGAATAACCGGGGCGTGCGGATGGCTGAGCCGGGGGAATTCACCAAGCGCGCCTTTCTGAACGGAAAAGTTGATCTTACTGAAGCCGAGGCCATCAATCATATCATCACCGCGAAAAGCGAATGGGAGATTGAAACATCGCTCCGGCAGATGCATGGGTCCCTCAGAAGCATCATCCAGGACATCAGGCGCCGCATCATAGAACTAATGGCGGATATCGAAGCGGGGATAGATTTTTCTGATGAAGAGATTGATGTCATCTCGCCTGAGGCGGCTCTCACGGCCGTCGAACGCATACGGGCTTCAATCGAGGACCTGATGAACAGATGCAAAACAGGCGAACGGTTGAGTCACGGAATTGACGTCGCCATCACCGGCAAACCGAACGTCGGTAAATCGAGCATTCTCAACCTGCTCCTGAACCAGGAACGGGCGATAGTATCCAGCATACCCGGAACCACCAGAGACATTATACGCGAACCGCTTCAGATAGGCGGCATGTACGTTAACCTGATCGATACGGCCGGGATCGATACCCCGGGCGACGAGCTGGAGAGAATCGGGATTGATTTGAGCCACCGGAAGATCGAGTCGTCGCATTTCATCATTGTGGTTCTTGATGCGTCGGTCGGAATGAGCGGAGCTGACCGGACCATCCTTGGAAAGACGGAGAACAAGAAACGAGTCATACTCATCAACAAAATTGATATTGCGCGCCCCGGGGACATTGCCGGCATGCAGAGCGCACTCCCAGAAGAAGCGATACTTTTTTCAGCGGTGACCGGGGAGGGCATGCAGAATCTGAAAGATACGGTATCGCGTCGACTGAAAGTCGAATTCGTCGAAATGGAAAACTCATTTATCGCCGATATGCGGATAATATCCCTCCTTGAACAGTCGGTTGAAATTGTCAAACGGACGGCAGGTCTCATCATCGGCCGGGAGCCGGGTGAAATCATATCGTTTGAACTGCGGGCGCTCATTGATGTTCTCTCGGAGATTACAGGCGAAATCACGCCCGAACATATTCTGGACTCTGTATTCAATAGGTTTTGCATCGGCAAATAGCTTCGTAATCACCCTCATAACTTTATTGATATTAAAATTGACAACAAGAAATGATGCCAGGCTGCCATACATGAAAAGCGATGCAAAGAAATTTTGACTGCCGGTAAAATTTTATTACATTATTAATACAATATCATTGACATTTTTCGCTGCGGAGAGATTAATATTGTTTATCAACCACGTCGGTAGCGATCGGTTTTTATGGATAAGGACAAGTTAGATAAAACAAAAGAAAATATTGGCGTCACCAAGCTCGACGATAAAACCAGGAAAAAACTGTTTGAAAAATTCGTCGAAAGCGGCGGCAAGATTGTTGATGAAAAATCCATGCGGCGACGCCTGACGATCGACCGGGAAAAACAGAAACAGTACCTGAAAAGAACCGACGGCCCTCCCGATAAGAAGGTAAAAAAGGAGAAGCAGGATTCGGAGGATTACAAACCCCCGATCATGCGGAAAGCCCCGCCCCGGAGCGATGCCGGCTCCCTGACGCTCGCATTCGGCCGCATGAAGATGCGGCTGAGGCTGAAATTTCTCGGCGTTACCGGTTTGAACGGGTATTTCTTCAGCAACCGTTTTTTCAGAAAGTTCAATAATACCTACAAGCCGGCATTGATGGAAATACAGATTCTCTACCTGGAAATATTCAGAAAAAATCCTTCAGTGGGCAGAACGATAACCGCCAAGCTTGATGCAATGAAGCCTCTCTATTACGAGCTTATCGAGATGGTGGGCAATATATTTGATAAAATCATGTCTGATCAGATTATCGAGCAGTACGTAAATTTTCCCGAGGTGGCGAAAAAGGTGCCGGAATTGAAAGAGCCTGTTCTTTTCCTCCACCGCAAGCTGTACATTTTGAACCCCTTTGAAAATTCCATCCTGATGGCATTTGAGCAGGCTATCGATTTATATCTGAAAACCGAAGAGAACGTCGGCGATTCTCATTTCGCCATGACACGAAGGATGAGGAACGCGGTGTTCGTCATATTCCACAAATTTTACCCGCGTCTACACCTGCTGTTCTGCCTGTATCAGGGAAGATACTATCAGGAGTACGACCCGGCCATTGAAGCCATTCTCGGTCTGACCGATATAGAGAAGCCGGGCACCCGGCAGCTGATACAGTATTTTCATGAAGTGGCGGCGTCGGTGTCCCCGGCCGAGCGGGAAAGCACGGAAGAAACCGAAGTCCATAACGAAACGGAAGAAACCCGCGCGAGGGCGATTCGTTTGGGCCTTGAGATCATGTCAAAACTGGACATGGTGAAGCTTCGCAAGGAATACGACAAAGCCCGGCTGTTCGAAAATGTCAGCGATGCGGACAAGGTTTTCATCACCTATCTGCTTTTCAATGAATTTGACCGGGAATACTCCTTCATACTCACCACGAATAAAATAAAATTCAGGACCGATTTTATCGCCCGCACCAAAATAGACTTCAGGGCGAAGCTCAATGATCTGTACGATAAAATG
This sequence comes from Spirochaetes bacterium RBG_13_51_14, assembly GCA_001829455.1. Lineage (GTDB taxonomy): Bacteria > Spirochaetota > UBA4802 > UBA4802 > UBA5550 > RBG-16-49-21. The sequence goes on from MIBH01000062.1 coordinate 29,861, forward strand.
AGAAAGAGCTCCGACAGTCTCCGAGAATACGCCGATGAGCTGGTGAATTACGAGAAAGCAAGGCGGGAGAAGCCGTCCGGAAGTTCGCAGTATATTGAATACACCAAGCGGCTGGAGGCTCTGGAAAAGAAAAAGAATGCAACCGGGAAAAATGCTCTGGCAATAGTAAGGGAGTACATGTATGAGATAGCCCTAGAACTGCAGGTTCTCCTTGAGGACATGGACAGTCAGCAGCTCTACATTGAAAACCCGCAGGAGGTACTCGTCTTTGACCCCCTTATCGAAGGGGAGAAAAAGATAAACGGGAGAAAAATTTACGAAGCGCTGTATACCGTGTATAGCTTTGCGATGGCATTCGCCTACCGGTTGAACAGCAGCGGCGACCTTTCCGGAGAACTTGAGTTCAGGAGAGATGAAATGGACCATATGCATAAGCAGATGCAGGAACGAGCAGCTGCGTCGCAGGAGGGATCGGACGATAAGTCGAAGAAATCGGTGCTGGAAGAGCTGGATGACATGATCTGACAGGCGCTCCCCTACTTCATATCTTCATCTTACTGCTGTTTGTTTAACCGCTCCGTAGCTTTGATGCTCCTTATTTCTTCACGCCGCCGTTCGAGGATCGATGCCCTGTTCCCGGAAAGACCGCTGTCACGGTACGGCACCGAATGCGCGTTGTTCCGCAGCGCATTCATATCGCCGGGAGCGAGGGGCGTGATGACCCCGGTTTTCGCTGCAAGCGTTCCCTCGCGTTTGCCTCCGACCGAAGGGCCGCTGCCCACGATGAAGCCTGCCTCAATCATTGCCATGCGGGCCTGCGGCGCGCAGGAATAGGTCGTGAGCACTCCGGTATTGCTCATCAGGCGGTATAGTTCAATAAAAAACTCAACGGACCAGAGTTCTGGATTTCGCGAGGGGGAGAACGGGTCAAAAAAAACCGCGTCAAAGGCCTGGTTGCAAAGCGTGCGCACTGATTCCCGCGCGTCGCCGTGAAGCACTGTTACGGTCACGGCATCGGTCTGCGATGTTCCATGCAGATAGGCGCTTTTTAACATGGAATAGATGCTGTCTCTCATGTCATGAAAAACAAGGGCATCCATGACCGGTGTCAGAAACCGTTCCCTTTCCAGGGCGTAGACGGCACAACGGCCCTTAAAATCATTCCTGGTTAATTCCGCGATGAGCGCAAGGGTGTTATAGCCGAGCCCGAAACCCACGTCCAGTACCGTGAGGCTTTTTTTTTTCGACAGCACTATTCCGGATGGATACACGTGTTTGAGAAGAGCTTCCTCATATGCTCCGGACAGGGAATGCATATGCTCGTCGTATTCTGACAGATAGAGCGTATATGAGCCGTCACCGGTCTCGACCATAGTCATATCGGGAGCGATTATTTCTGCCGGTTGCCGCTCCGAAGGTTTTCCGCTACTCTGCATCCGATATTCCCGCGGCATTCAGTATTCCCTTCACGTCATATTCGATAAAGGCCTCGCAGTACTCTTCGTTGCATTCCCTGAGGAGTATTGTTCCGGTTTTGATATATTCCTGAATCGATTCGTAACAGGCGACGCACCGACTGATATCATTCACGTGAGCCTGTATATATGAAGTCATGATGACGACGGCCCTGTTTCTGCCGGCTTCAAGCAACTGCTCGGTTTCTCTCTTCTGAAACGTTTTCATTTCCGCGTCATAGGGAATATCGAGTCTGGCGTAAACGCGAAGGGTATTATTCCGGATTCCTTCCCATCCCCCCTGTTCGATGATCGACCGGGTGCATGACAGACCATGTATGCCGATAATAATTGTGAGTAGAATGAAATTCACTCCAGCGAAGTTGATAGTAGATGGTTTTTTCATTGAAGAATCAACAGAAATTTATTTAAAATCAGGACCACTCCTGCGCACATCGGGCTGTCGAATGTTAGATTGATGATATTACAATGAAGAAAAATGTGCAACCTTTATAGTAATTATTTGTCTTTTTCCTAATGTTTTTCGCTTTAAATGTATCGTTTATCAGTTTGTTGTTTTTCAGCAAACTGATAATTCATATCATATAATAGAACAAAACCGCTTTTTTTCACTTGATTTATTAGCATGTTGCGTCTTCATACGATGCAGTAAAAAACTGCATACATAACCAAGAAGATATATATGGGAACAGTAATATTTATCGAGCCCAAACCGTCGGGCGAACATATATTCAGCCGTTTTGCACTTCCCAGAATCGGTATATTTTTACTTGCGACGATGATGAAAAGACGCGGCTGGCACACGGAAGTTATTATTGAAGAGTTCCAGAAGATAGATTATAAGGTGCTCTCAGATGCTGACATCATCGGAATTTCAACCATAACCCCGACCGCCGTTAACGCGTATACCATTGCCGATACGGTCAGGAGCATGGGCATACCGGTCATTATGGGCGGGCCCCACGTCACCTATCTGCCGGATGAGGCGCTCGTTCATGCCGATTACGTTATCCGCGGCGAAGGAGAAACGCCTCTCATGCGTTTTATCGATGCATGGGAACATCAATCCGATTATTACGCCGTGCCTAATCTTTCATTCCGCGATGGCGGAAGGATAATCCACAATCCAATGATGAATTTAGATATGAATCTGGACCAGTTTCCACTGTGTGATTTCTCACTGATCCAGGGCGGCGGGGAACTCAGGGTGATTCCCATCCAAACATCGCGGGGATGCCCCCAGGACTGCTCTTTCTGTTCGGTTACGGGAATGTTCGGGAGAAAGTACCGGTATCGATCCACACAGCATATCCTTGATGAGCTTCGATACTACAAGGATTCCGGGAAAATGATATTCTTTTACGACGATCATTTTGCTGCTGATAGAAAACGCGCCAAAGAGCTCCTCCGGGCCATGCTCCATGAGGGCCTTCACTTCAAGTGGTCGACCCAGGCTAGGGCCGACATCGTGTATGACCTTGAGCTTATAGAGCTCATGAAACAGAGCGGTTGCCACACCCTGTTTATCGGCTTTGAATCATTCAATCCCAAAAGCCTCAAGGAGATGAATAAGAAGCAGACCGTCGATGATATCTTCAATGCGGCCCGGATTATTCAATCATTTAATATAAACATTCACGGGATGTTCGTTCACGGGTTTGATCATGACACGTGGGAATCGGTTAAACATACCGTGCGCCTCGCGAAAAAAATGGGGATCACCTCGGCGCAGTTTCTCGTGCTGACTCCCTTTCCGGGCTCAACGTTCTCCGATAGTATCGCCGACCGTATTGTATTTAAAGAATGGTCGATGTACGATGCGCACCACGTAGTGTATCAGCCCCTTCATTTCACGCTCCGCGGATTGCAGCGGGCGCAGACATACAGCCATGAGAATTTTTATTCCGCCGTTGAAATAGTGAAAAAATTGTTCCGGCGGAAATGGCTTGACTGCGGAATCGCCCTGTACGCGCGCTTCATCAACTGGAAGTGGAAGAAGAACAATAGACGGTATCTCAGGCTGATATCCGATATATCCCGCGAGCAGGCACCGATGCCCACCGAGATACATGCCGTTGAAGACAGCATAACCGCCTGAACCCGACAGGGGAAATTATTGCGCCCATATCCGGCGAAAAAGATCTTGCCGATTCAGCGCCCGTCATATATGATTCTTTCGACAGCGTCACGACTTCGATATGGTGGCGTATCAGGGGTTTCCGGTATGGCGAAGAAATTGATTCTCCGCGGAGTGGTTCATGGCGTATTCTGCAGGGCGTACTGCAGCCAGTATGCGCGAAAGCTCAGGATACGGGGATCGGCTTCCAATATATCAGATGGGTCCGTCAGGGTTCTCCTGAATACCGACGACAGGGAACTGGTGGATCGCTTCGTATCTGAAATAAAGAATAATCCAGACGGGTACACCTTCTACGGTAGAATTGAGACAATTGACGTTTATGACTATGCGGGGATCATCTCGGGCGATTACCAGTTTTAATTTAGGGGCATGGTCAGGCACTATTGATCCGGGGCTGTCTATAAAGTTCCCCCCAACCACACTTCGGTCCCGACTCCGTCGGGATGCAGCGCCCAGAGGGGGGCTTTTCAAGCCAAATGAGGGTGAAAATGTCCCCCTCTGGGCTTCGGCCGTGAGCTCAGCCGAACGGGGATATAGGGGGCTTATAGGACAGCCCCATGTTCATCAGATGCATTTTTTTTACCATTTCCCGGTTTTCGCGAGGGAAGGCCTCGGCAGGCCCTTGAGTTCCGCGAGGGCCGCGTCGATTTCATCCTGGTGCAGTTCGTGGTCCACCAGTTTTCCCTGGACAAACAGGTCATAGCCGTAGAGGTCCATGAGCCCGTGGCCGCTCAGGTTAAAGAGGATAACCTTTTCCTTGCCCTCTTCCTTCGCCTCCTTTGCCTTTCTGATGACGGCTGCGACGGCATGGCTCGTTTCAGGAGCGACGATGATCCCTTCGGTGCGCGCAAAGAGCATGGCTGCAGAAAAGCACTCGTTCTGGGGGATCGCCATGGGCTTGAAAAGGCCCTCGACAACGCCTTGTGACACCAGCGGCGCCATACCGTGGTACCGCAGGCCGCCGGCGTGAATCGCGGCAGGCACGAAGCTGTGGCCCAGCGAATACATCGGAAGGAGCGGCGTCATTTTCGCGATATCGCCGTGGTCGTAAATAAAGGGGCCCTTGGTGAGAGTGGGGCACGACGTTGGCTCAACCGGGATGATCTCGATCTTCGCTCCGTGAATCTTATCATTGGTGAAGGGGAACGAAAGGCCGGCGAAGTTGCTCCCCCCGCCTGCGCAACCGATGACAATGTCGACTTTTTTCTCGCCGAACAGTTTGAGCTGCTTTTTAGCCTCCAGGCCGATGACGGTCTGATGGAGCAGGACATGATTCAGCACGCTGCCGAGGGCATACCGCGTCTGGCCGGTCGTATCGGTCACCGCCGCCTCGACCGCCTCGCTGATTGCGATTCCCAGGCTGCCCGGTGTGTCAGGATTTTTCGCCAGAACGTCCCGGCCCGCCTTAGTCTCCGGGCTCGGGCTCGGGATGCAGGTTGCTCCCCAGGTCTGCATCATGACCTTGCGAAGAGGCTTCTGCTCGAAGCTGATGCGCACCATGAAGACCTTGCACTCCAGGCCTATGAGCGCGCAGGCGAAAGCCAGGGCGCTGCCCCACTGGCCGGCGCCGGTTTCTGTTGCCAGCTTCTTTATGCCGAACTGCTTGTTGTACCATGCCTGCGCAACCGCGGTGTTCGGTTTGTGACTGCCGGCCGGGGAAACGCTCTCGTTCTTGTAATAGATGCGGGCAGGAGTGTCCAGCGCCTTTTCGAGGAAGCGCGCCCGGTGCAGGGGGGTCGGCCGCCACCGTAACAGAAGGTCGAGAATACCCTCCGGTATGGTGATCCACCGATTCTGGCTCACTTCCTGTTCGATCAGGTTCATGGGGAACACCGGAGCGAGCATATCGGGTGAAACCGGTTTGCCGTCCGGCCCCAGCGGTGGCTGAAGCGGAGTCGGCAGGTCAGCGGCGAGGTTATACCACTGCTTCGGAATTTCGCTTTCTTTCAAAAATACTTTTGTCTGCATACCAATCTCCTTCGTATAGTTGTGCCTGCTTTTTCATGCAAGCCTGTTTTTCATAATTTCCTTGTGCTTTTCTATCATTGATTTAAAAGGCGAATGGGATTTTTTCAACTCGCGAGACCCGCGGGTTATTTTGCACAGGCTCAAGCCCAGCTTATCCGCTATCTTTCTCTGGCTCATGCCGTCATGCAGCAGTTTGACCAGTTCCCACCGGGATGAAATTTCATCGACTTCGTATTTCGTGAGAATACTCTTAAAAAAGTCCTCGATCATCTCGGCGTTCCCGGTTGCCGCGAGAACGCCCGCTATTTCTTTCAGCTTATTCATGGGCGAGGTTTCTATTGATAGAAACGATTCTATATATAGAAACAATTCCGCTACGGGGCGGGCCGTGTCAAGATTTTTTTGGTGGATGTTAAAAATTAATGATCACGGGTTTCGGATGCTTCATTCTGACAGCGGTGACGCGCCGGTATTGGCGGTAGAGTGCATGCGAATCAATTTCCAGAAAATATTTTAAGGGGGTCGCTTCAATATATCGGATGAAATTTTTCAACTCCGAAGCGTACAGAGTATCAAAATGTTTTTTCGAATGTCCGTGCGCGGTTTTAACCGCGCCCATTCTCCTGATGTCGCCGTTAAAACAGGGGCTAATGTGATAAAGTTCATGGAACATGACTCTTAATTTTTCCTCCAGCGGCAGGTCGAAAAAGCGGGGCATGTAGAAGTAAATGATATAGAGGCAGGATGCGCCGTTATGGGAAATTTCCGGAATCGTGTAGTACCGGCCGCGGTATCTGAGCAACGATGATCCGTTCTCGAACCGGAGGGGGATCAGTTTGCCGTACATCCCGCCCCGCCGGCCGCCCCGGTTTGAGCCGATGCAGACGAGGACCCGGCTCACGTCGACATGGCTGAGCGCGGGGGAGCGCTGAACGATCTCTGAAATTATGGAGGAGAGGATCTGAGAAAGATTGATTTCACCGTCCCGCTGCGCCGATCTTTTCCGCATTGCGTACCATTTCTTCAGCGTGTTTGAGTGACAAGTCGGTGACGGTTTCCCCCGCCAGCATCCGCGCGATTTCTTTAATTTTCTCCCTCTGGTTGAGCTGTTTTACCAGGGTGGTAATCCGCTCGCCGGTTTTACCCTTCAGGACAGAAAAATGATTATCGGACATGGCTGCTATCTGCGGCAGGTGGGGAACAACGAGAACCTGCCTGTCCTTGGCGAGGGATTTCAGCTTTCTGCCAACTATATCGGCGCCCTTGCCGCCGATTCCCGCGTCAACCTCGTCGAACACCAGGCTCTCCACGATATCGGCGGACAGGATGACATTCTTGATGGCCAGCATGAAGCGGGACATTTCGCCGCCGGACGCAACCTTGCGGAGCTGGCGAAGGTCTTCGCCAACATTTGCCGACAGGAGGAATTCGATCCGATCGAGGCCGTGAGGATAGAGCATGTACCGCTTATTGTCCGCCTCGATTTCACCCTGGGGGTTGATCTCGCGCTGGATGGATACCCTGAAGACCGTGCCGGACATGCCCAGATCGGCAAGCTCCTTCATAACCCGGGTTTCGAGAAGCTGGGCCACCTCTTTACGCCGTTCGGAAAGTTTGAGGGCGATATCCTTGGCTTCTCTCACCGCCTGTATATATTCTTTCTTCAGCCGCTCCCGCTCCTCCTCACCGGAGGTTATAGTGTCCATTTCCCTGCGCGCCTTTTCAGCGTAAATTATGATTTCCGGTATGGAATCGCCATATTTTTTTTTCAGGCTTGATATAAGCGACAGGCGCTCCTCCACCTGGTTGATCCGTTCCGGCGAGAAGTCGATGTTCTTCTCATAGTCGCGCAGATAGGCGGAAGCGTCCTCCAGCGAATAGAGCGCCTGCTTGATCGAGTCGAGGATGCCGGCGATCTCCGGGTCGTATTCGGAAATCTTCGAGAGGCTCTGCTCCGAAATCTTCAGCTTCTGCACGATACCGCCGTCGCCGCTCATCAGCTGCGAGGATGTCTTGATTTCTTTGAAGAGCTTTTCAGAGTTGGCCAGGAGGGTCGATTCGCTTTTCAGCTCCTCGTCCTCGCCGACTCGCAAGCCGGCGACCTCAATCTCACGGATCGCGAATGAGTTAAACTCGATGCGGCGTGCCTTTTCATGCTCGTCTATCTCGAATGAATTGAGCCGATCTTTCAGATTCTGGAGCCGCTCGTGGATCGCGCGCACCCTGCTTACGTCTCCCTCGCAACCGCCGAAGCTGTCCAGCAGCTCGCGGTGCCGGGACACCTTCACTATGTTCTGGTGTTCGTTCTGGCCGTGGATGTCGATCAGGTACTCGGAGATTTCCTTGAGCTTTGCAGCCGGTATCTGCACGGCATTGGCGAATGACCTGCCTTTGCCGCTGGAATAGAGCTCCCGGCGGAGTATGAGGGTGTCGTCGTCGCAGTCGATGCCGGACCCCTCCAGCATCTGTTTCACCTGCGCCGCCCCGGAGATGTCGAAGCTCGCCTCGAGTGTCGATTTCTCGAATCCGGTCCTGATCATGTCCGTCGTCATCTTTTCGCCCAGGACGCCGGAGAGCGCGTCGATGAGGATCGATTTCCCGGCTCCAGTTTCGCCGGTAAGGATATTGAGCCCCTTGCCGAAAGAGATGGCGAGGTCCTCGATGATAACGAAATTCTTTATTTTGAGCTCGCAGAGCATGGTTTCCGTCCCGGTTTCGTTTATCCCCAACCCAGCTTTTCACGCAGTATAGCGTAGTAGTTTTTTTCAGGATGCGTTATCAGGCTGATGTTTTTATTCGACTGGCGGATCACAATCTCGTCATTTCCCTCGAGTTCAATTACCTCTTGACCGTCAATTGTCAATAATAAATTTGCACCGTCCATAATGACCCGAACCCGGAAATCTGAGGATGCCGGTATTATCATGGGGCGCATGGCCAGACTGTGGGGGCATATGGGGCTGAGCAGAAAGATACTAGCTTCAGAGGGGGTGATGATTGGGCCGCCGGCCGACAGGGAATAGGCGGTGGAGCCGGTCGGCGTTGATATGATGAGACCGTCTCCCGTGTAGGAGCTCAGGAAATTGCCGTCTATTTTCATCTCCAGGCGAATGGGGCGCGTGAATGAGCCCTTGTGGACAACCGTATCGTTGAGAAAGCACCGGCTCGTCACCTCCTGCCGGTTGCGGTAGAGCGCTGCCTCCAGGACAAGACGCTCGACAGCGGTATAGTTTCCCCGGATCACCTGTTTGAGAAAAGGGGTGTATTCATCCGGGCCGAATTCGGTAAGGAATCCGAGCCTGCCCTTGTTGATTCCGAATATCGGCTTGCCGGTGCCGCAGAAGAGACGCGCGGTTCGGAGAAAGGTGCCGTCGCCGCCGATGACGATTATGAGATCAGCCGAGCGGACGAATTCTTCATCCGGCACAGCATACCGCCTGCTTTCGTCGCCCCGGATGATGTCGTAATCAGGGAGAAGTATTCTCATTTTTTCCTTCTCTAAAAAGCTGATCAGGTTACGCAAATGCGGCATGCAGCTCGTATCATCTGGTCTCATATTTATAGAAACAGTCCGTATCATGGCCGAATTCCTTTATCGGGGCTACAGTACACGGTTTTAACGATGCAAGTCAATTAAAAAAGAGTATTTGCACCAGTCCGAGGCCGTCTTGTGATTAATACGGTTTGGATGTTTTGAAATAAAAAAAATTGAATAATATACCTGTTGCTAACTGAAATAATAATTAAATATTTACCCCCCTGCCGCCTGTGACGGGGGGAGGGTAAATACCAATCGTTATTTCAATACGCAACAAGTCTATTATTAACCTCCGGGTAGGTATTATATCAATTAAATCTTGACATTTAACGTTCGAGAATGATTATAACAGCATGACTGACCGCGCGTCCAGGGAAAGGAAACGCGCCACAATTGGTTGATGCAGAAAGGAAGGGGGGATTGAATGAAGATTGAAGACTATATAAATAGAAAGGCTCTGAGAGAGCGTCTGGAAGGTGATTTCAATCTTTTTAAAGAATTGGCGCAGCTGTTCATCAGTGATTCGCCGAAACTCGTCTCAGCCGTAGAAAATGCAATCGGAAGCAAAAACAGTGAAAAGATAGGCAAGACAGCCCACACGATAAAAGGAGCTATTGCGAATTTCTCCGCTGAAAAGGCCTACAACGCAGCCCTCGATCTGGAAAAGATCGGAAAAAACAGCGAGTTCGATAAAATGGAAAGGGCGTTTCAAAGCCTTCAACTGGAAATAGAGAACATGAGGGAGGCCTTAAAGCTGCTCATAGAAGAAAATAATCTGTAGAAAGTGTCTCCGGACCGCTACGTTATTCTTTTTTTCGAATTGACCTGCCGAGTGCATAGATACCGCCGCATGCAATGATTATTGTTCCGAGCCAAACCAGCCATATGAGTCTTTTTTTAGTGACCGTGACAAGAACGGTATCGGGAGGGATGATCGTGTTTTTACCCGGGGTGATATTCAGAAAAATTCTTTTGCTCGTTGCGTCAATTTCGCGGAGCGATACCGAACGGTCCGTGCCCGGAATAATTGTATCGAGAAAGAGCGGGCTTTTCCGGGAGAATTTTATCCCGGGCGACAGCGCCATGCCGTTGACCATCAGGTCGGCATAGGTGGACGGCTCTCCTGACGTCATATGCTCCGTCCTGAATCCCATGAAGCGGATTCTGATACCGCCGATTACCTTCTCTTCTCCCTTCTCGAGCAGCATGGTGGTCGCCGTATCCCTTCCGGATTCATACTGCTCCGGAGCGATATAAGTGTCATGCATGAACCCGGCGATAATATACGGCTCCTTGTAGATTGATTCCATTTTCTCATCAAAATAATACGGCGTCTCAACGAGGGATGTTGTCGAACCGTCCCTGACCGCAAACCGCATGGAAGATTTCCTTCCTTCCTTAAAACCCTTGAAGGTGATGCGTATTGATTCTATATCGTATTCCCTGTCCTGTATGAGTTTCTTCTGCGCGGCCGTGGCATGAAAATTCGAGGTGATGATTCCCAGCACCAGCACTCCCACGCCGATGTGGGTGATGCGGGATGGAAGGGATGCGCGAAGTTTTGTTTTCCACAGATCGACGCCGGCGCGGACGATGAGGAAGAATGAGAGGATGGAGAATATATACGCAAAGGGGCTCCGGGTGAATCCGGCGTTGATGAGAACACCAAGAAATATGGATGCTATGGCGGCCCCGATAGACTCTTTTGCAAGCAGTTCTTTCCGCCTGGTTATGCTCATCGTTGTTGAGAGAAACATCAGCGTGAGCATCAACATCCCAAAAGGCTTGGAGAAATTATTATAAAACGCCTCGGTTACGTTTGCCGGACGTTGCATGAATATCCGCGTTATCAAAGGCATCGAGGTTCCCGTTGCTATGATCAATGCATAGAAAGCCAGCACGATAATGCCGTATACCGTCAGGGTCTTCGGGTCGAGGATCGGCCCGTGGAGCGTCGCGCCGGCAATGGTTCGGTATCTCATGATGAACAACGCCGCGGATCCAATTGCGAAGACCATGAGGAAGGCAAAAAGAAATGCGGCAACGTCGGAAGCGGCAAAGGAGTGAACGGAAAAATTCGACAGAACGCCGCTTCGCGTGAGCCAGGTGCTGTACAAGATCGATATGAAATAGATAATCGCGAGAAACAGGTTTGTCCTGACGAGCGCGGCATGCCTGCGCTGTATGAGAAATCCGTGCACCAGGGCCAGGGCCGCGACCCACGGTATGAGCGATGAATTCTCAACCGGATCCCATCCCCAGTAGCCGCCCCAGCCCAGGACCGTATAGGCCCAGTATCCCCCGAGAAATATGCCGATGCCGAGCGAGACCATGCTGAAGAGAAGCCATGGGTAAGCGGCTTTGATCCACTCCCGGTACTCTTTTTTCACGAGCGCCGCGATCGCATGGCCGAAGGGAACAGCGGATGAAGCGTAGCCGAGAAAGAGGACCGGCGGGTGAACCACCATCCAGGGGTCCCTGAGCAGCGGATTCATACCGGCCCCGTCACCGGGGAAGAGCCCGGGGCTGAAACTGTCCGGATACTTTTCCCATATATGGAGAAAGGGGCTTTCGACGATAAGAATGACCAGTATACAGATCTGGGCCAGCAGAATGACGGACGTGACGATGGACGCTGTCTTTTCATTCCTGTGTATGATGATGATCCCGAAGGCGTTGAGGAAGAAGAGCCAGAGGAGGAAACTTCCCTCTTTTCCCGCCCATACGGCGGCGATACGGTAGATGAGCGGCAGATCGCGTGAGGAATTGCCGTACACGTAGACGAACCGGTAGTCGAATGTGATAAAATAATACAGAAGAATGAGTATCGATGCGAATATACCCAGGCTGGCAAGCAGGTACAGGATTCGCGACGGAATGATAAAGGTTTCCCTGCCCGACGCTGTTGCAATGGCGAAGGCGAGTGCCACGAGGGAAAAAAGGAACGATACGAGAATGAATGTGTTCCCCCAGTTAATGCCGATGTTCATGCTATTGTTTTCTCCTGTATTTTGACGGACATTTGACCAGGATCCTGTCTGCTTCGAAGATATCTACGTCAGGCCTGTATTTACCGAGAAGAACGATCTGCTCGGTGTGCTCGAAATTCTGGGGTTTGGTCCCCCGATGGAGCACCTTCATTTTTGACCCGTCTTTATCGGTAACCGTAAAGGTAAACCCGCCTTCCCGATGAACGACCGGAACGGTCTTGTCCAGATTGCCGATGACCTGCACGTACTTCCCGCCGCCCGCTTTGGCCTCCGTGAATGGAACATAGGGAGACAGGATATTCTCGCTCAGTGAGAATATCGCGACCACCAGCAAAGCCAGTCCCACAATGAATATAATTACATTTCGGTGCTTCATTGCCGTCAGTCTATCGTCATCATCATTTTAAATTGGTTATTTCCTTTTCCAGCTTAGATACCTTGCGGTCAAGCCTGAAAAGAAAAATGGCCAGGCCTGTCCAGATCACCAGGACAACGCCAGTTACCCGGTAGAGAGTTTTCGATGTATCGGCGGCCGGCTCTTCTTTTTCAGGAGGGGCGCTTTTCCCGGTCTGTTGGGGTGCCGGGTCATTCCCGCGGGCATCTGAAATAACGTTGCCGGCGCAAACCCGCGCGCCGTCAGGCAGAACAACAATAACTGCCGCGGCGGAGATAATGCAGAATGCCGCGATCATACAAGCGATTCTAATCAGCCGCATGAGGGTGTTCTCCAATTCTATGTTTCAATACCATAATCCGGTTCATCAGATTGAAGAGGTACACGTAGAGAACGCTGAATGAAATAAGAGCAGTCAGCAGGGTGATCCACATTTGATCGTCCATGTAAATTGTCCGGTTGACATTGATGATGGTTTCGGGATGCAGCGACCACACGATGCGCGGAATTAAAAACACGAAAAAAGGGAGTGTCGCCATTGCAACGATCAAATAGGAAGATCCGATTTTTCCCCTGCTGCTCTTTCCAGCCAGGGCTGCCTGGAGGCAGAAATAGGCGATATAAATTAGGAGAATAAATACGATGGAGGTCTCACGGGGGTCCCAGTTCCAGAACGAGCCCCAGCTCAGTTTTGCCCAGATCGATCCTGTCATGACGGTACAAACAGTAAACGCGAGCCCGATCGCTGCTGAATTGAAAGACTTGCCGTCAAGCCCGCTGAATCTGTTTTTTTTATCCAGCAAAAATATGACCGACAGGATGCCGGAAACCACAAAGGCGAGCACCGATACCCATGCAAGGGGAACGTGGAAATATATTATTCTGCTGTAATCGCCCAACAATTCCGCGGGCGGCGCCCAGAGGAAAGCCATCACAATGGTTACGGGCATCAGGACATATACGCTCTTCATGGCGATATTAATAACATGTTTCATTCACGAGCAACCCGTTGATTGTTGATTTCACCCAAACTTTTCTGCGGGATAAGTCCGGAAGCTCGATGGTACGCCGGACCCATGATCCTCTCCTAATTTTCTAGCCAGATGAACCTGAACAGCAGAATGGATATAGCTGTTATGAAACCGGAAAAAGCAAGCAAAAAAATTACGGTTCCGCTTTCAGGCCGCGCCTCGTTCAGCGCGCCGGCGGTGGAGGAGATGGAGATCCATAACACCGGCAGGAGAATGGGGAACGAGATGATCGTAAACAGCGATCCCTTTCCACCCGCTTTTGCCGCCATGGCTGCCAGCGGGGTGGTCGACGCCGCAATAGAAAATCCGCCGGCTATAACGGACATAATGAAATGGAGCACGTGAATGACATCCACCCCGACGAAAAACACGAAAAGCGGCGTTACCACCGTACCGATGATCATCATGAATATCTGGTTGAATATGAATTTGGATATGTAGATTGAGTCTGCCGAACGGGTAATACGCAGGAACAGAGAGGTCCCCTGGTCTTCCTCTCGCACGAAGATATGCGCAAGGCCGTTCATCGCGCTGAAGAATAGTACCACCCAGAGCAGGATCGATTGCACCTTGACCGGGAAGGGAGCCCCGCCGGCTGTGAGGCTTATCGAGATGGTAACGATACCGGCGAAGGAAACCGCAATGTTTACGGCAAAGCGGCTCCTGAATTCAACGCGGAAGTCTTTTTGGAGATTTCGCAGGATATCCCTAACCAAGACGGATCCCTCCTCCGCAGAGTTTTTCTTCGCCAGGCTCATTCGTGGCGAGGACGATGATTTTTTGCTTCCGCGCTAAATCAAGGAATGAGGAGAGCGCTTCCCTGCCTCCGGCGTCCAGGTTCGTCCCCGGCTCGTCCAGAATAAGGACCGGGGGATCATTCAGCACCGCGAGGATCAGCCTGAGGCGCTGCTTCATGCCGGACGAGTAATGCTTCACCAATTTGTCCCGGTGTTGCGTGAGGTTGAACTGACGCAGGAGGGAATCAAGCCGGGACGCGTAGTTTCCGCTTTTCAGAACAAATTGTATATTCTCCAGCCCGGTCAGATCGTCGTAGGGATTAACGAGGGGGCCGGTATATCCGATATGATTCATCCAGTCGCAGGGGGGGATGTCGGCAGCCGCAGCGAGGGACACCGCGCCCCCCGTGGGATTCATGATACCCGCCAGAATTTTGAGCAGGGTGGATTTCCCTGAACCGTTCGGGCCGGTGACGCACAGGGATCCGCCGGTCTCGACAGAGAAGCTGATGCTCTTGAAAAGAAGAGTGCTGTTGAACTTCTTGGCAAGATCCTGCACCCGTAGGGTGTATCGAATGCCGCTCATGGTGATTCTGTGATGCTTACTTGCCGTTCAGCAATCTCGCCTCGAGGATGACTTTGTTGGGAAAGTTTTCCGGAATATCGATCTGGAACCCCAGCTTTTCCGATTTGGCTTTCAGTTCGTCGATGAATTCATTGGTGGTGCCGGCGAAATACACCTCTATTCTCGCGGCTCTCCCGATCCGGCCCTTGTCCAGCACCTGCTGGACCCCCCTGATCCTGTTTTCAACCTCGTTCCTGAATTTTTTCAGGCCGTTGTAGTCAAGTCCGGTGATGAGAATGTTTATCTGCCGGTGGGTCGCCGATTCAACGAATTTCTTCATGATGGTATCTATGAATGTGCCCGGAGCGTTCTTATCGCTTCCCAGGGCGTCTTTTCTTTTCAGCGCATTTTCAACCGCTTTTTTCGAAGCCACCTGAGGACTGATATCCACGCCGCCCGCCTCGACGACCTTAGTCGCGAGTATCCTTGCCGAATAGACATCCACGGCTTTGAGCGTCACGCTCGCGCGTTTGGATTTCATATTGGTAGTGCCGAACTGGCTTTCAAGAACATGCGTCTGGTCATCGGTCAGCGCGACGCCGAATATCACAACCTCGGCGCCGACCGAGTTCAACAATAACTGCTGGACGTCTTCGCTGATGCTCCCGGACATCGCCTTCTGCATTTTCGCCCGCTCGGTTTTCATGAGCTCACGGGTGGTTTGCGCGTCGACAAATTCAAAACCGAGATTGCCCATGAGGTCCTGCATGATGATTTCAGTGGCGGTGTATCCGGGCATGCTCTGCCGTCCCTCGAACGATTCATTGACCAGAACGATGAATTTTGGCCTGCCATAACGGTTCAGCGCGTCCCTGATGGCGTCTTCAATCACGGCCGGCTCAACAGTGCCTTCCAGTTCCACCGTGTACATCTCGGCGTCCGATTTTTCTTTGATGATGGTCTCATTCTTCACCAGTCCGTATGATTTCGCCTCAACTATCATTTTGACGAGCTCAAAGTCCCTCATGATACTCTGCCCGGAGACGGTTGTGCCGAGAATCTTCTCGACCAGCTTGTTTCGCGCGTCATTGATTGCGCGGTCCCGGGCAAGGGCTTTATCGTTATCGAATATCGCGGCAACCCCCTCGGCGCGGCCCCTGTTCGGCGCTTTTTCATTATATTTTTCATCAAGGGAAAAGCCGTCGGCGTTTTTATCAGAATCTTTTATGTTTTTCCCCCCGCCGCAGGAAACGATGCCGACGAGCAGCATCACGCTGAAAACAACAATTATCTTTTTCATCGAGGAATCTCCTTGGTAATTATGATCGCCATTTTAAACGTATCGGTTATTATGCCAATAAATTATCTTATTAGTCAAATTATTTTTAATCGTATGCATCGACCTGATTGAACTGACACCCAGCCCGGATGGCTACACGCAAGTCCCCGTCAGTCCCATGCGCCTGATGAGCTGATGTAAGCATTTTAATGTTTCCGCTCATTATTTGACCATAGAAAGCAGCAATTGTTCTCATAAAATATCGATATACATTTAATTACTTGAATTAGGCGAATTTTTTTATTCCCCTCCCTTGATGGGAGGGGTTAGGGGAGGGTGATTAGAGCAGAATCTAAACCTATTGGCTCCTGTCGCCTGAATTTTACTCCCTCCCCCATCGAGGGGGAGGGAGTTCTTGTATCAAAAATCGCCTAACTCAAGGAATTATTTTTATTGACAGAAAAAGGGGTGTATATATTTTAAACCTTCTAAGAATATTATTTATAAGAGAACATTATGAGAGCGATACAGAAAACATATTCATTGAAGGCGTCAGACATAAACAAGAAATGGTACCTTGTTGATGCGGACGGAAAGGTGCTCGGCAGGCTCGCGTCGGAAGTGGCGAAAATTCTTCGGGGAAAGCATAAGCCGGAATTTACCCCTCACCTGGACATGGGGGACAATGTGATCATCATCAACGCAGAGAAGGTGGTCCTGACCGGCAGCAAATCGGAGGACAAGGAATACTTCAGACACTCACAGTATCCGGGCGGCATCAAGTTCGTGAACATCATGAAAATAAGGAAGGACCGGCCGGAGTTTATCATCGAACATGCCGTGAGGAGAATGCTGCCTAAAAGCAGGCTTGGCCGCAAAATATTCGGGAACATGAAAGTCTACGCCGGCGCCGAGCACCCGCACCAGGCTCAGAAGCCGGAACCACTTGATATTAAATAGAGGAATGTTATG
Organism: Spirochaetes bacterium RBG_13_51_14; assembly: GCA_001829455.1. Taxonomy (GTDB): domain Bacteria; phylum Spirochaetota; class UBA4802; order UBA4802; family UBA5550; genus RBG-16-49-21. Next base: position 46,950 of record MIBH01000062.1, read on the forward strand.
GCCAATCGATACTACGCAACCGGAAGAAGAAAAACATCAGTCGCCAGGGTCTGGCTCGTGCCCGGATCGGGAAACATTACCATAAACAAACAACCGATCAATGAGTATTTCAGACGTCAGACCCTTGAGCTCATCGTTCGGCAGCCCCTCGAGTACGTGGGAATGCTGGGCGCGTATGACGTGACGGCCAATGTCGACGGCGGCGGATGGTCCGGTCAGGCCGGGGCGGTCAAGATGGGCATTGCGCGGTGCCTCATTAAGGTAGATGAAAAACTGCGGAAACAGCTTCGCGACGGCGGATTCCTCACCAGGGATTCACGGGAAGTGGAGCGGAAGAAACCGGGTCAGAAGAAAGCGCGGAAGAGATTCCAGTTTTCGAAACGGTAAATGGAAGTATGACGACGACGAAGAAGAGAGGATGCACTGCTGCATCCTCTCTTTATTTGTACGGGTTCGGGAATGGCAACGATTGTAAAAATAAAAAGGGCGGATGAATATATCGCGATTGAGCTCGATACCGGAGAGTCGCTGAAGATACCCTCTGCGGTGGATGGCATGTACCGCCTGTCGGTGGGTAGAATCATTGACGCGACTGAATACGCCCAGATTAAAGAGGAATCAGAGCGGCACCGTTGCAAATCAATGGCGTTGGACTACCTTGCCATCGCTCCCCGGTCCGCAGCCGAGATGGAGCGCTATCTCAGGAAGAAGGGGTTCGACCATGGGCATATTCGGGGGATCGTGACCAGACTCGCAGAGTCCGGGTACATCGATGACGCCGATTACGCAGCGCGGTATATCAGCAACAGACTGAGCAGGAAGTTCGTCGGGAGAAATCTTCTTTTCAATGATCTGCAGAAAAAGGGGGTCCCCCGGAATATCATCAAGAAGGCATTAAAGGAATCCGAGGCCATTCACAGTAATTTCGATGAGCTATATAAAACCGCGGTGAAGAAGTATGCAAGCTTGAAAAATAAAAAAAACGGCATTTCAAAACTGGACTATTTCCTCCAGAGCCGGGGGTTTGACAGCGACCTGGTTGCGAGCGTCATTCATCGAATCCGGAGCGAGGAAAAAAATAATTCGGATGATGATATATTCATTGAATGAATGGGCTACGGTAAAAAGAGATCCCTGCGGTTCATGAATTCCTTGTAAATACGGTAGTGTTCCGTTTCCTCGTATCTCACTTTTTGTACGGGCGCTTCATCAAAACTGAAAATATCCGCGCCCGGCAGAGCGAGGATGATGGGCGAGTGCGTGGCAATAATGAACTGCGCATGGCCGGCCTGCCCCATATCGTTGAGCAGCTTGAGGAGTTCGATCTGCCGGCCCGGCGAAAGCGCGTTTTCCGGTTCGTCGAGGAGATAGAGTCCCGTGATTTTAAAGCGGCTCTTGAAAAATGACATGTGGCACTGGCCGTGTGACTGCTCCATGAGCGATTTTCCGCCGAAATACTGGAGGGTTGCCGGTGACATGGACGCCCATTCATCGAGGTTCACGGCGAAGTTGCGGAAAATCTCGGACGCGAAGAAGGATCCGGGAACCGGACCGTTTTTCCATTCCACCGTGATATAGTTATGGAGTTCCCGTTCGTACGGGTTGTAATGAAACCTGGTCCGCGCCATGCCCTCCCAGATATGTATGTTGCATTTCATCGCGATGGCCCTGAGCAGGGTGGACTTGCCGGTGCCGTTCTCGCCGACAAATAATGAGACGGGAGCGGAGAGATCGAGACGCTCGGTTAACCTGAAGATTGACAGGTCGAATGGATAGTCTTCGTTTGACGGATATTTATCAGAGTGAAGCTGTATTCTTTTGAGATGCATATATGCCAGCTTGGATGTGACCCGGAATCAACCGGACGGGGCATTTTTAAATATTTCCTTGAAAAATATGTCCGATAGCATAGTAATTGGCATACAACCTCAGGATACGATTAAACAGGATCATAGAGGTATGACATGCTCACAATAATGGATTTACGCAAGTCATTTATTGAATTTTTCCGGGAACGGAACCACCGGATCGTCCCGTCAAGCTCGCTCGTACCGAAAGACGACCCGACCCTTCTCTTCACGACGGCCGGCATGGTTCAGTTCAAGCCGATGTTCGCCGGGACCGCGGAGCTCGAGTATGCCCGGGCGGCCTCGGTGCAGAAATGCCTGCGCACCAGCGACCTGGAAAACGTGGGCAAAACAAAGCGCCACCTGACTTTTTTTGAGATGCTGGGGAACTTTTCATTCGGCGATTACTTCAAGAAAGAAGCCATTGATTACGCGTGGGACTATTCAACGAAGGTGATCGGCTTTCCCGGGAAGAAAATATGGGTTTCGATTTACCAGGAAGACGATGAAGCCTTTGCACTGTGGAACGAGCGCATTGGAATTCCGGAGGAGAAGATTATACGCCTCGGAAAAGCGGACAACTTCTGGGGCCCGGCCGGGGATACCGGAGCCTGCGGCCCCTGTTCGGAACTCTACATCGACCGCGGCAAGGCGTTTGGCTGTGGAAAACCGGACTGCAGGCCCGGATGCGACTGCGAGCGGTTCCTTGAATACTGGAACCTGGTTTTCAACCAGTTCAATCAGGACGCACAGGGCATGCTCCATCCGCTTCCCCGCCCCGGCATAGACACCGGCATGGGGCTCGAGCGGCTGGCGGCGCTGGTGCAGGATGTCGATTCGGTTTATGAGACCGATGAGTTCCTCCGCATTGTCGACTTTGTGTGCGAACGGGCGAAGGTCAAATACAAGGATACAGTGAAGGTGCCGGTCAACATTATCGCGGAGCATGCGCGCGCTCTCACCTTCGCACTGTCGGACGGCGTGTATCCATCCAATGAGGGCCGCGGCTACGTTCTGCGACGGGTTCTCCGTCGCGCCATGCGGTTCAGCCGCCAGCTGGGAATTACGGAACCGTTCATACACGCGGTGGTGGATCCGATTGTATCCATTATGGGGGGCTTTTATCCGGAGATACGGGAATCAGCGTCGAACGTGAAGAAGGTCATCGAATCCGAAGAGAAACGGTTTCTGGAGACCATTGAGAACGGCATGGATCGCCTTGAGGAGATCATGAAGGACTGCTCGAAAAAGAAGCGTAAAATCATAACTGGAGCCGATGCCTTTGTTCTGTACGATACATTCGGATTTCCTCTGGAAATGACCAGGGAGATCGCGGTCGAGCGCGGTTTTGATGTGGACATGAAAGGCTATGAGGAGGAGATGGAGAAGCAGCGCGAGCGGGGCAAACAGAGCTGGAAGGCTGCGGCAGGCGGTCTCGAGAGGGCCTTTGAGGAGATAATGAAGAGCGCGGGCGATACGGTCTTCACGGGGTACGAGACCGAAACAACCGGGTCCGCCGTGGAGCTCCTGCATGACGGCTCATCGGTGACGGAGCGGCTTGTCGGAGGAAGGGGGCTCATGGTTCTCACGGAGACCTCTTTTTACGGCGAATCAGGGGGACAGGTCGGCGATGTCGGATATATAAATTCTTCGAAGGGAGCTTCATTTAAAGTTGAAGACACAAAGAAAATTCATAAAACGATCATTCATGTGGGCGAACTCGTGCGGGGAGAATTCGCCACGGGCGACGCCGTGCAGGCCGGCATTGACGTGGTGAACCGTAATCTCATACGGGCGAATCACACGGTGACGCACCTCCTGCATGCGGCTCTGAGGAAGGTGCTGGGCACCCATGTGAAGCAGTCCGGCTCCCTGGTGGCTCCGGACCGGCTGCGTTTTGACTTCACCCACTACAACGCCGTGAGCAGGGAAGAGATCAGCGAGATAGAATCGATCGTAAACCGGAAGATATGGGAGAATGTGCCGGTTTCAACCGAGATCATGAGCTACCAGGACGCCGTCAGCGCCGGGGCCATGGCCGTGTTCGATGAGAAGTACGAGGACACCGTCAGAGTGGTTTCGGTGCACGGTTTGAGCAGGGAGCTCTGCGGCGGAACCCACGTGTCCAGCACGGGTCAGATCGGCCTTTTCAAGATATTACGGGAGGCTTCGCCGGGCGCCGGCCTGCGCCGGATCGAAGGTGTTACCCTGAGGGGAATCCTGGACCGGTACAACAGTCATGATAAAATCATTTCTGAGCTGGTAAAAGTGGTAACCGTCGCCGAATCGGACCTGGTACAGAGGATCGAGGAAGTGATGAAGCGCAACCGAGCGCTGGAAAAGGAAATCGAAAGATTCAAGAAGCATAACCTCTCCTCTGGCATGGAATCCATCATGGCCGACGCGGAAGACGTCCGCGGTACTAAGATAATCTCTCATCAGTTCACGGGCCTCGGCGGGGAAGAGCTTCGGGAGCTGTCGGACGCGATCCGTTCGAAGGAGCAGAACGCGGTCGTGTTGTTCGGTTCGGACAACGGCGACACGGCCCTCCTCCTGTTTGCAGCGACGAAGGGAGCGGTGAAAAGGGGAATCGACTGCGGAACAATAGTCAAGGACACCGTGAAGCTGATCGGCGGGGGCGGGGGCGGCCGGCCGGATATGGCGCAGGCGGGAGGAAAGGAGCCCGCCGGTCTTGATCGCGCTATTAAACGGGCGGTGGCCATGGCACGCGATATGATTGCGGAATAATAGAGCCATGCCTCCGCGCTGATCATTATTTAAGCGACATAATTATAAAAAATATTGACAGGTAAAATTTTCAATATAAGGTTTGCTGCATATTATTTTTTTTCAGCAACAAATCTTATATTTGTTGCGATACATGATACATCAACCTGACCGCGAACGAATGTGAGATTATCACTGGTGGAGTATACGAATGAGCAATTATGACAGATATTCGAAATATCTGGTGCGATCGGTAAATCATATATTCAAGCAGTTTCTTGATGACGCCACAATCGAGGAGGTGTATGAAACCCAGGCGCGGGAGAAAGACCCTCTCGTTGTTGTTGAGATACACGGCACATTGAAGGGCGAGATAATTATCAACCTGCCGAAAAGAACACTCGACCGCATTACCATGAAATTCATCAATTCCAATGATGCAAAAACTATCCGGAAATACCACGGTGACGTTGCCGGCGAGCTTGCGAACATGATCACCGGAACGTTCGCGAATCAGATGCAGTATTTAGAGCATACTATTCGCCTCACCGCGCCTGAGTTCAATGACGATCCCATTTCCGTCAAGGCCCTCTATGAAAACATAAACCTTTCCTTCAGCTCAAAGTACGGCGGTTTTGATGTCGATTTCTATTTCCGTGAAATGCAATAGAGAATTCGCTGCGCTGTTTCCCGCTCGGGGCAATGACGGGCGTTCTCGGAACCAAAGGAAGTTCGCATGGCAGCCATTGACGTCATTCTTATCATCATCTATTTTACGCTGAGCGTCGCCATCGCCCTTATCATGAGAAAAAGGGCGGGCGGGAGCACGGAAGATTTTTTTCTGTCCGGCAGGAAAATGCCCTGGTGGCTGGCGGGAACCGCCATGGTGGCGACCACCTTCGCGGCTGACACGCCCCTGGCGGTCACCGAGCTTGTGGCACGAAACGGTATCGCCGGCAACTGGCTCTGGTGGAACATGGTGGCCGGCACCGTGCTCACGGTCTTCTTTTTCGCGAAGCTGTGGCGGCGGGCAAATATCCTGACCGATGTGGAGTTCATAGAGCTCCGATATTCAGGACCTTCCGCTGCGTTCCTGCGCGGCTTCAAGGCAGTCTATTTGGGCGTGTTTATGAATGTCATCATCATGGGATGGGTGAACCTGGCAATGGCGTCGATCCTCAAGATCATGTTCGGCATTGACGACGATCACGTGCTCTGGTACATTATCGGGGCCATGACAATCGTGGGGATCTATTCAGCGATATCGGGCCTCTGGGGCGTTGCCGTGACCGACCTGTTCCAGTTCGTCGTCGCCATGGCGGGCTGTATCGTACTGGCTTTCGTGATACTGGGCGTGCCTGAGATCGGCGGGGTGAGGGGCCTGGCCGCTTCGCTGCCGGAACACGTGTTCGATTTTTTTCCTGCGGTGTCGTTCGCTCCTGCCGCGGCCGCAGCCGGGGTGATGACCCTGTCCGCTTCTGCCTTTATCGCGCATATCGCAATTCAGTGGTGGTCGTCCTGGTATCCGGGCAATGAGCCGGGCGGGGGCGGGTATGTGGCTCAGCGAATGATGTCCGCCAGGGATGAGCGTCATTCGCAGATTGCCACGCTCTGGTTTGCCATCGCCCACTACGCGGTGCGCCCGTGGCCCTGGATCATAGTCGCCCTGGCGTCGCTCGTTCTGTATCCTCATCTTCAGTATCCCCGGGAAGGATATATTATGGCCATGCGGGATCATCTCCCGCCCGGTCTTCTGGGCTTTCTTATCGCGGCCTTTCTTGCTGCATATATGTCCACCATATCGACGCACCTGAATTGGGGGAGTTCTTACATCATAAACGACCTGTATCGGCGCTTTATCCGAAAGGAGGCCGGCGAGAGGCATTATGTGCTGGTTTCACGAATCGTGACAATAATCCTGGTTATCATCTCCAGCCTTCTCATCAAGGTGATGAGCAGCATCACGGGCGCGTGGGAATTTATAATCGAGTGCGGCGCAGGGCTCGGCCTGGTGCTCATTCTGCGCTGGTACTGGTGGCGTCTGAACGCCTGGTCGGAGATTGTAGCCATGATAGTGCCGATACTTGCCTATGGCATTCCGCGTCTCGCAGCCGGCCTGCTCCGCCCCGGGGAGAACTATGAGCCGTTTGTTAAGTTCCCGGAAAGTCTTTTTTTCATCGCCGGTGTGACAACCCTTTCATGGATCATCATCACATTTATTACAAAACCGGTGGAGAAGGAAAAACTGATGAGCTTTTACCGTCAGGTGCGGCCCGGCGGGCCCGGATGGAGTGACATCAGGCGGGCGTGCGGGAATTGCAACGGCGGGCAGGAACCGCTTTTGCGGCTTCTGGTGAACTGGCTTCTGGGGATTGCGCTCGTGTACACAGCGCTCTTTTCGATCGGGAAGATTATATTTGCATTTTATTTAACGGGATTCACCCTCCTCGGTATCACCGTGATTCTCTTTGTTGTTCTCGTATGGCGGCTGAAAGAAAAAGTTGACTGATACGGCCGCGGGAATACAGTTATTATATACCGGGCTTCATTACAATACGACTTCAGGCAATGGTTGCACAGGGAATCGACATGTCGAATATCAGGCAGGATCTTCACGCCATATATTCCGCCGCTATAGCGGCGGTAAATCCCGCAGCGGCCATTCGTGCGCATGTTGACCGTATCGGCTCCGCGCTTCAATTGCATTCACGCGGCAGGGTCATAAAAAAAATTGATCTGGATGATTTCAAGAGAATCATCATTGTCGGGGCGGGCAAGGCGACCGCGGCCATGGCCCGGGCAATTGAGGATATTGTCGGCGACCGGATAGACGCCGGATGCATCTGCGTCAAGTACGGGTATACCGTGCCACTTGCGAAAATAGAGACCGTGGAGGCGTCGCACCCCGTTCCGGACGCCAACGGCGCGGGCGGCGCGCGGCGTATCATGGGCCTGCTCGCCAGCGCCGACGAGCATGATCTTGTGATATCCCTCATTTCGGGCGGCGGTTCGGCGCTCCTGCCGCTGCCGCCGGACGGCATCACGCTCGATGAGAAACGGGAGACCACATCGCTCCTCCTTAAAAGCGGGGCCGGAATCCACGAAGTGAACGCGGTACGAAAACACCTGTCCCTGATAAAGGGCGGTAACATGGCCCGGGCTGCGCGGCGCGCCACAATGATAAATCTCATGATATCGGACGTGGTGGGAGACACCATTGATGTCATTGCCTCCGGACCATGTGTGCCCGACAATTCAACGTTTTGTGACGCGCTCCAGGTTCTTGAGCGGTACGGGCTCGCGGCCGCAGTCCCGGCATCGGTGCTGGAGCGCATCACGGCAGGCGCACGCGGCGAGGTGGAGGAGAATCCCGGGACCGGCAGCCCGGTTTTCCTGAACGTGACGAACCTGATCATAGCATCGAACATTATCGCCCTGGAAGCGGCAAAAGATGAGGCGGCGAGGCTTGGGTACCACAGCATCATTCTATCTTCTCTCATTGAGGGAGATACCGGGGACGCCGCCTTCTGGCATTCGCGAATAGCGCGGGAGATAGCGGCTTCATCGAATCCGGTACCGGCCCCCGCATGCATTTTGAGCGGCGGTGAAACCACGGTTATCGTTACCGGGGATGGACTCGGGGGAAGAAACATGGAGTTTTCCCTTCACGCGGCCCTGTTTATCGACGGACATGAGAACATAACTGTGGCGAGCATCGGGACCGATGGAACGGACGGGCCGACGGACGCCGCTGGAGCGGTCGTTGATGGATTGACGGTGCGGCGGTCGCAGGAAGGGGGTAAGGATATTCATGACTATATCAGGCGAAATGATTCATATCATTTTCACGAGAATCTGGGCAATCTGATCGTCACCGGCCCGACGAATACCAATGTCATGGACATCAGGATCATGCTTGTCGTATGATATAAATTTTTCTGAAACGTCATGAATTTCAAATAAATAAATTAAGTTATACGTAAATTAATTCGATATATAAAAAAAATGGTTGATAATTTATATTTTGTTATTTAAATTACCACTACCGTTTGGTATACGGCAGATATGATCTGTTCATCGAAGGAAGAACAATATAGTTTTTTATGAGGAGTAATAATATGATAATGAGAAAGCACGTTAATGTTATGTCGCTTATTCTGGTAAGCGTTTTCGCATTTTCTTTTGTATTCGCCCAGGAGAAAGCCGCCACGAAAGATGAAGGCATACAGAGAATGCCCGACGGTTCATACAGAAGCAAGGATCACGACGAGTCCACCAGGCCGGAAGACGACTATCTCGCCAAATTCCATGCGATTGATGTCGTCAACAGATTGATGAAGAGAAACATTGATGACATATATCTCCTCAAGGTCATTACAATGAATAATTCCGGAAAGGCCGACTGGAACACCAAGTATCAGGCAGCTTACAACGGCTATAAAGACGGCATGGGGCAGTTCTATAAGAGGAATATAATCTATGCCCGCGACAAACTGGAAAAGAACCAGGCTGACATTCGGGAATTTTTCAAGATAGTTATCGAGGAATACAAAAATCAGTGCGAAGAACTTTTAAATGAATGCGCCGGAAAGGTCCTCTTGTTGCATCTGGATGTCAGCTCACGGATTGACCCGGACAGAGCCGATCAGCTGTTTACAAATCATCTGAGATTGAGAGTGGCCTACGGACAGCTTGATGACGCGTATTTGGCAACGCGCGAAAAATATTACAGCGGCGCCATATACCACCTGCGGGTGTGCCGCGCGTATGGCATATCCATACTCGAGGAGCTGGCGAAAGATGAAAATGAAAAGAAAAGCATTCATGATAAGTACAAGATTATCAAAGCCGATAACCTCAACAGGGTATTCGCCGAAAAGGGAGCCGCAACAACCAAATAGATTTTTCATCACACGCTTTTGTAAAAAAAAGGGGATATACTCCCCTTTTTTTGTTTATTATATTACCTCACTGTGATAGTTTTGACGCGTCTTTTCATCATGCTGGATGCACATTACAACAAAGTATCATGATTGCACATGAAGGCGGTTAATAAGAAAATAAAAAATTACAATTATCATGTCGTCGAGTTCTATTTTTTTGTGTTGGACATGTTTTCAAACCGCCGGGTGGTACTATCACTTTTTGTTGTTGTTCTTTTTTTTATGCCGTCGGTAACAAACAGAAATGAATTCCCAACGTACCGGGTCGTCCTCGATCCCGGGCACGGAGGAGTCGCACTGCATCCCATGTCGGTGCACGGCGACCGGTATGAAACAATTTTCCGGAGGTATCTTGATTATTATAAGGAAGGCGCGGCCCGCGGGGCTCTGCGCGAGCCGGTCATTGTATATTCCATTGCCAGGAAAGTTGAAAAAATACTGAAGCTCCTAACGCCGGGAAGAAATAATACAAAGTTTTATCAAATGCTGGAGAGGTATGCGGACGGCGCGCCGCGGAAAATCTACCTCATCACCTCTCTGAGCAGGGACAGATCGATTTCAGAAAATGAAGCGGATATCATGGATGATCCGAACGCCAACTACAGAATGTTCGACTACCCGGATCTGGACGGCCGCATCCGGCCGGGGCGAATATCGAGGATTAACGAGGGGAAACCCCACCTGGTCGTGTCGCTCCACCTGGCTGATGCGGGACCGCAGGATTTTGAAGGGATGAGCCCGGTCATAACGCCGCCGTATCGGTTTCTTCATGAAGGTTTGCGGTATCTGCAAATGAAGCAGAAGGAGAAGAAGTTTTATACCAGCAGTCCCTATCGCGACTGGTTCGTGGAGGAGACCACACGGTCTGATTTTAGCTGGTTTCTCAATGACGTATCCCTTTATTTTACCGGTTATCCGCTGATGAAGAATAAACAGACGGACCGGAGAAACTTCAAGGGATACCGGTATAACATGGTGACCTGGTCCTACGCTGACAGTCCCGGATGGGAACACGCAGCGCGTTACCACATTCCCTCGTCGCGATACGCATCGTCCGTGAAGGACTTCGTGCCGGACGGGAGATTCTGGGATCGGGAGCGGTCGATGTATGAAGGGTTCAGACGGGACGGCGGGGAGGAAGGTTTCGGCGGCGACAATGCCTACGCATCGTATGAAATTATACGGTACGTATGTAATTCCCTGAATTTGCACGGGAACGACTACCGGACGCAGAAACCGGGCAAGAGCTATATATCGGTCTGGATCATGCCGCTCCACGTCAATGCGATAAACGCCTTTATAGAACTGGGGTATCTGAACAGGAGCAGGGACCGGTACCTCCTCACCAAGAAACAGGATGAAATCGCGGAGGGAATCGCCGTGGGGATTTTTTCCCTCCTGGCCGGTCTTGAGGTGAAGGATAAGAAATTCAGATATATGCCGAGGGGAAAAGCCATTGATTTCAGAAAGTACGGGATTTCGGAAGATGAAAACTATTTTAACACGGTTACCGGGGATTAGCCTTGTCGTCCTGGCCCTAACGCTGATTTCAGCCGCGCCCGATGATTTTAACGCCAGATTCATATATGCGGCTGGATCGGTGAAAAATTCGGTAGTGAGCATTTCCATATACGAAAAAAAGGACGGTGAAACAAATTACAGCAAGGTCGCTTACGGATCCGGGACCATCATCGAAGACGGCTACATCGTCACGAATTACCATGTGGTCATGAAAGGGGAATATTATCAGGTTCTCTTTAACGACGGCAATAATCTTGAGCTCGAGCGGTTCAAGAACGGCAGATACTTCCTCGCCGATCCGAAAACAGACATCGCACTGTTAAAAATCAGAAATGCCCAACGTTTTCCCCTGCGCCCGGTCGCTTTTGAAAATTCAAACCGACTGTCGGAGGGAGAATGGGTGCTTGCCATCGGGAATCCATACGGCCTGCGGCAGACCATCACCAGCGGCATCGTTTCATCAAAGGGGAGGGATAATATCGGCTTCGCTGATATTGAGGATTTTATACAGACCGACGCGTCCATCAATCCCGGCAATTCCGGCGGCCCCCTCATAAACCTGAACGGAAGGCTGGTGGGCATTAATACCGCCATACGGTCCGAATCGGGAGGATTTCAGGGGATCAGCTTCGCCATACCGTCAAACCTGGTGAAGCAGGTTTACCGCGAGCTCATCCTGCATGGGAGGGTTCGCCGGGGGTGGATCGGATTTCTAGTGAAGGAGAAGCGGGCAGAGAGCGGAAAAGATGGCGGTTATTTGGCGATTATTTCGGTAATAAAAAATTCGCCGGCCGAATCGGCTGGCCTCAGGGCGGGAGATGTTATACGTGAGGTTGACGGTGAGAAGATAACTACCCTGGGAAGCCTCATCAGGGCTGTGGGTAATAAACCGGTAGGCTCCAGGATTGATATTTCTGTTTCACGGGACAGGCGGATCGAGAATGCCCGCCTGACGTTACGGGAGAGGAGGGTTTACAAAAAAATACGGAAAGGGATGAACCTGCTCTTCATGCACTACGGCATTGAAATTGATGAAAACTCGGAAACCGGCGGCGTGGTCATTTCATATGTGTCGCCGAAGAGTATACTATATAACTTGAAAAAGGGCGACGTTATTTTGTCAGTAAACGGGAGGGAGGTATCTTCCCTTGATGCTTTTATGCGGATTTTTGACCGCCACGGCCGCCGGCTTGCCCGGATGACGGTGAACCGTGACTCCCGGGTCCTGAATATCGATCTCGGGGAATAAGAGAAGAAAGAGAGGCATCCTGAATATGATACACAAATTGGCGCTCATGACAGTGTTGGCGCTGATCCCGATTATGGCCGCGCCGGAGGAGAGTGAAAGCGGCAGGATTCCGATGGACAATAAGTTCTTTTCGGAGTTTTACCGGACGCCGCCGGTACTCAGGGACGGCCTGCTGGAGAACATGCTCAACTCCATCGTGCTGGGAAGGGGGTTGATAAAATCCATCGATAAGACACAGCGGTTTAAAAAAAAGTACCGCATCGTGCTGGTCGACCTTGATGCTGAGCGGATGAACGTCAGAATCGTCTACTATATTTATATCGACAGTAAGAATTCAATATCAATGTTGAAGGAAAATGAAAACCTGGAATTTTCCGGTCAGCTGGTTGCGTATACTCCAGCGAATACGAAACGGGATTATTACATTCTGGATATTTTATTTGAAGGGGGCGCCATACTGGTTCAATGACAGTGTCCGGGGCTGTCTAAAAACTTCCCCCCAACCCCCCCCAAGGGGGGGCTTTTCAATAAAAATTAGTGCGAAAAAGTCCCCCTCTGGGGGATATAGGGGGCTTTTGGGACAAGCCCCATGTCAGATAATGGGGAATAGGACAGGTTGCATGTATGCGCGCTGAAAAGAGCATCAGCATCCTCGCGGCCGCAGCATTTCTGCTGATATCCGCCCTCCCGTGCGCCGCAGCCATCGGTATCCAGAAACATGAAGACGCGGTCATTCAGAGCGCATCGAACGGAGATTATCCGCGCCTGTTTGAAACGCTGGAGAAAATGATCCTGGAGCATCCGGTTCATCCTGTTTCAGTCCTCTATTATCCCCTTTTATTTCAGATGGCAGACCTGTATGGCGCAGTGGCAGTTGAGAAAACCGCAGAAAAAATCAAGGCGTCCATCATCGCTAACCGGAGCGAAAACTCCGCTTTGTGCCTCCTGCACCTCAATGCTGAACTGGAGCGGCTTCTCTACCGCTATAAGAGCGAGCGGGGGAAGAAAATAACCGATGAGCTGAGGCCCGTCAGGAAATGGACGCTGATCGGGCCCTATGAGCGGTATGGTGCCGGTGATCGCGATTTTGTGTTTAAGCCGGAGATCATGTCAGACAGCGGCGCCGTTTCTCCGCAGAAACGGATATATATCGCGGATTATGACGGGTGGCTTGATCCCGGGAAATACCTGTATCCTGATCGCGGGATCGTCTATGCCAGGGTATCATTCCGCGTCCAGGATGCGGTGAAGATACGAATATATTCCCGATCCGCCTACACGGCGTTCATCAACGGAAAGGAGGCGACCCGCAACACTGCGGATGATTTTCGGAAAATCCGCGTCATACGGGTCCGCAATGTCCGCGGCATCACCGTTTTATTGAAACTGTTCGGGACCCCCTTTGAGCGGGTACGCCTGGTGATCACCGATGAGCGTGATGCCGTGGTTGAGCCGGATACGGAGTACGAAGCCGCGTTCACCGACAGCGGTGAGGTGTCGGAAGAGCTGGATTTCCCCGGCCCATATTTTTTGGATACGGCCGGCGGCGTGCCGGGGGATATCGCGCATCTGGGCGAATACTTTGATAATCTGGAGA
>MIBH01000062.1:60855-72152 GCA_001829455.1 Spirochaetes bacterium RBG_13_51_14
TAAAAAATACCTCGCGCTGGATAAACGCAATTGGGTATCATATCTGCTCGCTTCCGCGTTGATAAACAGGAATATAAGCGATCAAGGATCTGCCGGATTCAACGAAGGGTGGCGGATCATGAATGAGATCAGGGAAGCCAACCCCTCTTTTATTCCGGCGTCGCGCGCGCGGCTGAAGCATTTCATCAGCGACAGGGATTATGCGCGGGCATACCGCGAAGGGAGGAGGCTCGCAACAGCGGCGCCCCGGGACCCGCTTTCCGGTGCGCTGTTCCTCGGGGTTCTGAACTCCCAGGGATATGAAAAGGAATTCGAAGAGCTTGCTGTTCAGATGAAAAAGAATTTCCCGGAATCGGTGCTGGTGCTGGAGGAGGAGGCGGCGTATTATAAAAAACGGGACTGGAATAAATTTATGAGCATATCGCATGAAATCATAAACCGAAAATTTACGGCGCAGCGGGCCCGATCATTAGAGCGGGAGTATCTTTCCCGGGGCGACTTCCGGCATGCATTGGGACTGATACAGAAGTATAATTTCAATAATGATTTTACCGAGGAGCTGGTGGAAGTTTATATTCGATGCGGAGAGACCAGAAAGGCGCGTGATGCAATATTCAGGGCGCTTCTCACCAGCGACAGACCATTTTTGTATTACGCCCTGGGGCGTATCGATATAGCTCAGTCAGACGATCCGTCCATGTATTTCCAGAAGCTTCTGAAGATAAATCCGTCGCTCTTCAGCGTGGCTGACTACAACCAGTATATCTTCAGCGGCGAAGTGGGCAATCCCTTCAGCGGCTACACGGATGACATCGGGAACGTGGATTCATCCTGGTTATGGAAAGGGGATGCCCGATATCCGTCCACGATCCAGTACCGGAGCAAAATCTTCATCATTCAGAATGACGGCAGCAGCAGAATTTTCTGCGAGGACGTCATCTCAATCAATAACGAGAAGGGCGTCAGCCGGTATCGGGACATCTTAGTACCATACCACGGGAATTTTCATCCGGTCCGCCTGCGCGTCTATAGCTCACGGGGCAGCGGTTCCGGTTTGTATACCGTGAGCAGGGCGCATGACGGCGCACATATCACCATCAACTCGCTCGGCGTGGGCTCCGTCATTCACCTGTCGTACATCGTGGATAATGGGGTGCCCGCTCTCAAGGGGAGCCGGCTCTTTTCACTGCCGGTGGAATACCTGCACCGGTACGATGAACCGGTCGGAAGGGTGTCAATCAAGGTCATCGCGCCGGCAGGGATGAAGGTTAATTTCCTGCTTAAGAATCGCGTCCCCATTGTTGAGACGCCGGTGGATGGGCTCAAACAGTACGCCATTTCCATCGACGGTATTCCTCCGGTATCGGAGGAACGTTATGCCGGGGGCAAACAAAATTGTCTTCACTATTTTTCCTTTTCAACGGTGGACGGATTCGGCGATTTCGTCTCCTGGTACTGCGGCCTCATCGCCGGAAAGGCCGGCCCGATGTCCCTGCCGCATGCGTCATTCAAAAAAGAGAACATCGAAGAAACCATCGCGGCCGTATATGATTTCGTAGCGCGGGATATAGGGCTCCGGCGAAAATCCTTCTATAACCCCGACGCCGTTGAAAATACCCTGTTACGGAAACGGGGGAGCGTCGAAGACAAGGTACTGCTCGCGCGCGCTATACTAGAAAACCTGGGCATACGGTCCTATATCGCCTTTGCCAGGAGCACCTACCTGCCCGACCCGGGCGGCTGCGTATCCCATGAATATTTTACCAGCATCCTGCTGTGTGTACCCCTCGATATCAATGACGTGCTGTGGCTTGATTTTTCGAGCCGGTTGTTCCGATGCGGGGTCACGGAGAGCGGCGTCTCCGGTGCCGGTGCCCTTGTTATCATCAATAATGCCTACCATATCAGAAAAGTCCGCAATCGGGATATGCGGACAACGAACGGCAGATACACCGTTACCCTTGCCTCAGATGGAAGTGCCGAATTCGACGCTGAAATTTCCTTCATCGATTCTGCAGGCGAGCTACGGTCGGATTTCGGCAATCCCCGGTACGGTGAAACATCAGCGTATCGCTATTTCGGCGGAATGATCCCGGGGTTCAGCATCGACAGGTTACGGACCGAGAATATTGATGATTGCAATAAGCCCTTTGTTCTTACAGTCCGTGGCATGGGCATGGGCATGGGCGTTACGGTCGCCGGATCCCGGCGGCTGATCCTGGAACCGGTATTGCATAAAAGCACCGTGTACAACTACCTCGCATACCCTAATCGGAATCATCCGCTGGTGATCGAGAAGCCGATTAATGAGCAGGAGACATATCGGTTTAGGCTGCCGGCTTCCTATGCCGGAGTCGAACTTAGCAGGAAGCATGTATTAACATCAAGATTCGGTAGCGTCAGGATCAGCATTGCAAAAAAGAGCGGATCACCGGTGCTTGAAACGGAAAAGGCGATAACGATATATCCGGCCGCCATTCAGCCCGGTGAATACAGGGAATTCTTGAATTTTTGTCTGGAATTGAAAAGGATTGAGTATGATACGGTTATTCTGGATGAGCAACCTATCAGCACCGGAAGCGGCGGTGATTAAATCTTTTTCGCCAGCTTTTCTTTGAGCAATTTTTTTATTCTTTTTAATCGTTTCCTGGCTCGCTGTCGTTTTTCTCGAGCATTATACTGTTTTCCCACAGGGCACCTCCTGGTTTTTTTAATCACTTATTGCTACTGCGTTTCTTTGTCAACAGAAAAATCAGAGCAAGTTAGCCGCGCTGACTCCGACGACAGCCGCCCGGTCTAACTTGAAAGACGGATCGGAAATACACTGCGAACGTTAATCAATGATTTTTTTTCTCCGTTGAAATATTGTTGCAAATTTTTTTGCTCGATATATATTATTAAATATACAAGAACAATTCCCATCCCAGTATCTCCCGTGGAGGATTCCTATGAAATTAAATGACGAAGCCAAGGTGGGACTGATGATAACCATCAGTTTTACCGTATTTATCGTTCTGGTTGCGGTGCTTGCGAAGATCACTATATCGCGCTCAGGATACTCGCTGCGGGTCTATTTCAGTTTTTTAAACGATCTCAGGGTCGGAGCCCCGGTAAAGATAGCGGGCGGTATCAAGATAGGGTATGTAAAAACAATCACACAATCGGGCGAAAAGACTGAAGTGAACGTATGGATAGAAAAGAAATACGCGTTGGTAAAGAATACCAAGTTCGCCATTTTCACATCGGGATTGATCGGGGAGAAATACGTCAACGTCTTTGTCCCGCCGTCCTCGGACGTGGAGGAATTTCTCATGGACGGCGATAAGATTTACGGCCTCGATCCAGCGAGCTTCGATCAGATGATGATGACCTTCCAGAGCTTCATGCAGGACGAGAGCGGCGGCCAGGTCCTCGCCGAGATTTTTCAGAATTCCAAGAAGTTCGTGGGGAACCTGAACAAGATCGCCGACGAAAACCGGTATGACATACGACAGTCGATCATATCGGCGAAGGAGATGATCGCAAGCCTGAATTTCCAGTCGAAGATCATGATGGGAAACGTCAACCGGTTTTCGAAAAACATGGCCGATCTCTCCGAGAAGAACAAGGACGATATCAATATCACCCTGCGTAACCTCTCGGAGACTTCAACCAACCTCAACAGGATCGTATTCAGGATCGAGAAGGGCCGCGGAACACTGGGTCGGCTTCTGAACGAGGAGGATATATACAACAACCTCAAGGATGCTTCAATATCGGCCAAGGATCTCTTCCGCCAGCTCAAGCAGGACCCGTCCAAACTCTTTTTCAGAACCCAGAATTGATAATGGCGCGGCAACGGAAATACTATATCTGCACAGCCTGCGGTACTGATTTTGCGAAATGGCAGGGAAAATGCGCTGCCTGCGGCGAGTGGAATTCAATCGTCGAAGCTGATGCTCCGGCTCCGGCAGGGCCGGTTGTGCCGGCCGATGTCATCACGCTCGCGGATGTTGAATACAGCGCAGTGAACAGATTTACAACGGGAATCGGGGAGTTCAACCTGGTGTGTGGCGGGGGCGTTGTTCCCGGATCCGTGATCCTTATCGGCGGCGAGCCCGGGATCGGCAAATCCACGCTTGCCCTGCAGATTGCCGGCTTTTTCAGGACACTATATATTTCTGGCGAGGAATCCCCGGTGCAGATCCGACTCAGGGCGGAGCGCATCGGATCTCCCCTGAACGCCATACAGCTTTCATCGGCCACCGATGTGGAGCAGATCATACGGCTGGCCGAATCCGTGAAGCCGCAGTGCGTCATCATCGACTCGATTCAGACGCTCTATTCTTCTGACATACCGGGCCTTAAAGGTTCGGTGAGCCAGATCAGGGAATCGGCGTCGCGGCTGGCCGGTGCGGCGAAACGGCTGAACGCGGTCCTGATTCTCATCGGCCACATCACAAAGGAGGGGGCGATTGCCGGACCGAAGCTGCTAGAGCACCTGGTGGATACGGTTCTCTATTTCGAGGGCAATTTTTCCCGTGATTTCAGAGTCCTCCGGGCATTCAAGAACCGTTTCGGATCCGTTAATGAGATAGGCCTGTTCCGCATGGAGGAACGCGGCCTGGTGGAAGTTACGGACAAAAATAAGATCTTCCTGAATCCCTATCTCTCTTCTGCGCCGGGAAACGCGGTGTCCGCCGCGGTTGAGGGGAGCAGGATAATTCTTTTTGAGGTCCAGTCCCTGGTGACCTTTTCCTCTTTCCCCAATCCCCGGCGGATGGCAGACGGCTTTGATTTGAACCGGTTGATACTGATCACCGCCGTGCTGGAGAAGCACGCGGGGCTGAAGCTCAACTCATTTGATGTATTCATCAATGTTTCCGGCGGATTCCAGATAAACGATACCGCGGCCGACCTGGCGGTGGCTGTATCCATAGCGTCAAGCCTCACAAACAAGCCGGTGCCCCACGGGTACGGATTTCTGGGAGAAATATCCCTGTCGGGCGAGATACGGCCGGTATCGCTCTGCGGGCGGCGTATCCAGGAGTTCAAGGTATCCGGTTTCAGTACGCTCGTGATTCCCGACGCCGAAACCGGCGAGGCCGCAGCGGCCGGCTTTACGGGATCCGTCATCGGCATACGGAACATCCAGAACATGATGGACAATCTCTTCTGATATATAAACTAACACATGTTATATTAAATTACATGTTACACACCCGTAATATTTGAAATTTAACATCCAGTTAATAATTACCGGGTTAAAAATATTTACAGCGGCGCATTCTTCTCCGTATGTTGTAAAGATAGAACTATAGTTACGGAGGAGGATTCTTATGAAAATTTTTTTTATCGCGGCCGCTGCACTGATACTGATCGCCGGCCCGGGTGTCGCGCAGGAAAAGGAACGGGAAGCGGGCGAATCCGAGAAGAAGCACGCCGGCGTAAGCATTGGCATCGATTATTACAGCACCTACCTGTGGCGCGGGACTAAATTCTTCAACGGGGACGGCGCGTTCTATCCGAAGGTGTCATGGTCCGTTTTCGATACGGGACTTTCTCTCTCGGTTGCCAGTGAAATCGCAGCGAGCTGGGTTTTCAACGGCTTCAGCGGAAAGCCCGGCAGATATTCCCTCATGTTCGATTCATCCGGCAACCTGGTGCGAAAAAGCCTGAATTTTAATCATCTTGCCTATGCGACTCAGAGCCTCGATTTCGGCGCCGACTATTCGTATACCATACGGGACGCAGTCACCATCGGCGCCGGCGTTTGGTACTGGTGGTATTTTAACTCGCGGTATGCGCGGGAGTACGCCCGGTCGCAGGTTGACGGGCTGAACAGGGTTTCGTATGTCGATATCAGCTTTGTAACGATGACCTGTATATTAGGCCTTCCCGTAGTGCCGTATATTAATCCGGTCATATCCGTGACGTATGATTATTATACCGGTTTGAAGCGTGGCGGCGATTATTACGCGCAGATCGGGCTGAGCCATCCATTCGAGCTCATAAAAGAAGTCGCGCTCACTATCGGATTTACCGCGGGATACTATCTTAGTAAAAGTGTCCAATTGACGCATTACAACGTCATGTGGAACCCGGCCGCCGGAGCGCTGGATACGACCCCGGGGCTGAGCTACAGCGGCGCGACCAGGACGATCACCCTCGGTGGAATCAAGCAGACCAGAACACCGCTTAAGAAAGGGTTCAGCGACCTCGCGCCTTCCATCGCTCTCACGTTCTCACAGGGGCCGCTCTCTCTGAACGGGGGGTTCTTCTGGGTCATCGTGCCGTCAAAATCGTGGTATAACGGGAGCGAGATCCACCGATTGTATGCAAAGGTGGGCATTGCCTATTCGCTCTGAGGCGGTCGACCTCCAGCTCCCTCCCCGACGAAGAGGGAGCTGCGGGGAAGTGCCGTACCTATTCCCCTATTCTGTCTGCCCCGGGAAAAAAATTCTTTACTAATTGCCGGATATAATGATGACTCAGATATCCTGAATGTAATAATCTGGCAAATGTGATTGTACTGAAAAATTTAATGAAAAGAAAACCCATCGTCATAGCACACCGGGGCGCCTGCGGATACCTTCCCGAACATACGATTGCCGGCAAGGCCCTCGCCTTCGCAATGGGGACCGATTTTGTCGAGTTAGATGCCGTTCTCACAAAGGACGACCGCGCCATCGTTTTCCATGACCACTATCTGAATGCAATGACCGATGTAGCGGACGTATTCCCCGGGAAAAAAAGAAAGGACGGGAAATTTTACGCGGTTGATTTCACCCTTGAGGAAATCAAAGAGCTTACTATTCATGAACGCCTCCATCCTGACACGGGGAATGCGGTCTACCCAGGCCGGTTCCCTAAAGGATCAAGGATCAACTTTGGAATTCCAACGCTTGAGGAGGAGATAGCGCTGGTTCAGGGCCTTAACAGGAGTATGCGAAAGGATGTCGGGATATACATAGAGCCGAAGGGACCCGCGTACCACAGAGGGGAGGGGAAATGCATAGAAGATGTCGTACTGGACATCCTGAAACGATATGGATATTCAAGCAGGGATTCCAGGTGCTACATCCAAAGTTTTGAGCCGGACAGTATCCGCTACATGAGGAATGACCTGAAAAGCGATCTTACGATGGTGCAATTAATTGGCGATAACACATGGGAGGAAACTCCCGGTGTCGATTATTACCGAATGATGACTCCCGAAGGCCTGGATGAAGTGGCGCGCTATGCAGACCTCATCGGACCATGGATGAACCAGATAGCGGTCGACGAGGGTAAGGGGCGCGAGCCTATGCTCACAAAACTGGTGGCATGGGCACATGAGCGGAACATGGAAGTCCATCCCTATACGTTCCGGGCCGACGCCCTTCCATCGTACGCAGGGAGTTTTGATGATCTCCTGGAGATATTCTTTGTTACCATAAGCGTGGACGGCGTATTCACTGATTTTCCTGACAAGGTGAATGATTTTTTGATCCGCTCCGGGCTCCGGTGATCAGAGGTTCTTCTCGATCACGGCGATGATTTCATTTTGTTCTTGATCGATGTTATTCGACAGGATTGAAAAGTTTTCCTTACTAACATTATACTCCGATTCGGAATAGAAAAATATGGGCCCGGGATAAACGGCCAGATGGCTTGAATGAACCGTCAGGCATTCGGTGATGATTTTTCTGACGGCCGATTCTCTTTGAAGCGCGATTGGATACCGATCGTGAAGCAATTGAAGCAGCCAGATGGTGGAATCAGGATCGATGATGGCTACCGAATAGAAATACCAGTCATCGACCAGTTCGATGATCGTTTTTTTATGTTCGGTCGTCAGTCGGGTGTGGGCCGGGCACAGGAATCCGCTGCAGATTTTTTCGCCGAAAAACGAATCGTTTCTCATACTGCTATTCCGGTAATGCGGGTGCAGCAGGCATCCGGGTCGCTTATTGTAAATCAGCCCCTGATGCGGGCAGATATACGAAGTTTTATCCCTGATAACGTGACCGTCCCCCTGATCGGTGATATGCCCGGTCGCTATCAAAGATGAAGACCTCGATGCTCCACCGTCGAGGAACCGTGAAAGATTTTCCCTGGATATATCCCTGAAGTTAAAGAGACCGCAGCAGGCGCAACAGCTTTTTTCCCCGTTAGGCTGGCAGAGGTTTATGGTTTCATAAGCATTCATGACGATTACGGCTCATACGAGAGAGACGGGTTTTACGGCGGTATTGGTCAGGCGCTGAATTTTTTCCTGGTATAATTTAAAAGTCCTCCTTCAAGCAGAATAGCCCGCTGACGCTGTGAAACGGAAATGGCGCACGTATACGGCGTGCCGGCTATAGTAAGGGTGACGGTATCCGATTCCATGACCGTTGTTCGGAGGTCGCGGGCAATCACGCTGTCGCCGCGGTTAATCCGTTCGTAATCACCCGGGTTTATAAACGCGAGCGGTATAACGCCGAAATTTATCAGGTTGTCGGAATGAATCCGCTCAAAAGATTTGGCTAACACCAGGCGGACTCCCAGGTACATGGGGCAGATGGCCGCGTGTTCGCGGCTTGAGCCCTGTCCGTAGCTCAGTCCGCCCACGATGAGGGTATACATTCCACCGGCTTTGTCCGCCAGGGCGCGCTTTGAAAATTCAGGATCAACGTGTTCAAACACGTATTCAGCGTATTTCGGAATGTTCGACCGGTATTTGAGCCGCTGACCGGCAGGCATGATATGGTCCGTGGTGATAGCATCCCCGACCTTCAGGCCGACAACTCCCTGGATTTCGTCCCTGAGGGGCTCGGTGTAGGGAGGATCGCCGATGTTGGGTCCGCGGACGATTTCAATCTTTTTTTCCGAAGGCGGCAGGATCATCGAATCATCGATCAGAAACTGATCCGGCACGGTTATGTCGGGATAATCCCGCGCCGGGCGGTCGAGCGGATTCACCAGCGTTCCCGCGACTGCGGATAGGGCGGCGGTTTCGGGACTTACGAGATAAACCTGCGCCGACTCGGTCCCGGATCTCGCCTCAAAGTTCCGGTTGTTTGTTCTCAGTGAGATTCCGCCGGTCAGGGGCGCCTGTCCCGCGCCGATGCAGAAACCGCATGCGGATTCCATGATACGCGCTCCGCTCGCTATGATGTCGGCCAGGGCGCCGTTGCGGGCTATCATCTCCAGCACCTGACGCGATCCCGGTGCGACGATCAGGCTCACGTGCGACGCCGCCTTTTTCCCTTTCATGATACGCGCCACGGTCATGAGGTCCTTGTAGGAGGAATTGGTACAACTCCCGATGGCCACCTGGTCGACGCGAAAACCCGCTATATCGGATATTTTTTTTATGTTGTCGGGCGAATGGGGGCAGGCAGCAAGGGGCTGAATGCTCGAAAGGTCGATTTCAATTACCCGGTCGTATTCGGCGTCACTGTCGGGATGGATCTCACGCCAGGAGCCCTCCCGCGCCTGGGCCTTGAGAAAATGGAGCGTCGCTTCGTCGCTGGGGAATATCGATGTCGTCACGCCCAGCTCGGCGCCCATGTTGGTGATGGTGGCCCGTTCCGGAACCGACAGCGTTCGTATTCCGTCGCCGGTGTATTCCAGGATCGTACCCACGTTTCCCCTGGTACTGAGCATTCCGAGCACGGTGAGGATGACGTCCTTCGACGACACCCAGGGGCGGAGTTTTCCCTTCAGGCGCACGTTGATCACCCGGGGGGCCGTCAGATAGAAGGGGCCGCCGCCCATGGCCACGGCCACGTCGAGGCCGCCGGCGCCGATGGCAACCATGCCGATCCCGCCTCCGGTGGGAGTATGGCTGTCCGAGCCCAGCAGCGTCGCGCCGGGCCTGCCGAACCGCTCCAGGTGAACCTGGTGGCATATGCCGTTGCCTGCCCGGGAATGGTATATGCCGAAGTTCGCGTTCATGGTCTGCAGATACGCGTGATCGTCGGCGTTTTCGAATCCCATCTGAATCGTATTGTGGTCGATGTAGGATACCGAGAGCTCGGTCCTGACCTTCGGGATTCCCAGTGCTTCGAATTGAAGATATGCCATGGTGCCGGTCGCATCCTGCGTCAGGGTCTGGTCGATCCGTATGCCGATCTCGTTCCCCGGGGCAAGGGTGCCTTCGACTATATGTTCGCGGAGGATTTTATAAAAAAGTGAGTGGCCCATGGTCGTTTCCCGAGCGACTGTATATCGGTGCAGCTCGATTGGATAGTTGATGTGAGGGGCGTTTCTTTTCAAGTACTTTTTAGTCGATGATTCTGCCGGGATCGCTGTTCGGCACGAAGGTATAATAAAAAACCCGCTCTCTCGAGCGGGTTTGTAATAGGTGGTATTCCCTTAATCTTTCTTACTGATTTGTTTATTAACCACCAAGAAGCTGTAATACCGTCCTTGTTTTCAGATTTGCCTGAGCCAGCATTGCAGTACCACTTTGGACAAGAATCTGATCCTTGGACAGGTCGACTAATGTTTCCGCCATATCGGCATCTCTGATCCTGCTCTCTGATGCCTGTATGTTTTCATAAGCGTTCATTAATCCTTTCGCAGCGTGCTCGAGCCGGTTGTAATAGGCGCCGAGGTCCGCTCTCTGTTTCGCGATTTTGTGCAGACCGTCGTCAATAACGCCTATCGTCCGGTTCGCGCCTTCCGCGGTGCTGAGATTAGCCAGGAACTTCCCGGTTCTTTCCTTCAAGTTCAAGCCTTCGGCGGTCATGGTCCCGATGTAGACGCGCTCGCGCTGATGCATGTTGGGTCCCATGTGGAACCACATGGAAGCTTTCGGGTTCGTCTTTGCATAATCGCCCAGCAGCAGTTTGAACTTGTTGAATTCGGCCTGAGAAGCGATCCGGTCGACCTCGTCGATCAGCGCCGATACCTCAACCTGGATAAGCTGGCGGTCTTCCTGAGAATAGATACCGTTGGAAGACTGGACAGCCAGGACCCTGATCCGCTGCATAATGGAGGAGGTGTTCTCGAGGTATCCTTCGGCGGTCTGGATGAAGGACATACCGTCTTCGGTATTCCGTTCAGCCTGCCGCAGGCCCTGAATCTGAGTTCTCATTTTCTCAGATACGGCGAGTCCGGAAGCGTCGTCCCCTGCGCGGTTGATCCGCATGCCGGACGACAGCTTCTCCATAGATTTGTTAACATCCCAGTGCTTGAATTTAAGCACCTTATTGGAGTTAATCGCACTCATGTTGTGATTGATTATCATAGTCTAACACTCCTTTGTTGACTTTTTTCCTGATCTCCGTATCAGGAATGTTGATACCAGGTTTTTTTTTGTCAGGGAATACCTGCTGGTGCATTGC
>MIBH01000062.1:72287-75831 GCA_001829455.1 Spirochaetes bacterium RBG_13_51_14
TCGAGCCGGTTATAATACGCCCCGAGATCGGCTCTCTGTTTTGATATGATACGGATGGCATCGTCAAAGACGCCGATGCTCCTGTTCGCATACTCCTGAGTGGAGAGCGTGATGGGCCTGCCGATGAAATCTCTCACCCCCAGCGCCACAGCCGACATGGTCTGGATAAAGACCCGTTCCCGCTGGTGCATGTTGGGACCCATGTGGAACCACATGGAAGCCTTCGGGTTTGTCCGTGAAAAATCTCCCAGGAGCAGGTTTAGTTTGTTGAATTCGGCCTGTGAGGCTATGCGGTCGACCTCGTCAACGAGCTCTGAAATTTCAACCTGAATGTATTGCCGGTCTTCAGTGGTATAGATGCCGTGCGAGGATTGAACCGCCAGCACCCTCATGCGCTGAATTATATTGGATATTTCTTGTAAGTATCCCTCGGTGGTCTGTATCAGGGACATGCCGTCCTCGGTATTACGCTCCGCCTGCCGCAGACCCAGGATTTGGGATCTCATTTTTTCGGATACGGCGAGTCCGGATGCGTCATCACCGGCGCGGTTGATCCGCATTCCGGAGGAGAGTTTTTCCATAGCATGTTCTACGTTCCAGTGCTGAAATTTCAGAACGCGATGGGTATTAATGGCAGAAATATTGTGGTTGATAATCATCAAGATTCCTCCTTGAATCTTTACAAGGCTGGCCTCCGTGCCAGCCTGATAGGTCTACACCCCTCAAGGAGAAATTCGGCTGATAATGAGAATAAATTGAAGTCTCTTATAGCCGTTTATAGGCGTTTATTATGAAATAATATTGATTATAATTGATTATCGAGCTTTTTTACCATTAAAGCGATTTTTTTGCGTTTTTCTCCTATTCAATTTGTCGGAATATTGAAAATTATCCTTAGCAATTTTTAATTTTTTATATCAGATGCATCAGATTCTTAGACCTCGGGCCGATTGCGTTATTTCAAGTGAATCCGGTGATAATCGGACATAATTCACGTATTTCAAATATCAGAGACATTCATGTTAATAGACCTGTTGCACGATCATCACTAATTATTCAATGTTATTCCCCACACAGAAGGCGGCGGGGTAAAACAAGAAATGCCTGTTTATTACGGCAAACGGTTTGACCTCTCCATAACAATACTGTATGGTTATAATTTTATCATGGTTATGCAAAACTGTAGATAATTATGCATTGAAAACCAGGTATCAGAGGGAAGGAAGGCAGTGATAATAATGAACAGGCAAACAGCTTTATGTCGTTTTTTTGGTCAGCCGATGGAAAAATTCTTGTAATTTTTGAATTTACCATATTGATAATTACTCGAGGCCTGATCGGGGAGATATTTCGTCATGAGCTTTTTAAGAGAATTTCATTATTCCAATATATCGCAGAGGAAATTAATTGATTATAATAATTTTCTGTCTTTTATATTAATCGGCGTTCTCTTTGCCGACATTTCACTGGTATTAAAGTATTATTTTTTTTATTATCCTGTAATAAAATTAATTGTGATCTTCGGATTCGGGGGAATTTTTATCGGCAATCAGATAGGCCGGCTGCTGTATTCGAAATACAGGAACTTCAGGTTTATCTACATATTCGCGGAGACAGCATTCCTCGTTCTTTTTCTGATCTATATTTTCAGGAATCTCATCATTCCCGGCGCTACCGAATTTTTTATTGTTCTATTTTTTCGCTTCCCCTATTCAATTCCGGCATTAATATTCATCGCGGCATTATTTTTCGGCATAAAGATTAAATATTCCATCAGGGTTTCATGTGGAAATTTTATCGATAAAACCCAGGGAGTCGAGCGGTTCATCGGTTTTATGTTTCTCGGCATACCCCTCGGTATGGTGCTCTCCGGTCTCCTCTACTCCTTGGGCATACCGCTGGTCGTTGTCGCTCCGCTTCCGCTTCTTATCTTACCGTCAATCGTTCTGATGAACCTTCCCTACAATCCGGAACCGCTGTACACAAAGGACGATGAGGAAGAGAAAGATCGTGAGTTGAAATCAACGCAGGTCAGGAGCAATGAAAACGCGTTATTCACATATCTCACTTTCTTGTACATCATTGTGTACGCGTACCTGAGTTATCTGAGTGTCAGCCGGTACTATGGTGATCTGATATACGTCAAGCTTGTGTTTATCGCCCTCCTCTTTGTGATCATGCTGCTGGGATATATTGCGGGACGGTTCATTACGGTGTCCTCTGTGCATGTGTACGGCGAGGCATTCCTGCCCATCGCGTTTCTCGCGTTCCTGATATTGCTCCTGAACTTTAACATGAGTCTGAATTTTGTTGTCGGTATCCTCCTGTTTGCGCCCGTGGCGGTCCTGCTGGGAATAATGCTCTATCACAATGTCAGGACGATGGTCATACAGTATGATAACAAGAAGCGCGCCGCCATTATTGAATTCGCTCTGTTCATTCTGCCGGCGCCGATAATTATTTCCCTGAGCCTTATAGCGTTTACGAATCTATGGTTTTACATCGTCATCCTCGTGTTGATGATTATGAATGTTGCCATCCCTGCGCTGTTTATGATAAACAGCAAGGTAGTGGGATATCGGAAAGCGGTTTATTTTTTCTTTTCAATCTTTTTTCTTCCTTTGTTGATATTCATCATCATATTCTTCCGAATATCCCTGGACAGCACTATGTACGTCACCAAGATCAGGAATTTCGAAGAATTGCGGAACGTGAATTATAATGCCGACTATATCAAAAGCCGGGCGACGGTCACCATGAACAGAGTGCCGGTGTTCGCAATTTCTGACAGCATCGTAAGGAATCACAAACGCTCTCTCGTTCCGATCGCCTTGTATCATCCCGAGAATAAAAAGATACTCTTCATTGACGGGAACCAGAAGTTTTTCAGGAATCCGGTTATCGGGTATTTTAAAAATTCAATATGTCTGGACGTTCTCACGGAGCAGGACGTTGATTATAACAGGCTCCCTTATTCCGGGACACAGAAGTATGTTCCCGACAATGACCGCCTGCTGTTGTACTTCGAGAAACATCCGGCACGGTATTACACTATCGTGGATATCCCCAACCTCTTTGATCAGACAATGAATCCCTTCAGGTTTTCAGCCGAGTATTATATGCTCCTGAAAGAACGCATGGAGAAGGGCGGCCTGTTCATTCAGGTCTTCAACATTCCGGACTGCAGGCCTGAACTTTTTTCATCCGCTGTCGCCAATCTGCGCCGGTCTTTTGCCCGCCAGATCGTATTCTTTTTTTCGAACATCATGGTCGTGTTTTCATCGGACAACGAAAAAGCCTTTGCGTTCAACCAGAATGCCTATTCCATGCTCGTTTCCTTCATCAGTAATCATGAAGACGTGATGAAATTGTATGAGAATGAGGTTCATGTGCTATCCCATCTGCTGTATACGCGAATTGACGACCTGATTCCCGTCATCCAGGGAGGAAAATATATCCCCGGGATAAGCCTGCTGCCGTCTGACCAGTTTCGGCTCACAAAGCGGTTCTTCGACGACTACACAGCAAATAATAAGAAAATGTA
>MIBH01000062.1:75889-86728 GCA_001829455.1 Spirochaetes bacterium RBG_13_51_14
TTTCAGTCTGACGACCAGATCCTGACCCTGCTTAAAAAGGCGGAACTGGCGGAGGCACGGGAGAATTACCAGGAAGAGACGCAGCTCATGTTCGAACTGAAGAAACAGGCTGAATTCAGGATCAACCTCCAGGACTACGTACGAAATATGCTTCAGTACAAGGAGAAATTTTTTTACAACGCCGCGCTCCGCCTGGAGAACAATCGGAAATGGGAGGAGGCCAAGCAGCTGTACCTGGCCGTGCTCGCGATCAATCCCGACAATTTTGACGCCAATTACCGGATAGGGCTTCTGTATATTACACTGCAGGATATCGATTCATCGTTCCGCTATCTTCAGGAGGCGATGCGCATCAATCGGGATCATCCAAAGGCGCTCTTTCAGATGGGCGTTCTCTACTTTTCCAGCGGCAGGATAGCAGAGGCCATCATGTATTTCAACAGGGCGCTTGAGCAGAACGAAAAGTCACCTTCCATATTCCGGTATCTCGGCCTCTGCTATGAGAAACTCAAAAACCTGAGCGAAGCTGAGCGATACTATACCAAAGCGATCATTGCAGACCCCAACGATGTTGACACAAAATCGCGGCTTGATGAAGTGAGATCCCAGATTAAAAAGGAAAACAAGAAATGGGAAACGCCGGAGCAGAGGAATGAATCCGATGTTGAACAGGATGCCGATATGCCCCTGCCGGTAAGTAAAGGGGCGTATGATATTCGGCTCAAAGATAATGATACCACGCTTCCCGTTATTGATCCTGTCACCGGAAACGAGATACCGCCAGACTCAAAACAAGAAAGCATGGGGGCCGGAAAGTAGCTCAGCCGTAAACAGGATACACTGCCCTCGCGGCACTAGCTGATGATTCCCTGAATATACTCTTTCGTCATTTCATGCTGCGGATTTTCGAAGATCTGCCGCGCCGGCCCGTGCTCGATGAGT
This sequence comes from Spirochaetes bacterium RBG_13_51_14, assembly GCA_001829455.1. Classification (GTDB taxonomy): domain Bacteria; phylum Spirochaetota; class UBA4802; order UBA4802; family UBA5550; genus RBG-16-49-21. The sequence continues at coordinate 76,832 of MIBH01000062.1, forward strand.
TCTCCGAGGTAAATAAAGAGCACATAATCGGCAAGACGCCGCGCCTGGCGAAGAATGTGCGTGACGATGATGATGGTGTAATCATTCTTGAGGACTTTAAATTCTGCCTCGATTTTCTGGCTTGATTTCGGGTCCAGCGCGGAGGTAGGCTCGTCGGCCAGAATTATTTCCGGCTCAACCGCCAGGCCCCGTGCAAGGCAAAGCCGCTGCTGCTGGCCGATGGAGAGGCGGGTCGCGGGTTCATGAAGGCGGTCCTTCACCTCTTCCCACAGCCCCGCGATGGTGAGATAGTGCCGAACGGTTTCATCCATTCTGTTTTTCTTAATGCCGTGGATTCTGGGTCCGTAGGCGACATTCTCAAATATTGACATGGGCAGAGGATAGGGCTTCTGCGACAGGAGCCCCATCTTTTTCCGAATCTGGGTGATATCGTTCCGGGGATCATAAATATCCTCGTTATCGACGAGCACCTGCCCTGATATGCTCACTTCATCCCCGTCTTCGAGCAGGCGGTTGAAAGCCCTGAGCAGGGTCGACTTGCCGCACCCCGATGGACCGATAATGGCGGTAATTTTCTTGTCAGGTATATCAACGGAAATATTCTTGAGCGCTGCAGTTGTACCATACGAAACGCTTAGGTTTTTCACCTGCAGATGGGGTTTTGCGTCCATGAGTTCAATCTCCTATTGTATGATATGGCGCCTGAACCGAGCCGTAAGAAAGCGGGCGGTTACGCTGACGATGAGAATGAGGATAGTCAGGATCAAGGCGCTCGCATATGCCCGCTCCTGCACCTCGGGGAACGGGGTACCCAGCTGGAAGAAAATGGCAAGGGGAAGGGTCGCAGCCGGCTGGAGGAGCGACAGGGGAATTCGATCCGAAAAACCGGCGGTAAAGAGAACCGACGCGGCGTCGCCGACGCCGCGACCGAATGCTATGAGCGCGGCGCTGACGATACCCGGCATGGTTTGCCGCGTGATTACTTTCAGCGCGGTTTCGAATTTTGTGGCGCCCAGGCTGTATGACGCCTCGAAGAGTTCGCCGGGGACCAGAGAAATCACCTCATCCATCGCCCGGGCCATGATGGGCAGGATGAAAAGGGACACGGTGATGATTCCTCCCAGAAGGGAGGCGGTTATGCCGAAGAAAATCATAACCGTAAACCCGAAAGCGCCGTACACGATCGATGGAATACCCCAGAGAAAATCGAGCGACAGCCTGATGAGAGTCGCCAGCCGGGAATTCTTTTTTGCATAGACGTTGATATAGAGAACAACCGGCAGGCTCATGAGGAGCGCGATGGCCGTGGCCGACAGGGTGAGCACGAAAGAACCCACAATGGCGTTCAGCACGCCGCCTTCTTTTCCGAGATAATAACCTCCTTCCGGGGTCTTCGTGATCATGTCGAGATTCATGGAACCGATGCCCTTGATGATGACCGTTCCGATGATCAGAACAAGACAGCCGAAAACGACAAGCGCGCAGCCCTTCATGAGCGCTTTGAATACGGCCTCCTCGATTTTTTTCGCTGTCATTTTCTTTTTCATGCTCAGCTGATCCGTAAATTGATTCTATGCAGGATATACCGAGATACCACGTTAAAAAATATTACCACGACAAAAAGCACCAGTGCCGACATGAGAAGAGCAGCGTCGTACAGCGGGATCGACAGCATTTCGCCGTAGTTGTTGGCTATCAGCGCCGGAAGGGGATAGCCCGCATCGAACACGGATAGGGGAATCTTCACGATGTTTCCGGCGACCATGAGCACGGCCATGGTTTCGCCGAAGGCGCGGGAAAAGCCAAGAACGTTCGCCGCGACGATGCCGGGCAGGGACTTGCGGAGCAGCACGTGTTTTACCGTCTGCCACCGGGTCGCGCCCAGGGCGAGTGAAGCTTCGCGAAGCTCTCTCGGTATGGAGTGGAACACCTCCATGGTTATGTGGATGATGACCGGGAAGATCATGATTGAAAGCACGATCCCCGCCGACAGCACCGAATAGCCGGACGAGTAGACGCCGAAAAAGGGAGCGATATGATCTTTTACCAGCGGCACAATGATGAGGATTCCCCAGACCCCGTAAATGACCGACGGAATCCCGGCGAGCAGATCTATGAACGGCTTGGAGAATTCCTTCATCCTTTTCGGTGCGTACTCCGACAGGTATATGGCCGTGAGCAGGGAAATGGGCACCGCGATGATGATGGCGATGCCCGTAACCCACAGGGTGCCCATGATGAAGGGGAGCATCCCGAAATCGCCTTTGAGGGGATGCCACGAGCTGGAAAACAGGATCTCCCCGAGAGACTTGAGCCTCAGAATGGGCCATGCCTTCACGCACAGGCCCAGCGCCATGAGGAACACCAGGAATCCGGATCCCAGGGTGATCAGGAGCATTGTTCTTCTGGCGATACTGTCTTTGATGATTCGTCCGCGTGTCATAGAGCGCCCGCTTCAAGCCGCAGAGGCGTTTCACCGGATTTTTTTCGATAATTCTTCAGTCTGCTTTTTAATCCGATCCGGGGGCAGGCAGATATATCCGGCGTCGGGAACGTATTTTTGACCTTCATCGAGGACCCAGAGCAGGAACTTCACAACGTGCTTCTTCTCGGGTACACCGCGGGATACCAGATGAAGGTCGCGCGCCGGCGGCGAAGGATATTTATCTTCCGCGATGGCCTTCATCAGGGTATCGCGGTCGTCATAGACGCTTTCATCGGGATCGATCGCGCCGTTGCCGTTTATGTCCAGCGGGAGGGGGATGATGCCTCTGACCGGCTTCTTCGTTTTTGCGTCATAGGCGAAATTGACGTTGTTGAAACCGATGCCCAGCGGGTCGTTCCGCACCGCGTCGGCGAGACCGGGGTCGCCATACACGCCCACGCCCTTTAAATCCTCCTGCGCCCCGCCCACGTATTTAGCCCAGGTCTCGGCTGCTCCGCAGGCATCGGAACGGGTGAACACGTGGATGGCCGTGATGGTGTCGCTTTTAACCAGAGAGTTCCAGTTTTTGATTTTTCCCGAGATCCAGATTTGAGAGAATTCGTTTTTTGCAAGTCCCCGCTTGCGGAATTCAGCGGCAAACGGGTTTTTTTCGTTTATCATGGGAACAACGGCGTCTTTCACGACGCTGATCCACCAGGCGCCCTTTTCTATTTCGGCTTTTTTCACTTCCCGTGAAACCATGCCGAGATCGATCGCACCGGACAGGGCGTCGGCCATGCCTTTGCCCGCCCCGCCGGCCGATATATCAATAATAACATCGGGATATTTCTTCTGGTACACCTCGGCCCATTTAACAACCATGGGGTAGAGCGCCCACGCGCCGGAAATGGTGATCCTTCCGGAAGTGTCCGCTGCTTTGTCACGGGAACATCCGTACAGGGCGGCTCCGATTAAAACGACGCATAATAGCTTTTTCATGGATTATCCTCCGCAGTATTTATTATAAATTCTATCATATTAGTAAAGAATTTAATCTCGCATATGCTTGTTACTGTCAACAAATTAATATGTGCGGAGTTTTGGTTATACCCTGATTTTCAATCATGAGACGATATCGGCAAGGGTTGTTTTCTCCAGCTTTTCAGCTACATAATCACGTATTTCTTTAAGGATTTTCAGCATTTTTTTGTTCTGCTCAATGGGGGTTTTCTCGTAAAAATACGTGCTCACCGAATATACCGGCGCCAGCGCTCCGTCCATTAATCGGAGAATCTCGGCTATGGTGATCTGGGACGGGGTTTTTGCCAGCCGGTATCCTCCGGCGGACCCCCGCTTGCTTTTCACATAACCGGAGTTTTTGAGCGTGAACAATATCTGGTCCAGAAATTTTTTAGGAAGCTTTTTTCTTCTCGCGATATCTTCGCTTTTGATCAGCCCCTTGGCGTAATGCTCTGCCAGATCTATAAGGGCAAGGCACGCGTATTCGCTTTTAGTGGAAAGTTTCATGGTATGGACAGTATGTCATGGATAATTGTAAATTGATATACCTTTTATCAGACTTGTTGTATATCTAAATAAAAATTGACATTTGCCCCCGCCGCCTGCGGCGGCGGGGGCAAATATTCGATTATTTTTATAGTCTGGCAACAAGTCTATTGATTGTATAATAGTATTATCAAGAATTTATAGGATACATGCATATAATAATCAAGATAATTCTTTGATGAAAGATAAATAGTGAAGTTCAAATAATTAATAATACGAGATTATTTAATATGATCTCGAACAGCGTGATTGGAGATTGGATTTAATTATTTGATACAAAACCATCACGTTGAGGTATCATACTAGTTCTTTTATGAATTTCCTTTAAATCAAAAAATTAGATATTGTGGATTATTTTGTTCATTATTTTGTGTGAGTTCAATTTATAATCAATTATAATAAAATGATCATTTTAAAACAGTATCCGATGGATTTTTATCAGCATAATTTTACATTCAATGGGGATGCATAATTAAATGAGTAAAATAAATATACAAATTTTACGATACGTAGTTTATATATATTAGACTTGCTGCATAACTACTCATAATTATTCATTTTTGCCCCGCCGCCGGAGGCGGCGGGGCAAAAATCACTGATTATTGAGTTTAACAACAAATTTAATCTATGAAACTTATCTATTATGTCGTATCAAAATAATTTAAAATATTTTGAAAATAAGGCGAATTTATTAATTTTTTTTTGGAATCCACTTGTTAAGTTTGTATATTATATAGGGCTCTAAAACCCATACGGGCGGGTTTTACAAGTCTAAATTTCGTTATAGTGAACGATATTAAATAGGATGAAACATGTTATTAAAAAGAAATGATCGCAACAGAATGATGCAAGATTAAGAGAGATTTCCAGCTGCATCATTGCGCACAATATAAAATTTTTTAATATGGAGAGGTTAACTGAAGATGAAAACTATAAAAAAACTCATGTATCTTATCTTCGCATCCGTTCTTTCAATCGGCAGTATCGGTTGCAACGGTAACGTTTTCAGCTCTCTATTCGAAGACTCCAACAAGTCGCTGATGATGCTGGCCCTCGGGGGCGGCGGTGGCCCGGCGGCGATTAAATCGATTACCTCGACATCGACCAACGGCAGCTACGGCGCAGGGTCAGCCATCAATGTGACCGTTAACTTCAGCCGCAGGGTCACCCTGTCCGTCGGCACCCTTGACGTGACACTGGATACGGGCGATGTGGTTTCCGTAAGCGCGCCGTCGTATCCCGCCAGGGCGCTGACCGGCACCTATACGGTATCGGCAGGCGATACGAGCCTTGACCTGGATTCCGCAAGCATCGCCCTTAACGGAGGCGCCACCCTGTTGGACGGAAGCGGGGACACCGCGGATATCACGATTCCAACCGGTGAATCACTGGCGGACAACAAGAATGTAGTCATTGACGGCGATCAGCCGACAATACTATCAATCACCTCATCCTCCGGCGACGGCAGCTACGGCTCCACCTCCGATATCAACGTAACCATAAACTTCAGCGAGGCGGTGACCCTGTCCGGCGGCACCCTTGACGTGACCCTCAATTCCGGAAGTACGCTGAATCTTTCCGGCATCAGCGCAGTGGACACGAAAAGCGTCACCTATACGGTGAGCTTGGGAGATACCACGTCCGGAGCCGACCTGACGGTGACGAACGCGGTGCTCTCCGGCGGAACCCTGCGTGACGACGTGGACTTCAACCCGAACAATGCGGACCTGTCCCTCCCCTCCGGTCAGAACCTGGCGGACAACAAGAACATACAGGTTGACGGCGTTCAGCCGATAATAGAATCGATCACCTCATCCTCCGGCAACGGGATTTACGGCATCAGCGACGATATCGATATTACTATAAACTTCAGCGAGGCGGTGACCCTTTCAGGCGGGACCCTGGACCTTACCCTCAATTCCGGAAGGACGCTGAACCTCTCCGGCATCAGCGCCGCGGCCACCAAGAGCGTCACCTACACGGTGAGCCTGGGCGATACCACATCCGGGGCCGACCTGACGGTGACGAACGCGGTCCTCTCGGGCGGAACCCTGCGGGACGTCGTGACCAACAACCCGAACAACGCGGACCTGACGCTCCCCGCCAGCCAGAACCTGGCGGACACCAAGAACATACAGGTGGACGGCGTACGTCCGGTGATCGTGTCCGTCAACTCGGATAACGTGGCCGGCACCTACGGCGAAGGCTCCGCCATTAATATAAAAGTCAATTTCAGCGAGCCGGTTGTCCTGGCCGGCGGGACCATGGAGGTCACGCTGAATGTTTCTCCAACGGTAATGGTAAGCATCAATCCGTTCGCGCTCTCTTCATCCGCGAACGGCACCTACACGGTTGAGGCGAGCCATACTACCGGCGGCGCCGATCTGGATGTCCCGTCGGACGCGATCGTTCTGAACGGCGCGACCCTGCGCGACGCGGCCGGCAATGACGCGACGGTGCTGACGATACCGTCCGGCTATAACCTGGCCGATACTGAAGACATCATAATCAACGGCGTCGTGCCGAACATCAGCTCAATTGATTCGGCGTCGACGAACAAAACCTACGGAATCGGCGAAACGATCAGCGTAACCCTGCATTTCAGCAAGGCCGTGACCCTGGCCGGCGGGGACCTGTACATCACGCTGAACACCGGGGACGTGCTCGCCATATCGAGCATCAATAATGCCACTTCCGCGTCGGCCGATTACACGGTGAGCGAAGGCGACACCACCTTCGGCCAGCCTTCGGACCGGCTGACGGTTTCGAGCGTATCGCTGGAGGGCGGCGCGACGCTCAGGGATTCGCTCAGCAACAACGCGAACCTGGCGACCCCTCTCGGCCAGAACCTGGCGGATAATGAGGACATCAAGGTGGACGGCGTGCGGCCGACAATCGCCTCCATAGATTCATCGTCGACATCGCCAAAAACCTACGGCATCGGCGAGGTGATAAACGTGACCCTGCATTTCAGCGAGGCCGTGACTCTGGCGGGCGGCGGCACCCTGGACGTGACCCTGAGCACCGGAGACGTGGTGAGCATTTCGAGCATCAGCAACGCCACATCCGCGTCGGTGAACTATACGGTGAGCGAAGGCGACACCACCTCGGGAGCTGACCTGAATGTTAACGGCGTGGCGCTCTCCGGAGCGACGCTGCGTGACAGCGTGAACAACGACTGGGCGACCGGCCTCCCCTCCGGCCAGAACCTGGAGGATACCGAGGACATCAAGGTGGACGGCGTACGGCCGACGATATCCACGGCCGAGACCATGGACGCAGACCGGGACGGGAAGATCGACCACTATAAGATCACCTTCAGCAAAAACGTAAACGACAGCACATTCCCGGGTTACGTGGCGAACGGCCTGGGCGGGGCGCAGACCGACTGGCTCGTGGCCGGGTATACCGGCGCGGTGCTCGCCCACGGTACTGCGGCGCCGGTATCGGATACGGCAAATGATACTATTATCTATATCAGATTTAATGAAATTAGCTCCGGATATGACACCGGCGTCAAGCCGGACCTGACCACCACGGCGACGCCGGGCCTTGAAGACGCGACAGGCAACGCTCTGAACCAGGTGGGAATGGCGACCGTTGGTGAAACCGATACGGCTTCGCCGGTGATCGTCTCGGCCACCGGCGTAACCGGCACCACCGCGCTGAACGTTTTGTTCAGCGAAGCGGTGGACGGCAACGGCAGCACCGGCGGATGTTCGATGAATCTCATATCGACGAACTTTGTGTATGTGAACACCAGCGGCGCTGGAGCGGCCAGCATTTCAAGCATGGGCGGCGACGCCGATGCATGCGCCGATAACGCAGTGTCCCTTACCCTGAATACGGTCCTCATCGCCGGCGATGTGAACGTCGACCAGATACATGCTGCTGCGGCCGCCATATTCGATATGGCCGACAACGCGGCAGCCGTGACCCAGCTGGCCACGGTCACCGGCGCGATCTCGCCCTACGTGCTGGGCGTGACCGCCACGGGCGCCAGGAAGATACGCATTACGTACTCGGAGGAGGTGGACAACAGCACCGACCCGACCGGCGCGCGTAACTTTTCAAACTACACCCTCATCGAGGACCCGACCGAGACCGGCTGTGCCGGATCAGGATCGGATTCAATATCGATCGACACCGGCACGCCCATCGTGGAGGTCACCGCGGGCCTGATATTCGAGCTCACCACCACGGCGGACCAGTGCTCAACGACCACTTACCGCCTTACCGTGGCAAACGTGGTTGACGTGAACGACGGCGTCGTCCTGGTCGATCCGAAATACGGGACCTTCCTGGGCAACGAGCGGCTCAAGGTTTCTGCAGCCACCTGCCTCACCACACTGACCCTGGACGTGGTGTTCAACAAGGCGGTGGAGCCGGGAACCAGCACGGGCGGCGCCGAGGCGACGAACCGGTACTGGCTCACCGGCTCGACGAACCTGGGCTCCATCAACGGCGCTTCGCGGGGCTCCGGCGGCAATACGAACCGGGTCACCCTGACCCATGCGGTTGACCAGACCGGCGGTTCCTACACGGTAATCGGATCCAACGCTACCGACGGCGACGGCTTCGACGACAGCAGCTACGGCGCCATAGAGAACGAAGGCCTGCTGGAACCGCTGCAGAATTCGCCCCGCGACCGCGTGCTCTGGAGCGGCTGCGGCACTGCGATAGAATACTTTGACCAGGGCCCCATCGCCACCGACCCGTTCGGCGACAGCTCGGATTTCGGGTACCTGGCCTCGTACAACAGCAAGGTTTACATCGGACCCAACGTCAACGGCAACAGCGCCAACCGGTTCGACCCGGACGGCACCAATCCCGTGAGCACGTTCTTTGAGTTCAACAAGGACACCAGTACCGCGAACGGCACCGGAACCCATGATAACAGCGCGGCTACCAGGGACGGCGGCGTGGCAGTGCCCCCGTATGTGACAATCGGCCATTCCGGATGTACGGCAAATAATGCCGATCTCAATACCGGATGCGGCCCGGACAATGAAGACGGCCGTGGCCTCTTCGTCAACGGAACCATAAGCAGTACACAGTATCTCTTCATTACGGGCGGACGTTCAGCAGGGGATAACGACTACCTCTATTACACCACAGATACGGACACGACCCTCAATTTCAGTTTCGTCGACCTTTCCGCGACCTTCGGCGTAGTTTCGGGCAACAGGGGAACTGAATCAATCTATGTTTTCAACAGCAAGGCCTACTGGATGGAACCGGGGAACCAGGGCTACCGCCCCTATTTCGTGAAACTCAACAACCTTAACGCCCAGTCGGCCAGCGGCACAGACAGCGTATTCATGGAGATGCGGTACATGCAGGGTATCGGGAACTCGGCGAGCAACAGGCCCAACAGGGGAGACAGGACAGGGGGCACGCTCTTTGTGTTCAACGACAGGCTCTACATGGCCAACAGCGGTTCAGTCAGGGACGTCACCAACGGAGACTGGGATTGTCCGGTCGGCAGCACCAGTTCGTCGACGCCGGCCTGCATCAACAACGGGGGCATCATCAGGTCAACCAACACCGACCCGGCCGCTTGCAGCTCGGCCAATAACTGCGCCAACTGGGTCGACATCCCCCCCGGGGTCACCGGCGATACCGCCGTGGTGCACAACAAATTCACCGATTATTTCTCCAAGATACTGCCGGCCCTGGCCGACCTCATCCCGGCCGACCGGCCGATACCAGCATTCGCGGAATACAAGGGGAACCTCTACATGATACGGAACGCCTGCACCACCAATATGATTAATTCGGCCTGCACAGCGACCGGAGGCACCCCCTGCACGGACGACGTGGAATGCCCGTCAGGGAACGAGGCGCCGCAGCTCTGGAAATGCGTTCCCGGCACGACCGGCGGAGCGACTGAATGCGACGCCGGG
>MIBH01000063.1:0-3189 GCA_001829455.1 Spirochaetes bacterium RBG_13_51_14
AAATGAACCTATGACTAATATATGCATTTATAGACTTGTTGCATAACTCAATAATCAATGATTTCCACCCCCGCCGCCAAAGGCGGCGGGGGTGGAAAATGAATAATTATGAGTAGTTATGCAACAAGTCTATAAATAACCGATAACTATCGCGTTACAATTTTGCATATCTCTGTTTAAGATGTAAATATCTCCATAATTTCTTTTCTGCTTGTGTTTGATTCTTTCGTAATTGCTTCGCAAAATACACTAAACTGCCTGGCATTAACTTTTTTCACCCCCACCCCAAGGGGTTATCTAAAAAGTTCGAATATTCGTCAATTATCCCTCCCCCTTAATGGGGGCCGCCGCATTTTTCACATCCTGTGAGCGGCGGCATGAATAACATCCTGTTAGTCAGATGTTAGGTGGGGGTGACTAACTGCTGAATGCATCAGGTGTCAGAATCACCCTCCCCTGCCCCCTCCCATCGAGGGAGGGGGATGTTGTATCCTCACTGACTTATTAGACAGCCCCGAGTTCTTAATTCAATTTTCGTCTAAGTCGAGTAAGGCATACATGCATCCGGATGCTACTGGTGAGGCGTCTTTTTGGCGAGACGGTCCCTGTCTTTGAGCAGAAGATCCCGGTGATTGAACTCTTCGTTTGCGATCGTATCTATGCAGTCCGCGATACTGTCATAATACTCGGCCATCTTTCTGATAAAAGCCGATACGCTCTGGTAGAGCCTGCCGAGAGATTCCTCCGAATCCGCCAGGATCTCCAGCACCCTGAGGATGTCCTTTTCGTCCGATATTTTATTGAACACGGACCGTGTCAGGTTGTTCTGAAAATCGACAATCATGCTTTCGCGCATGTCGGGCTTTGCGGTCTTATCCCTCGTCTCCTCTATGAGCTGTGCGTGCTCGAAGGAGTGCGCCTCCATGAATTCCAGCACGGCCCGGGCGCCCTCCAGCCGGGGGAGGTTCTTTATTTTCTGATAGTAGGTTGCCAGGGTGTTTTCCAGAAACACGATAAAGTTCAGGTATTCATTCGCCATATCGCACCTCTGCAGTTATTCATTGTTGATGCCGTGAAACTGGGTTGTGCCTATTATGTTCGCGCGCTGTTGTTCATTCGGAGCTACTGCTGGAACTTGATTCTTCTTCGGTCTCAGTGGTGCCGGCAGCCGTTTTGGTCAGGTTGCTCTCATCATCCACATCATACGTAAGAACCAGCGTATTTGAGCAGGTGCCGGTCGTGGTGTTGCATGCGGAAAGATTGGAGAATTTGTCAATTTTTGAGTCTTTGTAAACGAGGATGGTCAACGAGGCATTATCATCTTCTTTTGTCGCGGTAATGGTCGCTTTGCCTCTGTGGCCGATGGGGAGTATTGATTTATTGGTTACTCCCGCTGGTCCGGGTGGAGAAAAATTAAATATTACTTGATTATTAACATAAAAATCAACAAAGAAATTATTATTAGCAATACCGCCGCTGCATATTACCATGAGCGTAATTTTATAATTATCCTCAGTATCTTTAAACACATCGCACGATAGGAATGCGGCGGCAGACGCTAATAATATAAAAGTAAACATTATAGAAGAAAATTTATTACGTCTCATGGCAAGGATCCTCTGTTAAATGATGATACTAATACGTAAATAATGCTATCTATACATAAAATAATTAATCGCTGGTTTTTTTCAACAATTAATTATGGAATCCCGTTCGAATTTATGTTACAGGAGGGCGGTAGGATGAATGAACGCGGCGGAAACTGGTCAAAACGCTCGTCCTGTTCACCGGGCGCCACCCTTCCAGGTGTTGTAATGGATCCGCTCAGGATGAAATTCGTTTTTCCGGGCTTTTTCTTCAGCCGGATACCCGACCGGGAGCAGGGAGAAGGGAACCACGTGATCCGGGAGGTTCAGCAGTTTTCCGAGGCCGTCGACGCGTTCCTGGCGGGGATACACGCCGAGCCACACCGATCCCACGCCTTCGTCTGCTATGGCCAGGAGCATGTTCTCGGTGGCTGCCGCGCAGTCCTGGACCCAGTACCCCTCGTGTTTTTCGAGGAGCAGGTCGCCGCACACCAGTATGGCAGCCGGCGCCTGACGGATCATCTGTGAATGGGGGTGAATCTTCGGTATCTCTTCTAAGAGTTTCTTCCGGTCGATGACGATGAAATGCCACGGCTGCTGGTTCCCGGCCGACGGCGCGTTCATGCCTGCCTTGATGAACCGCTCGATCATGTCCCGGGGCAGCGGACGGGAGGAAAATTTCCTGATGCTGCGCCGTTTGTAGATCGCATCCATGGGCCGGACCTCGGTCGATGATTTGTCCGCGGGCGGGTGAACCCGGTCCTACCGGTCGTCGTTCTGCCTGGAATGGAACAGATCAATTATGAAGACGACGGCCAGGATCACCGTCAGCACCGCGCATACGATGACCCAGAGCGCGCGGCTGACATGCAACTTTTCGTAAAATTTGCCCACCAGAAAGCTGTATGCCAGAAAGCATACGGTAAATACCCCAAGCATTATCAGTTTCGTTTTCTCAAACATGGCCTTTCCTCGCACTTGCTGATAGAACAAACATATAACGCCATATGATTTTGTCAACACCGATGCATGGCTATAAAGATGATTTCTTTTTTTTTCCTGCGCATACAATCATCCGGACAGGTCTTTCTCATCCGGAATGTCCGGCGCCGTAATGGTGCAGAGGATCTCGTCCGTGAGGGGCGTGATCCCGGCGATGCGGTTCGCCTGCCGTTCCACGATCCGCTCGAATATGTTTCGCACCAGCCTGCCGTTGCCGAAGGTGCGGTCGCGCTTATCGTACAGCGACTTCAGGAGGGAGAGCATCCTGTTGCGCGCTTCCCCGTCCACCGTGAATTCGGCGTTTTTGCAGAATGAATCGAAGATCTGCAGCAGCTCCTCCGGCGCGTAGTGGTCAAAATAAAAATAGCGGCTGAACCGCGACTTGAGACCCGGGTTCGAGCGGATGAACCGGTCCATCTCGTCGGTGTAGCCTGCCACGATCACCACCAGGCGGTCGCGGTAATCCTCCATCCGCTTGATGATTATGTTCACCGCCTCCTGGCCGAAGTCCCTGCCGCCGATGTCGTCCGGCACGAGGGCGTAGGCCTCGTCGATGAAGAGCACGCCGCCCAGGGCCTTCTGCACCACGCTGTCCACGTTG
>MIBH01000063.1:3285-3471 GCA_001829455.1 Spirochaetes bacterium RBG_13_51_14
CCGAGGAGGCGCGCGATCGTGGTCTTGCCCGTGCCCGGCGGCCCGTAGAACACCGCGTGGAGCGAGAGGGGGGTAACCGGGAGCTTGCGCTCCTCGCGCTCCTTCTGTACCTTGATGAGGTTGATGAGGGTCGCGATCTGCTCTTTTATCTTGCCCATGCCCACCAGGGCGTTGATCTTCTCCATG
>MIBH01000063.1:3636-14092 GCA_001829455.1 Spirochaetes bacterium RBG_13_51_14
GTTTCTTCGTCTTATCCGATTCGTCGGGGTTCAGGGGCATGACGGCCAGCGAGATGAATATGAGCTTCTCGGCGGACATTTTATTATCCGCCATACTGCAGAGGGAAGAGAGGATGATGATGTCGTTCACCAGCGCGGCGGTCAGGCCCGGATCGCCGATCTGGTCCAGCAGTTCCGTCAGGGTCCTATTGATTTTTTTCGCCTCACGGAAGAGGAAATCGAGGCTTTTCTCGCTGATGGCGAGATCATCGGCGGCCGCCGCGCCCCCCGGCGCAGCTTCCGCTTCTGCTCCGATGGTCTTATTCATCTCCGCCAGTGTCTTCATGGTATCGTCAATTTCGTTCAGGATGCGGAGGGTGCTTTCCTCGCGTGCGGCGCGTCCGCCGCTCCGGCTCTGTATCGCGTCGATGAACCTGGTGACCGCCGCCCTGTTGTCGAAGGTCGTGAAGGTGACCGGCGACGATTTCAGCTTCAGGGTGATGATGATGGACGAAAAGGCCCGCTCATACACGATGCCTTTTATATCGCCGAAGGAGAGCTCCTCGTAGAGCGGGCTTGCGAGATCGCTCGTGACGAAGAGGAGCCGCCGGTCCGTGACGCAGAGGACACCCGCAAGGTCCCGGCCCTCGGATATCTTTATTCCGCGGTAGAGGCCGTCCAGGAGATCGATCACGGCCTCGCTCCCGTCCAGGAGCTTTTTCAGGCCCCTGAGTATGTTTTTTTTGTTTGATACCAGGAGCCAGTTCTGTATCGCGTCGAGCTGTTTCCCGATATCGGTGGATCGTGGCATGGGCTCCGCCTAAAGAGTAATGCCGTAATGGTAGCGGGAGAGGGGCCGCGTGTCAAGATATTACTGCATCAACGTTAGTCGATGTAATCGTATCATCAGTTTTTACCGGGAGATCCGGAGGAAAAAGAGTGGAAAAAAATTGTGCTATGTCGTAGCGTGTATCACACATGAAACCGGGGGGACCTATGAAAACAAGAGTAGCATCAGCAGTAATATCAGCTTTTATCGTACTGCTTTTTAACTCCTGCGTTCAGAATGATTCTTCATCGAAAATGAATACGGCGCTGGTTGTCGCGGCCATGGTGCCTCCCTGTGATGCCAGCGCGCCATATCCGTCATATTATCAATTGACGCTTAATTTAGATGATTACAGCAATCATTACGAGCTTGGCTTAGATTATGGGAGTCAGATTCTGACCTTGGTGCCGAATTATGAAGAGATAGTCGACTGGTATCTCAAAATAGTCTCAGTGTTGGTTCCCTACGAAAGCCTTCGCGATCGCGCCGTTGAAATAAAGGACGGGGATCAGATACCTGAGGATTACCAGGAGGAGATCGACGGACTTGCAAGCGTGTGCACCGGCACCGAGGACAAGGCCGGAGACGGAAAGCTCTCCATCAATGAGGTGTACATGCTCCAGCTCCTGCCCGATATATTCGTCTCCACCCAGTGCTCCTCTGTATCGGTGTTCGGCGCCAGCTCCGACACCGGACACACCATAATCGGAAGGAACCTGGAATGGTTCGCCGGGTTTCCCCATAATTACTTGTCGCTCCTCCAGGCGGTGGTGACGATAAAGAACGCTGCTCCGTATGACGTGTGCCTCATCGGCTACCTGGGCTTCATCGGGTGCATTACCGGGTTCAATAACCAGGGCCTGTTCGGCTCCATACACGTGTCGGATGCTGACAAGAGCCTGTATGACGCGACCGGCAAGGGATCGTACAACATGAATCTCCGGTATACGCTCGAGAACTATAATTCGGTTAGTACCGCGGGAAACTATTTGACAACCCTAGACTCCACCGATTACGCGGCAGGCCATCTGTTTGATCTTGCCGATCCAGACGAAGCGCAGGTTTTTGAATACGATCCGGGCCCCCCGGTCAATAAGGGCATACGGGAATGGGACTCCACTCTCAGGGGCGGCGTTACCCTGTTTGATCACGATTATACCATCGGAGCTGTCAACTCCTGTGTGCTACCCGGCTTCTACGACAATCACAGGGGCAACAATGTTTCCCGGTGGGACCACATGAAGGAGCAGCTGGATAAAAAGTTCGGTGATATCGGCACGCCCGATACGGTAACGGTGAATGAGCTGAAAGATGTTATCACCAACTTTCAGGGAAGAAAGCCTGGTGCTGTCGACGGCGACCTGTACCGGGGGTACATCCAGCAGACGTTCATATACCAGCCCGGTTTGGACCTCGCCAAGGCTGAAGTCCATTTCCATCCCCTGTGCGATCAGTCGCCCGGCGTTCCCGGCGACACGGACTTTTTCGTGATTGTTAAAGCGGCTTTTGATTAGCGGTCGGGATATCGCAGAACCCGCGCGTCAGAGCCACTTCTTCTTCATAAAGAAGAGCACCAGCACTGTCGCCAGTAAAAGCGAGGACGTGACCACCATGATGTAGGCCAGCGGGTGGCCCTGGAAGGGGAGCTTTACGTTCATGCCGTAAAACCCCGTCACGATGTTGGGGATCATCAGGATGATGGTTATGGCCGTGAGGAGTTTCATGACGATGTTCAGGTTGTTCGATATGACCGACGCGAACGCGTCCATCATGCCGCTTAAAATGTCGCTGTAGATGTTCGACATCTCCAGCGCCTGCCGGTTCTCGATCACGATGTCCTCGAACAGGTCCTCCAGATCGCCGTCCAGGTGAAATAAATTGATGCGCTGGAGCCGCTCCAGCATGAGCGCGTTCGTCTTCAGCGACGTGGTGAAATAGACCAGGCTCTTCTCGATGTTCAGCAGCTTGATGAGCTGTTTGTTCTTCGATTCCTGCTCCAGCTTCTTCTGGATCATGGTGGCGGCGTTGTTGATCTGCTTCAGGTACTGTAAATAGATCATCGTGGACCGGAATATTATCTGCAGTATGAACTTGGCGCCGGTGACGGAGGTGGTGTTCTTGACACGTCCCTCGATGAAGTCTCGCAGGATGCCGAGCTCCCGTGAGCACACGGTGATGAGCATGCCGTTTGCCAGGATCACGCCGATGGGCAGGGTGAAATAGGGAACGTCCGGATTGTGCTCGTCGAAGTAGGGCGTCTTGATGATGATGAGGGTTGTGTTGTCCTCGATCTCGATGCGCGCCGTCTCGTCGATGTCCAGGGAGGCCGTGAGGAAGTCTATCGGGATATTGAAGTACTGCGTCAGGAGCGGCAGGTCGTCTTTCGAAGGATTGACGATATTGACCCAGCTGTTTTTTTCGATGCGGTCGATCAGGGTGACCTTATTGTCCGCGATCTTGTACACCTGAATGAGCGGCTGGATTTCGACCGCTATCTCCTCCGCCGTCATCTCCTCCTCCACGGGCAGTTCCGACTTCAGGAGCTGTTCGGCCACCTCGGTCAGCTCGCGGGCCTCTTTGCCCGGATACCTTCGCGACAGGTCCCGTATTTCACGCTGCTTTCCGATGGGAAGGATCTTAAGGAAGTTCAACCGCTCCTCGTCGAGCATTTTGGACAGAAGCTCCACCAGGTCGCCGTTTTCAAAAAGGCTCATCAGCGAGAGCTTCACGTCATCGTCAAAGTAGCTGAATATGTTTGACCGGGTGTCCGGGGGAAGGCTGAGCAGGATGTTTTTGTTCTCTTTAGCGGACAGGGCTCCGAGGAAATCGGCTACGATGGCGGGCGGGGTTGTATCGCAAAAATCCTTGATTTCCTCGATATTATTCGACGCGAGCATCTCGCGGAATTCAGGTACCAGCAGTGGATTTTTCATGTGATGCCTCCTTGGTAATCGGGGAGGCTGAAATCCATGCTTTACCGCACAGTTAGAGAACCGCCTCCCGGTGATTGCGCGTTACTCAATGGGTCCGCATCCATATGTAAGCTCCGCAAAGGATTTTTGATAATTCTTTACCGCACAGATATAAACGGTTCTCGCCATTCAATGCGCCTGCGGCTGATAATCCGTTGAAATTGCCGCAGGCGGGAAATGAATGACCCGGTTACATATATCGACATTAATTCGCTCTGTCAAGCAGTTTTGGCGATTTAGAGCGCATTCCAAAACCACTCCATAATCAGGTTTCAGCATGCGGCACGGTATCCGGATGTGGCAACCCGGGAGCCGTAATCCTGGATAACGGCTGTCCGGATGATATTTACGGATTCATAATTTATCTGCATATTCTTAATGAACAGAGTGTCGGAAAAATATTTATCCACGTAAAAATATTCTATTGACAAATCCTGAAATGCTCTAATTATAACTTAATAATAAAATTTAAGAGGAGGAGCATTACTGTGAAAAAGATAGGTCTTTTTATTCTTACTGCAGCATTTGTATTTTCATTATCAGCTTCGGATGTGTCCGCGGCTGGCTTGGTCTTGAACGGAAGCGGCGTCAGGACAAAGTTCCTCGTGGGAACTCTTTACACCTTGTCGCTCTATGTTTCGGATCAGTTGAAAGGTAAAAGCGGTAAAGAAGTCATTGAGTCCAATGATGCTATGTACTTTGTTATGCAGCTTGAAAGCAACCTGATTACCCGCGAACGCTTTGTTGAATCTACCGGCGAGGGTTTTGGTAAATCGGCAGCTTCCGGATATGCTACGGCAAAAAAACAGGCATTCCTGGACCAGTTCAACAAGACGGTATTCAATAAAGGCGACATTATCATTATGAGCTACACCCCTGCGGGTCTTACCACCACATATAAAAAAGTGGAGACAGGAAAAGACGGGAAACCAGCGTACATGGCAGTGAATCTGGGAACTATAGCCGGGCTGGACCTTAAAAAGGCACTCTTCGCCATCTGGCTCGGTCCCGATCCGATTCAGGATAGCTTGAAAAACGCCCTTCTTGGAGTTAAGAAGTAAAAAATAGTCCACAACAATTGTATTTGAAAGGCTGCGACGCATGCAGCCTTTCTTTTTAAAATCTTCTGCGTCCAAAAGCGGGCGTAAGGGAACTCGTGCTGTCCGCAAGGGGTGAACAGTTAAACAGCATTCTGAACGTAACCATCGTTTACCCCGGCGGCAACATGAACTCCTGGGGATTCTTCTGCGGCAGGATAAATGAAAAACTGGTCCTGGCTGAAAAAACTCCGCTTACCTGAGACCTGTTCGGCGGCTATATTGAACACAGGTAGTTCCAGCGAATGTTACAGAGTTGGCTGAACGAAGTCCGGACAATGAAAGACCATCTTTTTGATGCTTACTATATGTTCTCTGTCTCGTCCGCGGGCTTATCTGAGTTTTCTTTAGCTTCTGAACTCCGTTTATCCAGTTTGCGTTGTCTTTTTTCTTCTTTCTTTTTTTTCTTTGCTAAATCTTTCTTACGCTTTTCAAGCTGGTAGTAAGTTTTTGCCACGGTATCATCCTTTTTAATATTGAAGATGTTCTAATTACAAAAGGTGTCTTTTACCCGGTTTGTAACATGACGACAATTACAGGGTTCTAATATCGTGGTCCCCTGCGAGGGCGATCTTCTTTTGGCCTTGCGACATTGACTTTAATATTTCTTCCGTCAATTTCTTTACCATCAAGCTGCTTGATTGCCTCTTCTCCCTCGGATTGGTTGGCCATTTCAACAAACCCGAAACCTTTTGATCTGCCAGTATCCCTATCAGTGATAATTTTGCTTTCCGATACAGTACCGAATTCAGTGAATAATTTCTCCAGATCGCTATCGGTCACACCATACGACAAATTTCCGATATAAATTTTCATTTTCTAAGTCTCCTTAACTCCTCATATAGATTCTTGATAATTTGAATACCATAATATCAGTTAAAACTCACACGTCAAGGTCATTTTATACCGGGAAACATATCGGATCTGAATTTTCATGACCGTAACTATTTTATTCTTTCAAATATGATTCGAAGTCGAAAGTCATGGTTAATAGACTTATTGCATATCTAAAAAAAATTGATAGCTGCCCACGCCACCTTGGGCGGCGGGGGCAGCTATTTAATTACTTGAGTTAGGCGAATTTTGCCTGTTTATTACTCAGTTCGTTTGTGAGCTATTCAATTCGGTTGTTTTGCTCATTTTCGAGCTATTCAAGATACGTTATTCAATCACACATCGCACTAAACAGGCAAAATTCGCCTTTTTATCAGTTTATCTATGCAAAAAAATCGCCTACGTCGAGTAATTATTTTATTAGATTAGCAATAGGTCTATTGATTTGTTTCAGGATATCATTTTTCTTTTCCAGAGACTCGCATGAATCTCGACAAAAGGATAGTTGACAAAAAAATTATTTTTCCATCAATTACTCGTATAATAATAATGCTCTCACATATGGTCACATGAGTTTACTGTTGTACCGTCCGTCCTGGCAGTCGGTCTCACGTATCTGGTGCACAGTATGAAGTGCACGCCTGAGCCGCTTCTATCCACGATCCCGACCATGATACTGGCGCCGCCGTCGTTTTTTTTTATGGGGATGGAGAAAGAGACCGGCTCATGTGAAAACGTGAATACGAAAATTGCAGTTGCTGAATTATCGCGAATACAATGGCGAATGACGATTGTTGAGAGACCGGATGCGCTTGGGTTTCTCCGGACGGTTCGACATTCGGATAATGCCCATTCATTGAATCTGGAGGTTACAGATGAGAATTGATGATCGCCTGCAGTCATTGATAAGCGTGTTGTTTTTGTTTCTATTGTCAAGCTGCTCGAAAGAGCTGATCAGGAGTCCGGTTACGGCGTCTGAGTACCGGTGGGATTTGACTCTGTCCAAGCTGACCCTGGGGCCGGACCAGTACAATACAGCCGACGGATACTGGAGACCCCGTGAAGGGAAAAAGTTCCTCTGGGCCACCGTTATCATACATAATTCCTTGAAGACTGATCAGCAGTTTTACCTGGATAGAATCAATGTGGCGTCCGGGAAGAAGCTTTTGAAGCCCTTTATAATCGACATGGACTCCATTGTTGCAATTAAAGCCAATCCTGCGCCCATACTCAAGCCGGGAGAAACCGTATCTCGAAAATTAATATATATCCTGCCCCGCGGTGTTCTGCCGGAGAAGCTCGTATATGAAAATGTCGATATTAATATTCCACTGCGGAATGATCGCTGACTATGCGGCGTTGACAAACAGATATCTTCATTACCATGAACAGCTCGCTTGGCTTGTAGTGATATCGTGAATTCCAGACAGTATTTCCTTCGCCGGGCTTCAGGTAAGTTGGTACGTGCATGGATACCAGGGATCATGAGCCTTACCACCTCAACGTCGTGGAGCTATCCTTTCCATGGCCTTCATTCTATCTTATATGACCACATCCGGAATTTGTGTGAACGTCGACTTTAATATTTCACCATTAGAGAAATTATTTAAAAAGGTAAAATATTCTTGACAGTATCACGAAATAAATAAAAATAGCACTATGCAGATAAATTTATATATCTCATAATACCAGCTTTTCGGAGGTATAATGAAAAGAAAGTCAGAATTCTTCTACATGTTGTATTTCAAGAGGATCCTATTAGTTAATATTTTATTATTATTGGCATTTCCAGTTTATGCTTTTCACCCACTCATCACGGACGATACAGGAACGCAGGGGAAGCATAATCTTGAGCTGGAAGTCGCTTTTCAGGCCGAGCACGATAGTTATCGGTGGTTCGACCGGAGCCCGGAGAGCGTGCTCGAAGGCCTTTTTGGATCGGTATATACCAGAGATGATGCGAGTGAACTCGGCCTGACTGTGTCATATGGTATAATCGATCCGCTTGATGTTGTCATCGGGTTCCCGTACCAGCATGTACGATCAAAGGAACGTCGTATTTTTTATGCACCAGGCGGAATACAGGGTTTGGTATTCAAGAGCACCGGTACCGATTCAGGGATCGGTGATCCGCTGATAGAATTTAAGTGGCAGTTCTTTCAATACAAAGGACTGACCATAGCAATCAAGCCGGGTACAACCCTGCCGCTGGGCAACGAGGACGAGGGGTTTGGAACCGGTCGGGTCAGCCCGTTCCTGTATCTCATTTTAACTCATGAAACTGAATATGTCATCACACATATAAATCTCGGTTATATCCGCAACCAGAACAATCAGGACGATCGCGAAGACCTGTGGCACGTGACGCTGGCCCTGGAATTCGTATTGCTGAAAAATTGGCTGCGCTTTGTGGTCAATACCGGTCTGGAACACAATCCAGACAAGTGCTCCAACATCCAGGATGCTTTCATCCTGGGCGGTTTCGTGTTCTCTCCGTCAGAATACTGCGATCTCGATATCGGGTTTAAATACGGCGTTGCGCCCAGAGGTATTGAATCGCCGGGGGCGGATTATTCGATTCTCGGCGGATTCACGGTACGGTTCGGTACCGGGGGTTTGCAGGGAGATGATAAAAAAGAAGGAGGAAAATAAAAATGCATATTCCGGATGGATATCTGAGTCCACAGACCTACGTTCCCCTGTACGCGGTCTTTGCCGGTTTTCTGGCAGCGGCCTTGAGAAAACTCCGTAAGAGCCTTTCATCGAAAACGGTTCCGTACCTGGGAATGGCTGCCGCGTTTTCGTTTCTCATCATGATGTTCAATGTGCCCATTCCGGGAGGCACGACCGGCCATGCCGTGGGAGCCGGCATCGTAACCCTCCTGCTGGGGCCCTGGGTCGCCATGGTATCGGTGTCGGTGGCGCTCATCATACAGGCCCTTATCTTCGGCGACGGCGGTATTACGGCCATCGGAGCGAACTGTTTCAACATGGCGGTGGTGATGCCGTTCGTCGCGCTCTGGGTATTCAAGCTGGTGCGGGGAAAAGCCGCAGGCGGATGGCGCGTTAGCGCGGCTGCGTTTCTCTCCGGCTACCTGGGCCTTGTCGCGGCATCGCTGGTCACCGCCGTGGAGTTCGGCATTCAGCCGCTCATCGCCTCGGAGGGCGGCAAACCGCTCTACGCCCCGTACGGTCTTGAAATAGCGGTTCCGGTCATGACGGTGGAGCACCTGGTTCTGTTCGGCATCATCGAGGGTGCGATCACCCTGCTGGTGTTGCGGTATTTTTTAAAGAACGATCCTGAATCCGTCTACGTCATGAAGGAGGAGCGTGTATGAACTCTTTTCAGAAAAAGCTTCTGGCGGGGCTTATAGTCCTCGCCGTAGTGGCTCCGGTCGGAATATTTCTGCCGGCCGCGTTCAACGCCGGAGACGCCTGGGGCGAATGGTCGACCGAGACTCTTGAAAAAATGATCGGCTTCATCCCTGCCGGACTCAAAAAGACGGCGGATCTGTGGAAGGCCCCGATCCCGGACTACAACCTGGGCGATGAGAAATCTTCTTTTACAACACAGGCGCTGTCGTACATTCTGTCCGGAGCGGTGGGTATCGCGCTCTGTGCCCTGATACTGTACCTGCTGTCCCGTTTTTTATTCAAAAAAGATGATTGACACCACATATCTCACGGGTGCAGAGGAAAGCTCACCATGAATTTTATTGACGCCAGTTTGAAAAAGATTGCTGAAGTGATTAAGAATGCGTATGTCCACTGGGAGACCGCGGAGCGGAACGGTTTTATGCAGCGGCTCGATCCCCGCCTCAAAGTATTGTTTCTCCTCTACTGTGCCGTCATCATCAGCTTGATAAAAAAGCTTCCGGCACAGGGAGCCGTTGCGGTATTTCTTTTAATCCTCATCCTTCTCTCGCGGCTTGACGCGTGGCGCCTGTACCGGCGGATAGCGATTTTCGCATTCCTCTTCGGATTCCTGGTGGCACTGCCGTCGGCGTTTAACATCATAACGCCCGGCAGGATCATCCTGCACGTGGCGAGCCTCTCTCGGGCATACCGTTTCTGGATATATGAAATCCCCCAGCAGATCGGTATCACCGCCGAGGGAAGCTTCGGCGTGGCAATGCTTTTTTTACGGGTGGCTAATTCGCTCACGGCAGCCCTTCTCATAATACACACCACGCCTTTTTTTGAGATTATCAGGGCGCTGAAGGTGTTTCGGGTGCCTGACGTATTTATCATGACCATTATTCTATCGTACAAATACATTTTTATTTTTTCCAGAAGCGTGGAGGACATGTACCTGGCCATGAAAAGCCGGCTGGCGGTGCCGATCAACAGATCAGCAGCGCGGGACCTCGTTGCCGGCAGGATATTCTTTGTATTCAAGAAATCGTGGTTGCGCTACGAGGATACCTGCCGGGCCATGACGGCACGAGGTTTCACCGGAGAAATCATGCTCTATCATTTCAGGAATTTCAGCGCGGCCGATGCAGCCGCGGGCGTTCTGTTTATCCTGGCAGGGGCATTTTTCCTGTTGCTGCAGGTGATGATATGAGCGATATAATAAGGCTGGAGAATGTCTCGTACAGCTATCATGGCATCGTGCCGGCGCTGTCGGGCGTAAGCCTGTCGGTCGGCGAGGGCACTATGATGGCGGTGATCGGGTCCAACGGCAGCGGTAAATCGACCCTTTTGCAAATCATGAGCGGCCTGATTCATCCTCAGTCGGGCAG
>MIBH01000063.1:14103-21649 GCA_001829455.1 Spirochaetes bacterium RBG_13_51_14
GGGGCGGCGAGGTCTCGGAAAAGAAGCTGAAGGAACACGGATACCAACGATTCTTCCGCTCGCGTGTGGCTCTCGTGTTCCAGAATTCCGATGTTCAGCTTTTCTGCCCCACGGTGTTCGACGAGCTGGCATTCGGTCCCCTGCAGCTCGGGCAGTCCGAGGCTGAGGTTCTCCGGCGCGTTTCTGAAGCAATGGAGCTTCTGAATATTGAATACCTGAAAGACAGGCCCACCCACATGCTTTCGGGCGGTGAAAAGAAAAGGGTGGCCATCGGAGCGTCGCTCACCATGAATCCGGAACTGCTCCTCCTGGACGAGCCCGCCAGTGGCCTGGACCCTAAGACTGAATCATTTCTCACCGACCTCATCGTATCGCTGTCGGAGTCGGGTAAGACGATAGTTATCGCCACGCATGACCTCGAGCTGGTGGACCATCTGCAGCCCCGGGTGGCGGTGCTGTCCGAGGACCACCGCATTGAGAAAATCGGTCCGGTGAAAGATATTCTCACCGACGCCGATCTCCTGGTAAACGTCAACCTCATTCATGAGCACAAGCACCGTCATGGGAGTAAGGTGCATTCGCACCTGCATTCGCATTACCTTTTTCATGAACACGGCGCACCACATGGCCCTGAAGACGATCATGAAGACGACGATGCGTCGCATCATTCGAAGCAACACCAAAAGCGCAAGGGGAGCCAGAGACGTAAGCATTAAGGATGGAGCCACTGTACGACAGGTACCGGGGGATAGAGTCAACCCGGCAGATAACCCTCAAAGAGTGCGACTAATCTGGACCAGGTTTTCATTGGTATTTTATTCAACATGAAGCAGAAGTGCCTTCAGATACTCAGTCTCCGGACAGAAGATGTTTGTGGGGTGATCGCACGGCTGGGCATATTTGCCGATTATAGAGGCTTTCCGCCCCGCGTCCGTAAAAGCGCCGAAGATCACCATCTGGAACAGGCGCATGTCGATAAAGCGTGAGCACGAGCAGGTAAGGATCACCGTTCCCGCTGGACATTTGGACGCCACCTGGAGGTGAAGGTCTTTGTATCCCCGGCATGCATTGTGTACTGATGCCCTGGTCTTGGCCAGGGCCGGCGGGTCAAGGATGATGAAATCACCGGTAATCGTTTCATCCCTTAAAAACTGAAAGATGTCTGCCTGTAGGAAATCGGTCGGCGTATTCACCCGGTTCAGGTCCATGTTTTTTTTAGCCAGGTCCAGGGCTGGACCTGAGCTGTCAACTGATAATATCCGCCGTGCGCCGCCGAGGGCTGCTGCAACGCTGAAGCCGCCAGAGTAGCAGAAAAGGTTCAGTACGTCTCTGCCCTCAGCGGCTTTCCTGACCAGCGCCCGGTTGTCACGCTGGTCCAGGTAGAATCCTGTCTTCTGCCCCTGGAGGAGATTTACGTAATACTTCATATCGTCCTCGTGCATGACCAGATCGTGGGGAGTGGTGCCGTACCTCTGGGCCAAAACCGGGTCAAGGCCCTCGAGGCTCCGGCCCTCATGATCGCTCCGCTCGTATATGCTCGCCGGCTTAATCTCATCATTGAGGATATTGACGATTGTTTCTCTAAGTCTATCAATTCCAAGGGTAAGGCACTGCATGACCAGGTGGCCGGCATAGGAATCAACGATCAATCCTGGGATATGGTCTCCCTCGGAGAATATGATCCGGTATGAATCGGTGTTTCGCAGCAGAGGGCTGCCGGTGCGCTTCCCGACCGCCGTGCGTATCAGCATCCGCAGATAGTCGGGGGTGAACTCCTGGCTCCCGAAACAGAGCATTCGAACAGCGATCCGGGTTTTACTGTTGAAATAACCGCAGCCGAGTCGATTGCCGCGGGAGTCGCACACGGAAACGATATCACCGTCATCGATGCCGGCGTCCCTGTCCTGAATGGCGCCGGAGAAGATCCAGGGATGTCCCCGGAGCGGGGTCTTTTCCTTTTTATCTTTAAGGTGGATTTTTTTTATGGTCATGATTTACTCCCCACGCGCGATATGGCCGATCCCCTAGCGACTCCGAATTAGATTCATAAAACGTGATATCCGGGATTATCAGCCTGGTCAATTACAATACATTGTCATCGAGCAAACCAGCCTGATATGCATACTGCCATCGATATAATTTCAAACCGCATTTCTGTCAGCAAGGGGATAATTCAAATAAGCAATTGTTATGGACTGAAGCATGATATTAAATTTATTGAGGACGAATTGGGTTTTACCTATTGATGATTCCTGTTAAAAAAATGCCCGACGGCATAAACCGCCTTTATGCAGCTCTTTAGGACCAAGCCGTAAGCATTTTCAACGTTGATATTTTTTAAGGCCAGAATTTAAACCAGTTTATCCAGTCCACCGGGTTTGTCTTCAATAAGAACAGCAAGGACATCCTTGAGTTGTTCCTCGATTCCTTTCTTTCGTTGACTTCAAAGAACTGAT
Organism: Spirochaetes bacterium RBG_13_51_14; assembly: GCA_001829455.1. Classification (GTDB taxonomy): domain Bacteria; phylum Spirochaetota; class UBA4802; order UBA4802; family UBA5550; genus RBG-16-49-21. The sequence continues at coordinate 16,560 of MIBH01000063.1, forward strand.
GACTTATTTTCCCACCCTGCCGTTCACCATGATGGCGGGTGCTTATTTTATCGTAAAAATGATGAAACAGTAACCTGGATCATGGTTCTCATGATGGTCGCCGCGTGATCGCGGGTGTGCTACATGCTGATTTTTTCCGAATGCACTGGCTTCTGAAAGAACAGGGTCCCCAGTTCGTCGAACAGGGCCGTAGAGTCCGTGGTGTAGAAGCTGACCGATCCGTTCCGGGAGCTCCGCTCGTTGATTTCGGGGTGTCGCCTGAGGTAATCGATCAGGCTGTCGGCGACGATCTGATCCTGGGGTATGATGGTGATGCGGGGAGGAGTGAATCTTCGTATGGCATCCAGAAGGAGCGGGTAGTGCGTGCACCCCAGTATGATTGCGTCGATATCCGGGTCAGCTGCCAGGAGGCGGTCGATATTCATTCTCACGAAATAATCGGCGCCGGGATTGCGCAGCTCGTTGTTTTCCACGAGGGGCACCCACAGGGGGCAGGCCTCCTGCGTTACCGTGAAGTCCGGGAAGAGCTTTTTAATCTCCAACAGGTACGAATTGGACGAGACGGTTCCCGCGGTTCCAAGGACCCCCACGTGTTTTGTTCTGGTTACCGACCCCAGTATCTCTACCGTGGGCCGTATAACTCCCAGGACGCGACGGCTGTCGTTGATTTCGGGAAGGTTTTTCTGCTGAATGGTGCGGAGTGCCTTGGCCGAGGCGGTATTGCAGGCGATGATGATCAGGTGGCACCCCATCTGAAAAAGCTTCCGTACCGCTTCCAGGGTGTAGGCGTATACGGTCTCGTAGGATCGGCCGCCGTAGGGATTGCGGGCATTGTCGCCCAGGTAGATGAAATCGTACTCAGGAAGCTTCCTGACGAATTCTTTCAGAATCGTCAGCCCTCCATATCCTGAATCAAAAACGCCGATAGGGTTCAGAGATCTATCTTTCATGGAAAATTGATTGATATCAAGCTGATATGATTGTCAAGTATTAAAGTAACATTCCTGACGTCAATCTGATGATTGTTCAGCATCCGGAGTGTCGACCTTAGCATTTGATAAGCAAGATGAGCCTATTCTTTATTTGCACCGGCGAATATCAATCGCATGATGTGCATCTATCGCCTGTTACTACAACAACGTGAAAATATCTATTGACAGATATGATCCAAGCCTATTGATTGTTACAATTTGAATAGAAGAGACGTATGAAGCATCTGGCTGCTTTTATCATTGCATCCCTGATGGGGATTCCATCATGTTATTGTCTGGACGCTGGGGAAACGCGGATATCTTTTACCGGCGACATCATCATGCATATACCGGTCAAGGCCAGCGCTCTTTCGCATAATAAACCGGGCCGCGGTAAAAATGAGACCCTGAACAACCAGGGATTCGATTACCTCTTCACCCGAATCAAGGATTCATTTAAAGATTCGGATATCGTCGTAGGGAATATGGAGTTTCCCGTATCGCCCCCCTTTCATAGCAGGGATCGGGTTTTTAACTGCTACCCGGAAGTGCTTGCGGCGCTTAAGGATGCCGGATTTACAATGGTGCATATTGCCAATAACCATATCCTTGACCAGGGTGTTGCCGGTGCTATAAACACAATAACATTCTTACAGAACAACGGCCTGGATTTTATCGGCGTGAACAGTGATGAAAAGACGGCGCGGAAGGGTGTCGTCAAAAAGGTCCGTGGCATTCGGATCGGTTTAATCGGTTATGCAGGATATTTGAATTTCCGACGGCCGCGGAACCCGAAAGGGTTTTTTCTGAACTGGTTTTATGACGATGACATTGTTATCGCTGATATAGCCGATATCAGAAAGAAGTGCGATTTTCTGGTCATGGTGGTACATGCCGGAGTGGAATATACCTACCTCCCGCGTGCCTTCGATGCCGACCGCATGAAAAAGTATATCAACCGCGGCGTTGACCTGATTATCGGACATCACCCCCACTTCATTCAGCCGGCGGAGAGGGTCATTGCCGATGACGGCAGGGTCTGCTTCATTTTTTACTCGCTCGGCAATTTCATATCAAATCAGGACACCCGCGCCGCGGAGTATTTCAACGGGGTTCCGCTCAACACGCGCGATTCAATAATAGTCCACTGCATACTGGAAAGGTCATGTTCGGGAAAACGACCATCTGCACGGTTCGAGGTCCAGCCCGTGCATACGGTTAATCGCATTGATATTGACACCCGGCTCCGGACAATCCAGACCGTCTCGACATACCATGAAGTACAAAGGCTAAAAAACCGCCTTTCAAATGCCGATCTAAAAGAAAAGGTTGACATTGAAAACCAATTGCAGACTCTGTACCAAAAAACAGAAGCGTTCAGAACAGCCCTTTTCAATAAGAGGGAAATGAAGGAAATAACGTTACAAGATAACAGCGGTGTGTATGAGTGAAAAAATAAAACTGTCGAAGCGTACGATTAAAGGATATGATATTATTGATATCAACGGCGATATCTCGTCTGAGGGATCAAAGGAGATCGTGAAGTACGTGAAGAAATCCGTGACCGGTAAGGATAAGGACCTCTACATGAATCTTGAAGGCGTCCGCCACATGAACAGCTCTGCGTTATCGGTCATTGTCCAGATGGTGCGGGATCTGGCGTCGAAAAAGATCATCACCTATTTTATGAACGTTAATGAGAAGATAATGACGCTCGTAAAAGTGGCCGGATTGCACAATTTCTTTAAGTTTGTGAACGATGAGGCGGCGCTCATCGATAAGATAGACAGGATGGAAAAAGAGAATTCAAATTAAATCACCCACTGCGGCCGTTACAGGAACCGTCCGCACAGATCGCCGGTTATCGTTCCCTGACAGGCCTGTCCGCCGAGGCCGCCATCATTTCCCGTAAGGATCAAATACGGATATATCTCGCGCATGAGGCGCCCCGGGAGCGTTTCCCCCATTATCAGCTCCCGTGTTTCAAGTGCCAGACCGGCGAGTTGTGCGCGCAGATCGTTTTCGCTCATGATGATTCCTTCCCCTTCGCCGTACAGGTTCATCTCTCTGAAAAGAACCACCGGGAGGCCGCCGCAGTCGACGAAAACCTGCACCGAATTACCGATTCCGTCTGAATCCTGAACCTCGATGATTGAAATCCTGCCAGTATCCAGTTCCAGCTCTACAGAAAGGAGTCTCTTTTCCAGCTCTGCCAGGCGTGCGTCCAGACGCGAGATGAAGATTCTCACGCCGGAGACAGAGCGATTATGCTCTCCAGCGAACGCTGGACTATGCCCCGGTTCCTGCGGATAAATTCTTGATTCCATTGACCCGCCGCCGGAGCCGTAAAAGCCGAAGCGTTTCAGGGTGAGGCTGCCGTAAAACCCGAGCCGCTCCAGAACGGTTAGAAGCGTTTGTTTGACGAATGTCGTTGGGTATGAGAGAACAGAGTGGGTAACGCCGCTTAGTCGCAGGACCGAGCGAAAATCGCCGTGGTGGAGTGCGGGCATAAGGAAAAGGAGCAGTTCGACTGCCGAGGAGCGGGGACCCGTATCCAGCCGGTACCTGCCGGGCGGCAGGAGGAGGGGCTCGTATATAATGTCGTCCCCTTCGAGAGTTAGTCTCCCAGCGCCGATAGCGGCGACGGCGAGCGCGAGATCATTGAAGAGCGGCTGGTATTCCGGCGAGCCTTCAAGAAATGCCGCGCCGTGCCGAACGGCCACGGCCCTGTTTTTCAGCAGGGAAAGCGAAAGTGCCTGTCGGATGTGGAGCCAGTCGATATCTTTGAAGTCAAGTTCCACCATGCCAGTTTTCATCCGTACCCCGGGATATGGTGTCAGGTTGTTTTAGACGAGGCTCGGAAGCCCCATCACAAACTCGAAGGAGCCGTCAGCGGTTCCGCTTTCTGCGGCGTGAAGCGGTAGCATTCTCTCCGGCACCACTCTCTAAACGACTGACAGCAGTCTCGTCGGGCGATTTTTTCGGATGGTATATCTCGCTGCGTATGGCAATGCCGGCGATCGACAGAATCCGCGCAGCCGCGCCCTTCAAGTCTTCCGCTATATGATAGAAACAGGGTATAAGAACAAGGGTAATGAAGGTGGCGAAAATGAGGCCGTATCCAAAAGCCAGCCCCAGGGGCCCGACAAAATAGTCCTTGCCGCCCAGACCATATATTGTAGGGAAGAGCGCCAGCACGGTGGTTCCGGATGTGAGCAGAACCGGCCGCAGACGTATGACGCCCGCTTCGACAAGAGCTTCCCCGAGAGGCAGTCCGGATTCCCGCTGATAATTAATGAACTGAACCAGCACCAGCGTATTGCTCACGATGACGCCCGCGAGGCTGAAGAAGCCGAGGGCGCTCATGAAGGAGAGCGGCTCGTGGTGTACCCACAGGGCGATGATGATGCCAACCAGTCCGAAGGGGATCGCGCTCATGACCACGACGGGGAGCGTCAGCGAGCGGAAAAAGACCGCCAGGATGACATATATGACCATGAGGGCGAATACGAAGAGGATTCTCAGCTCGCCCATGCTTTTCTCCGTGTCCTCTTTTTCACCGCCGTAATCAACAGAATATCCGGGATTCCGCTTTTCAATATCCTTGAATTTGACTGCGAGAATTTGGTTTACTTCCTGTGACGTTATCTTGTCTGGATTGAGATTCGCCTGAACCTGAACCAGGCGCTTGAAATTAAGCCGGTTTATCTGCGAATAGCCTGGCTGCTGCCTGATGTCGGTCACCAGATCGAGCGGCACGAGTCCCCCGCGGTTATTGTCAACCATCACCTTGTTCAGGCTCATCTTCTGTTCGAGCGCCTGTTCGGGGAACCGCACCCGGATGTCGATTTCATCTTTTCCCTCCCAGACGCTGGTGGCGACCGCTCCCTCGAAGGAAGCGTTAAGGGCCATCGCCGCATCATAAACTGAAACCCCGGTCCGCGATGCCATGATGTCGTTGATGATGTGGCGGTACTCGAGCTTCCCTTCCTCGAGATCCATTGATATGTCGTATACGTTTTTAACGGTCTTCAAATAGCCGATGTATTCTTCCGCGATTTTCTTAAGCACCTCGAAGTCCTTGCCCCGTATTTCGACATTGACCGGCTTGCCCACCGG
>MIBH01000063.1:21658-27353 GCA_001829455.1 Spirochaetes bacterium RBG_13_51_14
CTCGTCGACATCGACCCGTATGTCCATGGAGCGCGAGATGAGGCCCTGTTTCCGGGCCGAATAAATTTTTTTCCGCAGTTCGTCGTTTATCTCGTAGGCGGTTCTTTTTCGATCGGATTCCTTTGAAAGAAAAATTGAAAAGGTCGCCTTGTGCGTGCCCTGTCCCGGTTTCGGGTCGAGCGGGCTTGAGGTCTCGTCACCGACGCTCATATGGAGGGCGTCCAGCTCCTGACGCGGGAGCTTCATGATGATTGATTCAATGACGCGTGCTTCACGGAGATTCGCCTTCAGATTTGTACCCTGCGGCAGGAAGGTTCTGATGGTTATGTTTTCCGCGCCGCCGGTTGGCATGAACACGAACTTGACCTGCCGGATGGCGACGAGGCCCAGTGAAAAAATCAGGAGAACGATAAGAATTCCCAGCGTGGCGTAGCGGTGCTTCACGGCGGCCGTGATAAGCCTCTTGTAGCGCTTCTGTATCCTCCCGAAAAACCCCCGCTCGAAGTTGGCGTCCTCGCTCTTCAAGCTGTCGCCGTTCGCCCTGCCGTCGCGGGTGAAGATGCCGAGGTGGGTCGGTGTCACGAAGAGCGCCACGAACCATGACGCCGCCAGACACATCATCAGCACGATCGGAATCGCCTTGATGAATTTTCCGATGATGCCGGTGAGGAAGAGCAAGGGCGCGAAGGCCGCGCAGATGCAGAGAAGAGTGACGGAGATTGGCCATATGATTTCCAGCACGCCGCGCTCGATGGCGGAGCGTTTCGAGTATCCCATCTCCATGTACCGGTGGCTGTTTTCGGACACCACGATCCCGAAATCCACGATCATGCCCAGGACCATGATCATGGCGAACATGCTGATGACATTCAGGGTGATGTCGCCCAGCTTCATGCCTATGAAGGCGACCATGAAGGAAATCGGAATGCCTGCCGCCACGATCGTGGAGATACGGGGACCCAGCAGCAACAGCAGTATCAGCGCCAGCAGGAAAAAACCCGTGATTGCGTTGATGATCAGGGAGGTGGCCCGGTCACGCGTATACCTGCTGATGTCGTTGAACAGCTCCATGCGGACGTCCGTGGGGAGTGTCGAGCGGGCGTTCGTGATGTATTTCCGAATGGTGTCGACAAGCCGGATCTCATCGGCGCTTCTTTTTTTCCATACCCTGAACACGATGGCCTTTCGGCCGTTGAAGCGCTCGTGCACGTCGGCGTCTTCAAAGGTGTCGGACACCCGTGCGATGTCGCTTATGGTTGTGACGAAGCCGGCGTCGTTCATCAGTATGGGCGTGTTCGCGATTTCGGAAATGTTGTTGTACTTGCCCTTGGTCCTCAGAATAAACTCTTTATCGCCGATTTTCAGAGCGCCTCCGGGGACGTCCATGTTCCTCGTTTTCATGGTGTTGATCACGGTATTCATGCCGATACGGTATTTTCTTAGTGCTAGGGGATCGACCTCGATCAGGTACTCGCGGTCCAGGTATCCGATCTTCTCGACCTGGGCGACGCCGTCGATATCATACAGGTAGTCTTCCACCTGGTCTGCGATCTTTCGGAGGTTTTCGTACGGCACGTCCGGCCTCGCGCCGTATACCGCCAGGTCGATGATGAATTTCTTGTCAAGCTTGATCTCCTTGACGAGGGGCTTTTCTGTTTCGGGCGGGAGCTTGTCCTCGAGGGCGATAGAGTCTTTAACGTCCTGAACCACCTTTTCCTTGTCTGTTACCTCGGCATCGATGTATACAACAATGACGGAAACATTTTCCACGTTATATGATCGTACCTTGTCGATGCCGTCCACTTCCCGCAGTCTTTTTTCAAGGGGTATGGTGATGAGCTGCTCGATCTGGTCGGGGGATCCGCCCGGGTAGATGGTGGTGACGGAGACCATGTCGAAGTTCACGTCGGGGAAGGCCTCGCGGTTTAACCTGACGAGCACCAGCATCCCCGCAACTAAAATGAGAAACACGGTGAGATTAACCAGCAGTCGCTGCTGCATCAGGAACTTCACCAATCGTATCATGAAATACCTCTCATGCCTATCCTTTATGCCATCGCCGCTTTCTAAGTCACGAGTCCCCGGGATGATCCAGTTGCCCGTATGCGACGGACGATGCCGTCTCCTGTCATGCAGGAATCGTCAGCCGGCTTCGGGACAACCCCGGCTTCATCATGGACCCTATTCCATATATGGCTTCAGTGCTTGTGGTGTTATGATTTCGCCTTTTTCGGTTTGATAATTTTCCATAATCGCGGCAAGTGTCCTGCCGGCGGCGAGACCCGAACCGTTGAGGGTATGCAGATATTCCGGCTTCCGTCCCTGCCCCGGGCGATAGCGGATCTTGGCGCGGCGCGCCTGGTAATCGATAAAGTTTGAGCAGGAAGATATCTCCACGTACCGGTTCATGCCGGGCATCCATACCTCAATGTCATAGGTCTTCGACGACGAGGCGGACGTATCAGCGCTGCAGAGAAGCACCACCCGGTAATGGAGGTTGAGCCGCTTCAGCACATCCTCGGCGTCGGCGGTGAGCATCTCCAGCTCGTCAAATGACGTTTCCGGCTCCACGAACTTTACGAGCTCAACCTTCTGGAACTGGTGCACCCGAATGAGGCCCCGCGTGTCCTTGCCTGCCGCGCCCGCCTCGCGGCGGAAACAGGCGGACTGCATGGTCACCTTTATGGGAAGGCTCGAAGCGTCCAGTATCTCGTCGCGGTAGATGTTGGTGAGCGTCACCTCGGCCGTGGGAATGAGCGAGAGCCCGTCGCGTTCAATGCGATAATATTCGTCCCGGAACTTGGGGTACTGACCGGTGCCGGTCATGCTTTCGTCGTTGACGATGAAGGGACCGAAGACCTCGGTGTAGCCGTGCTCTCTCGTGTGCAGGTCAAGCATGAAGTTGATGATGGCCCGTTCCATCTGCGCCGCCAGTCCGCGGTAGAGGTAGAAACGCGCGCCGGCGAGCTTCACGCCCCGCTCGAAGTCAAGGATCCCCGATTCCACGCCCAGGTCGTAGTGGGGCTTGGGCGTGAAGGAAAATGCCGGCTTGTCCCCCCATGCGCGGATCACCACGTTGTCCGTTTCGTTTTTTCCGGCCGGGACCGATTCGTGAAGAATGTTCGGAATGGAAAGGTGCAGGTCGGTGAATTCTTCATCCAGGGCTGCCATTCTGTCGCCATACTCTTTTATCTCACCGGACAGCCCCTGCACATGGGCCATCAGTTCGTCCGCATTCTCGCCCTTCGATTTTTTCTGACCGATCTCCTTTGAAAGACGGTTCCGCTTTTCGCGCAGCTCGTCGGACTTCAGAATCAGGGCGCGCCGCTCTTCGTCGATGGTTTTCACCCGGTCGAGGTCAACCGCGGCCGTCATGCTTCTTTTCTCGAGGAGCTTCTTCAGGCCTTCAATGTCTTGTTTGATGTATGCGGGGTCTATCATGAGCCTGCTCCTAGTAATTGGCTTTTTCCAGAAGGATGCAATCAACCCGATTTTGTCAAGAGGGAAAATTGATCGGGCGCTCTTCAGAACGTTCTCGATGCGGCAAAAAACGCCAGGACCGGCCGTTGTATTATTAATCAGCGGGTGGTGATCGGCGTCCAGGGTGTAATAGTGATTGATTATTATCGGCAGGAAGGATAGAAATGCATTGAGGAAAAATATGTGGTCAGGGGCGGAATCGAACCGTCGACACGTGGATTTTCAGTCCACTGCTCTACCGACTGAGCTACCTGACCACTTGAAAAACGATACACAGGTAATACATGTGCTTAAATTGTCAATAATAAAATACGCGATTATTCTCGTCATGCCTCTGGCGTTTATGCAGACCGCGGAGCCGGACGCGCATGCGCTGCGTTCCTGGAAATACTATTTTGAAAAAGGGATGGTGCAGTACCGGGCCGGCATGGTTGACTACGCCGTCTTTAACCTGTCGATGTGTCTTGACCTGAATACCCGTTGTTTCGAGGCGGCCAACGCACTGGCGGAGATTTATGATACAAGCGACCGGAAGCCGCTTGCCATTGACTTCTACCAGCGCTCCCTCGCGGTCAATGATAATCAGGCTGAAATCCACTGCGCCCTCGGCGATCTGTATGAATTCTTCTGCGAGCGCGACCTTGCCGTGAAGCACTTTATCCGCGCCACGGAGATAGACCCCGGACATGTCAGAGCCCACTGCAATCTGGTGCGCTTTTACCTGAAGCGGGGAGACCGTGCGTCCGCCGACCGGCACTTTCAGACAAGCTACCGCCTTGCGAAGATCGCGTCCGGGAAGCTCCTGTCCCTGGCCGAGGAAGCGGTTGGGCAGGGCAATGACGCGGAGGCTGTCAGACTCTACAGCCGCGCGATTGAAGAGGCCCCTCCGCTCATCGAGGCCTATATCGGCCTGTATGAACTGCACCGCCGCCGGAACGAATACGCGGCCGCGGCCGGAGCGCTTGAGCGCTTGAAGTTCGTGAAGCCCGATTACGAGAAGGCGTACCTGCTCCTGGGGTACATCTATTTTACCCAGAAGCTTCCCGGGAAGCGCAAGCTCCGACTCGATCAGGCGATCGGTAACCTCAAGAATGCGTTTGAGTTGAATCCCGGCAACTATGAGGCGTGCCGTATGCTCTCTGATATTTATCGATACATCGGGAAGGATATTGAGGCGCGCGCCTGGGAGGATAAGGGGAGAAAGGTGGAAGAGAGGCTGGAGGGTAAAAAATAACTATCTTCCCTCCGCCTTCCGTATCGCCGCAAGCCATTCACCGGCGCACAGGTCGAGACCGCGGTGGGAGAGGTGCACCCTTTCCCACCGGTTTTTTTCATCCCGGTACAGCAGATCATTATTGGCACCGGCATATATCCCCGTGGCCGGGTCAACCAGCTCCGCCTGGGCGTCCTGGATATCCTTGATGCAGCCGGTATCATTATACGTTGCGACCGCCACGTATATGGGCGCGTTCACGCCCCGGTCGCGAATTGCCCGGAGCATCGTCATGAAATTTTTTTTGTAATTATTTTTATTTTCGACGTCTCCGCTCGTCCTTTTTTCCGATCCCCCCTGGACCCAGAACAGGTGGGTGATCTCCATTCCCGCCGCCCGGGACTCCCTGACCGCGTTCGTGATGCGAGGATTAAGATATCCACCCGCAGTCCACTGATCGATGGTTGTCGTTCCCACGCCGATGGGTATGAATACCACCGCGTCATAGAGATTCCGGCTGATCAGGAGGTCGCCCATGCGCGACCACACGCTCCCGCTGTCACCCGTGGCACCCGGGAGAGGGTCCTCGGCTTCATAGCAGCGGCCTCTGAAGAAGGAGTAGACCGGCTTTTCCGGTTTGTACATCGTTTCGCCGTGGTTTCCTGAATTTGACTGTCCGAAGACGAGGGCCACCATCACCCTCCCGCCCTTTATTTGTCCGCAGGCGATTTCCCTCCGTGAGGAAGTGTCCGAATATCCGATTGACAGCGGAAAGATGCGGTTTTTTAAATTGAGAAGCTGGGGAAAGGGCGGCAGGTAATATTTATGGGAGACGAGCCCGTAGAAATAGGCTACGATTATAGAAGATAGGAACATACCGATAATGATGATCTTTTTCATCGTTACAACTGTCTCCGAAGGGGCGCCTCATTCTATTCTGTGCGCACGGCGCTTTTTCAGGGGGAGCACGGTATCGCTCGAGTCAATCGAATCGAGGTCTGA
>MIBH01000063.1:27425-33375 GCA_001829455.1 Spirochaetes bacterium RBG_13_51_14
TGGTCGATCACGAAGCCCTTTTTGAAGTCCAGGACGCTGCAATCAATGGTAATATGGGCGCCGCTCTCGTTACAGCCGCCGTAGACGATATAGTCCACCGGATCGATCTCGCCGGCGCTGACCTTCGACTCCACGGTTTCCATGGTCTGATCGAGATGGTCACCGCCGCACAGGAGGCCGCAGGTGACCGCGGTCCGCTTCCTGATGCCCACCGGCCGCATCCTGCCGAACTGTCCGAGGACGAAGGTCATGTGGCTGGCGATAACGTCCCCCGCGTCCGGGTGGGGGCTTATCCTGCCCATCGGATCGAAATTGAGGACCAGGACGACCGGCACGTCGCGCGGCGGCTCTTCCGCCGAATACCCTTCCCGGTGGTAGAGCATGTCCCGCCGCTTCATGACGGCGAGGGAAAGCTTCTCCTGCCAGACGCGGTCCGGGTTGAGCCGGAGGATCTCCTTCATCTCATCGATGTAAAACCGGTTGAAGCCCAGGGTGTTGTAAAAATCCATGAGGAGAGCGCGGGCCTCCACGCGCATCGGGTTCAGAAGGATGGACCTCCGCAGATACATGACTGTCTCATCCGGAAGGTTCTTGTTCTCGCGGCTCAACGCCGTTTCATACTGTTCCCTGCTCAACATGACCCGCGCCGGGTGTCCGATCTTGTAATCCCTGAAAACGAGAAAGTCTTCGGTTCTGCTCCTGAGGATGGAGTCGGAAGGATTTTTTTTCAGCGCCTTCAAAAACTGGTCCAGGGCGGCCTCCTGATCGCCGGCGCGGTCGCGGGACACGGCCAGGCTGTAGAGCAGGGTAACGCTGTCCAGGTCGGATATGGCGGTGCTGAAAAAACCAGCGGCCGCGTCGTACTTTTTTTCCATGAGGGAGATGTATCCCATGATCCGGTTGGCCTGGTAGGCTGACGGCTGGATCGCGATGGCCCCGGACAGCGCGTTCTTGGCTTCGTCCAACAGGTCCTCGTCCTCGGTGGCGAGGAACTGTCTCAGGAGGATCTCGCCGTACATCGTGTATCCCTTGGAAGATTCGCTGTTGGTGTCGATCGCTTTTTCAGCGTATTTCCGGGCCTCAGCGAGGCGGTTTTCGCCGCTCTTGATGTCCGCCATGAGGAGGAGCGAATCATAGTGGTAGGGGTCGATCCGCAGAACGGTTTCCAGCGTCCGCTTCGCCCAGATTCTTTTCCCCAGGCACGCGTACACATGGGCGGTGCCGTACCGCGCGTCAAGGTTTTCTTCCGACAGCTTGAGCGCCCGGTCAAAGTAGCGTATCGCCTCGGTGTAGCGGCCCATGGCGGTGAGGGTCCTTCCCAGCCCGACAAGCGATTGAACCGACTTCGGGTCGATGGTCAGGGCCGCGGTGAAGAGATCGTAGGACTGTTCGTAGGCCTCAACCTCCAGGTACGCCTCCCCCAGACCGATGAGAGCCTCCCGGTACCGGGGGTTGTCGTGGAGCGCGTTTTTGAAGGAGACGATGGCCTTTTTGTAGTTTTCTTTTTTGAGGTATTCCCATCCTTCCTTGTTGTAGCCTATCGCGTTTTTATTGGCCGCGTCACCGTTCAATAAAAAACCGCCGGCAAGCAGGGTAATGACGCATGCCGCGGCTGACAATCTGACCGGTGATAGTGCTTTTTGTTTCATTGGCTTCTTCCGCTGTTGCGAGCGTTTCCGGTGGCGCCAAACGCTCATGATACGTGCATGTTCGTATCATACAAAAATAATTTCTTCATAAAGTCAAGTGAAATATGTCGCATTATATAAGACCAATATGCGTCTTATAAAAAAACTCTTAAAATGATAAAATTGAATTGATGAATATCCGATTTGGAATTTAGATTTACCCGCCGCTGGTCCAGTTAACAATACGCGGGAGGCGAACCATCGTGAAAATCACATCAGACATATTCCTCGTCGGCGGTCCGGGCAATTCCGATTCCTCTGACGCGGCAATATACCTCATTATATCAGGCGGCGAGGCGGCCCTGGTGGACGCCGGCACCGGGAACGGCGCCGCGCGGGTAATGAAAAACATACGGGCCGCGGGCGTCGATCCGCGCAGCATCAGATATCTGTTCATCACGCACTGCCATTACGATCATACCGGCGGCGCCAACAGAATGAGGGATGAGACCGGATGCGCGATCATCGCCCACGAGCTGGACGCGGAATTTTTAGAAGCAGGCGATGCCGAGGTGACGGCCGCCTCATGGTACGGCGCCCGGATGGATCCGGTGCGGGTGGACATCAAGGTCACCGGCAGGGAACGGCTTTTTACCGTGGGCTCGCTCAGGCTCGCCTTTTACCACGCGCCGGGCCATTCGCCCGGTTCCGCGGTCCTCACCGTTGAATCGGACGGGAAGCTGGTGCTCTTCGGCCAGGACGTGCACGGTCCGCTCAACGACGCGCTCCGGTCCGTTCGGGAGGATTACGTCAATTCCCTCGAATTCATGCTCTCTCTGGAGGCGGACATACTCTGCGAAGGACACTTCGGCGTTTACGCGGGCAAGGAGAAGGTACGGGATTTCATAGAGTCATTTCTATAGGGTATCCCGCGGCATCATGGCTGATAAAATAATACAGACCTTTAAAACGCGGGCGCGGCGGCCCGGCGTCTCGTTCACGCTGTCTCTCTTCTTCACGGGCCTGGGGCAGATGTACAACGGCAACCTGGTCCTCGGCGCCGCGTTCTGCCTTATGCGGGCCGTGGTAATGCTCGCCGTACCCGCATCGCTGCTCGGGCGCCGTCCGTCCTCGGGAATCTGCGGCGTGCTGTCGCTCATGTTCGTCGTTCTGCTTGTTACCGCTGCGGCGCCCGCGGAGTCCCTTGTCCGCGCGCGCCGGATGCGTGAGCTGCCGTTCCGCATCTATAATTCAGCGCTCTGGTACTCTCTGTTCGCCCTGGCGAACGCGGCGCTCACCGCCGTCGCAATTCTGATTATGGCCTCTTTTTTTTCAATTGTCCGGGTTGAAGATAACAGGTCGGGCCCCCTGCTTGAGCAGGGAGACTACCTGCTCGTCGAGCGAAGCGTACAGCGGGAATTACAACGGGGCGAGCTCGCGGTTCTGGACGACGGAACTATCGCCCGCGTTATCGCAATCGCGGGGGATACGGTGCGGTACAACGACAATATTTTTTACGTCAAAGGCAGAAACCTGCCCCTGGGATACCTGGCCGACGACGTTATCGGACGCTTTACCGCCGACCGGGGCGACGTGATCGCCGAGGAGAGCGACGGGAGAAAATATCCGGTGCGTTTCAAGCAGTCGCCCGATATAACCCTTCCGGGTCTGGAAACCCCGGTCCGGCACGGCCATGCTCTCGTTGCCAGGGATTCAAGGATCGTGAAGGATTTCGCCAGCGTGATCCGGGCCGGCTCCATCCTCGGCAGGGTGGAAGGGATTCTGTTCTCCCCGAATGTATGCAAGATCGGGATGGATGCATCTGGAGATCTGGAGTAGGGGCTGTTCTATAAGCCGGGTTCCCGATAGTTATCGGTTGCTTTACTGCTTCCAACCCCTGAATGGTTCAGAGATGGGGGAATTACCGATAACTATCTGTAACAAGCGCAGGCTAACGATAACTATCAGCCGAGATGCAGGCGTCAAATCTGAGGCATGGACGCCGAAATCCCGGCTGCGGCAGGAGGCCGCGTGAGTCGGGATACTTCAGCGTGGAGACCCGCAGGGACTTTTTCTTTAACCATTAAATGAAAAATGTTTGATTATCACATGCTAATTTGTTATTTATGGTACCAGGGAGCAGTAATATGAATAAATATACCGTAGTAGTACCGGCTGACAGGCTTCAGGGAGTAATCCCGATTCCCTCGGAATTTCAACATAAAGAGGTTGAGGTGAGCATATCTCTGTCCCGGCGCAAAAAATTTGATCCGCGGAAGTATCGCGGTACGGGCAAAGCAACGAAAGAAGAGATTGACCGGGAACTGGGACGCATGAGAGGAGAATGGGACCTGCATGGAGAATAGCTACCTTCTGGACACGAATATCATAATTTATTATTTTGACGGCATTTTTTCCGAAGACAACAACGAAATAGATTTGATCTTTGAAAATAATTTTACCGTCTCCATCATTTCTAAGATAGAGTTTCTGGGATGGGTCGGTTTTAAAGAGCCCGGACTGTACGCTAAGGCGAAAGATTTCATCGATAAGGCGGTCGTAATGTATATTGATGACGCGATAGCGGAGGAAGCGATACGGATAAGGCGGGAGCACAAGGTAAAGACGCCGGATGCCATCATCGCGGCTACGGCGCTGGTGAACGGCCTGGTGCTGGCAACGACGAATACGGATGACTTCAAGAAGCTGAATCTTACGACGCTTAATCCATTCTAATAATTCTATATCCCGCTGACAGAACCGGCAGCCGGCGAAGAAATTTGAACTCGGCTACGACTACTCCCCGAACGGCAACCTGACCGGGAAAACCGTGTACGACCCGGAGAGCAGCGCCGTGGACGACGACTGGACCTACGCCTACGACAACCACGCCGTCACCTCGATAAGCACATCGCAGGCGGGCGCGCGCTTTTCCATGCAGTACGACGCGGCCGGGAACATGATCCTCCAGGCTGATGCGTCCAAAAACCTGGCCAAGCAGATGGCCTACGACAGCTACAACCGGATAAGCCGGGTGACGGACATGAACACCGGCACCATCAAGGGAAAATACTGGTATGACGACCAGGGCTTCCGCGTGCGCCGCGAGACGACCCTCGAGGTGGACGGCGAGGAGCAGAGCGTCCCTCTGTGCCAACATAGTTGTCGCCTGAAATGCCGAGGCGAATTACGTGACGATATTATGTCACCTATAACTATCGTTTGTGTTTATAGGTTACCGATAACTATCGGCTGCGGTGTAGGCGTCAACGCTGAGGCAAGGATGCCGAAGTCCCGGCTGCGGCAGGAGGCCGCGCGAGTCGGGATACTTCAGCGTGGAGACCCGCAGGGACGAAAACGGCGTGCCGGTCGAGGGCACCGGCTTCGGCGTGAACAACGTGTACCTGAACGGGGTGCGCCTTGCCGCCGTGCTCCATGACGGTGAAGCCCGTTACTACCACACCGACCAGGTGGACTCGGTCAAGGCCGTAATCGACGCGGCCGGCCAGGTGCTGACCAGCCACGAGTGCCTCCCTTTTGGGGAGGACTGGATCACCGAGGGCGACACAAAGAACGCGCCCAAGTATAACTCCCAGGAGTTGGATAAGGAGAGCGGCTACTATTTCTACAACGCACGGCACTATGATCCGGAGATTGCACGGTTTGTGACTGCGGATACGGTGGTGGATGGACAACTTGATACTCAAGGTTGGAACCGGTATATGTATTGCCGGGGTAATCCAATCAGGTATAATGATCCGACAGGTCATGATTGGAGAGATAATATACTTAATACCGCTAGTTCGATCGGCGAAAAGATCAGTAGTGTTGGTGAGGGAATAAAGAGTGCGGGTGAAAAACTAACAAAACCGCTAAGCGAAATGGGTGAGAAGTTTAGAGATTCCATTTCTCCAAAAGTAGATAGAGTAGCAAATTGGTGTAATAAAAATCCTGGTAAAATGTTGGGAATAGGCCTTGGTGGGGGACTGGCTATTGCTGCAGCACCAGCTGCACCATTGGCAGTTGCGGCCGTTAAAAGTATAGGGGCGGCAAAGGGAATTGATATGGCTTTTGGCGCTGTGCAGGGTTTACTTACCTATGGTGCAACCACACCTGCAAATGAACAGACATTGAAAGGAGCAGCGATATCAACTGGCGTTGGCGCTGCAACGGGGTTAGTAAGTAATGTTACTACAGGTTTGAAAATGATTGATAAAGCACCATCTGTGATTAAAGCGTTATCTTCAGGGGCTATTAGTGGAGGCGGTAATTTTGCTGGGCAGGTAGTATCTGGTAAAGAAGTTAAAGATGTAAGTGCAGCT
>MIBH01000064.1:0-11683 GCA_001829455.1 Spirochaetes bacterium RBG_13_51_14
CCATTGAGTTTCATTTTTAGTGATATATCAGGAATAAGCGATTACGCGCGGAACATATCGGACAGGGCTTTTACAATCATGAAAAAGGCTTTTCCCGGGCCCTACACGCTCATTTTTAAAGCGACAAAACTGGTTCCGAAGGTGGCGATCACGAACCAGAAGACCATAGGCGTGCGTATCCCCGACAACAACATCGCCCTTGATCTGGTCCGGGCGCTGGGGCGTCCCATCATGTCGGCCAGCGTCAGCACGGCCGGCGGAGAATATATCGTTGAGCCGCAGGATCTTGAAAAGAGATATCGGAACGAGGTTGACCTGGTTATCGACGCGGGCCCGAAAATATCGGAGCCGTCAACGGTTATTGATCTGACGGAGGGAAACCCGGTTATTATCAGACAGGGGAAGGGCGAAATTTTTTTTTAGGCGGGAAGGTGGGCACTGCGCGGAGATTGAAACGTGTACAATTAATGTGAACGAGGTACTATAATGCTGGAAGGATTGCGTGATTTTTTAAATGTCGTAAAGGCTATAGCCATATTCCTCGGGCTGGGGGCCATAGTATCGTTTATCTATTATAATCTCCGGAAACGGGATCTTTTCGGCGGCTACCTGCTGGATCGTCTGTTCTATAACATTTCAGTTGTTATTCTGGAGTTCCTCTCACGGGGAATAGGCGTGAACGTGATAGCCGGTTTCATCGGGGCCTACGCCGCGCTCTATATCATGAACCGGCTGAATCATAACCGGGAACGGAAAAAGTATTAGCAATCGTCGTTCTTACATGCCCTTCGCCGCATCATGGATAGTGAGCCTCACTGAGCGGTCATTTTATTTACAATATCGCGGTTAACTCCGGCGAGCAAATCACGCGCTTCGGCTATATCGGTGAACGGACGTTTCATTATGATATCAACGGCCCGTTTTTTCCCGATGCCGGGTATACGCACAACCGCGTTCCGGGGGAGCGAATTGATGTCGATCGGATAGGGCAGCGTGATGATCGAGCGCTCACGATGCCCTATGACAACAGCGTCATAGAACTGTCTCTCCTGCAGCGGCAGGGGAAATTTCGATGTGATTGAATAGCTTGCGATCTGTTTTCCGTACGAATACCCGGCCCTTATCTCAAGGATCTGGTTCTCGCGCACTATCATTCCAATCGGGTAGATCCTCTGCAGCATCGTATGTTCGATCTCGGTGCGTATCTTTTCCCGGTAATACGCGAACCTGTTCTCTATGGCCTTTGAGGCGCGGAGCCGCCTCCCGTACAGCGGGGTGCCGGGGAAGGGGAGCAGGCGGCGGATGTTGATCCTCTTTAACAGGAGCCCCCGGTCCATGATTTCGGAGAGGCGGCGGTAATTCGTTGCGAAGGTCGATATGGTCTCCCCGGCGAGTCCGTGGATCAGATTCACGCCCGGCAGCAGGCACGGAACCGAATCGACCCGGATACCGCCGATCTGATTGATAATCTCGATGGCGGTCTCGGCCTCGGCAGCGGTCGCTTTCAGGTTGTTCAGCCGCACCACGGTATCGTCAAAAGATTCAACGCCCAGGGCAATGGTGTCCCCCGGCGTGATGGTTGATACCAGCTCCTCCAGAATACGCGATGCTTCTTCCGGGAAATTCGCAATGGTCCCGGGATTGGCGTTGTCGATGTTCAGTATCCGCACCAGTCCTCGGTTTTTTCGCTCCCGCAGTTCCGCCAGGAGCTCTCTGATCGGCGTTACCGCTGGTTTTGGGAATCCCTTCCTGAAAACCGTGCAATCGGATTGATATTCCAAGATGTCGGCCTGCCGTCCGAGCCTGAAGCGCGACACGCCGTTGTCTATGAGAGCGTCGATCTCGGCGATAATGTCTCTTATCTCACGGTAAATCACCGGGCCGAAAAGCCCCTCCACGCAGAACGAGCAGTGGCTTTCCCTCGGACAGCCGCGGTATGTCTCAACTTCGCAGATAACATCCGGAAAGCGCGGGTGCAGCCGCACCACCGCCGCTCCGGATACCGCCCAGCGCGCTATTTCCTCTACAGACCGCCTGCCGTCGAGCGGGGCGCTCCGGACGAACTGGTGTGCGTATTTCTCGATGTCGTTATGCACCAGGACCGCGTTGGGCGCACCCGGAAGGATGCGGCTGATGAGCCCGCCCACGGCGAAGCGCTGTTCATGGTTGCGGCCGATGATGCGCTTGATTTCGGCCATGGTCCCGATGGCGCTGCCCAGATACCTGCCGGGCACCGCTGCGCCGCCGATGAGAAGGACCAGTTCGTATGCCGTGCCCAGGCGGTAATCGGATTCACGCAGCGCGTCGATGGTAATATATTCAATTCGGGATTCGTTTACCCCCGCGTCAATCAGCGCGCCGAATAGGTAACGGGGATACGGCGATATGAAGGGGGGAACGCCGAAGCAGGCCGGCTCGTCAACGTAACAGTCCATGATGCAGTAGTTCAGCATAGGCCGGACACTATCTCTTCAATATTTCTGATGAGAAAGCTCTGGATCTTCTGTTCAACCTGCACTATGAAGTTCTTGTTTTCGGTGATGAGGGTGATGATCCGCCGGTTGATCCCGTATCGCTTCACCAGGTCGTCGACCCGGTCCTCGATGGATACGATCCGGTCGTGCATGACGCGCTTGTCCGCATAAAATACTATCTCGCGCTCCTCGAGGCAGCCGTTCGGCTCGAATCCCTCAAAGACAACGTGGGATTCCACGACAATGCCGATGGCGGCGTAACCCATGTCACGCATGATACGGCCGCCGATCAGGTCGTGCCGGAGCTCCCGTGCCCCGATGGTTTCGGTCTTTGCGATATCGTGCAGCAGCGCCGCGGCTTTTATCAGGCTCGCCTGAATGACGGCCGGATCTCTGAGGTTCTCCACCAGGGCCATGGACACGGTCATCACCTGTATCGAATGCCGCACGATGTTATCAAGCATGTTGAAACGCTTCATGATCTCATGGCATTCTTCTTCGGTCGGTACCGGCGCGTAATCTTTCATGATATATTTTTGATTATTAATGTATCTTCAACGGCGATTCCGTACGTTTCCGATAGCGATCCCCGGTTGATCGCGGCTCCGGATGCCACCGCCGAGATGATGCCGTTGTCAGGGAGGACATAGACATACCGCCCGTCAACGGCGATGATTCCCTTCCGGTCGGTATATCCGAAATCCGTGATAAGGGCGATCATGTCATATGTTTTACGCGATAGTCTGAAATATTTCAATCGTATACTATTGTCCGTCAATCCCTTTTTTTAGTATCACTGCGTCGACCGGTAAAAAACTTGTTGAAAATTCTGCTGTTCCCTGAAAGATACGAGACTGACCGTGATGTCGCACTCTATCTTCTGAAGCGAGACGTTTTTCATTAAATAAATTTACTCTACGGTAATTCCATGAAAAAGCTATTGTTGCTCGTCGCCGTTATATGGATAGTATCGATATCGGTAGCAGCGGAGAAAAAGCAGGATAAGCAGATTAAACCGGTTACGCCGGAAAAACCGGCGCAGGATGGTTATACCAACGCATCGCAGATAGTCGTCATCCTGATGAGTCTGTCATTGGAGAGCAGCGGCCCCATGAAGCCCGACCGAACCTTCCGGCCGAACGAGTCCGTATTCGTCAACCTGGATGTCCAGGGGCTCACGCCCAATAAGCAGAAAAAATACGTCATTCAGGCGGATATATCGATACCCCAGTTCGATCAGGAAAAAAAGAACATACTCGATTCTACCATTGATGCGGATAAGAATGTCTCGATTTTCATCAAGATATCCATACCGGAGGTTGATCGGGGGGGTCCCTGCGACGTGATGATAACCATACGGGACGTGGTGGCGAGGAAATATGTTGATTATCATACCTGGTTTATGATAGCGAAGTAACCCCGGTCGCAACCGGCGCGTCGGCCAAAAAGTATTGACATGGATTTTCAGTTGTAATGATTATGATATGCGTGTACGTACTATGGTATCCGCGCTTGAACGGCACGCACGAGCGGTCTGGCCTGCCAGGCGCGTAAACAAAAGGTAAATGATGCGAATCTCCCGATACATACTCCCGACCCTGAAAGAAGACCCGTCGGATGCCGTTGTCATGAGTCACCGGCTCATGATCCGGGCCGGCCTGATACGCAAGGAATCGGCCGGGATGTATGTTTACCTTCCGCTGGGCTGGCGGGTTCTCAGAAAGATCATCGATATTGTCCGCGATGAAATGGACCGTGCGGGTGCGATGGAATTCCTCATGCCGGAGCTCACCAACGCCGAACTCTGGAAGGAATCCGGGCGTTGGGAAACCATGGGTCCCGAGATGTTCCGTGTCCGCGACCGGAACGGCATGGAATACGCCCTGGCGCCGACGCACGAGGAGGCATTCACCGCCGCGGTGCGAAACCTGATCTCGTCGTACCGCGACCTTCCGGTTAACGCCTACCAGATCAATACCAAGTTCCGCGATGAGATCCGCCCCCGATTCGGCGTTATCCGGAGCAAGGAATTCATCATGAAGGACGCCTACTCCTTCGACCTGGACGAGAAAGGCCTGGAAGAATCGTACCAGGCGATGCGCGCGGCCTACCGCCGCATCTTTGAGCGCTGCGGACTGGACACCATCCCGGTCGAGGCGGATACCGGCGCCATGGGCGGCAGCGATTCGGAGGAATTCATGGTCGCATCCGAAGTGGGCGAGGAGGTGCTCCTGCTCTGCGATTCATGCGGGTACAAGGCCAACCGGGAGAAGGCCGAGTACCGTCGCGAGGATAAAAAGCCCGGAGAACAGCCGGACAAGATGCGTGAAGTGTCGACGCCCGGCGTTAAAACCATCGATGATCTGGTCGGCTTTTTCAAATGCACGGCCGACCGCTTTCTCAAGAGCATCGTGTATGTTGCGGACGGGAAGCCGGTCATGGCCGTGGTGCCCGGCAATCGCGAGATCAACGAGCAGAAGCTGGCGCGCGCCACCGGCGCGGCGCAGGTCGATCTGGCCCCGGACGCGGCGGTTGAGGAATTCACCGGCGCACCGGTCGGTTTCGCTGGGCCGGTGACGAAGAAGAATATTCGCATACTATATGACTACTCCATAAAAAGCGTCGTCAACGGTATTACCGGGGCCAGCAGGAAGGATGTTCATTTTAGCGGGGTGAACCCCGGCCGCGACTTCATCGTTCAGGAAGAAGCGGATATTACCTTTGCGGAAGAGGGCGACGCGTGCCCGAAATGCGGCTCTGCCATGTACGTCAAGAAGGGCATCGAGGTTGGGCATATATTCAAGCTTGGATATAAGTACACCCGGTCAATGAATGTATCAGTCCTCAACGAGAGCGGTACGACAGTGACCCCCATTATGGGATGTTACGGCATTGGAATAAACCGCACTATGGCGGCGATTATCGAGCAGCATTATGATGACCGGGGGATAATCTGGCCTCCCTCAGTGGCGCCCTTTGACGTGCACCTGGTGGGCCTGGGCAAGAACGATGGAGAGATAACCGAGACCGACGCGATCTATGATATGCTCCGGGAGAAGGGCTTTGACGTCCTCTATGACGACCGTAAAGCCAGCCCCGGATTCAAGTTCGCCGACGCGGACCTTATCGGCATTCCGGTGCGTATAACCATCGGGAAGAACTATTTCCAGACCGGGGAAATGGAGGCAACCTTGAGAAAGGGTCAGGAAATATATAAAGTAAGAAAAGCGGAATTGGCTGATAGGCTCAGGACACTCATAAAATGACAAACCATGTTCATTAGAAATTGTCGTTGTGGTGAATTTTTCCCCCTCCCTCGATGGGAGGGGACAGGGGAGGGTTATTAGAGCAGAAATTGAATATTTATATGTGGAACTATTGGTCCTGCCGCCTGAATTTCAATCCCTGTAACCGCTTTGATTTTAAATATTTCAATAGTTTCTTTTCCGCTTCTGTTTGATTCTTTCGCAACTGCCTCGCAAAATACACTAAACTGTCTGACATTAATTTTTTTCACCCCCACTCCAGCCCTCCCCCGTCAAGGGGGAGGAGGGTCTTGAATTAAATTTGCCTAACTTGAGTAATTAATAAAACGTTCATGAGGCATCATAGGAAAAAACAGGCGTGTGCTAAAAGTCTGATGCGTATCACGCAAATAATACTGAAAAAATGGCTTTAGAATGTCTATTAATATTGACAAGTAATTATATGTTTTCAAGAATGTTCAAAATTAGCCCTTTCTGGCTTTTAATGATACGCCGTACGACACCCAGAGTAGACAGGCGCGTGGTTCGCCTCTGGCGCGTCACACGCAGGTGTAATAAAAGTTATAGTTATTAAAAATTATTAAAGGGAGTAAGGAGATGAAGATAGCAGTCTGTCTAAAACAGGTTCCCGACATGGAATCCAAGTTCAAAATCGTTGATGATAAAAAAATCGATGAGTCGCAGATAGCTTTCAAAATCAATGATTTCGATAACTACGCTGTTGAGGCCGCTTTACAACTGAAAGAGAAGTTCGGCGGCGAGGTCATTATCGTTACCTGCGGTCCCGATCGGTCGGCGAAAGATATCCGCCAGGCCTTCGCGATGGGCGCCGACTGGGGCATCCATGTGAATGATCCGGAGATAGAGGCGGGTGATAATTTTGTGGTTGCTTCCACGCTCCAGAAGGCCATTGACACCATCGGCGGCGTTGAACTCGTTCTGACCGGCGTACAGGCGGAAGACGACCAGTCTGCCGTTACCGGCGTCATGCTGGCCGACCTCATGGGATGGCCGCACTGCACCAACGTCAAAAAGCTGGAAGTCAACGGCACAGCCCTGACGGTGAACCGTGAGCTGGAAGGCGGGCTGAACGAGGTGATCGAAATGAGCGCGCCGGCGGTGCTTACCATCCAATCCGGCATCAATGAGCCGCGGTATCCAACCCTGCCGGGCATCATGAAGGCCAAGAAGAAACGGCTCGATGTTAAAAAGGGCGCTGATCTGGGCGTGTCGGCGAAATCCAAAACAAATTTCATCAAGATGTTCTTTCCGGTATCCGAGCATAAAGCCGAAATCATCCAGGGTGACCCGGCCACAGCCGCTGCCAAACTTGTTGAAAAATTGAAGAACGAAGCCAAGGTGATATAAGGAGGACGGAACAATGGCAAAGATATTAGCTATCGCTGAACACAGAAATGGAAAGTTGACAGACGCCACCCTTGAGCTCTGCAAAGCAGCCAAAGCGCTTGCATCGGCTTTGGGAGCGGAGCCCGCGGCCGCGGTTCTGGCCAACAATGACTCCCTGGCCAAGGAAGTCGCCAAATATATTCCCGTGGTGTTCGCCGTTACCGGCGCCGCCCTGGAAAACTACACCGCGGACGGCTACACCCAGGCAGTCAAGTCGGTGGTTGAGTCACAGGATGTGAAGGGCGTACTCATCGCCCACTCCTACGACGGCGTTGATTATGCCGCAAAGGTCGCCTTGGCGATCGGGGCCGGTATTGTTTCCAACTGCAACAAGGCGCGGGCGGAAGGCGGCAGCGTCATTTTCACCCGCAACACCTACAATGGAAAGATACAGGAAGAGAAAAAAGTTAACACCGACAAGTTTGTTGCGACCTTTGAAAAAGGCGCCTATGATATGGAAGCGGCGGGTGGCGCCGGTACGGTAACCGCTGTTGCCGCGACCATCGGCAAAATCAGAACCAAATCAAAGGGCATTATAGAAACGATAGCCGGAGCGGTCGACATTTCCCAGGCCAAGATAATCGTCTCTGGCGGCCGCGGATGCAAGGATGCAGACAAGTACAAAGATGTCATC
This sequence comes from Spirochaetes bacterium RBG_13_51_14, assembly GCA_001829455.1. Lineage (GTDB taxonomy): Bacteria > Spirochaetota > UBA4802 > UBA4802 > UBA5550 > RBG-16-49-21. Next base: position 7,782 of record MIBH01000064.1, read on the forward strand.
GTCGCTCTCGCTCAGAAGCTGGGCGGCGAGTATGCGGCGTCCCGGCCGGTTGTCGACTCCGGCTGGACCGATCCGGCACGGCAGGTAGGGCAATCGGGCAAAACCGTTGCCCCCGATCTGTACATCGCGGCCGGCATATCAGGCGCCATCCAGCATGTGGCCGGTATGAAGGGCTCGAAATGCATCGTTGCCATCAATAAGGACCCCGAGGCCCCCATATTCAACATCGCGACCTATGGAATTGTGGGAGACCTTTTTGAGGTCATCCCGGCGATGAAAGAGAAGCTGTAAGAAGCATCACCAATGAAAGACAAAAGGGGCTGTCCTGAAAGGAGAGCCCCTTTTTTTTGAGGCTGTCGGGTGATTTGAGTTTGGTGCTCCACTTGTTTTCATAATCAGCGGAAGGGGGATCTATACGCAACATCAATGGATTTTCTCAAATTTTGGGCGGCGCGTGAAATTTTAAGGCACTATCCTGGTCGATTCATTCTAACAGGGGGCTTTATGTAATCCGGTGCTGGTGCTGACAAGGCCTGTTGTGTTCTGATGACATTCGCTGGAGAGGACGTAATATCCCTGGATGGTTAAAATTTAAGAGTCTGTTTCCGGTGCTTTATCCGGTGCAAGTGTCGTCATATTTGTCAATTACTCATGGGAAACACGTTGGTCCTGAACATGACGCCGGTGACGCCGGTCAGGGTGCAGAGAAGGGCGATATCATCGCTCCCCTTCATGAGCTCGGTGACATGGAGCTCACTCGAGCAGCCGATAAAAAGATCGACATAGGCGGAAACCCGGAATTTAAAATTGACGCCCAGAGTAAAGCCGAACTGCGGCTGATTGATATACGGCAGCATATCGAAGAATTTTTTATATGACATGAGAGGGTTGTTGAACCGGGCCTCAGATTGAACGATGTGCGTGTATTTGATGCCGGCCAGAATATTAAGGGAAAAGAACGACAGATTGAACGACGTTATGAGAGACAGCGGAACGCTCACGGACCACCCGGTAACCACTATTTTCACCGAAATCAGGTTCGCGGGATCCACCGAGAAGTAATCCGGCGGTTCTTTCATCCTCATGTCGAGGGAGATACGGTTGAACCAGAAGCCGGATTGGATTCCGAGGAGGTTGTTGAACATCTTCTCGAAAACGAGCCCGCCGCCGTAGCCGTAAGTAAGGTTGTACCTCATATGCTGCTCGCCTTTTTTGCGCTCCCAGGCGGTAATTCCGCTTACCGATCCGGCAGCGCCGAAGGAGGCGTTGGGTGGCTTTTCGATTTCGTCGTCCGCGCGGGACGACGAAAATGAGATCATGATAATCGCTGCGGATATGAGGATGACAAACGCATATTTCATGATAGTTGACGGAAGTCAGTTTTTCTCCTCCATGATGCAGGTGCCGTTGAACACCGATCCGGATTCTATGGTTAGCTCCGGGGTGACCAGGTCGCCGCAGGTCTTGCTTTTCTTGAACAGCTCGATTTTTTTCGACGCGCGTATTTTTCCATTGAACGCGCCGCCCACGTTGACTTCGCTCGCCCGGATATCGGCGCTCACCTTCGCTTCCCGGCCAACGATCAGCTGTCCGTCGGTTTCAATTTTGCCTTCGAAAGATCCTTTAATTTTCAGGGAATTCTTGAACGTGAGGCGTCCCTTGAAAGTAATGTCATCGGCGATCACCGTGTCGATCTTGTTCTCGTCTTCAACTATTTCTTTGGGGTCGGCCATTGATATCTCCCGATAGAGTTAAAATCTGCACGCCGCGGGGATCTTCATTGGTAATCCCTGAGGCACCAGGATAGTTAACATATAGCAGCACTGGTAAATTGTCAATCAAAACAGCGTTTTAGTCTAGGGAGCAATCATGTCTCATGGAGCCGTGGCGGCGCATTGTTAACGCGCTGTCGGTACGCCCCGAAGCAACCTCGGGGGATCAATGGTCAATTTTCAATGTCATATTTTATGTACTCACAGATTGGGAGGCACACGGATGATTGCCGTAACCGAAAGAAAAATAAAAAATACTCTTGATTAATTCAAATGCTATAGCTATGAATTGGCCAGGGGCAATTTAATGGAAGATATACTCGCGCATGCCGAAGAACTGGGACGTCTGATAAAGAATACCGAAGTGTTCGGGAATTATCAGCGGCTGACCGAGCAACTGCGCTCGGACAGCAACGCGGCGTGCCTTCTGGACGATTTTTTTGACCGCTCGCGGGAGATCAAAGACCGCCAGGACAGGGGGGATATCATTGAGCAATTTGAAATAGAGAATATAAAAAGCCTTTCCGAATTGGTTTCTCGCAATGAGACGATCAAGGAATACCTGAGCGCGCAGCAGGAATACCTGGACCTGCTTCTGATGATACAGAAGGAACTCAGTATCGGCGATGGCGAGCTTGAGTAATGATCGGCAATTCAATTTTTATTCAGGTATGCAACAGGTTTCATATTAAGTTGTTGACTAAAAGATAAACTATGCTTATTTTTCTGACAAAGATTTTAATTAAGGGCGTGGGATTATGCAACCAAATATCGATGATTTGAAAAAGAAAATACAGGCCAATCGGGATCTGGTAGACCGGATCACCGTAAAATTTCCCGGTTTCAGGGGATATGTTGAAAAGGCTGAAAGCTACGATGCTGACAGAATACTAAGAAATCTGCTGTCGGATAGAATTCAAGGTTTCAAGAACGAAATACATGCGAAATGTGCAGAGCTCGAAAAGAAACAGGATCGCGCGAATTTGCCCGATCTGGACGCTCTGAGCATTCAAATGGAGACGGTGATCAAGAAATGCCGGTATGCGGACTTCGGCGCCGCCTCCACCGCATCGGGCATTACCATATCCGAGGACGATAAGAACAGGCTCCTGGAATATGACTGGCGGCTGATATCGTCCCTTGACGATCTGGAGAAGGACGTGAGCGCCGTTCGCGCCGCCGCGCCTGAGAATCCGGGAGAAGTAATAAGTCGCATCGCTGATACAGTGAGGAAATTTGAAAAGAATTTTGATGAGAGAAAAAATGTTCTGCTGGAGGTGCTGTAAATGGCATTGATGGATGTTGTTGAATGGAAAAATAAGCAGGGCGAGATACTGCATCGCTTTCCCGAAGGCGCCATATCTCTGGGCGCTCAGCTGATCGTCATGGAGCATCAGGAGGCGGTTTTTTTCAGGGAGGGGCGCGCTCTTGACAGCTTCGGTCCCGGCCGGCATACCCTTACAACCGGAAACATCCCCATTCTTGAAAAAATAATCAATCTTCCTTTCGGCGGAAAATCGCCGTTTCCAGCTGAAATCTACTACATCAACAAGACAGAAATACCCAACCTGAAATGGGGTACGAAGCAGCCCATTGATCTTCAGGATCCGGTCTACAACATAGCCGTGCCCATCCGCGCTTTCGGGAACTTCTCGATAAAGATCAAAGATACCAAGCCATTCCTCACCATGGCCATCGGCACCTGGCAGGCGTTCACGAGCGAGGCTGTGGAGAGCACCATGCGCGACCAGGTGATCATCCCCAAACTGCAGGACCTGATCGCGGAATTCATGCTGAAGCAGAATGTTACCATATTGAAGCTCGCTCAGTATTACGATGAGATAGGCGCTTCCGGCAAGGCGAAGATACTCGGCGATTTCGCCAGCTTCGGGCTCGAACTTGTCCGGTTCGCTGTGGAATCCATCAACGTTCCTCAGGAGGACGAGTCGGTCAAACGGCTCAAGAAGGCCCTGGCGGACAAGGCCGAGATCGGCATCATGGGCCAGGAAGATTACAAGATGAAACGCACCTTCGACACCATGGAAAAGGCTGCGGGGAGCGACGGTATGACCGGGGGCATGATGGGCGCCGGCATGGGCGTTGGCATGGGCCAGCAGATGGCCGGTATGA
>MIBH01000064.1:11701-27490 GCA_001829455.1 Spirochaetes bacterium RBG_13_51_14
GCGCCGCGGCCCAAGGCGGGAAGATCGTCTGCCCGCACTGCAACGCGCAGAACCAGGCCGGTGTCAAGTTCTGTGGATCGTGCGGCAAGGAGATCGTCGCCACCATCAACTGCCCCGCGTGTAAAGCGAAGATCCCGGCCAACGCCAAGTTTTGCCCTGAGTGCGGCGCCGGCATTGAAGGCGGTAAATGCGCGAAATGCGGCGCCGCCATGAAGCCGGGCGCGAAGTTCTGTCCCGAATGCGGAGCCAAGCAGAAATAAAGGGGGGCGATATGCCAGCATCGCAGTGCCCCTCCTGCGGGGCGCCGGTTGAAATAAAGAACAGGTTCAGCAAGGTCCTGGTCTGCGCCTACTGCGGCACGCACCTGCGCGTGTCAGGGGACGGTTTTGACGCGACCGGCAAGCACCCGAAACTGGCTGAATTTCCGTCCCTGTTCCAGGTGGGGAGCAGGGGCACTATACTGGGCAAGCCCTTCACCGCCATGGGCAGGATGCGCTACAATTACACGGGGGGCCATTTCGACGAGTGGTTCCTGGAGTATGACGGCGGTACTGCCTGGTTTACCGAGGACGAGGGGACCTATTCCCTCTATGCCGAAGTGGAAGACGCGGCCGAGCTCCCGGACATCAGCGCAATCCGCGCCGGCCAGAACCTGTTGATCGGCGGGAAGAAAGTCATGGTCAAGGAAAAGGGCGTTGCGGAAGTGGCCGGCGCAGAAGGAGAGCTGTCGTTCTACATAGTACCGGGCACAAAAGTGGTTTACATGGACGGAATCTCCGAGGGCAAGAAGATATCCATTGAAGCCACAGAGGATGAAATCGAAATGTTTATCGGCAGGCTTCTGCTGAGCCGGGATATCGTAGTCCAATAAATACATACGTGATATTGATTTTGCTTTTTTCAGCCATCTGACTGTATTCTGATAGGAAGTATTTCTGCGAACCGAGGATTGCATGGGTACTGAAAATCACGAATTAAAGGCGCTGAAATGCGCCAAGTGCGGCGGCTCCCTGGTCAAGAGCTTCAGGACTGAATATGACGATGATGAGGAAGAAAATGTCAGCATCCCGATAGCGAAATGTTCAGCCTGCGGCCGGGAATATGACCAGAAAACCGAAGAATATTACGGTGTCTTTGCCGACGATCTCACGGCCGATAAGGACAATTCGGTTTTCAAGCTCGGCGTCAAGGGCACGTTGCAGAATATCGAATACGAGATTATCGGAAGGATCCGATACCAGGATGAAGACGAATGGGAAAAATCAACCTGGGATGAATGGTTTGCAGTCGCGTCCGACGGCACCTACCACTACTTTGTCGAGGAAGAGGGCGAGGTGCATTCCTACGAGGATTACGCGCCCCGGTCCATTGACATGGAATCGGATCCGGGCAGCATCGAGTTCGAGGGCAAGAAAATACCGAAAAGCGATGCCTTCGTGGGGCGCATCGTGTTTGCCGAAGGCGAGCTTCCCTGGAAGCCGGAAATCGGCGAGCCCGCGACCATGTACGACTTCAAAAAGGACGGGGTAAAATACACCATCGAGCAATCGGAAGGCGAGGTCTCCATCACCAGGGGGGTGCGACTTTCGTATCAGGATGTCGTCAGCGCCTTCGGAAGCGAACGCGAGAAGGAGCTGTTCCGAAAGACCGGCACGATGCGCAAAAACTACCGGCGGCGCGCAGTGATCTACCTGATCGCATGCATCGCCACCTTCCTCCTTGCGGCGGTCAACTGTTTTACTTCGTCGCCGGTCGACGGCGTCATGAATGCCAAGGTCGATCTGACCAGCAATATCATGATTTCGGAAAACGGGCAGAGCATGTATCAGAGCGCGGTCCTGTACGGCCCCTTTGAACTGGACCACAGGGAGTGCCTCTATAACGCGCGGGTTTCGATAGACGAATCGGTTCAGAAGTTCAACCGCGAATGGGAATCGTTCAGATTGATGCTGGTGCCCAAGGATCGCCTTATCAAGGAGCTCAACAACCAGGTGAGCCCGGCGGCCGTCAAGAACCTGTTCGACGAGGTGGACGCGCTCAAAGAGCCGGTGGAGTGCTATGCCATGAACGGCGACTTCTGGGACGAGGAGGGATACGACGACGAAGGCTACTGGCACGAAAGCGACCTGTCCGTGGATGATGATTTCGTCCTGGAAAAACCGGGATCCTATTACACCTATCTTGAGCTTACCAGCCAGAAGCCGCGAGCACCGGCGTCGGTGGGCGTGCATCTGGAGCGGGTAAAGAGTTACCGGTATTATATCATACTGATGGTTGTTTTTCTCGGTCTCGCGTTTTTCAACAGGGCCAAGGCGCGGGCGTATAACGAGATGCCGTTTAATATCGCGCCTGAATAGCCTGACGGCGGTGCGACCGGAAGCTGAAGGTGGATCTGAGTCTATTACTGCACGGGGGAAGCTGAGCCATGATACGAAGCATTCTCATCGCATCGCTGCTGCTGGGAGGCGGCTTTTTCATCTCCGCATACAACGTGGGGTATTCCACGGCTGGAGAGAAATACATATCCAAGCGACGGGAGGAGCGGAAATCGCTCAGGCCCGGCTACTATTACGGCCGCCCCGGGTACGGCGGCTTCAGGGGCGGCAAGTGATTCGGTAATATATGCGGCCAGTCTAAAAAGCCCCCTATATCCCCCAGAGGGGGACTTTTTCGCCCTCATTTGGCTTGAAAAGCCCCCCTTGGGGGGTTTGGGGGAACTTTGGAGAAAGGCCGCAACAGGAACGCTTACTTAGAGGAGGTTAACACGATTATGAATTGGGGAAGTTTATTACACGGGATCATCGATACGGCAATCTACAGCCTCGTCGGGATTATCATGATGGGGATCGGGATTTTTCTCGTCATTATGCTGTCGCCATTTTCCGTAAAAAAAGAGATCGAGGATGATCAGAACATTTCTCTCGGCCTGATCATTGGTGCGATGATAATAGGCATATCGATTATCATCGCCGGCGTGCTTATGTCTCCCGGAAGCGACACGGCAAAGAAGATGAACGTTAAGGATACCGCGATGAAAGCAGAAGAAAAAGCGGTTCAGTAGTGTATCCTCGTGAAAACTGAACTGAAGCTGTTGGAACAGAGAATACTGTTATTCTCTGTTTTTTTTCTGTCGCTGTGCGGGATCATCTACGAGCTGGTGCTCGGATCCCTGGCGACCTACCTGCTGGGGAACCCGGTGCAGCAGTATTCGATAACGATCGGCTTTTTCCTGAGCTCTATGGGCCTGGGGTCATACCTGTCCCGCTTCATCACGAAGAACATGCTGAAAAATTTTATCGCGATTGAAGTCGTCCTGGGCTTTGCGGGCGGTCTCTCGGTCCTTATCTTGAGCTACCTCTTCTCTTTTTCGGCAACGTATTACCTGCTCCACATACTGTTTCTCGTCATCATCGGCGCCCTGGTCGGACTGGAGATACCGCTGATTATGCGCATTCTCAAGAAGTACGGCGCCCTGAAAGACATCCTGTCCAACGTGCTGTCGCTTGACTATATCGGCGGCCTCGCCGGATCGCTCCTGTTCCCGCTGCTCCTGTTCCCCTTTCTGGGGAGGATGCTCACCAGCCTTATCATCGGCGCCATTAATATCGGCGTAGCCCTGGTCATCATTATCAGGATTGATTATGAAAACAAGCGGAAAACCGACATTATAATTCCGATCATCATCGTACTCCTCCTCGCGTCCCTGGCGGCACTGTCGGAGCGGATCAATACCATCTTACAGAAGCGCCTCTACTATGATGACATTGTCTATTCCAAGAGATCACGATTTCAGGAGATCGTCCTGACCCGGAACGAAGACGATTTCCGTCTCTACTTGGACGGTTCGCTCCAGTTCTCCTCGGTTGACGAATACCGCTACCACGAGATGCTGGCAATGCCGCCTCTCGCATTGAACGGCCGCGTGAACAAGCGGGTGCTGGTCCTCGGCGGCGGGGACGGGCTCGCCGTGCGGGAGATACTCAAATGCCGCGATGCGTCAATCACCCTGGTGGAGCTGGACCCGACCATGATCAACCTTGGCAGAAATAATTCATCACTGCGGATGCTAAACGGCGATTCGCTGAATAATAGCCGGGTTTCGGTCATTATTGGGGACGCCTATGCCTATCTGATCCATAATAAAAAGAGATATGACGTGATTATCGCCGATTTCCCCGACCCGCATGATGAAACAATTTCAAAGCTCTACACGGTGGAGTTTTACACGCTCATACGGCGCGCGCTCGCGCCCCGGGGGGTGTTCGTAACCCAGTCGACATCGCCCCTTTTCGCGCGTGAAGCGTTCTGGTGCGTCCATAACACCATGAAGCGGGTGTTTCGCCGCGTCGTGCCGTACCACGTCTATGTCCCGTCTTTCGGGGACTGGGGCTTTAACATGGCGTATGACTATGATTATGAGATCGCAGAAATCGGCGAAACCATACCGGGTCTCCGTTACTATTCGCGCGACACCTTCATGCAATCACAGCATTTCGCGCGCGATTCGGAAACGGCTGTAACTGAAGTAAATACCTTCAACAAGCCGGTACTTTACACGTACTACCTGAAGGGATGGAAGTATTATACTGAAATGTAAGCGGCCGGCGCGGAACGCGCGCTCCGGGCGGCGGATGAAGAGAAAATGAGACCTGTAGCCGGTCCCCCGGGCATCTAACATGGCGGGTTAACTCATGAAAAGAATTGCTGAATTGAATTTCGACCTGAAACAGCTGAGGTCGTTTCTCGAGGTGCTCAACGAGAACAGCTTCACCCGGGCGTCTCGGAAGCTGAAGGTGGGACAGGCGACCATCAGCCATCATATCAGCCAGCTTGAAAAGGCGCTCGGCGTGACGCTCATCAACCGCGCCGGCCGCGACATCTCCGTCACACCTGCGGGAAAAATCTTTCGGGCTTTCTGCGAGAAGACCTTCACCAGCGTTGATGCGCTGGCTTCCGATCTCGGGAAAGGAATTCCGCCCGGCGTTACCTGCATCGCGGCAAGCACCATACCCGCGGCCTACCTTCTGCCGAAAATACTGGTCGCGGCGAACCGTGAATGTCCCGGCGCGGTCTACCGTCTGGTGGTGGCGGACAGCAGGGAGTCGGTTGAAATGGTCAAGGAGGGCAGGGCTGATATCGGTATCGTGGGAAAGGAATACCGCCACTCCTCCCTTTCCTACACGCCCGTGTGCCGGGACGAGATCGTGCTGGTGGGCCCCCGGTCATGTCCGGACCGCGTCGCGGTGGCCGATCTCCCCCGCATGCCATTCATCATCCGCGAGCCCGGATCGGGCACCAGAAAAACCTGTGAAGAGGAGCTGGGCCGGCACGGCATCGCGCCCTCCGTCATGCGGGTGGTAATGGAATGTTCGTCAACCGAGGGGATCAAGGAATCCATCGCGGCCGGTATGGGCGTGTCGTTTATATCACGGCTTGCCGTGTCGCGTGAGATCGGGCTCAACGTGCTGAAGATCATCGATGTGAGCGGGCTTTCGATCAGCCGATCATTTTATTTTGTTCGAACCGGGAGCAAGGGCCTCACGAGGTCCGGCACGCTGATTCTTGACCTGCTGACGGGATTCGGCAAAGGGAACGGGTTCGCGGATGCGTAGGGCATTCGGACGAATGCCCCCGAGGTGTCGGCGGGATTATATGGCCTTCAGCACCTTTCCGGAGCGGATGCAGCGGGTGCATACATATTTCCTGACCGGGCGGCTGTTTTCCAGGACCTTAATCTTTTTCACGTTGGGACGCCAGATCTTCTTTGTTTTTTTGTTGGAATGACTGACGTTGTTCCCTATCTGTATCGCCTTGCCGCACACTTCGCATTTAGCCATGGCTTTTTCCTTTTCTCAATACGTGGTAATGCGCCTCCTGGGCCGACAGCCGGCTCACGAGGCTCCGTTTTTTAATCTGGGTAGACACTATTATTTTGATACTTTTTTTTTCAAGCATTTTATTTATACCGGGGTTTATAAATGTATCCGTGGCGCCCGTGAAGTGTCATATGACAAACATAAATCCAGATCATTTTACAGGGAACGGTATATGTCGATAATACGACCTCATTTATTCGAGCTCAACGCGGAACTGGCGGAATGGGACACACACACGTTCTACTCCGGTGGTGATAAGGGTTATACCGATTATCCGATGCTGGATGCGACACGGTAACTCTCCGGAGAGAAATACTCTCATTCAACAAACAATTTTTCCTTGACGGGCGTTATGTTTTCAGTTGTGGTAATATGCTCGGCCGGATACAGGTCCGTGCGAAGCATGCAGGGAGGAGGGTGATTATCGCGTCACGCAACATGCGATACGTATGAAGATAACAAAAAACACAAAGGCGCTGGACGCCCTCAGAATGTCCGGCGCCATATTGAAGATATTCCAAAAATACAACCTCTACTGCCCGGGGTGCAAGGGTATCGGCGAGGAAACCCTTGAAAAAATAGCCGTGTGCAATGGTATGGACGTACACGAATTCGTCGATGAGCTGAACAGCGCGCTGGAATGATATGAGCGGTATCAGGATTATCGCCGGCGAACTGAGGGGTAGGGTGCTGCCCTTTGCAAACCGGGACTTCGACAATGCCGACATAACGCCCCAGAAGGTCAAGGGCGCTCTCTTTTCCATGATCGGCGAATGGCTCCACGGCAGGGGGTTTCTTGATCTGTACGCGGGATCCGGGCAGATCGGCATTGAGGCCCTGAGCAGGGGGGCGGACCCGGTGGTCATCAATGAAAAAGATCCGAAGCGTTTCCGGTTCATCAAAACCTGGCTCAGCAATATCAATTACGCGTCACCGCCGCATCTGCTCAATTTCACGGACCTGAAAGCCCTGGATTACCTCAACCAGAGCAGGATTTCCGTCCGCTATGTTTTCCTGGATCCACCCTACGAAAAGACAAAAGAGGGCATCGCCCGCTACCGGGATGTCGTCATGGCAATTGGCGAGCGCGGGATCCTCGATGACGGCGGTCAAATTGTTATCCAGCATTTCCACAGAGCAGTTCTCGATGAAACCGTGGGCCCCTTCAGGCTCAGGACCACCAAGAAATACGGCAGGACCTCTCTTTCGGTTTATGAATGACCCCGCCCCCTGCCGATGCAGCGCCGTAAGGGAGCCGTCGTGTAACATGAGTGTAAAAAAACAGGATGATCGATACTAATTCCCCGGGAAATCATTTCGGATTATTCTCACGATCAGTATATTTGTTGACGTACAGGGCCGGTAGCGTTTGGTATCATTATAGCAATGCTCAGCGCGTTTCATGTCGGTGCGGATTCGGATCAGAGGAGGAGGCGCAATGGATAACGGCGTAAAGACTACACCCTCCAATTTTATACGTGATATCATAGAGGAAGATATCCGGAGCAACAAGAACGGCGGCCAGGTGGTGACCCGGTTCCCGCCGGAGCCGAACGGCTACCTCCATATCGGCCACGCGAAATCAATATGCCTCAATTTCGGACTGGCGCGGCAGTACGGCGGCCGGTGCCACCTGCGCATGGACGACACCAATCCCGAGAAGGAAACGGTCGAGTACACCGATTCCATCATCAATGATGTGCGGTGGCTCGGCTTCGACTGGGGCGAGCACCTGTACTACGCCTCGGACTATTTCGAGCAGATCTATCAGTGGGGCGTGCTCCTCATCGGAAAGGGGGTGGCCTACGTGTGCGACATGTCGCCGGACGAGGTGTCGGCGACCCGCGGTACGCCCACCGCCCCGGGAACGGAAAGCCCCGGCCGGAAGCGCTCCGTTGAGGAGAACCTGTACCTCTTCTCCCGCATGCGGGCCGGCGAGTACCCCGACGGATCGCGGACCCTGCGCGCACGCATCGACATGTCCTCGCCCAACATGCATCTGCGGGACCCGGTGCTCTACCGGATCAAGCGCGCCGAACACCACCGCACCGGGAACGCCTGGTGCATCTATCCGATGTACGATTTCGCCCACGGCCAGTCCGATTACATCGAAGGCATCACCCACTCAATCTGCACGCTCGAGTTCGAGGTGCACCGGCCCCTCTACGACTGGTTTCTCGACAAGATCGCCGAGGCGGGGCGGGTGCGGCCGCGCCAGATCGAGTTCGCACGGCTCAATCTTAGCTACACGGTGATGAGCAAGCGTAAACTCCTGGAGCTGGTGGAGTCGGGGTCCGTCAGGGGATGGGATGATCCCCGGATGCCAACAATTTCGGGACTCCGGAGAAGGGGATACACACCCGAGGCGATACGCGATTTCGCAGACCGGATCGGCGTCGCCAAGGCCGACAACATGGTGGATGTCGCCCTTTTGGAGCACTGCCTCAGGGAGGACCTGAACCGCCGCGCTCCCCGGGTCATGGCGGTGCTGAACCCGCTCAAAGTCGTGATCGAAAACTACCCTGAGGGCGCGACCGAGGAGCTCGAGGCGATCAATAACCCCGAGGACGAGAGCATGGGGAAGCGAAAAGTCCCCTTCGCCCGGGTCGTCTATATCGAGAAAGATGATTTTCGGGAGGATCCGCCGCCAAAATATTTCCGTCTCGCGCCCGGCCGGGAGGCACGCCTTAAATTTGCCTACTACATAACGTGCACCGGCGTCGTGAAGGACGACAAAGGCGAAATCGTTGAAATTCGGTGCGTCTATGATCCCACAACGCGTGGAGGATGGTCGAACGACGGGAGAAAGGTAAAAGGGACGCTTCACTGGATATCGGCTGAGGACGCGATAGAGGCAGAGGTGCGCCTCTACGATCACCTCTTCACGGTTCCCGAGCCGGAGAACACGAAAGACGGCACGGATTACCGTACGTTTATCAATCCCGATTCCCTGAAGGTACTGACCCGCTGCCTCGTTGAATCGTCGGTGAAGGGCGCCAAACCGGGATCACGGTTCCAGTTTGAGCGGCTCGGCTACTTTTGCGTCGACCCGGATTCCCGCCGGGGCGCGCCGGTATTTAACAGAACCGTGATGCTCAGGGACACCTGGGCCAAGATCGAAAAGAGCGCTCGTTGAATGCCCGTTCACATTCCCAGATATTGTATGGTAAGATCCTGGATGGCGGATACGGCTCTCAGGTAGGGCAGGGGCGCTTCTGTTTTAAGATTGTGGTACGCGAATGCGATGTAACGGTTTGCCTGCTGTTCGCCGGGCCTGGTGGCGTCCACCAGGGTCCATTTCCCTCCGGAGAATGCTTCGGCCCACATGTGGTACACGAATATGTTCTCCCTGCCGCGGAAGTTGTTCACCAGGATCATCCCGACCACGGCGCGGGCCGGGACGCCGAGCTTCCGCAGCAGAGCGACCGCCAGAATGCTGTGCTCGGTGCAGTCGCCCCGCTTCATCCGGTAGATCTGCGCGGCCGGTGCCAGTGGCATGCCGGTCGATTTTTCGGTAATATGGCCGTATACGAATTCTTCAACCGCGGCCACCGTGTCGCCGGACAATTTCAGAGACTCCGCTGTCTTCGTGATCTCGGGGGATGAGAGATTCAGGAAGCGGGTGTCGGATAAAAATTCCGATGGATCGCGCGTCGCCGGGGGGACATCCCCGATCGCGCCCGTTTCAATCTCTATTGTTTTCCTTCCTTTCTGGATTGATTGCTTGAGTATTTTCTGATAATTGGACGAGATCAGGCTGAATTCCGCATCGGAAGACGCGAGCCGGTAGCGTGATGTTTTTTCCGAGAAAATTCTGTTCCTGAAGTTTTTCACTTCTACATAATAAATGAAGGGATCGATGGGAAAGGCGGGAGACATACTAAAGCCGAGAACCAGAAGGATGAATAATATTTTATTGATCATACTATGCAGGATGTATCATTCCAATATCAGCTCCAGCCTGTTGTTCAGCATCGTAATGACCGTCTTCTGGGTAATGCCGCTCCCATCGATATATGAATCAATATTTTTCAGATTATCAATGGAAAGGCCCAGGTGTATCAGGTTCTTCGTTTTCCCGTTGACCTCCACCTCCTCCCTGCCCATGACCTTGACGAGGACCAGCACCGGCTCCTCGATATCGACCGAGGGTTCGTAGATATAATGTTTGATGATCGTCCCATCTTTGAATTTGCTTTTAATCAGCTCGTTCATGAAGTAGTTACCTTCCAGGATGAACGGCTTTTCAATAGTTATGGATGTTTTTAAGTCGCCGGTGTCGAGATCGACCCTGGCGCCGTTGAATTGCGCGATGGTCTTCATCTCACTTACCTGGCCGTTCTGTGTCGTCGTATTGTACACCTCAAGCTTGACCGGCTTGAAGTCGAGAGTCTCGGTGATTATCTGACGCGAGGTGTTCTTGATGACGCCGGCGTCCATCTGCATCTCAAGGGTGGAAACGTACAGTTTGCCTGTGACGGCATTGGTTACGACAGCAGAACCGATGTCTGCGCCGTTGACCAGGAGCCGGTATTTCCAGGTACCGGTGGGGATCGCATCCGGTCTGGTGCGGCACGCCCCGGCCGGGATAAGGAGAATCAGCAGGAATATAATCGTTTTTTTCATAGGAGCACCTCACATAATGGTTTGCCGGATTGCGACCGGATGATGCGGTCGGTGGACCGGCCCGCCCCCAGATTCCCTCGGAAAAATGCGGGATGCGCGCCGGCCGACGCGGATCATGTGCAATATCTGGCGTAGCAGTATTCAATCCTTTTTTTGCATTTGTCATAGCCGATGAGGGGCATTGCCTGGTCCAGCTCGGGGCCTTTCTGCCTGCCGGTGATGACGGCCCGGACCGGCATGAACAGGCTTTTCCCTTTCAGGGAGGTGGCCTCTTTCACGCGGCTGATGAGGTCAACGGCGAAGTTTTCCTCGGTCAGTTCGGACCGGATCAGGCCTCGTACGGCGCGGATGACGGTCCCCCCATCTTCGCTTTTTAGCATCGTGTCCGCTTCTTCGTCCGGCTCGCAAACCTCGTCGAAAAATATGCCGGCGAGGTGGCCGATATCGGACAGGATTTCGCAGTATTTCCTGAGAATGGATACGATATCCTCAAGACGCCCCCTGTCGATTGTATCCGCCGGGTAACCGGCCTGAATGATATGCGGGATGAACAGGTCGGTCACCGCTGACAGGGGATAGTCGCGGATGTAGTTCCCGTTCATCCACCGGAGCTTCTGAAAGTCGAATACGGGCGCGTTTTTTGACAGATTCGCAAGGTCGATCTGCCGTACGATCTCGCCGAGTGGGAGGATCTCGGCGCCGCTTTCCGAAGACCACCCGAGCATGGCCATGTAATTCATGAGGGCCTCGGGCAGGTATCCCTGCTTCCGGTACATTTCCACGGAGGTGATGCCGTGCCGCTTGGAGAGCTTGGAGCGGTCCGGCCCCATGATGAGGGGCAGGTGGGCGTATTCCGGCTCGGGGAGATCCAGGGCTCGGGCGACAAGGAGCTGCTTGGGAGTGTTGGAGAGATGATCGTCGCCGCGAATGACCAGGCTTATGTTCATGAGCGCGTCGTCGATGATGACGATATAATTAAACACCGGAATCCCATCGGATCGGACGATGATGAAGTCGCCACCGATGTTGCTGCTGTTGAATTCCACCGGTCCCTTGACGCGGTCTTGGACGACCACCGGGACATTGCCCGGAACCCTGAAGCGGACGGTGGGCTTCCTGCCGTCGGCCTCGAATTTTTTCCGTTCGCCGTCGCTCAGGGTGCGGCATCTGCCGCTGTAGACGTAGGATTCGGCCCCGCCGTCCGGGCCCTTTTTAATCTCCTCCAGCTCTTCCCTGGTGCAGTAGCAGTGGTACGCGTTCCCTTCGCGCATCAGACGGTCGGTATAGGTGCGGTACAGGCCAAAACGCTCCGATTGCCGGTAGGGACCGTATACGCCGCCGACGTCCGGCCCTTCGTCCCACGCTATGCCGAGCCATGCCAGATCCCGGTAGATCGACTCTTCGGATTCGCGGGTGCTCCGCTCACGGTCGGTGTCCTCGATGCGGAGGACCATCGCGGAGCTATTTTTTTTCGCGATGAGGTAATTTATGATCGCCGTCCGCGCGTTGCCCATGTGGAGGAACCCGGTCGGGCTCGGGGCGAATCTGACTCTCATGGATAACTCCTTCGATTAATTAAAATACCTGGGTAAGGTTAACGGTCGGACGTTCGATGTCAATTAAAAACCGGTTAATAATCGTAGAGATTCGCGGAAGGTTTGCCGGTGATGATTTCCTTGGTGTCCCGCTCGACCTTGTTGACGAGCTGCTGAATCCGGTCAACGGTTTTTTCGTCATAGAGCACCTTGTCGCATCGGGTGCATTTGTAAGCGGGGATATTGTCGATGATGAGCGAGAAGTTTTTTTTACTCATCCGATATGAGCTCTTGCCGTCGATGAGGGCGCCGCCGCAATCACATTCCATGAAACATACCTTGCATTTTTGAAATTAATCCGGGGGCTGTCGCCCCGGCCGACATGAGTTCATATCCGGTATTACTGGAACAACGATTTTCCCCGGTATGCTTGTAAAGTGTCCCCCGGAATTTATGATGGGCCATAATATCACGCTGTCAAGATATAATTTCTTGACAAAACTATTTTGTTCCTATGTGGATTGTTCCAGGGTCCGACATGACGTCCTGAAAGAGCGTGTGTGTGCGCCCGCGGAGTGATGTTATGATTACTGATATCGACAGGGCAGCTGAAATCATACATAACGCGAAGAGTCTGATCGCGCTGACCGGCGCCGGAATATCGACCGAGAGCGGAATCCCCGACTTCAGGAGCGCGGAAGGCCTGTGGCAGAAATATGATCCGGCGGAATACGGAACGATCCAGGCCTTTCACGCGAATCCGGAAAAGGTGTGGAGGATGCTCTTCGACATGGTGGACCTCGCCAGAAACGCCAGGCCCAATCCGGGCCACACCGCCCTGTCCGAACTCGAGAAGATGAACATCCTCAAATGCATCATCACCCAGAACATCGACAACCTTCACCAGGAGGCCGGGAGCGTTAACGTTATCGAGTACCACGGCAACGTGAGCCGACTCGAGTGCCTGCAGTGCGGGACCAGGTACGGTGACGGAGATATGGATATCGGAACAATAGCGTCCGGGAGGGTCCCGCCCCGCTGCACTCGATGCGGCGTCATCCTGAAGCCGACGGTCATATTTTTCGGCGAGACGATACCCCGCGACGCTATGGACCGCTCGAACAGCGCCGCACAGTCTGCCGACGCGGTCCTGGTCGTCGGCACCTCCGCGGTGGTCTACCCGGCCGCGGGCATCCCCCTCATCGCCAAGCAGAACAGGGCGGTCATCATTGAATTCAATATTGAAGCCACCGACCTGACGCGCTACGGGACCGATATCTTCATCCAGGGAAAATCCGGCACGACCCTTCCCGAAATAGTGCGGCGCATAAAATCTTCCTGACGGATCATTCGGTGGAACGGATCAAGATACTATCTGACAGCGTTCAGAAGAAGATTGCGGCGGGGGAGGTCGTGGAGGGCCCCTATTCTATCGTCAAGGAACTGGTGGAGAATTCAATCGACGCCGGTGCTTCGACGATCGATATCCAGGTCTTCGACGGGGGCCTCAAAAAGATCGTGGTGCGGGATGACGGCCGCGGCATTTACCGCGATGATATTCGCCTTGCCGTCATGGAGCACGCGACCAGCAAAATAGGGGACATCCACGATATCGAGGCGATCGGATCATACGGGTTCCGCGGTGAAGCGCTCTCAAGCATATCATCCGTTTCCCGGCTCGCTATTCTTTCACGGCGGGGGGATGAGGAGGTCGGCGCCCGGCTCACGAGCGCAGACGGCGGCGTCGAGATTACGGACTATGCCGGTCCCGCGGGCACCACGATCATCGTCGAGAACCTCTTTTACAATGTGCCGGCGCGGAAAAAGTTCCTCAAATCGATCCGGACCGAGCTGCGCTCCATACGCGACGCCGTTCTCAAGAGCGCCATACCCAACCCCGGAATAACCGTTACCCTTGCTGTTGATGACGCCCGGCAGATAACCCTCGGGGAGGCCGAGACCCTCGAGCAGAGAATAGAGCAGATCTACGGGAGCGGTATCATGAATAATCTCTATCGGGAGGTGCTCAGGGACCTGAAGGTGAGCATCGACGGTTTCCTCTCCCGGCCCCATTATCTCGCGTCCTCGCGTTCGATGCAGATGCTCTTCGTCAACCGGAGGCCGGTGGAATATCGATACCTGGGATTCATCCTTTCAAAGGCCTATGAGGCGGTTGTTCCCCGGGGCAGATATCCGGCCGGTCTGATCTTTATCGACATCGATCCGCACCTGGTGGACGTGAACATACATCCCGCCAAAAGGGAGGTTAAGCTATTCGACCATCGCTACATAGACCGGCTGATCACGGGACTGGCGGAAAAGGCGCTCAACCGCGAGCACCGGGTCGAGGGCGGACTTTTTGTTTCAGGCGCGGCTCCGCAGGGGCGCCCGGCCATGGGCGATGAGCCGAACCGTACCGGCGGGGCGACCGGAGCCCCGGACGACGGAGCTCACGGCATGGCCGGGAGCGGCCTGTCCTCCTCGACATTCGTGAAGGACGTGGCGGATCTGTACCGGGACATCAAAAAGAGCGGGGACTCACGTATTATCGGTATTGCCCTGGGCACCTACCTCATCCTCGAAAAGGATGCCTCTCTCTATCTGATAGATTTCCACGCGGCGCACGAGCGGATTATTTATGATTCCCTGATGGAGAAGGGCCATGTCTTTGAAAGCCAGCGGCTGGCTTTCCCCCGGGTTCTCGAGCTTTCAATGGAAGACCATGCCCTGATTCTGGAAAATAATGGCAAATTTTCGGAAATTGGGTTTGACATCGAGGATTTTTCAGATACCGCTGTAAAGATTAGCGCACTCCCGGAAGTGGCGCGGAATGCCGATGCGGCCGATCTGCTGATGGATTTTCTTGAATCGTTCCGCACCGAGGGCCGGCAGGCGGATGTCGCGCATACCATGGCGGCAACCCTGGCGTGTCATGCGGCGAAACGGGCCGGCGACCGGCTGACCACGGACGACTTGGAGAGGCTGGTGAGCGACATCTTCAGAAGGGATCGCCTGCTCCGCTGTCCCCACGGGAGGCCGTTTGTGTACAAATTGGAAAAACAAGATCTGGAAAAGATGTTCAAACGCCTATAAGGGAGAGGAGGCGGGCGGCGGTCGCAACGACCGTCCCTTAGTGCCAGGAAATTTCATTCCATCATAACTGGGTTAGGTAGTGGCAGCCATGAAAAAAATAATAGTGGGAATATCATCATCGATAGCCGCGTACAAGGCCTGCGACCTGATACGGCTTTTCGTAAAGGAGGGATACTCCGTCCACGCGGTGGCCACGGAGAACGCCCTGCATCTGGTGTCGTCCCTCACGCTCGAAGTTCTTTCCGGCAATCCGGTGCACAGCGCGCAATATTCGCGCGACCGGCGGGAAATGGGCCATATCGAACTCAAGACCGACGCGTCGCTCCTGCTGGTGGCGCCGGCGACGGCGAACAGTATCGGCAAGTTCGCAAACGGCATCGCCGATGACATGCTCTCCACGACATTTCTCTCGGTGACGTGTCCGGTGCTTATCGCGCCGGCCATGAATCCTGCCATGTACGGGCACCCGGCCGTTCGGGATAACATCGCCAGATTGAAGTCCTGGGGCGTGCGGTTTATCGACCCTGACGAAGGGCTCGCGGTTTGCGGAGACGAGGGAGCCGGAAGGCTCGCCGATATAAACAAAATATTCAGGGCCTCTGTTGATGCAATTTCATGAGCGGAAGGTCGTTGTCACGGGCGGGCCTACCCGAGAGTGG
>MIBH01000064.1:27500-36201 GCA_001829455.1 Spirochaetes bacterium RBG_13_51_14
TGCGGTTCATATCCAATCCGTCCAGCGGCAGGATGGGCGTGGCCCTTGCCGAGGAGAGCTTCACCCGCGCCCGGGAAACGGTATTTGTTCACGGGCCCATCAGCTCGTCGATGGTCTCAGGCCGACCGTACCGCTGCGTCGCGGTGGAAACAACCGCTGATATGCTGGCCGCCGTCACACGGGAGCTTGAGGACAACGCCGTGCTGATCATGGCGGCTGCGCCCGCCGATTACGCGCCCGCACGGAAGTCGGACCGGAAGATCAAAAAGGGGGACGGAAACGTCACTCTTAAGCTAGCAAAAACCCCGGACATTCTCAGGGAAGTTGCCGATCTGATAAGGTCAGGCCGGATCAGGAACATCTTTACCGTCGGTTTCGCCGCGGAGACGGATCGCATTGAAGAATACGCGCTGAAAAAACTTTCGGAAAAGAACCTGGGCATGATATGCCTGAACGACGTGTCTCGGAGCGGCGCCGGATTCGGCTCCGATACGAACATCATCACCATATTCATGAGGGACGGTTCGCGAATTGACCTCCCCCTGCTCTCGAAGCAGGAGGTCGCCGCCCGGATCTGTGATGAGATCGAAAAACGGCTCCCGGAATACCAGATGCAGTAGCAGCATAACGAGGAGGTGCCTATGTACCGGAGAAAACCCGCTGTCGCCGGGGCGTTTTACCCTTCCAATCCTCAGCAGCTCGGGGGAATGATCGACAACTATCTCAATGAAGCGCGGGGAGCGTCGGCGGCCGGCACAGTCGTGGGGCTCGTCTCCCCCCACGCCGGGTATATCTATTCGGGGCCGGTGGCGGCATTTTCGTTCGGCCAGCTCGAGCCGGACGTGAATCTCGCGGTTGTCCTGGCGCCGTCGCACCGGGCCCGTTTCAACGGCGCCGTCGTGCTGCCGGAAGGGATCTATGAGACTCCCCTTGGCGACGTCGCCATCGACAGCGCCATAGGCGCCGCTCTGAAGGACAGAAAGCATTTCGCCGCCATTACGGAAGCGCATGAACTGGAGCATTCGCTTGAGGTGCAGGTTCCGTTTTTGCAGAAGGTTCTGAACGATTTCACCATTGTGCCGGTCATCGTTGGCACCGGCGAGCTTGATATCTGCAGCTCGATCGCCGGGGAGTTACACAAAGCGCTGGCGGGCGAATCAAGAAAACTCGCCGTAGTCGTATCAACGGACCTCTCCCACTACCATTCATACGACGAGGCGCGGGCCATGGACGGCAGGTTCATCGAGGCGCTGGAGAGCTTTGACGAGAACAGGGTGAAGAGCGTGATCGACAGCGGACAGGCCGAGGCATGCGGCGAAGGGCCGGTCCTGACGGGCATGGTGCTGTGCAGGCTTCTGGGCGCCGGAAGGGTGCGAATACTGAAGTATGCCAATTCCGGCGATACCGCCGGAAGCAGGGACCAGGTGGTCGGATATCTCGCTGCGGCGTTCGTGAAGTGACAGGTCCCGGGCGATCTGCTCCTATTCAGTATTGATGATTCCCGCCACCGGCCGGTATATCCGGTACGTTCCGGATATTATTGCGTTACAATTCACCGTTGATGTAATAACGAACCGCTTACCGTCGGAATTCTGCTCGGCAAGACGGTAGATCTTTGTCCCCGCAACGCCAATGATGACTGCCGTGTGATCGGGCGCTCCGATGGTCTGGTGCTTCACCGCTCCGGAGGGAAATTTTTCAACAAGCGTAACCGCTTTAAACTGGATGATATCGCCCGTCTTTATAAGATCCTTGTCCGGGTCCAGCAGCTCACCGAAATTCAAGGGATGGCCCCAGTCCGCTCCATTGATATCAAGCACTTCCTGTACTAAGTCCCAGCATTCGCCCGAGCCCACTCTTTTCCCGATCATCGACTTGACAGAAGCGACAATCTGATCGTTTATATACAGGCCTTTGAAGCTTTTCGGCATCTCCCTGTCAGAGCGGACGGCGAAGGTGCAGAGGCCTTTCAATGACCTGTCCCGTATGGCTTTTTTCCCGAAAATGATGACTTCGTAATCTCCGATGCCGTCTTTCAATAAATAGGTAATATCAAACCCTCTTCTCCCGTTCAATCGGCATGAGACCTGCCGGGACGGGAGGCCGGCGCTTTTATTCCGCACTTGAATGATAAGTTCAGGAAGCGCGCAGGATCCCTTGATACCGATGGTGAATCCCGTTCGGGCGTGCGGTGGATCGATCGTTAGGAGTCCCCTCGTATCAGAATAATACATCACCGCGGCGGAAAGGATCTCACCCAGCGTCTGCGAACTGCAACATAAAAGGATGAGAACAACGATCAGCAACGGCAAAGCCGCTCCTGGTGCGAGTGCGTGAGGCCGTGGTGCGTGCATCGCTTTCAATCTCCTGCGCAAGGTAATCTTCGCCCTCGTGCGATACATCAGCGGAACCGCGTATGGCATTCGGAATCGAACGGAATCATGGATTATAAACAGAATACGGCAAAAAAAGCAATCCTTTTGCATCGCGCCCGTATGAATTCAACAGATCCGGCAGTTTCTAATTGACATGCCGCGCGTTCATGATACAAGTGATTTTCGCGCCTCGCATCATTCAGGCGTGGGAGAGCAGGCGCAGATCCGTTCCGGGAAGGTGACGCGATGATAGAATTTAACAAAGAACAGCAGTTGAAGCTCTTAAAGCTCGCCCGAAAAACCATAGCGGGATCGCTGGGGATTTCTCAGGATAGTGAGCTTGACTTCGGGGATGCGATCTTCAAGGAAAAATGCGGCGCCTTTGTAACGCTCCATATCCGCGGCCGTCTCAGGGGCTGCATAGGGTACATACAGGGAGTGAAAACCATTCCGGAGACCATTGTCGATATGTCAACGGCGTCCGCGTTCAAGGACCCGCGGTTTCCCCCGCTTCGGAAGGAGGAATTCGACCATATCGATATCGAGATTTCGGTGCTCTCCCCGATCGAAGCGGTGAAAAATATCTCCGAGATAAAGGTTGGTTGCGACGGTCTTATCGTATCGCGGGGCTTCAACTCCGGACTCCTGCTACCCCAGGTGCCGGTAGAGCAGGGATGGGACCGCGACGTCTTTCTTGAAAATACCTGTTATAAAGCGGGACTGCCCGGCAACGCGTGGCAGCAAAAGGGGACCACAATCGAAAAATTTTCCGCCCAGGTTTTCGGGGAGGTGGAGCTCGGGTTGCGCTGATTTTTATCGGGTGCCTACGGGCAAAAAACTCTTGACCGGATCAGCGGTTGGAAAATTATATGCGGGACTGATTTTGATATATAAGCGCATTCGTGTTTGATCTATATCGAGGTATTCCATGAAAAAATACATGTTTCTGCTGCTGGCGCTTCCCCTGTTGCTGGTATCGTGCAAAAAAGAGAAAAAATTCGTTGAACCGGAATACGTTTTCGCCACATGGGCGCGCGCCATCGAGACCATGAATTACGCCGATTACGCCGCCTGTGAAGCATACCCCAAAAGCGACGGAGTGTTCCGTGAAATGTTCCGGAACACCTACTATGCCGACCTTATGGCCACGGAGGTCGATAAGCTGGACGAAAAAGATGTCGCGCGTGATCACGAGGGGAACTCCTACCTTAAAAGAAACGTTCGTTTTGAATGCACCGAAATCCGGCGGGTCGACCGGAAACCGTTACGTCTGCTGCGGGGCGACGTTGACTTCATCAAATTCGTCAACGGCGGTCGGGAACAGCAGGGATGGCTCATGTGGAACCGCAAGATCGTGCGGATAGAACGATAGGGAGGCGGTATTGAAGCGATGAGCCTGTATGAGTTGTTCATAGGTTTCCGATATCTCAAATCGAAAAAAAGCAGGGGAACCGTTTCCTCCAACACGCTGCTATCGATCATTATCGTTTTCCTGGGGGTGTTCATCCTGATTGTCGTTCTCTCGGTGATGAACGGGTTTCAGGCCGCCATCAAGGATAAAATCCTCGATGTCGACGCGCACATATCCGTGCAGAGCATGTACGGGCCGTCCGAAGGACTGGGGATACGGAATTATGAAACCCTGGTGAAAAAAATCAGGCAGTCGGAAGACGTGCGGGCCGCCGATCCCTATATCATGTCCCAGGCGCTATTCCGGTTCGGATCGAATATCGCGCCGGTGATGATCAGGGGTGTCGGGACCAACGGCAGAATCCCGGGCGATGTGGCCAAGTTCATCGTCAAGGATAAGGACAGCTTCTTAAAGAAGGGGACGCGCGCCCCATCGAAGAGAATCGAGGGGGAATTTTTCAATACCCGCTCCGTGTTCATAGGACAGGAAATGGCGCTGAATTATAATATCCTCATCGGCGACTCCATTGAGCTGATCGTCCCCAAGGGGACCCTGACCGTGGCTGCGGGCGTGACGCCCGGACTGGAGCGGTTCAGGGTCATCGGGCTGTTCAAGACCGGGTATTACGATTTCGACACCAAGCTCATTATCATGTCCCTCCCGCAGGCGCAGCGCCTCTTTGAGGTGGGCGACGCCGTCTCGGGAATCGGCATAAAGATCCGCGACGTATACCGCATGAACGGGGTCTCCGAACAGATCAATTCCCTGCTCGGGTACGAATATCAGACCATGACCGCAGAGGAAAAGAACCGCAACCTCTTTTACGCCCTCAAGCTCGAGAAGCTCATCATGATGATCATCCTTTTTCTGGTCATCATATCCGCCGGATTCACCATCATGGGCACGCTGGTGATGGTGGTCATGGAGAAGCGGAAGGCGGTTGGCATACTGAAATCCATGGGAGCGAAACCCAATTCCATCATGGTGATTTTTATCCTGGAGGGTTTTTTCATCGGCATCATAGGCTCTTTCCTGGGCGCCGTCTGCGGGATCGCCGCGTCCCTCAACCTGGACGCCATAATACAGTGGATCGAGAACGCCATCAACAGGATCCTGGGCGGGATATACGGTCTCTTTAACCTGGGAATGTTCAGCAAAATAAGCCTGGTGCCCAGCCACGTGTACTATATCGAAGGGATCCCCACAGAGGTAAAGCCGGAGCTGGTGGTGTTTATAACCGTTGTCGCGGTTTTTCTATGCACCGTGGCCGCGATCTTTCCCGCCTGGAGCGCGTCGCGGCTTCAACCGGTTGAGACTATCAGATATGAATGAGGACAGGACGATGGAGAGCAGGGCGGTTATACGGGCCGAGGGACTGGAAAAGGTGTACGGATACGGCCGGAACGCGCTCACGGTCCTCAAGGGAATTTCGCTGGATATCGGAAAGGGCGAGATCGTTTCCATTGTCGGCCCCTCGGGAGCGGGAAAATCGACGCTGCTGAATCTCATCGGCTGCCTCGACTCCTTTCAGGGCGGCAGGCTCTCCGTCATGGACAAGGACGTCACCAACCTCTCCGTCGAGGTGCTTTCGGGGTTCAGGAACAGGCACATCGGATTCGTGTTCCAGCTCCACAATCTCCTTCCGGAGTTTACCGCACTGGAGAATATCATGATACCGCTGATGATCCGTCGGGTGAGGAGGGGACATGCCCGGGGGCAGGCACTTGCCCTGCTGGATCGCTTCCAGATCGCAGACCGGGCCCACCATAAGCCGTCCGAGCTCTCTGGCGGGGAGTGCCAGCGGGTAGCGGTGGCACGGGCCATCGTGGGAGATCCGGACATCATACTGGCCGATGAGCCCACCGGAAGCCTCGACCGCGCCAATTCGCGCATGCTCACCGAAACCCTGCTCGAGCTGGGCCGGCAGAAGGGCGCCACCATCGTGATCGTAACCCACGACCGTGAGATAGCATCCCAGACCGGGAAGACCATATCGCTGGTGGACGGGAAGATAGAATCGTGATCAGACCACCTGAATGAGCAGGTTGGATACCGCATGCGCCGCCAGCGACGGGAAGAGCGATTTCCGGATGAAATATACGCCGCAGAGTATCATGCCAGCCAAAAAATAGCTGACAAAAAGCAGAATGGAATCAGGGAGATGGATCGCCGAGAAGAGTAATGACGATACGATCGACATGATGACGAAGCCGTTCCTCTCCCCGGCCCGGTAAAAGAAGTAGTACCTGAACACAAGCTCCTCGCCGGCCGGGACCGCTGTTATCGACGTCAGCAGGGTGAACGTGGAGAGCGCGGCGTCCCGGCCGGCCGGAGCGCCGGCCGGCGCAGGGATGAAAAAGATCAGAAAGATCGCCAGCGCCGCCGCTGCCGAACACGCAATATCGATTCCGTAATTCCGGGACGCAAAGAGCAGGGCGACCGGCGACAGGGCCCGCGCCTTCATCACGCCGATCAGCACGGGAAGCAGTATGAGATGCATACCGCCGTTATTAATGATTGACTCGATGAAGTTTATCGTGCCGTCCAGGGTCAGGTTCCGCACCCGCGTGTACGCGAAGGACGCCATCACGACGGCCGCCATGATCGTGAGTCCGATGATGACCGATTGCTCGATGACGGCTTTACGCCGTTCCCGCATATCGCGGAGGCCCCGCATAAATCCGGCGAGGATGCTTTTTTTGATAGGCCCGGTAAGATGCCGAATGCCCTCCAGACCGGAGTTGAGCGATTTGATTTCGCGCCGTGACATCCTGGTAAGCAGAAATGACTGCATTCTTCCGGGCAGAATACTGTATACGTATGCTGCCTTGACCGGCCCCCTGATTTTTGTTTTTTTGCCTGATATATTAAATTTTTTATGTGTTGACATTACTCTGTTTCTAAATTAATTGTTTTGCAGCGTTTCCTTGTGATCGGGTTCAAGGGAACCGCATGCCGCTTTCAAAGGTTTCATCAACAATGAAAGGTCATTAATCACTGATGATTATATTCTTAACGATATTCAATTACAAATTCAAACATTTTTCCAGATGTTTCTAAATTCACGCCGGTACTGCTTGCATGGCTGAAACGATCAAAACAATCACTGACAGGGGCCAGTTTGAGGAAATATTTAAGAAATTTTTCGCAGGCCGGGAAGTTTTTATAAAAACAAAAAGTGGCGATCTGTTTATTCAATTTTTAGGATACCATGACGAGAATGTTGCTTTTCGAATTCCGCGGGTGAAGAATGTGCCTGATACGATCGTGGTGTTGACGCGACTGGGCGACAATACCATATACGCGAGCATGAAGTTGATTGACAAAAATCAGGACACGTTTACCTTCCTGCCGGTGAAGTTTCAGATCATTACGGAAATACGAAAGGAGGAGCGCACCAGCGTCGGCGAGGAAGACGGCAAGAACGTTCTCTTCATCAACAACATCATTTCAGAGTCCATGATGCAGACTTCCCTGGATTCAAATGAAAAAAAAGTGAGCCTGGTAAAGGATAGAATTAATGAGGAGTTAAAAGGAAAATTCGAGCGGATCAAGGTCGTCTTCATGAACGAAACGAGGATCGACGTCCGCATGAAGCACTTCATGGAATCGTGGACTCCCATTTTCATATCGGATAGGAACAGCAACCCTTCGGACGTGAAGAAAAAGGATTTTAACTTCTACATCAGTGAGATCTACGCCCGGGACTACAAGCTCTCAAGCCAGAAGGAGTTTATCTCCGAGGTGTCGGTGCCGTTCGTTTATAAGAATGCGGTGCCGTACGGGTATGTCCAGGTGAACAACACCAAGCCGATGGATGAGAACCACCTCACGGTCATCAAGAGGCTCGCGATCATGATAAACGAATATTTCATTAAGGATAGCCTCTTCAAACCGGCGGCAGAAAAGTTCATTGTTACCGATATGTCCTCAAAGGGGCTCGGCATCGTGTTTAAAGACAGGCGGCTGCTCCGGTTTTTCATGAAGGACAGCCGGGTGATCATCGAGATGGCCCTGCCTGACGCAAACAAGGTGATAATGGGAGTGAACGTGCGCAATACGATTTTTCATGAAAGCGGGGTGATCAAAGTGGGTCTCGAGATCGCGACCATAGACGCCCTGAGTGAAGTCAACTATGAGGAGTTTTTACAAGCGAACAGATGAGAGCCTCAGTGTCTTTTCTTTCCTTCCTTCAGTTCCCTGCTTCTTTTCATCGAAAGGTTGTAGACGATGCACTGCTGCCTGTAATTGCAATGCACATTGGGAGAGGTGCAGACGCATTGCCGAACGTTCTCGTCGTAATTCTGCTCTTCACAGCACTTTATGCAGTAGCCGACATTGAATTTCTGGCAGACCGCCATTACCTCTTCTTCGGGATGGTTTTTGCAATTCATAGTATCACCGCCGGTAGAGGTGTCTTTTCATTAGTAAGCTTTTTAATTCGGATACCGTCCTCAAGGCTCCTCTCAGTTCCCTTATAATGTATATTTTAGTAATTAAGTAATTATTTAAATATAAGATACTCAGAAGCTCCTCCACCGTCAAGTGCCCGAGGTTAAAAATTATCCGGTTCATTCCCTCACGCTGCATCATATGGCGTGCGGTCATCGGCTCGAACCGGCGAAATGATCCTCGGTCGTTGTTTGCCATCAATTGTCCCGGAAACGTTTACGGCCGCCCTGCGACCGGCAATCTGGCCAATAAAAAGCAATTATTGATTAATTAATTCTCATTATAATTCCGATAATGACCGATCATAATACTGATATAGTATATCCAAATATATCTACCGCGGAGACCGGCAATGGGAAAGCATATGATTGAAATGGGAAGAATCCTGAAAGAGGAAACAGGCCTTTTTGAGAAGCTATGCGAGCTTGAAAAGAACAAAACCGACGCGATCATCGGCCATAAC
>MIBH01000064.1:36210-42878 GCA_001829455.1 Spirochaetes bacterium RBG_13_51_14
CTCGAGAAGATATCCCTGGAGCAGGAGGAGCTCCTCACGCGTATATCGGTGCTGGAAACCGACCGCATCAAGCAGATACAGGATTACAAAAAACATAAACACACCAGGGAAAATTTGATGTCCCTGCGGGACATAGCGGAAGTGCTGGATGATTCCTCCGCGGCCCATATGATAACCCTCGGCAGGAACCTGAAGGACATCATCATCAGGTTGAGCAGGGTCCAGGAGACCAACCGGGTCCTCATCAGCGACAACATGGAATACTACACGATACTTTTAACAGGACTGCGCAGGGACAGCTCCCTGGAAACCGGTTACGGCCGCGACGGCAAGGAAGATGAGAAGTTGAAAAATTCCATCCTGTTCAATCAAACAGCGTGAAGGGGGCATTGATGAATTCAACATTTATGGGTCTTGAAATAGGGAAAAAGGGACTGATGTCGCATCAGCAAGCCCTCCATGTCACGGGCCATAACATATCGAACGCGGAGAACAAGGAGTACTCGCGGCAGCGGGTGATCATCACCGCGGCCGATCCGCTCTACGTCCCCAGCCTCTCGCGGGCTAATACCCCGGGCAATATCGGACAGGGCTCCGTGGTGCAGTCGGTTGAGCGCATCCGGGACAGCTTCATCGACGACCGCATACTGGTTGAGAAAAACACCGCCGGGTACTGGAAGTTGCGCAGCGACTTCATATATCAGATCGAGATCGTGTACAATGAGCCTACCGACCAGGCGCTCAGGAACCGCCTTGACGAGCTCTGGAAGGCATGGGAGGAGCTGTCCAAGTATCCGGAGGAGCGATCCACGAGGGAGGTGGTAAAGGAAAAGGCCGTCAACCTCGCCAATGATGTGAATTATGCTTACAACCAGCTTTACGAGCTCCGGTTGAACGCCAACCGGCAGATCGAGCACCGGGTCAACCAGATGAACATGTACGCCAAGGACGTGCGCGACCTGAACGAGCGGATACTGAAGGCCGAGGCCCTGGGCGACAACCCGAACGACCTCAAGGACCGCCGCGACGCGCTCATCGAGAAGATGTCGGAGATCGTTGAAATTACCGTGGGGAGAAGCGACAAGGACGAGACGATCGTGTACATCGGCGGGGAGAACCTGGTGCAGGGGGAGATCATACGTCCGCTGAAGGCTGAAATGGACCCTGAGAATAACGGGCTCTTCAAGGTGGTATGGAGGGATACCGGCCGGGATGTCACCATACAGGGGGGCGAACTGGCGAGCCTGATTGACATCAGGGACAAGGTGATCCGCCAGAACATCAATGATATCAACTCGTTTGCCGTCAATCTCGTCGATCTGACCAACGAGGTGCACCGGGACGGCTTCAGTAGAAGGGGAGAGACCAACATCGATTTTTTCCGCCACCTGATGATCAGCGACAGCGTCGACGGAAATTTCGACATGAATAACGACGGGGTCAACGACGTCAGCGCCATCTTCAAGGTATCCGGGAACAACCGTATCGACGCGTCCGCGGCTATCGGCATCAACGGAACGCTCACCTTCATTACAAACAATGAGCTGGAATCAAGCGTTCAGATAGACTACAATGTCTCGGACACGGCCCTGACGATTATAAAGAAGATGAACGACGCCCACCTGGGCATCGTCGCATACATGGACCATAACAGCCAGCTGGCCCTCAAGGCCACCACGGCCGTTGACCGGGACAAGAAGAACTTCATGATACGGCATCTCGAGGATTCGGGACAGTTCCTGGTGGGGCTCACGGGTATCCTGAAGCAGAGCGGAACGCAGGGTGCCTTTGATTACCGGCGCATCAACGACATCGCCAAGTTCCTCCCGAGCAGGGAGCACATCACCATCGCGCCCAAGTTCAATCCCGCGGCCCACATGGCCGTGTCGGACAGCATCATGATGGACGTAGACCGGATCAGCGCGGCCCGCGGCAAGGATGTCGGCGGGACGGGCGATTTCAACACGTCGAACGGAATCGGCGACGGCAGCAACGCGCTCCGGATAGCTCATATACGGCATAAAAACGCAATGGTGGATACCAATACCACCTTCAACGACTTCTACACGGCACTTATTTCCCGGGTGGGGACCCAGGGGGAGGAGGCGAAGGACCGGGTCAGGAATCAGGAGACCCTTCTGAAAAACCTCGGCAACCTGCGCGAATCGATCTCGGGAATAAACCTTGACGAGGAGATGTCGAACATGGTGGCCTTCCAGCACGGATATAATGCCGCGGCGCGCGTCATAACAACCATGGACCATATGCTGGATACCATTATCAACAGGATGGGGGTATAAGGTATGAATCGGATCACGAATCAGATGATCAACAACACCATGAGCTATAACCTGCAGCGGCATCAGGCGGAGATGGACCAGATACAGAATTCGCTCGCCACGGGAAAGAACGTGAACATCCCGCGGGACAACCCGATCGCGACCACGAACCAGATGCTCTACCGGACGCGCCTCACCGAGATCGACCAGTTCCTGAGCAACATCAACGAGAGCAGGTCGAAGCTCGACGAGGTCGACACCGCGCTGCAGTCGACGCTGCGGATATTTCAGCGCATACGGGTGCTCACCGTTCAGGGAGCCAACGGCATATACACCTCATTCGAACTCAAGGAAGCCATCGCCACCGAGATAAACCAGCACCTCGACGAGATGGTGGCCATCGCCAATACCAAGGGCGCCACCGGGAGGTCCGTCTTCGGCGGGCACCAGACGGGCACGGAAGACAAGCCCAATCCCTTCGTGCCCATATACCAGACGCTCACTGCCGGGAACCAGGGCGACGCGATGATCGGCGTCGAGTACCGCGGCAATATCGGTAAAATGAAGCGGGAGGTCGCCAAGGGCGAATACATGGACGTCAGCGTGCCCGGGAACGAAGTATTCTGGGCCACGAACCAGATTCTTACCGCCAACAAGGACGTGGCCGGCTATGCCGCCCCCACGAACCAGACCATCAGGATCGACGGGCGCGAGATCAATATATCCGCGGGTGACAACCTCGACATCATCATCGATAAAATAAACTACGCGGGCCTGAGCGTGCGGGCCTCGAAGGGCGGAACAAACAACCTCATCATGGAGACGACGACACCGCACCAGATCTGGCTCGAGGACATGGGAAGCGGTACGGTTTTAAAAGACCTGGGACTGATAAACCCGAACTTCCCGGAGCCTCCGAACAACATCGATCCCGCGGTTACCATCGGCGGAATGTCCGTTTTCGAGATGATCATCCAGCTCCGCGACGACCTGATCCGCGGCGACCAGGAGCTGGTCGGCGGGCGCGACCTGGGACTTATCGACATGGGGCTTGAGAACATCCTGAAGCACCTGGCCGACATGGGCGCCACAACGAACCGGATCGAGGAATTGGGGAAGCGGACCGAGTACGACAAGGGCAACGTGCTCGCGATGCTGTCCGCATCGGAGGATATTGATTACGCGGAAACGATCATGAACTTCAAGTGGCTTGAAAGCGTGCACCGGTACGCCCTCGCCGTGGGAGCGCGGTCGATCATGCCCACGCTCATGGATTTCCTACGGTAGGAAAACGCCGTTAAGGACTATCTGCAAAAAGCTTAGAGGCTTACGGAACCCGGGCATAGCATGTGAGAACTCGAAAATTCCTGATCCTGGAAGATGCCAGCCCTTTAGGTGAGTGGTGCGGCCCCCCGGCTCGTTTTGCAGAGGCTCAAATCGATTATTGAGAGCCACCTAAAAAAAATTCTTGCAAAAAGCAGCTAAGTGTACATTCTATAATAACTATGTCGATTTGATACCTCTATGTATCAAATCAATTGACGGAGTTGCGGAATGAATTCGCAATATCTCTCATTTTGCTTCGTTTTTTCACGAAAACTCGCAAAATGAGGATACATCGTCTACCCTTCAGGCTGTTGATTTGAAATATCAACAGCCTGACTCAATGCTTTATGAGGCTGGTAAATAAGCCCCCCTCCCAAATGCCGGGGGGCCTTCTGGGCAGGCTGCGCCGCATTTATGAATTGTGAGAAGGAGCAAACGCGTGGGTGTTATTATAAGAACGCGCCCCTTTGGCGAAATCGAGGTGAACGAAAAGCAAATCATCAATTTTCCTGACGGCATACCCGGCTTTGATTATGTCAGGAGATTCGTGCTCCTTGATACGCATGACAAGCATTCACCCCTGAAATGGCTCCAGGCCTGCGATGAGCCCGAGCTCGCCTTCGTCATCATACGCCCGGTGGATTTTATGCGTGAATACGAGCTGGTCATATCGATGAACGATATCGAGGCCGTCGGCGCCGATAACCCCGAACATCTTCTCGTCTTCGCCATCGTCACGATTCCATCCAACCCGTCTGACATGACGGCCAATTTGCAGGGACCGATCATCATCAATCCGGATGCGAGACTCGGGCGGCAGGCAATTTCCCTGAGCGACAAGTACAGCGTGCGGCACAAAGTACTCGATGAGATGAAAAAGGCCGCCGAGGGCTAAGGACATGCTGGTACTGGCGAGAAGACTCAATGAAAGCATAATGATCGGGGACAATATCGAAGTCGTCGTCATCGACATCAAGGGCGACCAGGTCAAGCTGGGCATACGGGCGCCCAAGCGGGTCACCGTGCACCGGAAGGAAATTTATGAAGAGATCAGGAAGGAGAATATAGCGGCCATGGATTCCACGTTCAAGCCCGAAGAGCTCAATGAACTGACGGAATTTTTCAAAAAAGGGAAAGACGAGCAGGAGAACAAGTAGGGCGGTGGAATTCCTCACGGCACCATATACGGCCCCGCTGCTGATCGCCCTGACGCTTGTTTTCGCGGTACGGGAGATCGCCACGTATCGGGGACAATTGAGGCTGAAATATTTATTCACACCGATGGTAACGGCTCTCATCGCGGGATTCGCGATCCTGTCGATCATTGAGAGCGGGCCAACACCGTATCGGGTCCTGATCCTTGCGGCGTTGATCCTCTCCCTGATCGCCGACACCATGCTGATGGTTGTCGAGGTCAACCTCATGCAGCACGGCATAATCTATTTCATGCTGGCCCATGTGATGTACAGTATCGCATTTTCCCTCGGGTATTCATACCGGAGCTGGAATCTGATTGCGGCGGGGGTACTGCTCCTGATATTTGCGCTGTTCTACCGGCGGATACGGGGATCTGTTGGCGACTTCAGGATCCCACTACTTGTGTATGCCGTCTTGCTGGGCGCGATGCTGTTCTTCTCCCTGTCCTCCCTCAATCGAATGGCGTCATGCACGGCTGCGTTAATAATAACCGGCGGGGTCATGTTTGTCATATCAGACTTTCTGCTGGCCTATCTTACCTTTGTCAAACAGCACAAGCGGCAATCCGTCATTGTCTGGGCCTTCTATGCCCCGGCCCAGCTGATGCTGGCCCTCTCATGCTTTGGTTGAAGAACCGCCATCAGGCTCCGATGATACTGCTATCGATGTTGATCGGCAGGGACGCGGGAGCAGTACTATCGCAGCACGATGTGGTTTCTCCCGAAGAGCCTGATGCGGCCGGGCGAAAGGGCGTTCGATTTCACTGTTCTGAAGGGCTTGATATGCGGCGTGATGAAGTCCCGATCTGAATGGACCTGCTTGCCGAGGCGGTTCGCAGCGAAGTTTTTCCGGGCCCGGTCGAGGAGGATATAGTAGCGCGGATCTCCGGGATGTTCCAGCGACTTGATGAATATGTCCTTGACTTTAATGACGACATCGTCGAATTCAACATTGATGAAATCAGGCTCTTGAACGGAAACGATGGGAAAGTTTTCGTTCTTTCGGATATCGATGTTGCCGTATTTTACGATGAACCACGAGCGGTTCCGCTCAAAGGTGAGCCAGTTGTGTTTCCGCGGCTTGTGCGTTTTGCCGGCCGCGCCGCCATACGCCTTAACAAACGTCATGTCGCCGTGGGAGAGCGCGGGAAACTGTTCAAAACAGGCATTGCGAGCATCGGAGATTTTAACCAGCAGATAGTGAAGGAGGTTGAAATCAAGACCTTCGCGGGTATACCTCTTCCGGTATGCCGTTAGGACCGATTTGAGGCGCAGGATATATTCGCCGCCCGCCAGCGTGTTGTATCCGGAATATATGGATGACAGGATGTCCAGCCGCTGCATGATCTCCTCATACCGGGGCTCGAAATCGCCGTAACTGTTCTCAAGATCGCTGATGGACGTTTCTATGGAGCGCTGGATCTGCTCAATTTTCTGAAGATTGTAGTTCCATAATTCACCGTAATCCTGAAACGCGGCTTTTTTGACGATATTATTCTTCATGTCAGTCGTTATGTCAGATGAGATTCATGCCGCCGGCCGGTTGCTCCGGCACGGAGCAGTATGTTTAATTAATATATCGGCCAGGCGGTATAGTCAATAATTTTTACCGGCACTCTCAATTTACTTGACTTTGCTTATGAATTTCCAAGAATTGTTATTTATTTTAATCAACCCCGGAACCTCGCTGGGACGCCGCTGATGACATAATTCATATATCCCTACGGGGTATCCGTAAAATTATCCATCCGGGGGATGCGTCCATTCATTTCTATATGAGGTGCGATTATGATCGGCAAAAAGATACGTCTTCAGAGAATCATTAACCGGAACACGGGGAAGACCATTATCGTCCCCATGGATCACG
>MIBH01000064.1:42932-47183 GCA_001829455.1 Spirochaetes bacterium RBG_13_51_14
AACATCGGCGCCAACACGGAGTCCGAAATGCTCGGAAAAATGGGGAAGATATCTAAATCGTGTCGTGACTGGGGCATGCCGCTCCTGGCCATGATGTACACCCGGGGCGCGAAGATAAAGAACGAGTATGATGTGGCGGTGGTGAAACACGCCGCCCGGGTCGGCGCGGAACTGGGTGCCGATATCGTGAAGGTGAACTATACCGGCTCTCCGGAGAGTTTTAGCGAAGTCGTCATGGGCTGCCCGGTGCCGGTTGTTATCGCCGGCGGGGAGAAGATGGAAACCGACAAGGAGATTCTCGATATGGTCAGAGGTTCCATCGCAGCCGGCGGGGCCGGGGTTTCCATCGGCCGGAACGTTTTTCAGCATGACAATCCCGAGATCATCGTCCGTAAAATATCGGAGATTGTGCACGGAACAGAGAAATGAAGGAAGTGTGGCTGCACCTGGTGAAGTGGGATAAAAAGCTCGTGACCGAGTCACTGGAATCGGGCGTGGACGCCATCATGACCGCTCCGGAATTAATCCCGAAGATCAGGGAGCTCGGGCGGATGGCCGTCATCGCCCCGGAGGCAGGAGACCGGAAAATGCCCGACGACGTTGAAATCGTTATCATTAAAAACAAGGACGACGAGAAAAGGGCTGCCGAATTGCTGAAATCCAAGGCGGTGGTTGTCCGAACCACGGACTGGGACATTATTCCAATTGAAAACCTGATACCGCAGGGCGGGGACCGCTTGTATACGTTTGTCAGGAATCTTGATGACACGAGGACGGCCGCCGGCATTCTCGAAAAGGGCGTGGCGGGAGTGGTGCTGGAGACCGATGAACCTGGCGAGATATCAAAAGTGGTGAAGTATATCAAAGAAATTGATAGCGAAACGTATGGAATGGCCGTGCTGGAAATCATCGGGATTAAGAACATCGGGATCGGCGACCGGGTCTGCGTCGATACGTGCAGCAATATCAACATGGGGGAGGGCCTTCTGGTGGGGAACGCCAGCCAGGGCATGTTTCTCGTCCACGCGGAAAACATAGACAATCCCTATGTCGCTCCCCGTCCTTTCAGAATCAACGCCGGCGCCGTTCATTCCTACGTGCGGGTTCCGGGCGGCACAACACGATACCTGGGCGAGCTCCAGACCGGAGATCCGGTTCTGATCGTCAATAAGGACGGCAGGACCTACACTTCGTATGTCGGCCGTTCAAAAATAGAAAAGCGTCCCATGCTTGTCGTATATGCCGCGGACGGCGCGGGGAACACCTGTTCCGTTATCCTCCAGAATGCAGAGACGATCAGACTCACGGCCCCGGACGGGAAGGCGGTGAGTGTGGCTGAACTGAAAGTGGGCGACCGGGTGCTCGGATATATCGAGAAAGGCGGGCGTCATTTCGGCATGGCAGTGGAAGAAACTATAAAAGAGCAATAGCTCACAATGCACCATGATTGGCAGTAATATAAATTCTACACGCTCATTACGCGCCATCGAGGCCGCCGTGCTCCATCTCGCGGAAATAACCATCCGGGTTAGTTAAATAAAAGAGCATATCCGCTATTGCTTTACGATGCCCCTTTTCCTCTTTGATCATAGCTTCCAGGAAGCGCTGTTCAACCGGTTCATGTGCTGTTTTCAGGTGATCGCTGTAATAATGTATGGATTTTTCCTCGAAATCTTCCGCTATCTTGAGCGTGTCGATATCGGAAGGCGTACATTCCTGTGAAATATCGTGTTTTTCCTTCAATTCCCTGAAAAAATTTTTCATGTCTTCGCTGTCGGTTTTGAAGGATTTCCAGTCACCGGTAAATATTTTTTCATCTTCAAGTTTTTTGTATATAATCGTAATGCGTTTCATATGGATGATTTCATCGTCACGAAGCATTTCAAGCATGTGCCGGGACGACGTGTTGCAGCTTTTCGTGATTGCTGATTCGTAATATTCTTTCCCTTTCAATTCCATTTCAAGGGCCTTTGAAATCCACTCTAAGGCATGCGCGTTTTTATGTGCCATGATTATTCCTCCCTGTTCAGGATCGCGGTGTATGGTCAGTGCCGCCTATCGGCAATCCGGACATTTTTCAAAAAAATTCCTGTCCTTGCCCGTGGTCTCGACGATCCATGAGACCTGGGCTTCAGGGATATAGGGTATGCCGCACTCTTTACACCGCTGCATGACGAACTCCCTTCCCCATATGACGCGTGTGTTGTCCCTATCCTTCATCTCGATGGCGTGCGTCGGACAAATATATGCGCAGGCGCCGCAGCCGATACAGACGGCGCTTTCCTTTTTGAACGGTGTGTGTGCCGTCTTTTCATAGCTCCGATTTATCATTGATATCGCCGATACGCCGACGATTTCAGCGCACACCTGCGTGCACAGACCGCAGGAAATGCATTTATTCAACGGCTGATCGAATTCTATATGTTTATAGCGTGATTTTTCGATACCCTCACGCGCCGCAATTTCGCGTATGACCTCGGATTCAGGTACTTTCGCCATCAAAAGTTCGATTATATTTCGCTTTATCTTTTTTATGAAAGGGGTATCTGTTTTTACTTCTATGTTGTCACGCACCGGATAATTACATGAGGTTACAACCCGCATTTTCCCCTTTTCATGAACCTCGACGAGACAGAGACGGCATGAGCCGCCTGCAGATTCAAGCTCCGGGCTATAGCACAGGCCGTCGATGGGGATGCCGTTTTCCCTGGCGATCTTCATGATGCACTCATCCCTGACCGCCCGGACCATTTTGCCGTTTATGATAAATTCAACAGTATTCATAGTGCACTACCTTGATACAGCAATTATTAGATTTGTTGCATAACTACTCATAATTATTCATTTTTGCCCCGCCGCCTCCGGCGGCGGGGCAAAAATCATTGATTATTGAGTTATGCAACAAGTCTATTATATCCTCAATCGATCATCACGGCGTCAAATGTGCATACATCCCTGCAAATCCCGCATTTGATGCAGCGGGATTCGTCGATCGTGTGCAGCATCTTTTTTTCCCCGGTGATGCACTTCTGGGGACAGCGTTTGGCGCAGAGCGTGCAACCGGTGCACGCTTTCTCATCGATGAAATACCGAATGAGTTTCTTGCAAACACCCGCCGGGCATCTCCTGTCCCTGATGTGAGATTCGTATTCATGCCTGAAATATTTCAGGGTGGACAGCACCGGATTGGGTGCGGATGTTCCGAGGCCGCAGAGCGCTCCCCAGGTCAGGGTCTGGCAGATATCCTCGAGCATTTCGATGTCGCCTTCGTTGCCCTCGCCCTCGGTTATGCGGGTGAGCACCTCGAGCATCTGGGGGAGGCCGTCCCGGCATGGCGTGCATTTGCCGCAGGATTCCTGGACGAGGAAATGGGTGAAGTATTTAGCAACATCAACCATGCAGGATTCTTCATCCATGACAATCATGCCTCCGGAACCCATCATCGATCCGACCTCGGTGAGGCTGTCGAAATCGACCTGCATGTCGAGGAGCGATTCCGGGATACACCCCCCGGAGGGACCGCCGGTCTGCACGGCCTTGAATTTCTTGTTCTTTAAAATACCGCCGCCGATATCGAAAATGAGAGTGCGAAGAGTGATGCCCATGGGGACCTCGATAAGGCCCGTGTTGTTCACCTTGCCGACAAGGGAATAAACCTTAGTGCCCTTGGACCCTTTGGTTCCGAGAGTGGCATACCAGTCGGCTCCTCTGGAGATGATGACCGGCACGTTGGCCCATGTTTCAACGTTGTTCAACACCGTGGGTTTGTCGTACAGGCCCTTTTCAACCGACCGGATATATTTTGCGCGCGGTTCGCCTATATCACCGCCCACCGAACGCATCAGGGCCGATGATTCACCGCAGACAAAAGCGCCGCCGCCACGGCTGATCTTGATATCAAAGGAAAAGCCGCTGCCGAGGATATCGGGTCCCAGCAGGCCCTTCCCGCGGGCCGCATCAATGGCCGACTGGAGGTTTTTGACAGCGAGCGGGTATTCATCACGCACATAGATGTACCCCTTATGAGATCCAATGGCAAAGGCGCCGATAATCATTCCCTCGATAACCGTATGCGGATCGCCTTCCATAACCGAGCGGTCCATGAACGCGCCGGGATCGCCTTCATCGCCGTTGCAGATCACATATCTCACGTCCCCCGGCGCCTCGACACAGGAGCGCCATTTGCGACCGGCAGGGAATCCTCCGCCCCCGCGTCCCCGTAATCCGGATTTTTCGATTTCGGTAATGATA
>MIBH01000064.1:47284-49038 GCA_001829455.1 Spirochaetes bacterium RBG_13_51_14
GGCAATGCGCATCTGATTTTTATAGAAGGGAATTTCATGATACTGGGATATAGTTTCCTTGGTATTGCTGTCCTTGTAAATGAGCCGGTCAACGGTTTCGCTGCCCACAATGGATTTTTCAATGATTTCACCAACATCGGCCGGTTTTACCTTCAGGTACAATATATCACTGGGTTTGAGCGCCACGAGAGGGCCGTTGGCGCAATAGCCGTGGCAACCGGTTGTTTTAAAGCCGATATTTACATCAATATTGAGGCCGTGTTTGATAATTTCTTCCTTAAAAACCTCCGCGACCTTTACGGAACCGTTTGCGAGACAGCCGGTGCCGAAACAGATGAACACACTCGGAATGTCCTTCACGACCATGGCGCTCAACTGCTCCCTGTATTTTATCAAATCCTGCGATGAAGTTAACAGACCCATTGATACTCCCCTTATTGCCTGTATTTTTTGATGGTATCGGTGACTTTCGATGGGCTAATATGACCATGATAGTCATCTCCCACAACCACGACGGGAGACATGGCGCAGGCGCCAACACAGTTGACCGTCTCAAGAGTGAAATTTTTATCCTGCGTGGTTTCTCCGCACCTGACGTTCAAGTCCCGCTCAATGGCTTCCACCATGAGGCCGGCGCCCTTGAGATGGCAGGCGGTGCCGGTGCAAACCTTGATGACATGCCTGCCGCGGGGATTGAGCGAGAGTGCCTTATAAAAAGTGCCCATGGCGTAAATCTTGCTTAAGGGCACATCCATGGCCTGGGATAAACGAATAATACCCTCCTTGGGAACATAATTGAATTCACGTTGCAAGTCCTGTAGCACGGCGAGGAGCGATTCCTCCGATTTTTCGTAGCGCGCTATAATCGAATCAATTTTCCTCAAATCTGACATACCTATTCCTCGCATCGTTTAAGGATCTTGTTGTAGTCTTCCACGACCCGGTGCTGTATCCTTTCCATCTGCTCTTCTCTTAAATGGCGGAAACGGCCCTGACCTTTGAGATATGAAGTAACCGGCAGGAGTTTTTCCGGCTTATGGGTCATGCGGTATCTGCCGTTCACGACTTCGTAAAGAGGAAATATACCGGTATTAACCGCAAGCCTGCCGTATTTGATGCTTTCGTCAAAGGGAATGCGCCAGCCGGTTGGGCACACGCTCAGAATGTGAATATACGATGTGCCGTCAATGGTGGTCGCCTTTTTGACTTTCTCCATGAGATCGAAGGGATAGCTCGAGCAGGCGGTGGCGACATAGGCGATGTCGTGGGCCACGGCGATCTGCGGCATATTCTTCTTTTCAGTTGTCTGGCCGATGCTCTCGGAGCCTGCCGGGGAGGTGGTGGTGCTTGCCCCCCAGGGCGTTGAGCTCGAACGCTGAATTCCGGTATTCATATACGCCTCGTTGTCGTAGCACACATATATAGCCTTGTGTCCGCGCTCCATCATGCCGGATAGCTGGCCCATGCCGATGTCCGCGGTGGCTCCGTCGCCGCCCATGGCAACAAAATTAATGTTCCGGGGCGCAACGCGTCCCTTGCGCATGAGTGCCTTCATCCCCACCGCGCAGCCTGAAATGACCGCGGATGAATTTTCAAAAGCGACGTGAATCCACGGCACGTTCCAGGACGTCGTGGGCAGGGGCGATGACACGATCTCCATACAGCCTGTGGCCATGGCCACAATAGTGTCGCGGCCGAGCGCTTTCAGCACCAGGCGTACCGCAAGCGCCTCGGCGCACCCCTGGCACGCGCGG
>MIBH01000065.1:0-28348 GCA_001829455.1 Spirochaetes bacterium RBG_13_51_14
TGGCACAGGATAATTATAGGGAATCAATGTCTCGGTTATACCGCCATTCTGGCTGACAATATAGTTGCCGCCGCTTGGCACACCGCCGGTTATCATGATATCAAATTTGACATACCCATTGTAGATTCCCGATACATCGAGCTGGCAGTCCTTTATGCTGCCATTTTGACTGAAATCAGAAATAAACTTCTGCTGACCGTCCAATGTAAGATACAAGTCACAAAAATTTGTGAAGGTAATAGTGACTGTTATCTTTCCGCTTAATATGTTAACTTTCGGACTGTATATACAAGTCCCATCGCCATCCTTATCATAAATGGTTTCAGCATTTTGAGTGCCGATATTTTCCATACGCATAAGAGCTTCTTCCACGCTTTTATATGCTTCGACAAAAAATTCCTGATCGGTAATTGCGCGGTATCCGGCGTCCATATCGCTGTCTCCGCCCTCGCCGCTGGCGTTATACGGGGCCACCTTGTAGGCGAACAATCCCGGCGTAACAGTAGTATCGTCATAGGAGGTGCCGGTGATATTGTCAGCCGCCAGCACCGTCGTTGTTCCGCTGATCCGGTAAACCTTGTAATACGTAGCGCCCGGCGCCGCGCTCCAGGTCACCGCTACCTTGTCCGCAAGGGTTCCGTCCGTGGCGGTGCAGCTCGCTATCTTGCCCGGTACGTTGGTGTTTACCCTGGCGAAGCCTTCATTCACGGGGCTGGGTGTGCTATCATTGCCATCGGCGTCCACGGCGATGACCATGTAGTAATAGTGCTTCCCCGGGGTCACGTTCTCATCTATGAAGTAGTAGATCGTTTCAGTCGCCGCTGCCGTGGTAAATGTCCAGGTGTAATTCTCCGCAAGGTGATTGCCCGCTTGGTCGGCCACACCGGTGGTGATGGTCGCGGTGTATTCGGTTTCCGCGGAGAGATAGGACAACGGTTTAAATACCGCGTAACGGGATACGGTGCCCGCCACCGGTATGCCTGCCGTTGTGAGAGTGAAATTCGTCGTGTTGATCGTGGCTGTGTCCATGGCTTCGCTGAAGCTGGCTTTAATGCTCGTGTCGATGGGCACGTTCACGGCGCCGTTTGCCGGGATTACGGAATTCACCACGGGCGGCGTCATGTCAATCGGCACCGGCTCTACGGTTATGACCGTTTTGCAACGGGCGGCGCTATCCAGGAATAACATCAGTGGAGGATTAGTAAGGCTACCGGGATATTTTACGCAGATCGGATTGTTGTTTTCAAGCACGATCCTTGCGCCGCTGACGATTTTAAGATAGCGGGCGTCGCCGGAAGATACCAGGGAACAGGTGGCTTTTCCGTTTAACGCGATCGAGAATATCGATAAAATCTCATCGGCCGTGAACACGTGTCCCACAGGCCCGGTACCACCAAAAAATATGGCTTCGCAGCTGAAGGAATCGCCGATGGTTATGAGAATATTATGTGTATTAAAGGGGAAAACGCATATTCCACGGTATTCATCTACTACAACATTTCCTACTTTTATTTGCGTGAGTTCATTCAGATCCACATTGGATTGGTATGTGGCCTGCATGATCGGCGTATCGGTTGTTGCGGCCGAATTGTAAATCGTTCCAAAATCTGTTGACGTATTCGAATTGGAAGCGTCGGGCAAATCAGCGGCGTTAACGATGCCGATAGGATCGCCAAAAGGTCCCGTGAGGGATTCGGAACGATAAATTTTGTAGCTCACGGTGCCGTCCACCGTGGCCCAATTAACACCCACCTTATCCAAAAATACCGCGTCCGTGGCGGACACTGAAGCGGGACCATAGAAGGTATCGACGATCGGGGCGGGTCCCGGGTCGCCGCTGATACTGCTCAATAATGACATGAGCGGCTCGTCTTGATCGCCTTCAATTGAACATCCGGCAATTATAGCCGGAGTTATTCCTAGCAACAGTATCAATAATGACGATTTTTTCATATTCCCACCTCATCAATAGATAGAATTTATTCCATCAGAGTGATTCCTGTCCAGACATAT
Organism: Spirochaetes bacterium RBG_13_51_14; assembly: GCA_001829455.1. Classification (GTDB taxonomy): domain Bacteria; phylum Spirochaetota; class UBA4802; order UBA4802; family UBA5550; genus RBG-16-49-21. The sequence goes on from MIBH01000065.1 coordinate 2,014, forward strand.
TTTTCTATGGAAAATGAATTAATAATCACAGGGGAACAGCACAAGTGACGGTTTAAAGTCCGGTAACAGCCTCTTATATTTTAAACAAGAGACGGGGGTTAGGCGGTTCATGAGTCTCCATGGTGAATGTCCTTGATATATTTATTGTAAGCAATCATTAAAATAAGTACATATAGCATTACACCTGATCCGAGAACAGCATTATAATAATGAGGCGCGGTAAGGGCGATTCGTATCAGCACCGTGGCCAGAGTAAAACCGGTATTTCTGAAAACGATGGAATAGGTATGGCTGTAACGCGAGGAAATAAGAACAATGAGTATATCGCTGAAGATAAGGACTGTATAAAATGTCTTAAATATATCAAAGGATTTTTCATTTCCCAAATGCAGGTAACCATTAAGCAGCACCATATATATAAATATGCACAGCAGAATCAGAGACACAAATTTCTTCGCCGTAATAAAGTTGCGCTGCTCCATGGAATTTTCGGTAATCGGTTGATGCTGAATGCAGCGGTAATAATAAACCAGTCCGAAAAAGATAAATAACGCCCCCAGTGCGCCGGATATGATGGGGAAAGCGGACGCTGAAACTTCATTCCACTGGAGAGGTTCATGAAAGTGAGAAAATTCTTTAAAAGACTGCCGTAATAGAATAAGAGAAAAAATTTCGAACTGCTTGCCCACAGCGCTTGATACAGACCGCGCAAGACCAAAGATCAGATCGATGACTTCTATAAGCAGAAGAAGCGTAAAGGCGATATCTATCGAATAAAGATGATTCATCGGTATGATGTCGGAAAAAAAACCGGGGAGAAGCTTCTGCCTGTTTAATTCAATCAATACCAGGGAAACTATATATGTTAATACCAGAAAAAAGCCGATCGATCGGCGGGTAGCACTGCTTCCCCACCGACGTTCCAGTAGATCGAACAGGGTTTCGATTGAAGAAAATTTTATTTTCATATTTCTAACATCAAGGAATTTCCAACGAGATCAGTGCCGGCTTAAGAGACACACTGATGCTTAAAAGCAATTGCTTGTAAAACTTGCAGACTTCTTAAACCCTTACCGGTGAAGTGACATTATTTTGACCACCACCCTTTATTGCTCAACGGATCCAGAGCCAAGTTAATTGATTTCATGTTTTTTTCATTATTTACAAGAAGTTTGTCTACCGGCACATTCAGGTAATCAACCGCTTAATCTAATACGAAATTTTTCTTGTCTCAAGCTATGTAAAAGGCAAATAACATGATGTTAATCGTAAAATAAGACTATTTACAATAGTTGGCGGGAGTAAAAAAAATCAATTGAAATATCATGTTACTGTCAACAAAAATATTGGACAAAGTCCAATATTTGAGTAATAATCTTCCGGGTGTCATATTTCCTTGGGTCCATATGCGCTGTATTTTCTTTTACGGAATCTATATCAAATCTATAATAGAGTTGTTGCTCCATAACGTATATAATAAATATGGGACTTACCGCCATCGGCAGTGGAGAACAAATAAAAAATGATGACTATTTTTCGTAACAATTCTATTAATATTTTAAAAATTTACTTGAAAAGACATAATTTTTTTATTATATTCAGCTACGAAGATGGAAATATTTTTCTTGACTTAAACCGGTCTGAACATAGAGTGTCCCTGTTTGTATTGATTCGGCACCTCCGAACCTTCTTTTGGTATATATCCCAGTATACATTGGTATAAGGGCATTTAAAGGGCTTTGCATTATATAATCCTGCATAATAACAAAAAATTATAACATAATACTGTTTTATTTCTGTCATCGTTTGTAACTATTCAGCCGTTATATAAAAATGTACATAATATAGAATATACGGTTAATGATTCCCATTGTCCTATCTTAGAATGGGGGAAAGTTTTAATACTCGTTCAATACATAATGCTGGTTTCATATTCAAAATATTCCATCGCTGAATAATTCACTTACAAGCAGAGATGCATAAAATTTATTAAATGAGAAGGATACTCTATGGCACGTACGACTGAATCCGCCAAGTCCAACAACAAAACCGAAAATCAGGTGAATAACGGGACTGAGGCGAACGGAAGCGGCGCGGTTCCGGAGGCCGCCCCGGCCGGCAATAACGGCAAAACTTCTTCGGAAACCTGGCTTGACCTTGGTGAGCTGAAAACCAAGAAAATAACCGACCTGGTCAACATCGCGAAGGAAATGGGAATCGAGCGTATTTACGGGCTAAAAAAGCAGGACCTGATCCTGGAGATACTGAAGTCGCAGACCGAGCAGAAAGGGCTCATCTTCTCGAGCGGCGTTCTTGAAATACTCGCCGACGGTTACGGGTTCCTGAGGTCCCCGAACTACAACTACCTGCCGGGTCCGGACGATATCTACGTGTCTCCCTCCCAGATACGCCTCTTCGGCCTTAAGACCGGCGACACCATTGCGGGTCAGATACGGCCGCCGAAGGACAACGAGCGGTTTTACGCCCTGCTCAGGATCGAGGCGGTCAATTTCGAGAATCCCGAGCAGCTGCAGAAGCGGGTCCTGTTCGACAACCTGACGCCGCTGTATCCTGAGGAGCGGATCAACCTGGAGACCGTCGGCGAAAACGTGGACATGCGTATCGTCAACCTCATGACCCCCATCGGCAAGGGACAGCGGGCTCTCATCGTGGCGCCGCCCCGGACCGGTAAAACGATATTGCTCCAGAAGATCGCCAATTCGATAACCACCAACCACCCCGAGATATACCTCATCGTTCTCCTGATCGACGAGCGGCCGGAAGAGGTGACCGACATGCAGCGAACGGTCAAGGGCGAGGTCATATCATCGACCTTCGACGAGCCGGCAAGCCGCCACGTCCAGGTGACCGAGATGGTGCTGGAAAAGGCCAAGCGGCTGGTGGAGCACAAGATGGACGTGGTCATCCTTCTCGATTCCATCACCCGCCTGGCGAGGGCATATAATCAGGTGGTCCCGACGAGTGGCAAGATACTGTCCGGCGGCGTGGACTCCAACGCCCTGCACCGGCCCAAGCGCTTTTTCGGCGCGGCCCGGAACATCGAGGAGGGCGGGAGCCTCACGATCCTGGCAACGGCCCTCATCGACACCGGCAGCCGGATGGACGAGGTCATCTTCGAGGAGTTCAAGGGAACCGGCAACAGCGAGCTGCTCCTGGATCGCAAGCTGGTGGACCGGCGGATCTTCCCGGCCATCGACATCAGCCGGTCCGGCACCCGGAAGGAGGAATTATTGCTTGACACCGAGGAGCTGAATAAACTATGGGTTTTGAGGAAAGCACTTTCCTCCATGAGCGCCACCGAGGCGATGGAGCTCCTCGTCGAGAAGATGAAGGCGACCAAGAACAACAAGGCCTTTTTCAAGGCCATGAATTCTTAAACAGGGTGATACCGATGAAACCGAATATACATCCGGAATACAAGGAAACGACCGTCAAGTGCGCCTGCGGCAATGAGATCAAGACAAAGTCGACCGTCAAGGCCCTCCATGTGGAGGTCTGCTCCAACTGCCATCCCTTCTACACCAAGAAGCAGAAGATCGTTGACACGGCGGGCCGGGTGGAGAAGTTCAAGAAGAAGTACAACATCAAGTAGCGGTCGCCGCCCGGATTTCCGGGTTGAAAAAAGGCTGTCCTCCGGGCAGCCTTTTTTTTGATGGCGGCCTTACGGAGCGACAGCATCGTACATTCCGGAAGGCGAATCGATGAACAAAAAACTCGCATATTGTGCGGCAGTATGTGTGGCGGCGTGCGTTTTCGCCGGCTACGGTTATTCCTATTCCCAGGAACCGGAAGACGGAGACGGTATTGAGAAAGAGGCCAGCCCGGTAACGTTCTGCATCGGCTTCACCGCCTATTATGCGAACTGGGCACCGGTATGGAAAATATATAAATTTTTTGACCCCGTTGCCTATAATAAAAGAGATTATACCCTTCCGAGAGGTTCATTCATGTACGGGCCGGCAGTGTCTATCAGGATAAATAAATGGCAGATTTCGGGGAATTTTCTTTATGGAGAATTTAGAGCCGCCATTTTTGCATTTGAATTTTTGCGTTTTGCTCCGTCTACTAGTTTTATATCTCCCTACATGGTAACGAAGAAAACAAAGAAGTATGACAGCGATTTGCTTGTCAGCTATCAAATTAACAAATGGTTCAAGATTTTCTTCGGTCCCAAATACCAGGGTTATCAAAACAGAGAAAGAAACTCCCAGAAACTCTTGACTGAGGACATCCGATACCATTCAGGAGGCCTTGGCGCCGGCATCGGAAGCACCATGCCGATCGTGCGCGACCTGTACCTCCTGATGAATTTTTCCGGTATTGTGATGATAGGATCCCAGATGGGCACCAAAGATGACGGCGATCGAACGTCGATCGCCTACGGTGGAAACGAGATCGTCACTCTGGCATACAATATACGGGCGATCCACACCACCATATCAGTGGGCGGGAGGCTCCAGTACCTCTATTTCGACACGACACCGAACAAGTATTATACAAACAAGCACGACATATTTTACGGGATACATATCTCTGTCACTGCGTCATTCTGACGCGCCGGCTGAAATTTGGACACGAATCGAAAAAAAGATTGAAATAAATTCAATCACATCAGCAATTCTAACCAGTTATGCCGCAGCCTGCATTCCGCGGGTACAACCGGGGTAAGGAGAAGTCATGACATCACGACGGATTGGCGAAATTCTCATGCAAGACGGGATCATTACCGAAAGGCAGCTCAATGAAGCCCTGAAGGTGCAGAACGTGCAGGGCGGCCTGCTGGGCATAATTCTGGTGGAAATGGGTTACCTCAAACCCAAGGCTCTTGCTGGTTTAATTGATACGCAGAGGTAAGCTGTCCGGTTCGATGATTGTTGTTGTGCCCGCGATTATTCCGGCTGCTGTCGGCCGGTCTACACCGATGTTCGAGCGCGCCTCACCACCAGAATCCATCCGATGATTCCGGTCAGCATGAAGAGCAGGGCGATGATCTGCGCCTGGGTCAGCCCGAAGGCGGCCTTAGGGTTCAGCCTGATGAATTCGACCGCGAACCGGGCAATACCGTTCAATATGAGGTAGATGAAGAAAAGCTTTCCCGCCGGCATTTCACGCTTGCGCAGTTTCATAATGAATATAAAAATCAAAAATGAGATGAAAGACTCGAACAGGGGCGTGGGGAATACCGGCGCCGATGTCGGTACTATCCCGTTCGGATAGGCGGTTCCGAGGAACGACGAGGTTGTGATGCCGTAGCATCCGTCGCCTGATACGTGGCATCCCAGCCTGCCCACGCCGTAGGCCAGGGCCATGGCCGGGGCGGTGATATCGAATATTTCGAGGATGTTCTCCCTGTTTTTTCGTATGAGGATCATGGATAATATAAAAGCGAGGATGAAGCCGCCGTAGACCGACAGTCCGGCGCCCGAGAATATCATTCCCTTCGGATCGCGGAGGAATTCAGGCATGTTTTCAAAAATATGGAACAGCTTCGCGCCGACTATGGCGCTGGGGATGATGACGAGGAGAAGCTTGTATGCCAGCTCCGGGTCTTTGCCCCTGATTGTGAGCTCACGTTCCGTGAGGAGAAAGGCCATGTAGAAGGCGAGGCCCAGCATGAGCCCGTATGACCCGATGTTTATGAATTTATAGTTGAACAGTATTGGATACATTTTTTTCTCCTGTCTGAATGATGACATTGTATGGCGCCCCGCAGCCGTTGACAATATCGGCGGGGTTTGATTGTGATGCGACAGAGTATCGTACTGTAATGATACCGTGACGATATTTGTCAAGTTATTTTGGTTTTAAACGCTTCTGATCTATTTCTTTCAGATTCCCCAGTTTTCTATTCATAAAAAATCCTTGAATCCCCGGCAAGGAACTGATATGATAGCATGCAACATTCATCATTATCGGAATCAGATACCGCGGGAGCAATGTACTGCTTCAGCGCTATTGCGAGGCCCGTATTGATTATCCTACAGACGTGTCGCCACGTTGAACACAGCCTTGAGATTGTAAAGGATAGAAGCTCGCCGCCGATTTGATGGGTTCCAATATCGATGATTCAGTCTGGAGGGGTCTCGCCCGGACGTGGCATATGAGAGAAAATGAAAGGCCGGTTTTTATTTGTAACCGGTGAATAATTCTTTTATCGTAATACACAATCGACCGAATATAATATCAAAAGAGGAACGATGGATAACAGGGAACGGGTTGAGCTGATCAGGCGCGGCAACGAGTTTTTCAACAGTGGCGAGATTCCAAAGGCGGCGGTCCTGTTTGTCAAGACCGGATACCGTGACGGGCTGACTCGGGTGGCCGATTACTATTTTTTCGATAAGAAGCAGCCCCTTGTCGCCCTGAAATATTACCGGATGGTAAACCGGCAGGACAAGGTAAGCGAGATATTCGAGCGGATGGTTTTCGCCCTGGGGAGACTGCTTGGCAAGGAAACGGCGCCGCCAATGAAGGTGGAGCTGCCTCCTCTCAAGGTGTCGCCCAAGCTAAAGATCCTGGCAGAAGAAATATTACGGAAGAACCAGGCCGCGGGCGAGAAATAACGTGTCATGGCGCGGTGCGCGCAGCCTCGCAGAGCGCCGGGACGCCCAGCTGTGCTGGATTGTTGAGACGAATGAATCATAATCTTTCCAGGAGTGTGTCATGAGAAAAGGCATGCTGATACCGGCACTGCTGCTGACGTTTGTGGCCGCGGTTCCGAACCGCGCATCCATCCGCGACGCCGGGGAATATTTGAAGAAGAACGTCGTAGCGCGGAAGCTCAAAAACGGCATCACTGTTATCCTGCTCAACCGCGGGTACGCGCCGGTGCTGGCCTTCGAGATTTCATTCCGGGTCGGGTCGGTCGACGAGGGCTACCGGACAATCGGCGCCGCGCATCTGCTGGAGCACATGCTCTTTAAGGGGACAGATACCATCGGCACGAACAATTACAAAAAGGAACGTGCCATAATGGGCAGGATGGAGGCCGTGGGCGAGACAATCGACCGGCTGAAGCTCGCCGATCCCGCCAACATCCGCCTCCCGGATCTGGAAGCGGAGCTACGGCGTCTGCAGTCCCTACAGAGCGCCTATGTCGAAGGCTCCCCCTATGATAGAATCTATTCGGAGAACGGCGCGGTGGGCTTCAACGCCTCTACATCCAAGGACAAGACCGGCTACTATATAGAACTGCCGGCATCGAAGCTGGAGATGTGGGCGAAGATGGAATCGGAGCGCCTCATGAATCTCGTTCTCAGGGAATACTACCTTGAGCGAAACAACGTCGTGCAGGAAAGACTGATGCGCTCAGATTCCATCGGAGCCGGGCTCATGTACGAAACCTTCATGGCCAGCGCCTTCATCGCCCATCCCTACCGGCATCCCATTATCGGGTGGCGGTCTAATATTCCCTACCTGTCCATCGAGGAGGTAAGGAAATTCTTCCGCGATTATTACATACCATCCCGGATGACCATCACCATCGTCGGGATGCAGGACACGGACAGGACCCTCGAGATCGTCGGCAGATACTTCAATAGGATCGAGCCGCGACCCGATCCTCCTCCGATAGCGATCAGCGAACCGCCGCAGCTGGGCGAGCGGCGCGCCACCCTGCACTTCGAGTCTAATCCCTATCTCATCATCGGGTGGCACAAGCCCACCTTCCCCTCGCGCGACGATAGCGTCTGCGAAGTGATCGGCGAAATCCTTACCGGTGGCATGTCTTCCCGGCTATACCGCTCGCTGGTCATGGAGAAAAAGATCGCCTCGTCGGTGAGCGCTTGGAACGGCGCACCGGGATCACGGTATGACAACCTCTTCACGCTCTTCGCCACGCCGCAGCCGCCTCACACGCCGCACGAGCTCGAGCGTGCCATCTATGAGGAGATGGACCGGTTCTTCGATGACGTCACCGACGCCGAAATTCAGAAGGTGATCAACGGCATGGAGTCCGAGATGGTTTTCGATCTGGAGACCAACAAGGGGATCGCAGGGACCCTGAGCTATTACCAGACCCTCTACGGGGACTGGGAGTACGCCGTGGATTACCTGTCCATGATAAAAAGTGTCTCCACCAGGAATATCAAGGAAATGAAGAATAGATACTTTACCGGAAGCAACAGGACCGTCGGCATTCTGCTGGACAGCCGCGTCGGAGGAGGGAAGCGTTGAAAAAGTACAGTGTAGTATCCGGGTGCCTGCTCGTCCTTTTTGTCATGCGGGATTCGCATCTGGCGGCCGCGCACACGCCGCAGGAGATGCTGAAGCTCCCGGCGGTTGAAACCGCCGTTCTGGAAAATGGCATCCGGTTTTTCCATATCAGGGATGAACTGCCGCAGGTGACGATCGTTATATCGGTCGGTTACGGCACGCTGTATGAAAAAAAGGATACCGCCGGACTGTCGGAACTGATCGCGAAGACCATTTCCCTGGGCGGATCCAGAAGCTATCCGGGCAGCGCGCTCCATGAGAAGATTGATTCCCTGGGCGGGCGACTTTCCGTTGAATCATCCTGGGAAAATACGGTCATTTCCGTCAAGGTGTTAGATCGTTTCAAGAGAGACGCCTTCGCCATCGCGGCGGACCTGATGACACATCCCAGCATGGATACCCGATCCCTTGACACCGCGAAGGCTCTCATCGCCGATTCAATACGGAGAAAATACGATGATCCGGCCGAGATCGCATTCGGCAAGGCGCGGGAAATAATTTTCGGCGGGGACGGATACGGCTCGTTCCCGGAAGAGGCACGGGTGCGCTCCTACGCGCCGGATCTGATCCGCGGAACCTGGGCGAAACATTGCACGGGCCGAAATATCATGATCGGCATATCCGCGTCGCTCGATTTCGCCGAAACCGGCCGTCTCTGCCGCGAATATTTTTCAGGCCTGGCGCCCGGCGGTCCCCTCTCGTACGAGGTTGACCGGAATAAAATTCTGGAACAGGTTGCCGCCTGCCGGGGGAAAATCTTTTTTTATCCCAAGGATATCCCGCAGTCCACCGTCGTCACCGGGACTGTCGCGCCTGACATCGGGTACCACGGGCAGTATGCCCTTGAGATCATGAACTATATTCTGGGGGGCGGTTCATTCACCTCGCGCCTCATGGGTGAGATACGGGTAAAACGGGGACTCGCCTACGCGGTCCAGTCAATCGTGAAATTCCGGCACCGGACCGGCGTTTTCCTGGCCTACGCCCAGACCGAGAACAAAACCGCGGGAGACGTGCTCTCGCTTCTCGCCGGCAACATCGGTATCATATCGCGGGAGCGGGTTTCACCCGGAGAGATTGACTGGGCCCGCCGGGCCATCAGCAACAGCTTTGTGTTTCAGTTCGACACGCCGATGAGCGTCCTGGCCAATTACATGGACATCGCATACTACGGGCTGCCGGCTGATTATTACACCGGGTATCTCGTCCGTATAAGTGGCGTCGGGGAACCGGACGTTCTCTCGGAAGCGCGGAAACTTTTTACGCCCGGCCTGGTGACCGTGGTCGTGGGGAACGAATCGGTGCTGCAGGACTTGAAAAAAACCGGCGACGTTGTTATACTGAAATGATAACGGCATGGTCGCACGTGATCTGGCACGGAGACCGGGCAGGGGCATCAGAATGTGTACTGAGCGGTAAGCGGGTACGTTATGGGGCTGCCGTACCCATCATTCAGACACGACCACGTCCAGATTATGTCATGTGCCGGTATCAACGTCATGATGTTCCTGAAAAATTGTGCTGGTGAACGCCGCATCTCTTCGGCAAGACCGGCAGAACAGGGTGAATTAATTTAATCCGCCAGTGGGATATTCCGACATTAATGATAAGTTATGTAAGCGGAGCCGGAGGCTCCGCATGCAGAAAATCCCATTTTTGTTCAAGGAAGAACAGCATGACAAAAAAAGTTATTGATTTAATGACCTACCGGATTGAAAAGACCTTAAAAGAGAACGGTTTCGAAGTAAAAAAGGATGAGAACAAGAATATCAAGATATTGATAAAATTGACTAACTGCGAGTGACGAATGACGGTGCGCCTGCTTTCGGCGGAAACGCCCCGCACCGTATACGGCGCATTCGCCGTAAGAGGAGTACACGATGGCGAACGAGCTTGATTCGAAACGTCAATCGATACGGGAAGAACTGGACCGGCTGCATTACGAATACAAGGTGGAAATACCCAAGCGGATAGCGGAAGCGCGGGCCTACGGCGACCTGAAGGAGAACGCCGAGTACCACGCCGCCCGCGAACGGCAGGCCTTTGTCCAGGCCCGGATTTCCCAGCTCAACTCGCAGCTCGGCCAGCTCATCCAGATGAATATCGGGGAGATAGCCGAGGACCGAATCGGATTCGGCGCGACCGTGACCGTCATAGACCTCGATTCGGATGACCGCATCGAATTCATTTTTGTATCGCCAAACGAAGTCGACCCTTCGACAGGAAAGATATCGTTATCCTCGCCTATCGGAAACGCACTGCAGAACAAGAGGGCGGGGGAAATGGCGGAAGCGGTGATACCCGCCGGGAAGAGACGGTACTACATCGAAAAGGTCGTCACCATCCACGGCAATGTGTTTGAAGAGAAATATGCTGGTTAAGAAAAGCACTGTAGATTTGGAGACGAGGGGAATCGAACCCCTGACCTCTTGAATGCCATTCAAGCGCTCTCCCATCTGAGCTACGCCCCCGGGTTGGATTTTTCAGATATGGGAAGCGACATTTTTTGTCAATATTATTTTTCCGGCATGACGAAATAATGCATCCGGACGCCCCGATCCAGCCTTATCAAAATTTTCGTTTCTATCTGGCCTGCAGTGTATATCTTTAATGTTTAGACCGATAATTAAGAGGGGACATGGTATCGCCCCTGCCCTGAAAACACGTTTATGGATGATCGAAACAAATACAATCTTGACAGAAAGCATATCCGCTACTATTATATGTAAAAGCCAGTGGAAGGATAAATAGTTCGATGATATTAACGTACGCCATTATTTTTCTGTTTATCGTCCTGCTCGCAATGATTATGATGTACGCTCTTCAGACCTTCGTTATTCCCCGGAGGATCGACGAAATCGCGCAGATGATAGAAGCGGGACAGACCCGGCAGGCAATCAAGAAGCTTATTGATATCCTGGAAAAGGATGACCGGAACACCTACGCCCACTATCTCCTGGCTGAAGCATATGCGAAAGAGAATAACATTAAGTTCGCCATTGTGGAGTATCGCCAGGTACTGAAGTACGGCAAGTACAATGACAAGATCAGGGAGGTGGACGTCCGAACGAAGCTGGCGAAACTCTGCCTGGAAAACGGCGCCGTTGATGACGCCAAGAGCGAATACCTGATCCTGACCAAGCTCGAGCCGGATAATTTCGAGCATTTCTTCGAGCTGGGGGCCATTTATTTCAGAACCAGCGCCCTGGACCGGGCCATGGTCTTTTTCAAAAAGAGCATCGCGCTGAATGCCCGGCATGAGCAGTCGCACTACTACCTGGGACAGATTTACTATCAGAACAATCTGTATTCTGACGCCAAACAGTCTTTTCTCGAGGCAATCAAGATCGAAACGAACAATTACCGGGCTCACTATTTCCTCGGACTCGTGCTTCGCCAGATGTCTGATTACGAGTGGGCGGTCAAGGAATTCGATATCGCGCAGAAGAGCGAAGATCTGAAGGTGAAGTGCTTTCTCGCCAAGGGCTCCTGCCACATGCAGAAGGGCATGATTCCGAAGGCGATGATGGAGTTCGAGCGCGGCCTGAAGTTCGCCCGGAAGGGGAGCGACACCGAGATGGGGCTCCGGTATTATCTGGCGGAGTGTTACGAGAAGACCCGCGACCTCCATTCCGCCATATACCAGTGGGAGAAGATAGCGGAGGTAAAGCCGAACTTCCGTGACGTTCAGATGAAGCTTAAGAACTACGCTGAATTCCGGCAGGATGACCGGATCAAGGATTTCCTCATATCGGGGCTGTCCCAATTCGAGCACACCTGCCGGAAGATCGTTGAGGCCATGAATTTCACTATCAGTGACGTGAACATCATCAACGATACCGAAATCGAGATAATCGGTTCCGAGAGCGAGGGGAAGTGGCGGAATACCCGCGCGACGAACCGGATCATCCGCCTCCTCCGGACGACCGACACGATCCAGGAGAAGTTCCTGAGGGCTGTTCATGAGGACATGAAAGCCAAGAACGCTACCCGGATCATCGTCATCACCACCGGCGAATTTGCACAGTCCGCGATCGATTTCGCCAATACCCGTCCCATTGAGCTGTACGGCAAGAACGAGCTTATCAACATGCTGAGAAAATTCTGAAAGGCCGGCTCATCATGAATGTCACCGGCAACATACTCGCCAGCATCCCGCTCTTCAGCCACTGCCTGGATGAAGAGATCCGGCAGCTTCAAAAAATAGGGAAACTGGCCTCGGTAAAAAAGGGGCACCAGTTCGATCTGAAAAAAGTGAATTCCCTCAACGTCGTGGTCAACGGGATTTTTGAGATCGAGTCGATGGGGAAAACAGATGTGGTGTATTGCGCGCCGGGTTCCTTTTTCGGCGCCGTCCCCTTTACTGAGAACCGACAGACCGGCAAGGTGCGGGCACTGGTCGATTCAATGCTCCTGTTATTCAGCGCCGAGGACCTGTTTCGGTTTTTCCTGATGTCATACAAATGCCTTCGCGGCTACCTCAAGATCACCGGCAGAATGGGTTTTGATGTATCTGAGATCGGCAGAAAGTATTTCGGCGGCACGACAAGGATCATCACGATTTACAGTCCCTTCCCGCAGTCGGGGAAGTCTTTTCTCGCCGCTCTGGTGGGCGTTTCCCTGAAGGGCGGAGGCAAGACGATCATACTGGACATGTCCTATGCGGGAAACAGCGTATTCAATTTTTTCGAGATAAAGGTGACCGCCCCCCTGTCGCACCGTACTGAGGAAAGCCCCGCCTTTGAGCAGATTATCCTCGACCGGATCGAGCACGTGACGGAAAACCTGGACCTTGTCAACGTCACCTTCGGGTCGAAGGTGAAAATCAATGCCGACATCATATCACCGCTCCTGTTCATGTTGTCCAAGGAATATCGTTATATCGTTATTGACTGCGGCGATGATGACGCCGGGCTGCGGAATCGGATGTTCGGCCTCTCGGACCGGATCTTCACGGTGATAAAAAACCGAAGGGATACACGCCTTCTCTTTGATATTTTCGATGCTCACGTTGAGGAGGGGCAGCGGGTATACTATATGCTGAATGAATATTACGCCGGGGATGTGAAGGATTTCTCGGGCGGCCTTGTGCTCCCGAAATTCGACGCGCCTGCCGACGGGGAACGAGAGCGTCTCCTCCGGCTCGCCGGAGGAGACGCTCTGTCCCCCGTGGTGTCCCTGGTTACGAAAAAGAGAAGCGCGCTGGTATTCGAAACAAACCTGCTCCAGGCGGTATGGTACGGCGGGTTTTTGAATTCGCTCCATAAGGCGGGAAAAACGTTCGATCTCCTATACTCGTCGTCCTACGGTTATATCGTTATCTCCCTGTATCTCCTGAGCAATGGCAGGAACGAGTTCAGAAAGCGAATGAATCAGTTTTTTTCCCCGGACCGGCTGAATAAGCTGCTGGATATCACGTTCCCCACCGAACACGTGTTCAAGAATAATGACGTATCAAAACTGGCGGACGAGATATGCGGACAAAGCCGGCTCGAAATGTTCAGCGACCTGCCCGTGGCGATGGTGGGCCAAAACGGAACGGCTGGACGGCGGCTCTTCAGCACCGGTTATCTCAGGGATATGGTGGCCGCCTCATTTTGTCTCTATCCGATATTTGAGGAGGTCTCGGTTCTGGGCGGGAGTTGTAATTCCGGATATCCCGGTTTCAGAGTCCGGATCGAAGATCTGTTCAGGATAGATGTCGATGAAACGGTCTTTGTTTCGGTATCAGGCGGCATGAAAATGAATTACCGGGACACCAAGCTGATAAGCTTCTTTACCCGTTACTTGGATGTCATCGAAGGGCAGGCGGTTTATGAAAAGAAAAGCGACCTGGCCGACGTCAACATAGTGCTTGAAGTGTCGGAAAAGGATATCCGTATTGACCGTATTCTTGATTCTTCGCAGGAAATGTCTGAAAAACTATTGAAGCGGCTCAATCGATAGCAGATCCTTGTTCTCTGTTTCGCATATCATTCCGGGAATGAAATTGTTGTGCCGTCCATCCACATCTGGAATAAGATCTTTCGCTACGCCGGGATAACATTCAGGTATCTATTTTTATCAATTCACCGCAAATTATTATTGATTAATTATCTGATTTCATAATTCATATCCTGACCGGCGCGGAGTTCTTCCCGGAAGGGCTGATTTAATGCCGTATTCCGGGGTTCTATTCCCGCTCTCAGCATCCAAAAGTCAGACGTACAGGGTTGCGAGGTTGATCGAATGAGGTCCAAAACGACAAATGCTTTACAGGGAGTGGTTCTATTGACCGGTGTTTTGTACATCATCGTCGGGCTCTTTTTTTATATTTCGCCTTATCGAGCATTTAAGTTTTTAACCGCTAGCCCGGAGTCAAAGAGCACCGTTACCATGAATTATGATGAGGGAGGCCCGGTACGGCTCGAAGAGAGAGGGGAACTGTCGGAGGATGATTGGCTCAAGCAGATTATCAATGACGAGATTATTTCTCCGCTCTATTATGTGTTCCGCATTTTTGCAGCGCTGCTCTTTATCAGCGGGATTGCCATGGTAATGCCCCTCTTTGATCCGCTGCGATACCGGGGGCTGATTTATTATAACGGTTTGATATTTTCATTTGTTGCGGCCCTTTCATCATTCCTGTTCATCCGTTCGCAGAAGTCGCTGAATATCGCGATCACCACCAAGGACGCAGCCGCATGGCAGGAGAATCATCTTGTGATGATCGTATTGGGCGCGGTTTTTTTCGCTGTTTTTATCCTTACCGCACTAAGCCTCGTCATCACTCGAAAGCAAACGAAGGAAGGAAGGGAATAGGCTCGGGAAAAATTATTTTAAGAATAAAAAAAGATGTTGCTTTATTTTTTATTGATTTATATATCACGGATATATAGTATAACAAATCTAAATTTTATGATCGGAGTGACCTATGAATTTAAATATAAAAAGGGTCAATAACGTCGTTGTTGTTTACCTTGCAGGTAGGCTGGATGTCCACCTTTCTGCTGAAATTGAAAAAGAAATCAACAAGATCATTCAGAATGAGCCTGACACGCATCTCCTCATGAACCTGAATGACGTCGAATATATGAGCAGTTCGGGCCTGAGGATTTTTGTTTCCACCATGAGAATCCTGAAAGAGCAGAAACGGATGTTGAAGTTGTGCAATATGAACAGTGCCGTTAAGAAGATTTTTGAAGTCGTTGAATTAATGGATATGTTTGATATATTCGAGAACGAGGACGAAGCGCTGAAATCCTTCAAGTGAATATAATGTAAAATCAGTGGTTGCCATTGAGATTTCTGCTAATTAAAAAAAAGGGTGAGAGCAAATTAACTGATTTCGCCAATGCCTGTAAAGTATCAATAGATTATGCCAAATATCAATCTTCCCGGAGCATCTATCTTACAGGGTTAAATAATTTTACCCTTTTCCAGAAATTTTCCAATTTCAAGTGGCCGGCCTGGATTAATGCCGCAACCGGCGCCTCGCGCGGCAACACCGGATTTATTCCCCACATGCTCGTCAATAGCTCCATGCGGGATTGCCTCTATTTTACAAATTTTCTTTCCAGCGAGGGACTGTTCGTCGATCCCGCTGGCATGATGTCGCCCACGTACGACCACTGGTCGATTGAGGTATGGATCGTTGCTGGAAAACAGCTTTACCGGCCGGCCGGAGAATGGGACCGTGTGAAGCAGGAACGCGATGTAAAAAATTCCATCATCAATTCCACCTGGGACACCAGCACCTTTACATTGCGGCACACGCTCTACGGCGCGCGGAGCACCGTTGATGAGGCCGTCGTGGAAACCGAGTGCTTCATCAAGGAGCGAAAGCACGCATCGCTGTTGTTCGTGGTCCGGCCCTATGATCAGTTCAATCTGGGCGGCCTTGAATCAGTAGAGTTCATCAGTGATTCATACTGCTTGAACATAAACGGCAGAAAATCGGTCTGTTTCAGCGATCGACCCGATTATATCGTATCAGGCGGCGGTGAACTATGCAGGGATATAAATCCACAGAATGAAGACAACCAGACCCGAAGTACGTCCAGATACGGCATGGCCGCCCTTGGCCTCGGTTTTACACTCAAAAAAGGTGATAACCGGTTCGTATTCCGGCTGGCGCTCGATCCCCGCGGCGGGCTGACCAGTGGGAAATATGATTTCGTTAAAGTCAAGAACGACTTCACCTCCTTTACCAGCATCAGAATCAGGAACGGCGCTAATGTGAGCCTGCCCGACAAGCTGCTCCAGAACTGGTTTTATGGATCAAAAATATCCCTGCTGAACCTCTCCCCCAAAAACCTTCACCGGGAGGACGGAACCCTGGATTGCCGGAAAGCCTGGTGTATGATTTTTGGAGCCAACCGGATGGGGTATTTCACGGAATCGCTCGGTTATATCGACTATGTCATACAGAACTTCGGCGGTGACGACAGGAACATCACCTTTGATGAAGCAATCGATACCTGCTATGTGCTGCATGCTATCGCCGATTATTTTATCCATGTTCGGGACACCGGCTTTCTGCAGGGCAGATTCGATTTCATAAAGCGCAAAGCCACCGTTCTATACAATTACTCGCGGAAACTGAAAAAACCAGGATCACGCAGCAGGAATTCTCTGCCGCATTATTCAATCGCCGAAGAGCATCCCTTTGATGCCATTATCATCACGCACGCGTTGAGCCAGTATTCATACTTGGCCCGGTGCCTCGGTATCTTCGGCGATGAGTCGAAGTACAAGAGGGAATCGGACCGGATCGCGGGTATCGCGGTGAAGTTTGCTTTCGATGAGGATGCCGACAGCCCGGAAAACGAATTCATATACTATAATCTGTATGCCGGTTTCCCCTTCAGGGTCGATGCCGTTACAGATGCCGCCCTGAAAAATCTCCTGAACCGTATGCGCCGGTATTTCAGCGACATGCCGCTTTTCGTGAAATCGCTCGGCTGGGACATTTTTTCCACGCTCGTCGCGGCCAACAACCTGCTCCTGATGAAGGATGCGAAGGGATACGAAACAATCGAGAATCTATTCCGGACGAAAAACAGGACGTATACGTTGCCCGAGTACATGAATCCGGCCTCAGGCAGGGCAAACTGGGGGGAGGGCGCCTCGATGGTTGTCAGCGCCATGACCTTCGCTACGATTCGCAATCTGCTTTTCATCGATCATCCCGAGAGACTCGATATTTTTCCTCTGCCGCAGCCGGACTGGTTCAAGCCGGGAAATGAGATAAAAATCGAAGACGCTCCATCGCGGTTCGGTCAGATATCCCTGCGGATGGTTTCAACGACGCATGAGATTCAATTACATTTCGACAAGCTCCCCAAATTCGTTCCCCCGGATATTATGATAAATCTGCCATATAAGACAAAGATAAAGCATGAAGATGACTTTATCCTCAAACGGGAGGGTGATACATCGGTAGTGATTAATGGGTGGCCGTCAATTGTGCGATTCATACGCAAGTGACAGGAGTCTACGGCATGAAGATATATCGATGAGGAAATCGAATGCGGGGAAACGATACTCGACATCTGTCATCGGAGGATATGATTCCCGACGTTTTCCAGATAATTTAATGCTGAAAAAATAAGAGCCCGTATATATGAGAGCAATATGTTAGTGCCATCACTTATCACCTTGGTCGTCATTCTTGGCCTGGTCCTTGCGTATGTCTATATTCTGGCGCCCCGCCTGAATCCCCTCAGCCGGGCGAACAGCTATTTAAGCCAAAATCTGGTAGATGAAGCGATTCTGGAGTACAAGAAAATACTGGACAACAATCCGAATGATTTCGTGGTTCATTGGAAGCTGGCGAACATCCTGTTCAGCCGGAACCAGATCGATGAAGGGATGCTGCATCTCGAAGAGATACTGAGAATCGACAAGTATAATTATGAGGTCGAGAAAGCCAAGGTGGAGCGGAAGCTTGCTGAGGTGTACCTTGCGCGCGAAGAGATCCTGAAGGCGTTCCAGAATTACTTCGATATTCTGAAGGGATTTCCGGGCGACCGGGAAGCTCTGTACCACGTGGCTTTCATCCTGCTGGGGCAGGAGTACTTTGAGCTGGCCCAGCGGTATTTCGAGCGGCTCGTGAAGCTGGGAGAAAAGGATTTCGAGATATTATTCGGGGCTGGCATAGCGAGTTATCAGAATCAAAAAGCCAGCGAGCCGGGGGAGTATTTCAAGGAAGCCCTGGTGCTTGATGCTCATTCGGACGTGGCCAACCTGGCGATGGCGTTCGCGCAGCAGCGAAAACGCGATTACAAATCAGCCCTGAATCATGCGCGGAAGATTATCGACGGCAGTTCAGACGAAAACGCCGTGTTCATCGCACGGAGATTATACGGAATTCTCTGTGTCCAGGCGAAGCAGCCCGCGGAAGGAGTGAAGATGCTCGAGGGGCTTCTGGAATACGCCCGAAAGAACGACATGAGCGATGAGGTGGTGGTGATCCTCTACGATCTGGGCTTTGCCGCGCTGCACGCCGAAATGAAAGAGCTTGCCTACGAATACTGGAACCAGCTGTACCAGCTTGACCGCGGCTACCGAAATATACAGTACCTCACGACGCAGCTCAGAAAAGAAATGGACACGACGGTAAAACCAGGCGACAAGGAGACCGAAGAGTCGGTCATCGATCACGCCGAAGAATGGCTGCAGGAGGCTTTTTCCGCAAATTTCCTCTGGAATAATTGCGGTCTCAAGAGCGAAAAGGAAGTGGACCTGGATCCCGTCCTGGCTGCGGCGCGGGCTGAATCGGCACGGGACGATGGATATTCGCCGAGGAAGTCTGAATCTTCGACGCTGGCGGCGGAGAAGATCGAAGCGTTTTTTAATCTGGACGTGGAGAATTTCAGGATAATCGCCAACCGTGCCGTCGGCAAGCTGGGTTATCGCGTGGATGAAATCCTGCCCACATACCGTGAAGGAGACGGCGTCGATTTCATGGCGATAACTGTTCCCGGTAAAGAAAAGACCCTTGTCTGGGTGAGAAGATGGAAAGACCTGCGGATCAGCGAAATACCGCTCAGAAATCTTGCACAGGCGGTAACCGACGCCAAAGCCAAGCAGGGGCTCTTCATAACCACCAGCGAGCTTTCCGCTGCCGGGGAGGAAGCTGCCCGGCGGCTCTCAAAGGTCAGGGTGGTTTTGCCCGATGAGCTGGGGGCCGTTCTTGCCGAACTGATGTGAGTTTCAGGTTCTTCATGCCGGCTGCTGTCGCTGTTGTGCGCGTCGTCGCGGGCATGGTGGAATCGTGAATAATGATAGTTCAGTATACATTTTCCCTTCGTTTATAATGCAATGAGCGGTAATTTTTCTATGAGCAGCCTCCTTCGCATTCCTCTTGCCGACATCGATCTTGAGGACCGGTATTACAAGATCAGTAGGAATCATATCGACGATGCTATGCGGAACTCCATCCGTAATTTCGGCGTTCTGGATCCGCCGGTGGTGCTGGAGCGCGACGGGCGGTACCGGGTGATTTTCGGCTTCAACCGGCTTGATGCGCTCGCTGATTGCGGTGCGAACGAGGTCGACTGCATGGTAACGGCGTCTGTCGACGCGGAATTCTTCATGAATCGGGCGCTTCTGAAATGCCAGCGGAATGAATCGGGCCCGGTGGGCAGGATCAGAATCCTGGCCATCCTGAGGGATTTCGGCCTCAAGGCTGCGCCATTGAGCCGGATCGCAAAAAAAGGCCTCCAGGTGCCCGATGAGTTTGTCCGCGATGAATCTCTGATGAATATGGTCGAGCGAGCGCCGGTGCCCCTGAAGGATTATTGTGACTCCCGCGATATTCAGTTTCGAATCATAGGGGATGTCATGCGTCTCCCCCGCGCCTCAATTGAGGCGATATCGTCCTGGCTCGTTTTCGCTCCGCTGCGGGTGAATATCTTCAAGTTCCTTGCAGAGATGCTTTCAGATATTCTTGCGCGGGACGGGAGCCTGGATCTGGTTGATCATATCCGGCCTGATGAATCAACGGACAGGAAAGCGTGGGAGCAGCACCTCTACGAGACTATCCGCCGGGTGCGTTACCCTGAATATTCCTCTCTCAGGAATACGGCTGAGAACGTCGTCCGCTACTTTTCAGCCTGGGGAGTCCGTGTCGATTATCCCGTCTATTTCGAGGGCGATATCGTGGAAGTGCGCATGTCCCTACGGAAGGGCGATGACCCTGAATCTGTACGAAAAAAAATAAATGGCGTGGATTGGGTCAGGATAAAAGAATTGCTGGATTTGCTGTAAGACGGCGAAGCGCTAGTGTACTCTGCCCTCATCCCCTGATTGATCATCACTATCGAGGTCCTTCTCCAACACGGGCAGGCAGCAGATGATGCTGTTGAAAATAAACCCGGTTATTATGAAGCGGGAGAATTCCTCCTGATTCTTTGCCATGTCGAACAGCTGATGTGTCACGTAAATGCAGTTATCCATGAGTTCCTTGAGGAATACCTCGTTCCGTGACAGGCTTCCCGGCGGATATTGTTTCACTGCAGCCGAATCTCGTGATTCCCGCACGATGGATTCCAGGAGTTCCTGGAAAAATATGTCGAAATCCTTGTTGTAAGGAATCACATGTCCGTTTTTCAGTTTTATCATCGATACCCTTTTTCGCCCGAGGGAATCTGCTGGCCCTGGTGATACGCCCTCCAGCCCGGTTACTCATCCATCTTTTTCTGGATATCTTCAAATTTATTTTTCAGCAGAGACCCCAGAGTGGTCGATTTCGCTGACGAGTCCTTCTGCATGAATGTTTCATAATCTTTCCGCTCTTCAAGCTTGAGCGCGTGCGTTTCGCTGAGGATGAGTTTGCGGTTGTTCTGCTCGATTCTGAGAACCGCGGCCGAGAGCTGCCCACCTTCCGCGTATTTTTTCTGCAATTCAGAATCGGCTTTGGTCTTCAGTTCGCCCCGGGGAATGAATCCAAGCATTCCATTTGATAGTCTCACGTTCAGTCCTGAGGGTTTTGTTTCCTCGATGGTGACTGTCTGGATGGAATTTTCTAAGCCGGAGCCCGATTCTTTCCATGGATCAGGCTCGTTGGGGAGCAGCTCAAGGGATATCTTCTTTTCGCCGGGATTGAGGCTGATGATCCGGGCGCTCACCTGATCGCCAAGGGAAACCGAATCTTCCGGCCGGTTTATCTTTTTTAAAAGGCTCATTCGGGAAACATGGACGAAACCGTCCAATCCCGGCTCTATCTCCACAAAGGCGCCGCTCTTGATCATATTTACCACTCGTCCGGTAACGGTCTGGCCTACGCCGTACGAGTCAATATGGTCCCATGGCTCCGGCGCGAGATCCTTGATGCTCAACGTCAGCCGACCGGAATCCCAGTCGATGGTTTTTGCAGCAGCCTCAACCGTTTCCCCCACACGGAAGGACCCGGTATCGGCGTAACGGCTCCAGGTAAGCTCCGATTTCGGGACCAGCGCATCCAGTCCACCGATATCAACGAAGATGCCAAAATCGCGTATGCTTGATACGGTCCCAGAGACACGGTCGCCCGGTTTAAGCGTCTGTTTGAGGGTTTCCACAATCCGCTTTCTCTGTTCCTCAAGAAGAGCGCTCCGGGAGAGGATTATGTTTTTACCCCGTTCCTTGAATTCAATAATTTTAAAAAGAAACGATCTGCCCACCAGTGAATTGGGGTCGGACGGCGCTCTCATGTCAATCTGTGATATGGGGCAGAAGCACTTTACGCCACCCACGGAAATCGAGTAGCCCCCTTTGACCGTATCGATAACTGCTCCACAGACTGGAATGGATTCACGGTAGGCCATCTGCAAGAGGTCCGGGCTTATCCCCCCCCTGCCGATGCTGGTAGTGAGATGGATTTCTCCGCCCGAGAGTGACACGACATAGGCCTGTATGATGTCGCCCGGCGCAACCGACAGCTTGTCTCCGCCGTTCCTGAATTCTTCGGCATTGATGACGGCTTCGCTTTTACCGGAAATGTCAACGAACACGAGTTCCCTGGTGGTGAATACGACTTTTCCTTCCACCCTGGTTCCGATTTCGAAGTCGTCTCTCCGATTCAAGGAGCCTTCGAGCAGTTCTTCAAAATTCTCGTTGCTGAGTTCTTCAGATGAGTCATCTACTCTGGTCATGGTAGTTCCGCCGTAAAGGATAATGATCGAGCCTTCTTTCGTTATCCCTGACGGGCTCGAGCGTCATGTTGACTGATTATATGACAGCCTATAGTCAGGGAGTGGTTGCTGTAAACAAAATAATTTCATCAATAATGCGAATTTCATACCACTGGACTTGTTGCTAAACAAATATACTAATTGAATCTTCGCCCTCGCCGCCTGCGGCGGTGTCAAATGTCAATGTATATTTGGAAATACAACAAGTCTAGTGAATGTATCGATATTTCGAGAAAAAATCCAAAAAATTTGCAGGCCCGGGATGAGTCAAATATAATGATGGGGGGACGTTTCCGGAGCTTCTATGCGAATTCAGAATGAGGGACGGTATGCACGCGGGTACATGATGCCAACTGCGGATGGATGAACAGTAGCCGCGACCCTTTCAGCATCAAGCAATATTAAAGACAGTTATGATACCGGTTGAGAAAAAAGCGTTGTCTGTTACGGATAAAATAATTGACATAATTTTTAAGCGAGGATAATGTTACATTATAATATAATTGAGAGGGAGCGTGATATGAAACGATATTTATGCACAGTACTGATAGTTATCGCCATCAGCTTAATGGTTCAGGCACAGGAAGCGAAAACTGAAAAAACCGCAAAGGAATATATAGCCGATTTATCATCTAGCAGCGATGAGAAAACCCTGATAGAAGCAGCTCAGTGGCTGGGTAATAAGAAGGAAAAAGACGGGGTTCCGGGACTCATCAATCTTTTATCAGATAAGCGAGATATGGTCAGGATTGAGTCTGCGGTCGCCCTGGGGCTTATCGGTGAGGAAAGCGCCGCCGATGCACTTAATAACTCGCTCCTCAATGACGAGAGCGCCGAGGTGCGCTATGCGGCTCTTCTGGCAACAATGAAAATTGGCTCGAAGAAGTCGATCGAGGTGTACAAACAATCGAAAGAAAAGGAGTCCGATTCCTTCATTCAGGACCTCCTGGGGAAAATAGAAGAAAAAGCGAAAGGCAAATAAAGGGGATCCCCCGGCATACAGCTGAAGATAACATAATGCTGAAGGCTTTTCAAAGAACATGAGCGAAATCACTGTGGGGTAGTATTCAAGAATTTATTAAGTATTAATGAACATAAAATACATTCTTTTTCTTTATTTTCTGATTTTACAAATGCAGTGTGAAACGTAGCTGTGTGTCGAAGGAAACATCGTAGAAATATTTTAGAGGTTTCCTCGCAAGAAAGCACTGGAAAAAGCATGTTGCTAGAAAAACCGGCAACATGCTTTTTATTTATTAATGCAACGATGATTTTTTTTTACGGTGGTGATTGGTGAAAGATGATTCTGTAAAATATCTTGTTTTTGATGTTGAATCAGTTCCGGACCCGAAATTGATCGCCCGGGTAAAGTATCCGGCAGAGAATATTGATGACAGTGAAGCAGTACGGCGGTATCAACAGGAGCTTCTGGATGCGTCAGGCGGTCTTTCGGAATTTATACCGGTGACCTTCCAGTATCCGATTTCAATTTGTATTGCCAAGGTGCGGGGAGACTTTTCGCTGCTGGACATCGTATGCCTGGATGATCCGGATTTCAGGCCGGATGAAATGGTTCGGCTCTTCTGGCTCGGCGTTGAGCAGGTTTACGATTCCGCTTTTCTGGTCACGTACAATGGCAGGGGATTCGACATACCCCTCATGGAGCTCATGGCCTACCGGTACGGCTATACAGCAAAGCGCCATTTCCGAGATAAATATGCCGGGCGGAACCGGTATGGTGCCAAGCATATCGATCTCCAGGATTGGCTTTCAAATTACGGCGCAATTCGGGTGCATGGAGGGCTGAACCTGATGGCGAAGATCATCGGGAAGCCGGGGAAAATGCAGACCACAGGCGATGCGGTCTACTCTATGTTTCTTGAGGGACGGATTCGTGACATCAACAATTATTGCATCCATGACGTGCTGGACACCTACTTCGTATTCCTGAGGACCAGGGTTCTCATTGGAGAGATCACCATCGTTCAGGAGCAGGATATTGTCAAAGCGACGAAGAGTTTTCTGCATGATAACAAAGAGCGGATTCCCGCCCTGAATGAGTACCTCGCCAACTGGGGTGACTGGGAACCATGGCCCTAAAGCAGCGCTTGGGCACAGAGACCACATAGACATTACACCTGCTAACAGTATTATCCTTCCTCACGAATAAGTCGGATGGCCCCCTTATCAGCAGAGGACACGTGCGCCGCATAGGCACGCAGCGCTCCGGAGATTTTCCTATCCCGGCCAATGGGCTTGAAAGCTCCGACTCCTTTTTTAAGTTCCTGGTTGCGACGCTTGGCAAGTTCCTGGTCTGATAAATTTGCGGCAATCTTCCTCTTGGGAATATCGATTTCAATAATGTCGCCGTCCTTGATGAGTGCTATTTCCCCGCCAGCGGCCGCTTCAGGTGAAATATGCCCTATGGATAGACCGGCGGTGCCGCCTGAAAACCGACCGTCGGTTATAAGGGCGCATGCTGTACCCAGATTCATTGATTTGAGGTACGATGTCGGATAGAGCATTTCCTGCATGCCTGGTCCCCCTTTCGGCCCTTCGTACCGGATCACCACGACATCGCCCGCTTTTACATGACCGGAGAGTATGCCATCACAGGCGGATTCCTGGGAAAAGAAAACCTTCGCAGGGCCGCTGAATTTGAAAATGCTCGGATCCACGCCGGCGGTCTTCACGACCCCGCCATCCCTGGCGATATTGCCGTAAAGAACTGCGAGGCCGCCGTCCCTGTTGTAGCAGTGCTCGATATCGCGGATACATCCATTCGCACGGTCAGTGTCGAGTTTGTCATACTCGGTGTCCTGTGAACCCATAACCAGGTTGCGGCCGCGGTGCGCCGGCGCGCTTCGGTATAGCTCTATGGCTTCACTGGAGACTCCGTCACTCATGATGTCATACCGGGTCAGGATTTCACCAAGATCTTTCGCATCAACGCGCCGCACCGACCGGTCGATGAGCCCGGCGCGGTCGAGTTCTCCCATAATAGACATGATGCCGCCCGCCCGATTCACGTCCTCTACGTGGTAGTGGGAGTTCGGTGCAACTTTGCACAGGTTCGGCACCTTCCGGGACAGCTGGTCGATATCCTTCATGGTGAAGTCGACATCGCCCTCGCTTGCTACCGCCAGGAGATGTAAGACGGTGTTCGTGGAACCGCCCATGGCTATATCCAGAGTCATAGCATTAATAAAGGCCTGCCGGGTGGCAATGGACCGGGGGAGTATTGAATCGTCGTCCTTGGCATAATACCTGTCGGCGATTTCAACAATAAGACCGGCTGCTCGCTCGAACATCTTCGCCCTGTTTTTGTGCGTGGCAACCACGGTACCATTCCCCGGCAGGGCCAGACCCAACGCTTCAGTAAGACAATTCATGGAGTTTGCTGTAAACATACCGGAGCATGAACCGCAGGTAGGGCAGGCGATCTGCTCGATTTCAGCTATTTCATCGTCTGTAACCTTTGGATCTGCAGCCATGACCATGGCGTCAATAAGATCATATTTTTCTCCTTTGAACATACCAGATTCCATTGGTCCACCGGAAACAAATAAGGTCGGAATGTTGAGACGCAGGGCTGCCATAAGCATGCCGGGGATGATCTTGTCACAATTACAGATGCATACAAGCGCGTCTGCCGTGTGAGCATTGCACATGTATTCCACGCTGTCAGCGATGAGATCCCGCGAAGGGAGGGAATAGAGCATGCCTGTGTGACCCATGGCAATGCCGTCATCAATTGCTATAGTATTGAATTCAGCCGCGAAGCATCCATGGTGTTCAATTATTGATTTTACCTGTTGGCCGACTTCATGCAGGTGCATATGCCCGGGCACAAACTGAGTGAATGAATTTGCAATAGCGATGATGGGCTTGCCGAACTGCTTCTCCTTCATCCCGTTTGCCCGCCAGAGACTTCGGGCTCCGGC
>MIBH01000065.1:28363-28575 GCA_001829455.1 Spirochaetes bacterium RBG_13_51_14
GGTGCTGAAAAAGCTTCGTAAAGGTTGTGGCATGGTTTTTCCCTTCAGTGAGTATTGGTGAATAGATATTAAATGATATTTTTATGTCAAGGTGAAATTTAGTTTTTGCTCTGACCCTTGAGTCTATAAATAAACTTTTTTACTCTGACCCATGATTTTTTTATCATTTTATTTAATCCCACTCGTATATATCAGAAATAACCCGGAACACG
>MIBH01000066.1:0-281 GCA_001829455.1 Spirochaetes bacterium RBG_13_51_14
ACCGGAGGATACAAAAACCTGGTTTTGAGCCGCCGGTCCGGGGCACTGCATCTTTCTAAAACCGGCTGTCAGCGTTACGTCTGGCCGACGAACGTCTGCAGCATGATGACGCCGTTGTGGACGTGGAAAGTGTCGCTGCCTAACTTGATCGTCGGCAGCGCCGTCCACACGACATAGGCATATTCGCCGTTAATATCCTGTTTGGTGCTCTTCATGTTGCCCAGCGCCTCGGGCGTTAACATTCGCAATGCCGAGACAAAGCTTTCTCGGATGCTCTTTAA
>MIBH01000066.1:483-642 GCA_001829455.1 Spirochaetes bacterium RBG_13_51_14
ACTGCCTTCTTCTTCATCGCTTTAGCCATTTTCTGACCTCCTTATATTTCCCGCAATTACGGGGAGTTTAGCACCTATTTTTAAGCCCTGTCAAACGTTCTAGTAAATGGATGAAACATGTGCCTGACTAGAAAGTTTGACACGATAAAAAAATCATGT
>MIBH01000066.1:740-1029 GCA_001829455.1 Spirochaetes bacterium RBG_13_51_14
CCGCCGCTGTGTTATCGGTCTTATTATACTCCTGTTAGTAACCATACTGGTGTTTTTGTTCATTCATCTTTTACCCGGCGACCCGTTGATGCTCTACCTGGGGAATTTTAACCCCACGGGATCGGGAGTCCTTCTCGGCCCGGAAGAATACCAGGCTTTACTCCATCAATACGGACTGGACCGGCCCTTGCCCGTGCAGTACTGGGACTGGTTTACCGATATTTTCCGGGGGTACCTCGGTGAGTCTATCTCGGTAGGGCAGGATATCGGTTCGCTTATCGCCGACGCT
>MIBH01000066.1:1060-1251 GCA_001829455.1 Spirochaetes bacterium RBG_13_51_14
CCTTCACCATTGTCATTATCGGTGGTGTTTCCTTGGGGATTATCTGCGCTTTAAGGCGCGGCTCCTGGATGGATAATACCCTTACCACGTTGGCCAACATAGGGATGACTGTGCCCACTTTCTGGCTGGCCATTCTGCTCATTTATTTCTTTGCCGTTCAACTCGATTGGCTGCCGGTCTATGGATGGGTA
>MIBH01000066.1:1454-1574 GCA_001829455.1 Spirochaetes bacterium RBG_13_51_14
GATCCCGGTAGTTACCGCCCTCGGCGGCGCCTTGGCCGGGATCCTCGGCGGTTCGGTATTTATTGAGACGATCTTCGCCATCCCCGGCATGGGCCGGCTGATTACCTCTGCTATCTTCGA
>MIBH01000066.1:1933-27882 GCA_001829455.1 Spirochaetes bacterium RBG_13_51_14
CGCCGATCTGTATAATACCGTCCATCTCCGGAACATACATGAGATACGTCTTCCCCCGGACCGCAGCCGTTTCATGAGCCGCTTCCCTCCTCGTTTCCGCATCGCGGCGCGCATCCCTGCGTATTTTCGCCAGATGCTCCGGCCGCGCATCGGATTTTTCGACTCGTTGTTCAGCAGCCGTCATGAACCGCTCGGCTTCATCCAGCATCTGCAATACGCTGTCGGGACCAGCGGAAACCACCGGAAGGGATATGCCGCTCGTCAATTCCCGGAAATCTTCTGCTGCCGCGGCCGGGGGTTTTACATCGGGATTGATGCGGCAGGTCTGGCGTTCGGCAACCTCCACGGCATGCTCTTCAAAATGCCGGTTCAGCAACGCCGCGACCTCTGGCCGGAGCGCGACGGTTTGGTCAGGAGTGAGGCATCTCCTGACCCTGACCCGTCCTTCAAAGACCTCGTACCGGACCGTTCTGTCGCCGTACACGCGGACCCCGAAAACGGTTCCGCGGACGGAGGCTGCCGATGCGGACGTGCGAATCGACAGCGATTCCCCTTTGGCGAGTTTGCTCACCTTTACCATGCAGGCGCCGCCGGTAACCAGCGCGTCAAAGGCGCCGCCGGCGTCATTCAGGGACGGGTTCCCGAGCGAGACCCGGCTCCCGCCGAGAACGCGCATGAGAACCTCTCCTGAGAAGCCGATATCGACTGACGTTGAACGGCCGGTGAGAATCACGTCGCCGCGGGCAACGGTGGCATCGGCATCAAGCGCGCGCCGGCCGCCGCCGCGCAGAACCCAGGCATCGCCCGAGACGCTGAGGACCCTTCCCGAATGACGATCGCCCCTGAAAAGAAGCGGTTGTATCGCGATCATGATCAGGACCGCTGCGGCAGCGGCGAACGCGGGCACGAGGACCCACCGTACGGTCTTAGGCATCGATCCCATGGATAATCGTTTCAGTCGAGAAATCGGCGCGGCGGATCCGCGCAGCCGCGATACATCCATCGTCTTGGCAAGCCACGATCCGGGGACATTCAGTTCAGCATGCTTCAGAAGAAGCGCCAGCTTTTTCCGATCGATATTCTTCTGACAGCGCCGCAAGCGGAGGTTGGCGACCAGCCGCTCCATGTCATGATCCCATTCTTTCATTCGTCACTCCGTTCAGATGATCCCCTTTTCCGACAGATACTGGGCTATCTTCTCAAGGGCCTTCTCCATCCTCCATTTTACCGTCCGCTCCGAGCATTTCAAGACACCGGCGATTTCAGCGTATTTCAGCTTGTGGTCATGACGCAGTACGAAAACTATCCTGAATCTTTCTTTGAGCTGCTCAATGGCACGGTTGAATTCCTCGAGATCGTTATTTGAAATGCAGATATCCTCGGGCGAGAGCGATTGGTGGTATTCTCCGCTGAGCCGGTACCGCTCTTCATCCAACAGCCGGCTCTCCCGCCGGTGTCTGCCGATATAATTCTTGCTGCAATTGACCGCGATCTGATATATCCAGGAAGAGAAGGATCTCTTGACATTGAAGGTATCAATGTGCCTGAAGACCCGCATGACCGTATCATGGAAGACGTCATCCGCTTCATCGGTGTTTGGAATATAATAAAAAATGAGCCTCTTCAGTTTCCGTTCGTACCGCACATATAACTCGGTAAATGCCTGGTCGCTGCCATTCCGATATAACTGCACCAGTTCTTCGTCGGTGAACCGCTTGAAATCTTTCATCGGCCTGTAAACGTATACCTGAAGATTTTTGAAAAGTGTAAATAATTATGGGCCGGACAGCCCGGTGACGGAATTTTCCCTTGAGCATGCTTCCGGTATCTGGTCGCCGGAGATAAACAGAATCCATTCATCAGACACCGCATACCCGCCGCAAATGACAACCCCGTATTTCGGAATAATTCCGGTGTGCACATCATGGAATCATACGGCGCGACCGGAATCGATCGTGTGCACTGAGACGCATATAGTGGTTCCCGGTGAGGCAGGTTCCCTACCCCGGTCTGGAAGGAATTCGTTAATTGCTCGCTGCAGTTGAAACTTTTGAAAATACGTCCCCGATGAGCCCCTCATCAAGCATTGATATCAGCGCCCGCGTCCTGCGTTCCACCTCGCTGTCCGCTCCCGTTTTCAGCTTTTTCAGCTGGAAGTATTCATCAGCCACGTTCAGAGCCGCCAGGATCGCCACCTGTGTGGGACCGGCGTCGGCGGAGCTGATTTTCACTTCCTCCATCTTGTCATTGAGGTATTCCGCCAGTTTGAGAATATACTCCTGAGGTGCGTCGCCGTTTATGGTGTACGTCTGGCCGAATATCGTCACTTTCACCCTGTTACCTTCCATGACACACCTCCGCATCGGTAGAGATTACTTGTAATCTTCTTCGATGATCAGAAATTCATCATCTTTTTCTTTGCGATTGCTTTTGCGCTTTCCCCGGCGCGCTGTTTCTTCTTCGTCGATGATGACGCTTTCCTTATCGACATCATCGATGATAATCTCCTCGTCCTCTTCATCAAGAAGTATGATGTCATCATCAGCTTCGGGAACTGTCTCGAGGGCGACGCCATCGCCACCCTTGGACGACAGATCGTTTTCGTCATCAATGATGATAATATCATCGTCGTCATCTATATCAACCGTCTCGGTTTTCTTGACGGTTTCAACTCTGATCTCTTCTTCCTTGAAATCATCAATCGGCTCGTCAAGAATAATGGTATCCTCGTCTTCCTCCGGCCTGGTCACCTTCCTCCGGGATTCCCGCAGGGACGACGGCCGCGCCTTTTCATAGGTCCTTCTCTCGATCTTCTCGCCCGCTGGAATGCCGCCGCCGGGAGAAATGTTGTCAAGCTTACCGAGAAGCGCGATCACCTTTTTCTCGAGCACCTCCTCCTTGGCGTTCAATTCCTCGAGTTCCCTCGTCGTCTCGTCGAGCTCTCTCCTTATTTTTTCAATCTCCTGTTCTTTTTCTTCCAGACTGAGCCTGGCTTCTTCTAAATCGCTCTTTATTTCTTCGTTCTCGTTTTCAAGTTTCGAATTTTCAGTCCGCAAATCCCCGATTAATTGCAGGGCCCTGACCACACGGCTCTCAAGCTCTTCAAGTTGCTGCATGGAAATCATCTCGTTACCTCCCTCACCTTATGCCCGTCTATGCGCCCGTCCTTCGCACATATTTCCATATAGTAGTATTTTCGGCTGATCATACACCCGGCATTAATATTAATAGGTAAAATTTGCTCTCAAAGCGCACTTCGACATATCATTAATACTAACTTTTATATATTAAGTCAAGCCATATTTTAGGGGAGTGAGGGACCTAAATCTGGAAGCTCAACTCAATTCCATAAATGGCCTGGATGAAATCTTGTTGGGAGATCCGCAGGGGATTCTGAACCGTGTAGATACCGATGTAGACAGTCTGCATAAAGAAATACCGCACACCGGCGCTCAATAACAGCGTGTTATACTTCGCGGCCTCTATGGGAACGTCGCCGGTATCGATGTGGCTCCTGCTGACGCGGAATGATCCGTACATCTCAATGTAAGGAATGAAAGGATACCAGTAATTCGTGTTCCATGCCATCGAAACCGAAATGTAATCATTTTTAAGCCGGCTGCTGCTGAAAAACGTATCATCCTCCTGCGGATTCAGGCCAAAGACTTTCTCCCACGTTTCCTTCTTGAGGATATCGAAATAAAAGCCGCCCCAGAAATCCTCGCCGTTCCCTTCCCGGAAGGTATAGAACAGGTTCAGGTGTACGAACACGACATCCAGAATGTCAACGCGGGCAAAGGGACCGAGCTTGACCTCGTACTTCCCCAGCGCGAGATTGAGCCAGTCGGAATTGACATAGGCGTTCCTGCCAAGGGGGAATCTGAAATTCAGAAGGAATCCCAGGTGAAGCTGGTTGCTCGCGTAATCGCCGATATAAAACTTTCCCTTGAAGAACAGGTCGCCGATGTCTGACGTGGTGACCCTGAAGGCGCTCTGGCTCAGGTAATCGAACTGAATCCACAGGGAGAAGCTGTCTATGGCGCCGAATCCCAGGCTGGCGGAGTCCTTCCGGCTGTACGTGCCGGTCTGATACACCTCGTCGCGCAACAGGATTTCCACGTCATACTCCGGGATCATGTAGATGGTCTCCGTGAGGGGAAGGGACTCAGCCCTGTTCCGCGCGACGATAAACAGAAAGAGCGCCATACCGATAGCGCTAATCTTCATCTGCTTTTGTTTCATAGTGAGGCGGGATGGTTACGGTTACGCCGCTTTTTCCTTGACCTTCTCTACGATTTTTTTAAAGGCGGGCATATCCGTGACTGCCAACTCGGCCAGCATTTTCCGGTTGATCTCGATATCGGACGACTTCAGACCGGCGATGAAGGTGCTGTATGAGATGCCGCACTGCCTGGCGGCCGCCGCTATCCTGATAATCCACAGCGCCCTGAAGTCGCGTTTTTTTCTCCGGCGGTCGATATACGAATTCTGGAGCGCCCTTCGCCGGGCGTCTTTGGCGGTCCGGTAAATGGTGCTCCTGGCCCCGATATATCCTTTGGTGTCCTTTAATATTTTTTTGCTTCGCTTGCGATGCACTTTTCCCGTTGTTGCTCTCGGCATGGTGTTACTCTCCCTCGTTTCATAGTATCAAAATATATCCGGGTGCGATCACGGCCCGGCACTGCGTGCCACGGCGCCGATCAATCCCGTCAGCGGAACCCGCGCCGGACCGGTCAGCCATAGGGGAGCATTTTCTTGATCCGTTTGATCTCGACCTCGCTGGTGAGCCCGGTGCCGCGCAGTCTCCGCTTCCGCTTCGCTGATTTTCCCTCCAGCAGATGGCTCTTGAATCCCTTCGCGCGCACAGCCTTACCCCTTCTGGTGATGCGAAATCTTTTTTTCGCCCCGCTGTTCGTTTTCATCTTTGGCATAGTCATTACCTCTATCCGGTGTTATTTCCCCTTGCTGCCGCCCGGTTTGCCGGACACAATCATGGTGATGTTTCTTCCTTCCTGCGACATGTCTTTCTCGACCTGGACCATGTCCTCGAGGCTGTCCTTTATTTTATTCATTACTTCGAATCCGAGTTCGGGATGAACCATCTCCCTGCCCCGGAACATCAGCGTGAATTTAACCTTGTCTCCCTTATCCAAAAATTCTTTCGCATGCTTAATCTTGTGATTGAAATCGTTCGAATCGATATTCGGCCGCATCTTTATCTCTTTAACGTGTATAACCTTCTGCTTCTTCTTTGCCTCTTTGGCCTTTTTCATCTGCTCGAACTTGAACTTGCTGTAGTCAATGATCTTCACGACCGGCGGATCCTGATTCGGGGATATCTCCACCAGATCAAGATCCATATCCTTCGCCATCTTCAGGGCCTCGTTTGTCGGAATGACCCTCGGCTCGGCCCCTTCCCCCACAAGCCTTACCGTGTGCGCCCTGATCCCCTCATTGACATTGTATTTATCAAACTTATCTAAGCTGGTCCGCCTTACTTTATCTACCAAGCGTTATACACCCCCTGAATTATTAATTTTTTTATGCGGTACGTTTGGCCTCCCGCGTGCAAATCCGCCCTATAATATTCAAGCATGTAACAAAAATTGCCGGACTCATTATGAAAATCAACAAGTTTTCAGGATTATCCTACAGTTTTTTAATGTCGGTTTTCCACCTCACCCCGTATCATGTCAATCAAATCTTCAATCTTCATTGACACCGATTTGCTCTCGCCCAACTTCCGTACGGAAATTGTACCTTCGGCGACCTCCTTTTTGCCGATCACGCCGATAAAGGGGATCTTTCGGGCGATGGCATCCCGCACCCGGTAGCCCATGGACTCGTCACGCCGGTCTATCTCAGGCCTGAAACCGAGTTCAAGCATCCTGAGCCGCAGCTCATCAGCCGGACCGGCCTCATCATCCGACACGTTGATGAGTATCAACTGCACCGGCGCCAGCCATACGGGGAACTTCCCGCTGTAATGTTCGATGAGAATCCCGATAAAACGCTCGAGAGACCCCAGGAGCGCCCGGTGGATCATGATGGGCCGATGCTTGCGGCCGTCGCTGCCGATGTACTGCACGTCGAACCGCTCGGGAAGATTGAAGTCCACCTGTATGGTGCTGCACTGCCATTCCCGGCCGATCGCATCCTTGATCTTTATGTCGATCTTCGGGCCGTAAAACACTCCCTCGCCCGGATCGACGGTGTATGCGATGCCCCCGGATTCAAGCGTGTTCTTCAGGGCGCTGGTCGCCAGTTCCCAGTTCCGGTCCGAGCCCACTGATCCTTCCGGCCTGGTTGAGAGATATATGCTCCGCTCCGTGAAGCCGAAGGTCTTCAGCATGAAGAGGGTGAAATCCAGGACGTCCTTGATCTCATCTTCGATCTGGTCCTCGCTGCAGAAGATGTGCGCGTCGTCCTGGGTGAATCCCCGTACGCGGGTCAGCCCGTGGAGAACCCCGGAGCGTTCGTACCGGTACACGGTTCCCATCTCGAAGCCCCGGAACGGCAGATCGCGGTAGCTCTTGATGCTCGAGGTGAATATCTTGATCTGGGAAGGGCAGTTCATCGGCTTGAGGTAGTAGTCCTGGCCGTCAATCCGTATGGGCGCGTACATGTTCTCGCTGTAAAAATCAAGATGGCCCGACGTCCGGTATAGCTCCGCCTTGGCTATATGCGGTATGCTGAAGAGCTTGTATCCCCGTTTCAGGTGCTCGTCAGTTGAAAATTTCTCGATGATATAGCGCAGCACGGCGCCGTTGGGGTGCCACAGCGGCAGTCCGGCACCCACCTCATTGCTGAAGGAAAAAAGGTCCAGCTCGCGGCCCAGCTTCCGGTGGTCCCTGTTGCGCGCCTCTTCCAGGAATTTGAGGTGCTGCTCCAGCTGTTTCTTTTCCGGAAAGGCGGTGCCGTAAATGCGCTGGAGCATGGTGCGTTTCTCGTCGCCGCGCCAGTACGCCCCCGCGATAGAAAGAAGCTTGAAGTTCCTGATGCGTGACGTGCTCATGACATGCGGTCCCCGGCACAGGTCCAAGAACCCGCCCTGCCGGTATATCGACACGGTATCATCGCCCATCTCCTCCAGCATCTCCACCTTGTAGATCTCGCCGGCTTTCGTGAACATCGCGATCGCGTCCTTCCGTTTCATCTCCTCGCGGCGGACCGCGAGGTCTTCATCCACGATTGTCCGCATCATTTCCTCGATCCGCGCCAGGTTTTCCGGGGAGACCGTCGCGCTCATGTCTATATCATAGTAAAAACCGCTCTCTATTGAAGGACCGATGGCAAACTTCGCGTCCGGGTATAGGCGCTTCACCGCCTGGGCCATCAGGTGTGATGCCGAATGCCAGAAGATACTTTTCCCCTCGGGGCTATCGAACGTGATGACCCGGAGGGGAGCGTCGTTGTGCACCGCGCACGAAAGATCAACGGGAACGCCGTCGACCGCGGCGGCCAGCGCGTCCTTCTGAAGGCGCGGGCTTATCCGTCCGATGATCTCATAGAGGGATTCCCCATCCGCGACCTGCAGTGTCGATGCATCGGGAAGTGTGACGGTAATGCTGTTACTCAACAAATTGCTCCGCTCATGTTATTTCCGGTTTCCAGCTACGTGCCATTCCCCATCACCCCTTTTTGTATTTATTACCAGTAAATGTGCACGACACAAAGGCAGGGAGATTGAACTGATTGGGAGGGCGGTTATTATCATTACAATGTAAAAATCTGCTTTCAGCCTACATTAATTATTTATGGTCATAATTCATCATCACCGTGTCCTGAATCCCCCAACCCCAATCATCACACATCATTAACTGGAAATAAATCTGTGGATCCAGGGGGTACGGGTAACATCCCGGATTTCTATGGGCGATACTGGAGTTGAACCAGTGACCTCCTGCGTGTCGAGCAGGCGCTCTAACCAAACTGAGCTAATCGCCCGCTGGTCCGCTGCGTACAATCAATGAATAATGGCTACTATTTTTTAGAGATGGGCGTTGTCAACAATTTTTTCACAGGTATTTATCAGGCCGGTGATGTGAATTGCACGACAACCGTTAACTCGTTATCCCTGTCAATTACCCGCATTACCCTGCCTTTTCTTAAAAGCTGGAAGGACAGCTCGGCATTTTCTGATACCAGCCGGGCGCTGGTTCCAACGCATTTTTCGTGAACGTATTTTTTATATTCTTTACTGACCAGAAGCGACGCGCCTCCCTCGGAAATATCGCGCAACCTGCATTCAATTTCCCTGTCCTTAAAGAAAAAGCGCTTCAGTATGAGCCTCACAGAAAAACCGGGTTTGCTCATCGCAAACTTGATCCGGGGGGATTTTCGCCTGTCCTTCATACAGCGTCAACTCCAGTATTGGTTATACACAGAGGTATTGAATCAAAAAATGCAATTCCTTTTTCACGTTAAAATAAAAAAATACCGGTGTGAAGAATGATCAGTCGCCCAGCTGGATGGTCCGCTCGATGTTGAGGGATTCGATGTCAGTGATCTTGTTCTTATAGAGCTCGATTTTGTACACGAGCGACATAAGGTAGTTCGTATATTGCGTGATCACGGTCCTCTGCGACTCCCTTTTCTGGAGATCCGCGACCCGGTACGCTTGCTTGTCGCCGGTATTGGTCGTATACTCCACTTCAAGATTCTTCAGATCCTCGCTGTCAGGCGCGGTATTGGTGTATGTTTTCACTTCCCGAATCTTATTGTCCATGCCAAACTGGTAATACTCGAACACGATCTTGCTGATGCGGTTCTGCGCCATATACACCCGCGCTTTTTTATACATTACATAGCCCTGGCGCTCAAGATCATCATACTGATACCCTGACTTTATGCTGAATACGTACTTCCCCTCCTGATCAGGCTGAATCTTCAGGCTCTGTATCCCGGCGACCAGACGCCTGTACAGCTGGGGTATGCGGTCATCCCGGGTGGCATCATCCTTTGATGAAGCGTCAACCGCCGATCTGTCACCGGAGGTCTTGGCGGCCGGTTTCTTATCCTGAGCCGCGGCGAACCCCCCGATTATAATCACTGCGAACGCGATGGAGCAGATGGTGCCCTTTTTTAGCATAATCAACCTTGCCATTAGTATCGGTCTCACGGCGGAGGCCGTCTTATAAAAAATATGCGGGCCTGAGATTTTTTCCTTGTCTTCCCAAATATACTATTTTATCTAACAAATATCAAGTGACGGCGTGCCGAGCAGTGCAAATATGACATCCCTGCCGCCCCGCGCGGGAATTCGTTGAAGTTGTTTCTTGCACCGCCCTATGGGCTGCCGAGACCGCCGTGACTACCGGGAGCCATGATTCGTACGATAGTATGAAATTAACCACAGGAATACCATCATGCTGAACCAAAGAATCGAAGACAACATCATCATCGCCACGCTTGAGTATGGTAAAACCAATTCGATTACGGAACAAGCGCTTGAAACGCTGCGTGAGATACTGCGCACCGTGAATGAAAACGACGACATCAAGGGTCTTGTCATCACCGGCGCCGGAAAAACCTTTTCATCGGGATTCGATCTTCCCCTGTGCCTCGGTTTCAAGGACGTGAACGAGGTGATCGCCTTTTTTAAAAAAGCAGAGGAAATATTCATCGGCCTCTTCATGTGCCGGAAGCCGGTGGTGGCGGCGCTGAACGGCGCAGCCGTGGCCGGTGGATTCATCACGGCCATGGCCGCGGACTACCGGATCGTTAAAAACCATCCGAAAATAAAGCTCGGCATGAACGAGATCAAGATCGGTCTGGGTCTCTCCATCGTCCAGACGGAGATAGTGCGCTTCGGACTGGACAGCGACAGGAGGTTCAGGGACGTCATGTATTTCGGCGAAATGTTTGACGTGCAAAAAGCCAGAGAGCTGGGTATCATTGACGAGATCGTCGAGGAAGACGCGCTCATCACCCGTTCCAAACAGGTCGTGTCCCAGTGGATCGACAATCCCGGGCGCTCCTTCATGCTGATCAAGGGCTCGCTGCGGAAACCATATGAAGACCGGATGCGCCAGCGTTTGCGCGACGAAGACTGGGGACCCGGGTTCAACATCATGTTCGATAAGAAAACGCGGGCCATGCTGGAACTGGGTGCGAAGATGCAGCATCCAGGGTGAAGGCACGGTCTCGAGACAGCGTCTTCACCCTGGATTGCGAATAATCAAAAAAGGCTTGACTTTCTGCAAAATTCACCTCATGTGAGGGGGGATTAAATACAATGACAAGGGCGAAAAACATGAAACTTCTCGAAGGCAAAATCGACGCGACCGGTTTAAAGGTCGCTATAATCGTGTCGCGGTTCAACGAATTCATAACCAGCAAACTCCTCGGCGGCGCAATCGACTGCCTGAAGCGAAACAACGCCGATGAGGAGAACATCACGGTGGCATGGGTGCCCGGCTCATTTGAAATTCCGGCGGTGGCCAGGATCATGGCCGGATCCGCCAGGTATGACGCGGTCATCTGCCTGGGCGCCGTGATGCGCGGCTCCACGCCGCATTTCGATTACGTTGCGGCGGAGGTGTCCAAGGGGATAGCCGGCATCAGCCTCAC
Organism: Spirochaetes bacterium RBG_13_51_14; assembly: GCA_001829455.1. Lineage (GTDB taxonomy): Bacteria > Spirochaetota > UBA4802 > UBA4802 > UBA5550 > RBG-16-49-21. The sequence continues at coordinate 12,506 of MIBH01000066.1, forward strand.
CTCAAAAATGCCGGTCATATACGGGGTGCTGACAACAGACACGATCGAACAGGCCATCGAGCGGGCCGGCACAAAATCGGGCAATAAGGGCTTCGACGCAGCTATGTCGGCGATTGAAATGGCAAATCTCTATAAACAATTAGGATAATGGGCCACCGCAGAAAAGCCAGAGAGTACGCCCTTCAGGGCCTGTATATGCATGAAATTTCCAAAACCCCTGCTGAAGAACTCGTAAAACTCGAGTGGATCGATAAGAATATCTCTGACAATATCCGCGAGTTTGCTGTTACCCTGATTGAAGGTTCAATCGGTCATATCGACGCAATAGACGAAATCATCATTAAGCATTCAAAAAACTGGAAATTTGAGAGACTGAGCGCGGTGGATAAATCGATCCTCAGGCTCTCCATCTACGCCATGCTGCACCATAAGGATATTCCCGTAATTGTCACCATCAACGAAGGTATAGAACTGGGCAAGATATACGGCGGGGAGAGTTCCGGCCAATTCATCAACGGAATCCTCGATGCGGTGCGAAAGCATGAGCTCGTCGAGAAGGAGCAGGAAAACACGTGATGGGCGATAAAAAAGACTCCCAGATGCCGGGAATCGGAACGACCCGGGATGACGTCTACCTGGAAAAAAACAGGATCAGCGGAATCGAGCTTGCAGATGAGAAGGATGAGAGGATAGAAAAGACGAAAAAGTTCGATAAAAAGCCGATCATCATCCTTTCATCAATAGCCGCTGCGCTTCTCATCGGGATTCTGGTGGTAACTCAATTCGTTTTCAAGAAACCGGCGGTCTACGCGCCGTCATCGGCCAATCAGAACGCACCGTTTGACGGGATCAGGCGGGAGGAGAACCTCGCTTCCGCCAACGAACACATCAACCGCGGCAAGGAGAGCTACTCACGCGGTTACCACTCCGACGCCATCGCCGAGTTCAACGAGGTGATTGAATCCGACGCTCCGGACAAGGACAAGGCGATCGCCCTCACCTATCTGGGCATGATCAGCGACGACAAGGGGGAGTACGACAAGGCCGTTGACTTCCTCACCCGGGCCCAGACCTACGACCGGAACAACCCCGACATATACAAAAACCTCTCCCTGGCCTACCGGCATAAGAAAGACTTTGACAAGGCGCTCGAGAGTGCTGAAAAATCCGCATCCCTGCGCGAGGACGACACCGACGCGAAGATCCTGATGGGCAACATCTACTTCGAGACCGGGAAGTACGACGAGGCTGTCGCCGCCTACCGCGGCGTTCTCGACAAGACGCCGGACAATCCACGGGTTCTGTACAACATGGGCTCCGCCCTGATGCAGAAGGGCGATGAGTTCGCCGCTGTCGAATACTTCAAGAAGGCCGGCGCTGCCGACCGGATCGGCGAGGTGGCGCACAAGGCTTATTCGCGGCTCGGGGTCATCTATATCGAGCGGAAGGCTTTCGACGAGGCGGAGAAATATCTTAAAAATGCGGTTTCCATACGGCCGGGTGACGCGCTGAACCGCTACAACCTGGGCATCGCCTACCTGCGCCAGAAAAAGACCGCGGAGGCCATGGAAGAGCTCTCAAAGGCCGAATCCATGGGGGAGAACAACGCGGCCCTGCTGGAAAACATCGGCGAGGCGTATTTTTCAGTGAAGAATTACGACCGGAGTCTGGAAGTTTACGGTAAAATTAAAAATGCCAACGAGCGGAACGTCCGCATTCTCTCGAGGATCGCCGAGATATACTATCAGAAGGGCGAGCTCGACAGCGCGTACGACGCGTACCGAAAAATAACCGTGATCGAACCGACCACGGAGAACGCGCGCGTGGCCTACCTGAACATGGGCAATATCCTGGACGACGCGCAGCGCTTCGACGAGGCAATCGAGACCTACCAGAAAGCGCTCGCCATCAGTCCCAAGGACGTGTCCGCGTATTACAATCTGGGCATATCCTACAAGCACGCGGGCAAGCCGGAGCTTGCCATCACCGCATGGAAGAAGGCAGCGGAGCTCGACCCCAACGACACGAATCCGTCCATGGCCATCGCCGACTACTACTACGAGCGCGGCTTCTTCGACCTGGCCGAAGCGGAATACCGCCGGATCGTGGGCCGCTGGCCCGGCATCCAGGAGCCGCACTTCAAGATCGGCACCATGTACTACAAGCGGGGCAATTACGACTACGCGCAGAGCGCCTACGACAAGGTCATCGAGATCGACCCGAACTCGGACCTGGCGCGCAAGGCGATGATCAACAAGGCCATTCTGATCTCAAAAACAGGCACGGGCGAAGAGAACCTCGAAAAATCCATGAACCTGATCCGCAAGGCCCTGCTGGTGAAGCCGGATGACGCGGAGGCGCTCTTCGCCCTCGGCGTCATCTATATGAAAAAAGAGATGTACGATAACGCCATGGACACCTTTTTCCAGGTCGTCAAGAGCGCCGGCGACAACAAGCTCGTCGCCGACGCGTACAATAACATCGGCAAGTGCTACTTCAAGCAGCGGCAGTACAAAAAAGCACTGCAGGCGTTCACGCGGGGCATTGAAGAGGATCCCGGCAGCGAGGAGTTGCGGATGAACCGCAAGGCCGCCTCGCAGGCCTATGAAGCGGAGCTGAGCAGAGACTGATGATCCGCGTCGACCGCACCTATTTACAGGAAATCGAGGAAAAAAGTCTCGCGCCCTATGCCGCACGGTCCGCATCCACCCGCGGCCGGAGATTCAATGAAAAGCCCCATCCCTACCGCACCGAATTCCAGCGGGACCGTGAGCGGATCATCCACTCGCGCGCGTTCCGTCGTCTGGAGTACAAGACGCAGGTCTTCATCAACCACGAGGGCGACCACTATCGAACGCGTCTCACCCATACGATCGAGGTGGCACAGATATCCCGGGGCATCGCCCGGGCGCTGCGACTCAACGAGGACCTGGCGGAAAGCGTCGCCCTGGCGCACGACCTGGGCCACACGCCCTTCGGCCACGCGGGCGAGCGCGAGCTGAACGATCTGCTGAAAGGCCAGGGCGGCTTCGAGCACAACCGGCAGAGCCTCCGGGTGGTGGACAAGCTGGAAAAGCGCTATCCGGATTTCGACGGCCTCAATCTCACCTGGGAAACCCGCGAAGGGATCATCAAGCATTCCTCCGCACACGACCATCCGGAGTACCGGGACTTCTCGCCCGAGACGCAGCCGTCCCTGGAAGCCCAGATTATCGACCTGGCCGATGAGATCGCCTATAACAACCACGACCTTGACGACGGACTCTCGTCCGGGATACTGGCCGACGACGACGTTAAAAAACTCGCCCTCTGGACCATGGGCGAAAAGCGCTACAACCGTAAAGACGGAGGCAACCCGAAAATCAGGCACCAGGGGATCATCCGGTCCATTATCGATCTCCTGGTCTCGGATCTGGTCGAGAACACGATGACGCGTCTGGATCGGTTTTCCGTTAACAATTACAGCGAGGTACTCACTGCAGATGAAAAAATGGCGGCCTTTTCCCCGGAGACGGAGGCGGCGAACATCGAACTGAAGAGTTTTCTCATGGACAACCTGTACCAGCACTACCGCGTGGCACGCATGACCATCAAGGCGCAGAAAGTCATCCGTGACCTCTTCGAGATATACACCCGGCACCCGGACACGCTCCCGGAAGACTACCAGAAGAAATTCCCGAATGACGGCATTGTGCTCACGGCCACGGACTACATTGCGGGCATGACGGACCGGTTTGCGCTTGAAGAGCACCAAAAGCTGACTGATCCCATGATCAGGGTATGATTCCCATCAATATCTCGGAACTGCTTGACATACATTCTCTCTATTACCAGAATAGCACCCTGTACTGCCGGGTATCGGGCGGCAGGCTGATCGCCAAGTTCAAGAATTCACCGTTCTATCATATCATGGAACGGCTTGACGAGGTTGAGGGGAAGTTTTATCTCACCCTCTGCGGCGAAAGAATCCAGATCAGACAGGACTGAACTATGAAAAAATTCGCGTATCTTCTCCTAGCTCTTTCAATCGTGGGCGCGCTCCTTTCAGGAATGCTCCTTCTCCAGCATTATTACCCGGATGCAAAAATCGGCTTTATCTCCTGCGGGGATGGAATCATCAATCCCTGCCTTTCCCTGGCCCAGTCAGGCTACGCGACCCTCTTCAGAATTCCCCTGGCCGCATACGGGCTCCTCTGGTATCTCCTGGCCATATTCATCGTGCTCATCGCCGATTACGCCGGCGGCCGCTACTATGATTATGCGCTCGCGGCCCTGCTCCCCCTCTCGGCCGCCGCCGTGGCAACAGACGCGGTCCTGGGGGCAATACTCATCGCGACCGGGATATTCTGCACCCTGTGCATTGCCACCTACGTGGTAAACATATCCATCCTGGCTATCGTCCTGCTCTGGTATCGCGCATCAGTCAAGGACGGACGGTTCTCCCTCGCGGGAATATGCCGGGAAGTCCTCGCCGCGCAGGAATCGTCTCCGGACAGAAGGGCTTTCTATTCCTCCTTCGTCCTGTTCATCTTCCTCCTCACCTTCGCGATTTTTTCAACTTCATACATTCTGCGGCTCAAAACAGGGAGCGCCAGAATCCCGGTCGATACAATAAATTCCTTTGTCATCAGTTTTTACCGGTCGCCGGCGCAGAACATCGCCTTTCCCGAGAGCGGCATCGTGCTGGGCAACCCGAAGGCGGACCTGACCATCACGGTCTTCACCGACTTTCTCTGCAGCGCATGCTATGAATTCTACCGCATGGAGAAGTTTCTCTTATCAAAATACAGGGACAGCATAAAAATCGTCTACTTCAACTTTCCCCTGGATGTCGGGTGCAACAAGGATTTAAAGAGGACCGTGTATAAAAACTCATGCGTCGCTGCGCGGGCCTTCATGGCGGCATCGGATTCGGGAATACTGGAAGGATATATCGTCAAACACTTCGCCGATTATCAGAATACCCATGTCCGCTATACCCCGGAGACCGCGATGGCCGCGTTCAGGCAGCTCGATGCCGGTGCGCGGAACGGCATTGATGAACAACGGTTCCGTGAACTGATGAACTCAGACGCGACCTCCCGGAGGCTCGAGGAGCATATCAGGCTGGCGAAACAGCTCGGCGTTGACGCCACCCCCACGCTCTTTATCAACGGCAGGAAAATGGTGGGGGTGCCGCGGATCGACATACTCGACCGGATAATGAAAAACGAGCTCACCCGGAAAAAATATCACAGTAAATCGTAGGGATCGATATCGATTTCCAGATACACGTCCCTCCCGGACACCGCATCCCGCGAATCGGCGATCACCCCGCGCAGGGCCGCAACGTCTTCGGCCTTGAGGATGATATGGTGCCGGTAATTCCCCCCGATCTTTCCGAACGGCGCCGACGAGGGGCCCAGCACGCGGATACCGGCGTTTCTCTTCCCGATGTTTTCATCCAGGGCGGCCTTCAGTCTGCTGACTGACGCGATTACCCTATCCTCGTTCTTCCCCCGGACCAGCAGGCGCGCGATCCGCGCGAAGGGAGGATAGTGGAGCGCCTCCCGAACCAGGAGCTCTGAACGGTAAAAACCGTAGTAGTCCTGGCGTTTGATGTATCGGAACAGGGGGTTTTCCTCGTTCAGCGTCTGCACGATGACCTTCCCGGGTGCGTCGCCCCTGCCGGAGCGTCCCGCCACCTGCACCAGCAGGGAAAAAACGCGCTCCGTCGCACGGAAATCGGGCAGGTTCATGCCGATATCGGCCAGGAGGACGCCCACCAGGGTTATGTTATGGAAGTCAAACCCCTTCGCCACGAGTTGCGTCCCGACCAGGATGTCGACCTCTCCGCGTTTCATCTTCCCGATCAGGTCCGGCACCGTGTTCTTTTTCCGTGAGCTGTCCTGGTCAAGCCGGAACATGTTGAAATTCCTGAACTCGGCCGCGATGACCTCCTCCACCCGCTGGGTGCCGGAGCCGACCTTGTCCAGGTGGTCGGAACCGCACTTCCCGCACCGCGCCGGCACCCAACTCCGGTGGCCGCAGTAGTGGCAGAGCATGCTCCGGTCACGATGGAAGTTCATACTGATGTTGCAGTGCGGGCACTCCACGGTCCAGCCGCACCGGTTGCAGATAACGATGGGCGCGAACCCCCGCCGGTTCAACAGGTAGATGACCTGCCGGCCCGAATCCACGGCCCGCTTCGTGGCGAGCTTCAGAGCCGTCGATATGATATGCTTCGGCTTTGTGGAGCCGATCCTCACGATTTCGATATCCGGGAGCGATGCGCCGCCGTAACGACTCGCCATGGTGTGGAGTCTTATGGGCCCCCGCTCGCACGCGTACAGGGTCTCGACCGCCGGCGTGGCCGACCCCATCACCACCAGCGCTGTCTCCGTCCTGCTCCGGTGCAGGGCGACGCGGCGGGCGTTGTACCGGGGCGCGCTCTGCTCCTTGTATGATCCGTCGTGCTCCTCGTCGATGATGATCATGCCCAGCCGGGGGCACTGGAGGAACACGGCCGACCGGGTGCCCACGACGACCCGGGCTTCGCCCCGGTAGAAGCGGATCCAGTTGTGGAGCCGCTGATTCGGTGAGAGGTGGCTGTGGTATATGATGAGGCAGTCGCCGAAAACGCCGTACAATCGCTCGAAAATCATGGATGAAAGTGATATCTCCGGCACCAGGTAAATCACCGACCGCTCCTCCTCGATAATGCGCCTCGCCAGCTCGATATAGATTTCCGTCTTGCCGCTGCCGGTGACGCCGAAGATGAGATGGGAGCGGTCCCCGCCCCCCCTCGACGCCATGATGTCATCGAAGATTTTCTGCTGCCCGGGATTTAACCGCACCTCCCGGTGTTCGGCATTCGGGAAGGGATTCTTGAAGCGCTTCGACGGTTTCAAACCCGACGGCAGGGCCATGGACAAAGCCTCGCCCACGGAGGATAGGTAGGCGGCAGCGGTATATTCGGCCAGGTCGAGGAGCCGTTCGTCAAATATGGGCTCGGTATCGATAACGCCGATGATGTCCTTAACCTCGAAATCCCGCGGCTCTTCGTCGTGGACCCGATGCACGTAGGCGGTCATGTTCCTGCCAGCAAAATTAACTTTCACGCGCATGCACGGCGCCACCCGGATTTCGTCCGGGATGCGGTAGGTGAAGCATTCATCGAGGGGATACCCGATGTAGACGTCAGCGAACATAGCGATAATCATGATTCCGGTAATTTTTAGCAGTTGACCATAACACGCGCCCGGGGTTTTAGTCAATGTAAAAACCAGCAGAGAACCATGAAGGGAACGTCTCAATAGCCATGATCCCGATAGTTATCGGTAACTGCCGGCAGTGGAGCAGGTCGGGAATGATAAAAATACCGATAACTATACATACCTCTTGTACAGCCATTTTTCGGGGGAGTGACGAGTAAAATCCGGTCTTCCGCGATCCCTGCTCCGAAAAGCTGACCCCAAAAATCACCTGGATGGGGTGAGATGAGGCTGTCTAAAAAGCCCTAACATTTAACAATTATCCCTCCCCCTCGATGGGGGAGGGATGTCGCATCCACGTTAACTTATTAGACAGCTCCGAGATGACCTCAAAATAACAATTGACAGAATACATCATACTGTAAAAAAAAGTATATTGTTTAGAAAGGAGACGCAGATGAACCTTCTTGAGAAAATAGATTCGGATCTTAAAGCCGCGATTAAATCCGGCGACCGCATCAGGGTCGATACCCTCAAGATGCTGAAGTCGGACGTGTCGTACGAAAAAGGCAAGACCGGCAAGGAACTCACCGACGATCAGCTGCTGGAACTGGTGATGCGCTCTGCGAAACGCAGGCGCGAGTCCATCAAAGAGTTCCAGAAAGGAAACCGTCAGGACCTGGTGGAGCGAGAGATGAAGGAGCTGGCCGTGGTTGAAGAATACCTGCCGAAACAGATGAGCGAAGATGAAATCGATGCGTTCATATCGGACAAGCTGTCGGCAATGGGAGCCGTGACCCAGAAAGACCTGGGCCGAATAATGGGCGAAATCATGAAAGAACTCAAAGGCAAGGCCGACGGCAGTGCGGTTAAAACGATCCTGTCAAAAAAGTTTGAGAATAAGTAGCTTTATATTAATCTTCGCGGGCCTGTTCATGACCGCCGCATCGTACGGGGATGAACCTACTGTCGGGCAGGATGCCGGTTTACCGTCGAAAAAAAACGGCCGTTTTGAACTCGAGAACGGGTTTGAGCGATACTTTTTTTACACAAAATACCGGATCGGAGGGAAGACCTATTCACGCGACGGCGTATTCCTCTACCATTTCCCGATAAGCGAGCTGAAATTCCCGCTGGAAGCCTTCTTTTTTTACGCGAACCTGAACCTCACCGTCGTGGAGCGCCTCACTATTCATTTCAACGTGCGCAAAAACATACAGAACAAGGCGGGCGTGATGAAAGACTCCGACTGGTTCCCTTTTCCCGGCCTCAAGACCGTGTATTCTGAAAGCGACGTGCGGCTTAACGCCGTCATCACCGATGCCGACCTGTCGGTGAGGCTCTTCACCGTGTCATTTTTTTCTATGCGCCTGGGCGCGGGATTCATGCACCAGTACCTCTATTTCTGGTGCAGCAACACCGAACAGGTGAGCCTGCTCAACCCTGCCCGGCCCTATATCAAATTACCCTGCAAAACAATCACCTACGAGGTTCAGTACTACATCTCGACCCTGCAGATCACCCCCGTGTTCACCGTGCTGGACCGCCTGGAAATAATGCTGGCCATTCGATTTTCGCCGTATCTGAAGGCGCGGGACATCGACGATCACATCATCCGCGCCAAGAAATCCACGGGGGACAGCGCCGGGACCGCCTTCATGCCCTTTCTCAGGCTGCGGTATTTGTTCTCAAACAGGATCTTCATAACGGCAAAACTGGAGTACCTCTACCTCCAGACCAAAGGCGATCAGACGCAATCCTATTACCTGCCGGTGTACGAAGCGGATTACATACCCGGTTGGTCCGCCCGGACGAAAATCAAGCTGAAAAGCGAACAGCTCTCAGTCAGCCTTGGCGCAGGATACTCATTCGAGTTTTGATTCGCGGGGAGCCGCCGCATCGCGAAGATTCAATTCCTCCATCTTCGCCATGACGAGCTTCAGGGTGTTCCAGGCCGGCCGCTTCAGCTCGGGGTTTTTAATGAGCGTGATCGGATGCTCGATGTTGTACCAGAATATGTCGTCGCTCTCCTTGATGATCTTCTGGAGGGGGATAATATCCCCGAACACGATGACGATGCGCGGCCTGATGATCTCAATCTCGCGGGTGATGATGTTTTCGCAGTTTTTCATAACCTGGCTCGGCTTCACGAGTGGATCGCTGATATCGCACTTCACCAGGTTCGTGATGTAGCACTCGCCGAACGTGAGCTTCGCCGACTGGATTATCTTTTTGAGCAGATCCACTGATTCCTTCTTGAGCACCTTTTTTTCCAGAAGGTTCACCAGCTGCGGCGTATTGAGTGTCACCATGACCCGGTTCACGCCGCTGCCAATGCCGAATTTCCGCTCCTCAACACCGGTGCACCGGTTGCAGATCTCTATCAGCCTCCTGAGATCGCTTTCCCGCTCTTCCGCCCGTGCCTGTGCATTGCGGCTGACCAACGCGGCGAGTTCATCCGCCTCCTTATCACCGCGGAACAGGAGCAGGCGATTGTTGAGTTGGCCGGATCTCAACAATAGTGACAGTTCTTTCTTGATCGCTTCCGTATCCATTCCGATAATCTCTGTAAACCTCTCGATTAAAATTCACCCATGGTAATGAAAAAACATACTGTTTGCATTGCTGGATTCCAGATCCCCCTCCCTTGATGGGAGGGGATAGGGGAGGGTGATTGTAACGCTTGATGCATTCAGCAGTTATTCACCCCCGCCCTATCCCTCCCCCGTCGAGGGGGAGGGAGGTCTTGAATAAAAATCGTCTAGCTCAAGTAAATAATTATGAGTAGTTATGCAACAAGTCTATTTTGCATTATGAGTCAACTGCAACTGTTTTTTGGGAAAAACCCCATATAAAAAATCGCTTACGACAAGCTAATTATCTTGACACGAACATGTCCATATGAATTATTAACTACTATGGTAGTTAATAATATAATTCAAAAGCTGATGGACATCGGGTACTCGGAATATGAAGCCAGGGCGTACGTCGCGCTGGTGCGGAGCAACCCCGCCACCGCATATGAAATAGCACGTTTATCGGGAATACCGACATCAAAGATATATGAGGTGCTCGCCAGGCTCGCCGATAAAGGCGTCGTATCATCAATAGACGCTGACACGAAGAAGCGGTATGTTCCCCTTCCGCCCGATGAATTCATTGAAGGCAGGAGGAACCGCCTGGAAACGACGCTTGACCTCCTGAAAGAGGACCTGGCGTCCGTTACGGCCGCGCCGGACGCTTCAATAGTATGGAACATCAACGATTACAACTTTTTGATGGAAAAGGCATCCCGCATGGTTCAGGGAGCGCGCTCGAATCTGCTCATCTCATGCTGGCACGAGGAGATTGACGTTCTGAAAGAACGCCTTGTCAGAAAAAAGCGCGAGGGTGTCAGGATGGCGCTTGTTCATTTCGGAAATATACAGCACCAGATCGGAAAGATATTCCAGCATCCGATAGAGGACACCATATATGATGAAAAGGGAGGCCGGGGTCTTGTCATCGTCGCCGATTCACGGGAGGCCCTGATCGGCACCGTCAGGGAGGGAAACCTGGTTGAAGGGGCGTGGAGCAGGAACGGAGGGTTCGTCACACTGGCCGAAGATTACATCAAGCATGACATATACGTGATGAAAATCGTTTACCGGTTTGACGGACAGCTGAAAAAACGCTTCGGAAAAAAATACGCGAAACTGAGAGACGTCTTTCATGACGAGGAGGATATATGAAAATATACATCGACGGGCGTTATTACTCAAAAGAGGATGCGAAAATATCCGTGTATGACCACGGTCTCCTCTATGGAGACGGCGTTTTTGAAGGAATTCGAATCTACCACGGCACCGTCTTCAGGCTGCGGGAGCATTGCGAGCGACTTTACCGGAGCGCGAATGCCATTCTCATCCGCATACCGATCACAATCGAAGAGATGGAGAGGGCCGTCATTGACACCGTGGCCCTCAATAATAAAAAAAATGCATATATCCGGCTGATTGTCACGCGGGGTGTCGGCAATCTCGGCGTGAATCCGCTCACCTGCGAAAAACCGTCGATTATAATAATCGTCGACGATATCCAGTTATATCCGGAGGAGTATTATGCGAAGGGAATAAACATCATCACCGCGTCGACGAGGAGAATCGCGTCCGACAGCCTCGATCCGCGCATCAAATCGCTCAATTATCTGAATAACGTTCTCGCAAAGATTGAGGCGATTCAGTCAGGATGTCTCGAAGCGGTCATGCTGAATCAGAACGGTTATATATCCGAATGCACCGGCGACAATATCTCAATCGTAACAGACGGCACGATCATGACTCCCGCGTCTCATTACGGCGCGTTAAACGGGATCACCAAAGGGGCCGTCATTGCCCTGGCTGAAAAACTCGGGATACCCTGCCGGGAAACGGCGTTGACGCAATACGACCTGTATACCGCGGATGAATGTTTTTTAACCGGAACCGGCGCCGAAATCATGCCGGTGGTTAGCATTGACGGAAGGCTCATCGGAAACGGGATGCCCGGTGAGATCACCAAACGGCTCATCGCGTCGTTCAGTGAGGAGATTGCGGCGCAGTCTGGTTGATCCGCGGTCCCGCGGCCGGGTCAACTTAAATTTTATCAATGTTGATGTTATACTGCTTTATCTTCCGGTGCAGATTCGTCCGTTCGATTCCCAGTTCCTTGGCGGCGACGGTCACGTTCCCGTCGTTCTTCTTCAGCATCTTGACGATGAAATCCTTTTCGAATTCCTCCCGGGCCTTCTTGAGGGACGATATGTCCTTGGCCACAATGTCGTCGTAGTCATAGGCATCAAGATGCTTGCGGATATCCTCCCTCCCGATTATCTCGCCGGGAACCATGATGGACAGGCGCTCTATGACATTTTTCAACTCGCGCACGTTGCCGGGCCAGCTATGCCGGGAAAGCTCCTTCATGCCGGCTTCGTCGATCTGCTTGAGGCCGATGCCATGCTCTCCGGAAAAGCGATCCAGGAAATAATTCACCAACCGAGGGAAGTCCTCCATCCGCTCGGACAGGGTCGGCATATGGATGGGGATCACGTTCAGCCGGTAGTACAGGTCTTCCCGGAAGGTGCCTTCCTCCACGGCCTTCTTCACGTCTACATTGGTGGCCGCGATCACCCGGACATCGACAGTGATGGTCTCGTTCCCGCCGACACGCTCGAACTGATTCTCCTGCAGCACCCGGAGCACCTTGGACTGCGCCGAAGCGCTCATGTCGCACACCTCGTCCAGGAACATTGTGCCCTTGTTGGCGATCTCAAACTTGCCGATCCGGCGGTTGATGGCGCCGGTAAAAGCTCCCTTTTCGTGGCCGAAGAGCTCGCTCTCGATAAGCTCGTTTGGAATGGCAGCGCAATTTACCTTGACGAAAGGCCTGTCGCTTCTCTTTGAACGGTGGTAAATGGCGCGCGCTACCAGCTCCTTGCCGGTACCGCTGTCGCCGGTGATGAAAACACGGGCGTTGGTCTTGGCCGCGGTATCGATGACCTCCCTGATCTCCACAATTTTCGGGCTGCTGCCGACCATCTCGTCTTCCATGGAAGACTCCTTCCTGAGCTTGATGTTCTCCTTGCGCAGCCGCATATGCTCGAGGGCGTTATTCACCGAGGTGATGACCCGTTCCATGGCCAGGGGCTTCTGAATGAAGTCGTAGGCTCCCAGCTTGGTCGATTTCACCGCGATATCAATGGAACCGTGACCCGAAATCATGATTACCGACACGTCCTGGTAGAGGCTCTTGATCCGCTCCAGGAGGTCAATCCCGTCCACGTCCGGGAGCCATACGTCAAGAATGGCGAGGTCAACGTCGTTTATCCTTAAAAACTCCAGGGTCTCCTCGCCGGTTCTACTGGAGTATACAATGTGGTCCTCATCTTGAAGAATGGAACTGATGGTCTTTATAATGTTGTTTTCGTCGTCCACGACCAGTATTTTAGCCATAGGTCACAACCCTTCCTTGTTGTCGATAGGCAGGTCGATGATGAATTCCGTGCCCTTTCCGTATTCCGAGTTGCAGGATATTTCCCCCCGGTGCTCCATGATGATCTTCTCAACAATAGCCAGGCCCAGGCCGGTTCCCGACGACTTGGTCGAAAATCCCGGATTGAATATCTTGTCCTTGTCGAATTCCCTGATGCCAATGCCGTCGTCGCGGATTGTTATCCGCGCCATCCCGCCACCGTTCCCCGTCACCAGCTGGGAACCGATGTATATGTTGCCCGATTGACCAACGGCATCGATAGCATTCTGTATCAGATTGTTCAGTGTCTGCTTTATCAGCATCTTGTCAATATAGATTTCAGGAATTTGTCTGTCAATCCGAGTATGAAATGTGACGTTTTCATGGCCTGAGAAAAAATTCACGCAGCTCTCAACAACGGCGTTGACGTCGGTCTTCACTGGCTTCATCTCGGGAAGGCGCGCGAATTCGGTGAATTCGCTCAATATGTTCTTCAGCACGCCCACCTCCTCTATAATGGTTTCCGTGCCGGACAGGATGATATTCTGGATATCCGGATGATTTTCGACGTAGCGCTTCCGTATGCGCTCTGCTGAAAGCTGTATCGGGGTCAAAGGGTTTTTTATCTCATGAACCACCTGTCGCGCCATCTCGCGCCAGGCCTCAAGCCGCTGCTTCTGATACGCGATCCGCCGGTTTCTGTTAAGCTCGTACACCATCCGGTTGAATGATCTGAAGAGCACTCCCAGCTCATCCTCCGAATCGCGGTACAGGGAAATATCGAAATTGCCCCGGGCGAGCTCCTTCGTGGCATCAGAAAGCTGAATGACCGGCCTGGTGATGTTCTTGGACAGGTAGAGGCTTACCAGGACCGAGACCATGATGATGAAAAGCGTGATGCCCAAAAGGTACAGGCCCCCGTTGCTTTTCAGGTCGCTGATGATGGTGGCGAGCCGTTTATGGTCGGTCAGCGCCTGGGTGAAGAGCTCCGTGCTCGCGGCAATGTCCTCCGGGATGTGCCGGCAGAGCACCAGGAGGTAGTTATTGTAGTGAAGCGCACCCGCCAGGTAATCCCTCCCCTGTATCGAGAGTTTGTCTATCCTGATATAGTCGCTGAAAACCGTGACGCTATAAAAATCGGTTATCGGCCTCCGGATATCATCGGGAGCGTTGTCGACAAGCCATAAGGTGTTGGACGCCTCGCCGGGGTAAAACAGGTAGGCGAAAGCGCTTATCCCCTTCAGCTGGTATATGTTCCGCAGATACTCCCGCCCCTCCGGCGACTCGACTGAAAGGGTCCCGTTGTCCATCTGATACTTCAGGGATTCCAGCTCGCCGCGCATTCTTTCTTTCATCTGCGCCGTCGGTTCGTTGGATATGGTGATGGCCTCGTTCAGGGCGTATGACGTCTTGTCCAGGATAAGGCTCGACAGGGTCTGGTTCAAAAGATAGTTCGATGTGAGCACCACCGGCAGGGATGGAAGAACGGCCACGAACACAAACGCCATGGCCATCTTGTACTGAATACTGGACCTGGTTCCCGCGCCCGTATACAGGTTCCGCCGCAGCGACACGACGATGAAATAGAGCGCGGCCACCAGTGGCACCGTCATGACTGCGTAAATGAAGAATTCCTGGCTCTTCACGATCATGACGTTTTTCCCGGGAAAGAGCCCGATGATAAGGATCGAAATGAAGACGAATATGCCCACCAGGAACAGGACGTCCTGGACGCTGGTGTCGTCCGGTAAGAATTTAATTCTTTTCAGCAGATTTTTCATCGGGCTTGAAATTACTTTCTATCATTGAAACGATTGAACTGACGGCTTTGGCCTCGTCGTCTCCGCTGGCTCTTACGATAAGCCGTGTCCCAGCGATGATTGCCAACCCCAGGACAGACATTATGGATTTACAGTCAGCCTCAACGTCGTCCTTTATGAGCTTCACGTCGCATGAGTATTTCATCGCTTCCTTGACGATCATCATAGCCGGCCGGGCATGAACGCCGGCATCGCCCTTCACAACCACCTCGCGTTCCATCATTCTTCACCCGCCTCCCGTTTGAGGCTCTCCTGGATGTTTTTATCCAGGTCACGCGCGGTGAATATGCCCAGTTTCTTAAGTCGCTGGTTCAACGCTGCTGTCTCAACAATAATGGGAATGTTGCGTCCCGGTCTGACCGGAACCATTATGCTG
>MIBH01000066.1:28045-31544 GCA_001829455.1 Spirochaetes bacterium RBG_13_51_14
TTCCATGCACCGTGACCGAAGGAGCAAATGCTTCATTCAACAGATAAACGAGGGTGCTGGTGAACTTGGTGGTGTCTCTCTTGGTCACGAAAACAGGGACTCCCCTGTTATTCGCGTATTCGATGAAGTGCCGGTCCGGTTCCTCATTGTGGGTGAATATACAGCAAAGTACATCATATGAGAAAAACTTCTCCAGAACGTTCTCCTTTTTATCCTCGGTAAGCTGACGCAAATACGCGCTCTCCCCCAGCCCAAATATCTGTATCCGGTCGTAGGCGAAGAAATCGTAAAATCCGGCAAGCGTAAGCCCGGGCCGGTTAATATCGCCAACGCGGATCTCCTTTTCGAGCCCAGAGCTTCCCGCCACCAGCCGTATCTGTAAATCAATGATCCCGGTGTCATCTAAAAAATTTTTTACCTGTACCTTGTTGTTTCCCATTACTCGTCCATAGAGTTTGATTTAACTTCATCTTAAAAAGCCGGAACCAAGACTTCGTACGTATTGCCGTTTTTGAATATGACATTTAGATATTCTGACTCAATATTAAAGAAGGGGAGGAACATCTGCATGGATCTGTCAATTTCGAGTATCGCTTCATGGAGAGTTAATTTCATCAAATCGCATGAATTGAGTTTATTGAATTTCACCTTCGGATTCGTCGGTGAATCATCAACAATATCGAGGGCATATGAAACGAAACGATCGGTCGGCATGTATGCATCAGCCTTATCAAAAGGTATCTCCACCATCTTCAGTCCGTTCCGGTCGCGGTAAATCACAGAATAATTCTTATTCGTATAATCCGCGTCGGCCTCGATCTTGTTGATTCCCTTCTTGAAAAGGATAAAGTCTTTTTTATCGATCCGCATCTGTAAAAAAGCTTCAACAGTATCGACCGGTTTATTGCTGACCTGCCGGAGAACAACCTCCTTCCCGCCCCTGTCCGTAATATTGTACGAGGCGGTCTCGCTCTTTTCCGGGCCCTTATGCATCTGATGTTTTTCCTTATATCGGCTGATCTGTCTCTCCATTTTTGCCAGCAGGAGGTCTATCGCCGAGTAGAGATCGGCCGCCCGCTCCTTGCCGTGGAATTGCACACCGTCTCCGTTCATCACGACTTCGGAAATGTGGTCAAGTTTTTCAACGGCCAGAATAACATGAGCATCGATCAGCTGATTGAAATAGCGGTCCAGCTTTTTTATCTTTTTCTCAGCATAATCACGCAGGTTGTCTGAAACATTCATATGCCTTCCGGTTACGGTAATATTCATGTACACTCCTCTGTTTTTATTTTATTGATTTTTTTTCTTACATTCGACGGGGAAATCCTCATGATTCCCCGGTATTTTGCAACTGTTCTCCGGGCGACCTGCAAACCCGCTTTCCCGAGAATCCTCGCAATATCTTCGTCGCTATGCGGCGCGGCAGCATTTTCCCGCTCGATGATATCCCGAATCAGATTCATGACCGTGTTGGATGAAGTATCATCAGAGTAGCCGGCCGATCTCAGCCGAGACGCGAAAAAGTATTTTAAATCAAACACTCCCCAGCTGGTCTGGACGTATTTATTGCTGGCAACGCGGCTTATTGTTGACTCATGAAGTTTCACTTCTTTTGCCACCTCACCATGCGTCAGGGGCTTCAGGTGTCCGGGTCCCCGTTCCAGGAACTCCCGCTGGTGTTCCATGATAGCGCTGGCTACCTTAAGTATGGTATTCCGCCTATTGTCGATATTTCTTATGAGATAGCGGGCTGACTGCATCTTGTCCTGAATATAATTACGCAGTTTTTTTTCAATGTTTTTTTTCTTGAGGAGTGAAATATAGTAAGAATTCACACGAAGTCCGGGAATCCAGTCGTCATTGAGGACAAGTATGATTGCGCCGTCAATGAGCTTTACATCCATATCGGGGATGATATATCTGGTTTTCCATCTTGAATATTGCCGGCCCGGGAAGGGGTCCAAGCTATGTATTATTCTGCTCTTTTCAAGCACCTTCGCAGGGGGAATGTTGATCGACCGGGCAATTTTATCATAATCAAGCTTTTCAAGAAGCTCAAAATAATCAGTGACGATTTTCTGCAAAACCGTATCGGTGGGATAAAAATAGCAGCACTGCACCCGGAGACTTTCACGTACGTTATGAACTGCGCAACCAACCGGGTCAAATAGCTGGATGACTGCGAGCGCACTATCGATCTGGCCCCTGGCGAAACCGCTGCCGGAAAAAAGCTCACCAGGGTCATGATCCAGAAATCCGTTTTCACTGAGCGATGTGATGATAGTCTGATAAATCTCCAGCTCATTTGCATCGCGCGCCGTGAGTCTGGCCTGCCACAGAAGGTGCTCGGATAGAGACTCTTCAAGGGCAGTTAAATTCTCAAGATATTGCCTTTTTTTATCGTCATCTTTCCCGCCGGAGAAGCCCGTATCGCTGGCATCATCGAAACAAACATACCGCTCCTCATCCCGCACATGAGTAGATTCATCACCGCTTAAATTGCTGATAATGGCCGTAATCAGGTCTGATTCACCCGCGTTCGGAGCTAACGCAGATGCCGGCTCTTCCTCGATCACGGCATTATCAAGTAGTTCGTTCGATATCCTCTCGTAGAGTTCGATATTGGAAAGATGGAGCAATTCAATGGCCTGTTTCAAGGACTGGGTCATTGCCAGTTTCTGGGTCTGTTTCAGGCCAGTCTGCAGAGAAATTGCCATACAATCAATCACCGGTGAGCATACTCTGGAGCTTAATCTATAAAACAATAATATATATAAAACCGAGTAAAAACAAAAAAATATATCTACCGCAACGGATGGTTACGCTTGTCGAGCATTCTGGATTACTTAACAACACAGACACTGCAGTGCGCATGGTGGACAACTCTATCAGATATTGAACCCATGAGAAAACGACCGACAGCTGAGCGGCCCTTGCTCCCTAGTACAACGATATCATACTTCCCTTTTTCTGCGATCTCACAAATTCTGTCTGCCGGATATCCTTCAACAACCATCCGATCCCATTCCACGTTTTCCTCATCAAGCATGGGATGGACTTGCTCGAACCGCTGCTCCGATATCCATTTAACACGGTCAACTCCTTCCGGCGCCGCTCCGTAAAATCCAGGCAGGGGACCGAATTCTTCAACAACCTCAAGTACTGTCAGCTTAGCGTGAGACTCCTTTGCTAACACTATAGCCATTTCCAGGGCCTTTTTCGAAGATTCTGATCCATCCACAGGCGCAAGAACTTTTTTAATATATCTTCTCATGAGGTTCCTCCAAGAAATTGTTTCAAAATATTAAATTACAAATTAGGATCCATAAAAAATAGTCGGTAGTCAAGAAATTTATTTCCTTACTCTGACCCCTTTAAATTAAATAAATGACCCCTTTTAATTATTCTCTATGACTATTATTGTATACATAAATAAACTTTTTTACTCTGACCCATGATTTTTTTATCATTTTATTTAATCCCACTCGTATATATC
>MIBH01000067.1:0-98 GCA_001829455.1 Spirochaetes bacterium RBG_13_51_14
GAATTATCATACTCCTGAACGGGTGTCTGAAAGAAGCCTTTGAGCGTGAGCCCGACGCCCGTCATTTCGTT
This sequence comes from Spirochaetes bacterium RBG_13_51_14, assembly GCA_001829455.1. Lineage (GTDB taxonomy): Bacteria > Spirochaetota > UBA4802 > UBA4802 > UBA5550 > RBG-16-49-21. The sequence continues at coordinate 72 of MIBH01000067.1, forward strand.
GTTTTTATCCTGCATGATGAGGACGAT
>MIBH01000067.1:108-16070 GCA_001829455.1 Spirochaetes bacterium RBG_13_51_14
ACCATGACATCGAGCCGGGAACCAAGCGATTTTGATATGAGGATCTCATTCGAGCCGGGATCATCGAGAAATTTTCCTCCTTCATCGGTCAGGGTGTATTCGTTGATTTTTGAGATTTTTTTTTCTTTGTCGGGGTATATGCCGATCAAGATCACTCCCCGGGACGATTCGCTCGTCCGAATCATGCCGAAAGCCTTGACGCGAGGGGAGGAAGCAACGACATCCTTATCCCGTTCCACCGCCCTGATGATGCGCGGAACGGGATAAAAATTTGTCTCGAGCTTCATGTCGTTGAAAAAGCCCTTTTTGTAAACCGCGATATGGCCCAGCTTGGTGCTGATGTTGTTGTCGAGCATCTGGGAGATGATGCCGTTCATCAATGCGAGCGCGAACATCAGCATCAGAACGCCCAGCGCGATCGCCGAGGTCACCACCAGCGATCGCCGCTTTTGCCGCCACAGGTTTCTCCAGCCCAGCAGTATGAATGTCTTCAGGGTCTTCATCGCGCCTCCTCCTCGTTATAGCTGCCGTATCGCTTCAAGGGGCTTGAGCTTTGCCGCGCGCCGGGCCGGTGCGATTGAAAAGAGAATCCCGAACAGGAACGTGAGGAACGCGGTCGTGGCGATGTTTTTCACGGTCAGCTTCGCCGGCAGGAGCGTCGTGGACATGCTGAACACCTCCAGCTCTTTCTGATAATCGGAATAATCGATCGGGTGTACGGTGAAATAGTAGCTGATTGAGCTGCCGAGAACGATTCCCAGCGCAACGCCCAGCAACGAAATGAATACGGATTCGAAGAGAACCATGGTGACGATCTGTCGCGGCTTGGTGCCGATGGCCATCATGATGCCGAGCTCGCGGGTCCGTTCGAACACGGACATCTGTATGGTGTTGAGGACGCCGAAGGCGGTGATCAGCAATAGTATAAGGTAAAAAATATTGCCGAAGAGTCTGTCCATGACAATGCTCTGGATGAGCTCGGGCGTGAGCTCGTCCCAGCCCATGATCTCGAGGTCCTTGGCCCCGAAATTCGTGCGGAGCCGGTCGCGAATTGTTTCCACATCGGACGTGTTTTTCAATTTGATCGCGAGCGAGTTGATGTAGCCCATCATGGTGAATGTCTCCGCAGCTTGAACGAGGGGCATGATGACCATTGACTGGTCGTACCGGGGATTATTGGTCTTGAAGGTGCCCACGACGGTGAGATTTCCCGCCGCTATGGAGCCGTCGAACCCCTGCGAAAGCAGGGACACATCGTCCCCGACCTTCACGTTCAGGTTTTTCGCCAGAGTGGCTCCCATGATTATTTTTTTGCCGTCATCAGGGGTTATGTACCGTCCGCCGCTCTGGATTGTCGTGTGGAGGGTGCTCACCTTTTTTTCCTGGCCGGGGTCGACCGCCTGAACGAGTACGCCGAACGTGTTGTTCTGGTACGAGACGAGGCCGGCCGCGTAGACCCTCCGGCTTACGGCGGAAACAGCCGGGTTTTTCCGCAGATAGACGAGGAGGGGCACCCCGGGCTTGAACGCGTAGTCAATGCTCATATTTTCCCAGAAGCCCTTTTCATGGATCTGGATGTGCCCGGTGTTCGCCGCAATAGCATCGTCGATCATTTTCTCGTACCCGCCTTCCTGGAGCGCTTTGAAGAAAATGATCATCGCGCATCCCACCATGATGGTGAGGAGCGTGAGTATGGTGCGGCGCTTGTTTTTCCAGACGTTGCGCCACGCCAGCATGAATTCAATGCGTGATTTTTTCATATCCATGCCCTATCTCCGTTTGAGATTCTGCAGGGTGAATATTCTGTTGTCGATCTTTCTGTTGAACATCGCATCTTTGATCACCATCATCGTGTATTCTTCGCCTTTCTGTTCCGATTCCCTCTGTTTCTTCAGCGTTACCATCTTGTAAACGGTGGGGATGACGCGGTCATACATCCGTCTATAGACGTAGCACGTGAGCACCTTTTTCAGCTTTCCGTGCTGGTCGTACAGTTCCTCCTTCACCGGCAGAAAATCGCCGACCCGGGCGAAGTAGACTATTTTCCCCCACACGACGGCCGCTTCCGGTTTCGGCTCCAATATGACCACATAGCACTCATGGCCTTCAACGGTTTTTTTGCCCTGCAGGGTGTGGGTGTAGTCTTCGACGATGCTCGACTCCTTGACGATATCGTCGTTGGAAAAATCCGATCCCATCCAGGACTGCAGCATCATGGAGGGGTGTATCTTGATCTCCTTGCCGATTTCAGGGCTGTAGTGCCACATCAGCCCATCCTTTGAAATCATGAGGAAGCGGTTACCGGCGTCTTTCTTGGGCGCGAGAATTTCGGCGAACGATTTTTTCGTAACCCGGTTGTCCCAGCTTTTCATCTTCAGAGTCCGTGTCCACCGACGGTTCTTGATGGTAATTTCAACCAGGGAGATCTGGGTGTCCCCGCGGACGGCTCTATCGGACCGGTCGATAATTTCCAGCCCCGTCAGCTCAACCGCGGCGCCGTATGAGAAGGCAGCCAGTATGATGATCATGCTGATCGTTGAAATTGTTTTTTTCATGTGATTCGCTCCTCGCGGTATTGCATAGGGTAAGAAGGGCACGGCAGCTCCCCTCTTGTCTATAGTAATTTATGGTTCAGAAAAAAAATGCACTCGTTCCACGGGATAACCGCCATGCGGACGATTCGGATTCAGGAATAAACTGAATCAGCCCCCTTTCCGCGTATTCAGGTTTCCCCTGTCTGAATCGATGATCCCGTAAAAGAAGAAGTTCAATATCACGTCCCACCGCTCATGAGGATCCGGTGCGATGTTCTTCATCCGTTCGCTGTTCAGCATATCCCGGAGAATATCTATCATATACGATAGCATCTCCGGCGTGAGTGTTTCCCGAATAACTCCTTCATCCTGTCCCTGCTTGATGAACTCCCCCATGAGTTTATATGATTCATTTTTGAGCGTATTGTAGAAAACCCCGAAATCTTCAATTGTTTCCCACATCTCATCCAGAAAAATATCATCGAGTTCTTCGTTCAATGCTATTGAATGACTGATGAGCTCCTTTATCTTTTCAATAAAGGGGATAGGCCGATTCATTATTTCATCCTGCTCTTTAAGTATCCTGGCATACAGCTCCGATAGAACCCTGACGGCACAATCCTTCTTGTTTCTGAAGAATTTGTAAAAGGTCACTTTGCTCACGTCAGCTTTTTCACATATCTCTTCGATAGTGACTCTTTTGATGCCATGCTTGAAAAAGAGCTCTCGCGCTGTGTTAATCAGATCCCAGTACTTTTTGTTTTCCTGAACAGGTTCACTAGCCATTTGTTTACTATAATTATATATTTAGACTAAATTTGTTAAAATTTACGAATTAAGTCAAAAATAATAACATTAGTAATTTTTGTCAAGTATAGATGAAATTTTTTGGCTAATTACTAAATCCTTGTCAACATCTCAAAGTCCAATACTTTTCAATACCGATAACTATCGGACACCTTACTTCAATTACTTGTCGAGTTAGGCGATTTTTTTATTGGAGCTGTCTAATAAGTTAAATTGGATGCAAAATTCCCCTCCCTTGATGGGAGGGGACAGGGGAGGGTGATTGTAACGCCTGATGTATTCAGCAGTTATTCACCCCCGCCCTGACAGGGCTGTCCCAAAAGTTCCCCCCAACCCCACTTCGGTAGGTTCAGTGCAGCGCCCAAAGGGGGGCTTCTTAAGCCAACATGAAGCGAAAAATCCCCCTCTGGGGGATTTAGGGGGTTCATAGATTAAGAATTACCCGGAATTTAATTCACACCCCTCGAATATAGTTCATAATACTTTAAAAAAGTCTTGTGCTGGAATTTAATTGTGTTATTTTTGTTTCTTTATAGACTACATAATAGGTATGCAAAGTATCGGATGAAGAAAGCGAAAGGGTCTGTTGATGAATTTACCCAGGCCTATATGGAGTACTATTCCCAGGTCTTCAGTTCGATTTTAACAAAGGTCGGGAACGCTGAGGACGCGCGTGATTTATGCCAGGAGGTGTTCTTAATATTTTTCGACAAATTTGAAAAAATTGAAAATAAAAGGGCATGGCTCTACGGGACCCTGAGAAACGTTGTATACCGTCATTACGCCAAAAAGGATCCGGGCGTCGATATCGACGAGGTGTTCAATGACGTGGGCCTCACCTTCACGAACGGGTTCAGGGATACCAGGATCATCATCAGCGAGGCGCTTGAGCAGATAGAGTGCGGCGAGGATGAGCGGACGATGCTTGATCTGATAGCGACCCATAATTTCACCTACGGTAATGCTGCCGGGGTTCTGGGGCTGACGCGGCGGCAGGTGGAATACAAGTACGGGCAGCTGGTCAAGCGCATACTGGAATACCTCAACAGCAAGGGCATCAAGGATATAGCGGAGCTTCTATGAATACCAGCGTTGAACAGTTCCACCAGCTCCTTGGCCGGTACAAGCTTTCCCGGCCGGTTTCTCCCGGGGACCAGGAGTATATCATCAACAGCCGGAAACAGGATCTTAAAGATCTGCTCAGGAAGAAGGGGAAATACAGCCTCATCCTCTGGATCGTTATCGCGATCTACGCCGGGATCAGAAAGTTCGGCATACATATAACCATGGTCCAGAGCAAGATAATCGCCGGCATGACCGCCGTGGCAGTGGTATCCGGGTCTTCAACCGGCGTGTATCAGGGAACGAAGTATGTCATCAAGGCGATCAGCAAGCCGCCGGCGAAGGTTGAAGAGAAGATCGACGAACCGGACAGCGGCATGACGATTCCGGACAGGCGAACCACGGAGGAAAAAACGAAGGAGGAGAAAAAAAAATCCGCTGATATAAAAAACCAGGACCTTGACGCCACTCCGCTAAGCGATGTGCCCAGCCTGTAGCCGCGATCCCATCCCGACCCAATAAACGCCAGCCGTCAATAGCTGAAGGTCATGCCCAGCCGGTAGACCAGATCGCCGGTTTCGGCCGGCTCGACGCCCATCGACAGGGAGGCCGGTCTGATGCGGCCTTCTTTCTCGATGTTATAAAAGCTATATGACGGCGGGCTGAACGCGGCGGTCACCAGCTCGATGAGTTTCACCGCTCCCAGGGCAATGCCGCCGTAGACGACCTTTTTCTTTTCATCCCTGGTGTACACGCAGAAGCCGGCCAGGAACATCTCCGACAGATAGAATCCCCATCCGGGCAGCCGGTACCCTTTGTAGAACATGCCTCCTCCCGGAATGATGACGGACAGGACCAGGGCCGTCTCGTTCTTGCTCATGAAAAATGGGGGAAGCACGCTGTTTGTGGTGAACTGGTAGGACAGCTGGTCCAGATAGGCGGCCGAAAACGTGAGCGGCACCGTTGACCAGAGGAAGATCTGGAGGTTGTTCAGGTTCCGGGTCTTGTCGCCGTCCATGACGCCGGGAAAGAAGTTTATCTTGAATCTGGTCATATACTCCGGGAGGAGAAAGTGCGTTATGATGAGCGCCGATGAGAAGACGATCCCCGCTATGCTCGGCGTGGTGTTTTTGAATCCGAGGTACGACGTTGACAGGTACGAGCCGTATCCGGGGAAGCAGGCGTTGGCACCGGGGTTGATGAGGCAGATGCCCGCCGTGAATTTTTTTTCCGGGTCGATGTTCCGGTCGCCTTCGGCGCCGGCGAGGCTGTACCGGTAATTGGTATTGTACTCGATCCGATCGTCGATTTCCCTGATGACGCCCCTGACCGAAGGATAGTCCCTGATGGTGAGCCGTCCTGATTTTGCCGCTGAATCCGGAAGCGACGCAAGCGACCGGTACCTGCTCGTGTTGCGCACAATGACGGTTTGGCCCCGATCGGTGCGGTACCGTCCGGGCCTTATGCCGTGCCATTGCCCGGCGCTCAGCACGTACAGCCCGTCCCGCTTTTCCAGAATTGAGGCTTCCACGGGCAGTTTTTTGTGGAGAAGCGCTACCTCACGGGCAAGCTTGAGGGGTATGTTCAGCGGCACCATGCTCCTGACGGCGATGCTCTGCTTCATCTGCTGGTATCCCGCGGAAACGGGATTGATTGTAACCGTGCCGATGATGCTGCTCCCCATCATGTATACGGTAACCGTGGCGTACAGGTCCGCATTCAGTTCCGTTGCGGCCTTCATCACTGCTTCCTCGCCGGAGCCTTCCGGTATTTTATCTATGGCCGTCTGCACCCTCCCCTCCTCCACGGGCACAAACCTGCCGAGCCGGTTAAAGGCTTCCGCGATTGCCTCGGCCGATTTTTGAGACAGGGCGCTGAGCTGTGCACTGGCCTGGGAGACCGGAAATACGGCGATGGTGCCTTTCACCGGCTCTTTTGCCGCTGCGGACACACCGCCGGGCATAAGGGTGAACAGTAACAGAATAGCGATGAGAGTCTCGCTGATCATCCATGGGGAGCGCGAGATAAATAGCGTGAATCTGGTTGATTGTTTTCTATTCATTTGCCCTCCCGCCGGCCATGGTCATCATTACCATCGATACGAACACCGCATTCCCAGAGTCACGCCCGCGTCCTCGGTTCCGAACAGTACCGGCTCCACCGCGTATCCCTCATCGATGATTTCCCCGTTCCTGATGGCGTCCCTGATGAGGACCGCATGCACCACTTCGGCGAGCTTGACGGCGCAGGTCGCCGAGAGGAGCGCATAGGCCCGTGTTCTGTTGATTTTTTCCGTGGAGAAGGATCTCAGAAGGGGGAGGTATTTTTTTTCAGGGCAGAATTCCCTGATGGTAAAAAAGAGGAGCAGGTTGTCCGCGTGAAAGTAGAGATATCCCCAGAGCCGGCTGCCCCGGTAGAAGTGGCCGCCGCCTCCGGAGATGAGCGCCAGATAACCGGCAGTCACGGCGCTTCCCATAAAGGGCTGGACCCCCTGGTAGTTTGCGGCTTTTTCAAGGAGATCGTGCGCGAAGGAATCCGCGAACAGGGATGCGCCGCCGGCGCACAACATATACAGGCCGAAGTAATATTGCGCCTGCACGTCCCGGGGCACGGTTTTTTTCTTTTTATAGTAATTGGCCCAGTAATCGGCCATGCCGTTGATTTCCAGGTAAAAGTACGGCGCGAAATTGAAGGTCCAGAGCGCCAGTCCCTGCCAGTCGCTCGCCCGGTAATAGCCGAGGGTCGGCGCTATGACCGGCATGAACGCGCTGGCCGGGCCGGTGAGGAGGACGGCGTAGATGGTGTTCGCCCAGGCCGGCGGGCGGAACACGGTTTCCCGCTTGCGCTCATAAAAAAATTTTTCAAGATAATCGGCTTTGTCGCGGAAGCCGGCCAGGACGAAGTCCCCCGCCTGCAGCGGTGGGTCGGAACGGATGATCGCTCCCGAGGCGAGGAGCGCCGACCCTGTTTTTCTGAAGCCGCGGAGCGCGTTTTTCTCCCGTGGCGGTTCAGGCCGGTAGATGTCGTACGTACCGTTGAGGTTCCAGCCGAACGACAGCGTGCCGTCCGCGTCCGTCACGGCATAAACCGGCGACCGATAACCGGCAAGGAGCTTCGATATGAAGCGGGCAGCGTGCTCCTCGGTGATGGCGTTGTATTCGGCGGCGCCGAACTTTCCCTTCATGGGAATCCGCACGGTATACGACTGCACCGCCCTGTTCTGGTAGGGGATGTCGATGCCGTAGGCGTGGAGCGAAAGCAGGATGAAATCGCTCGCGTCGTCAAAGTCCCCCCGGATCACGAGGCTCATGCCGGCGTCGCGGGCGAATCCGAGCACGCACCGTTCGTCCGTGCACCCGAATTTACCGAGCTGCTCCCTCAAAAGCGCCGGATTAACGGCTCTGAACAGGGCGGTGGATTCGGCGATACGGAGAAGGTTGTTCTCCAGAAGCACGGTGAGGGCCGCGGTGCGGGGGCTGTTGTTACGGAGAACGGCGATGCCGAGCAGGGGCCGATCTTCCGCGCGGGCTGCCCCGCGCGCGAGAAATGCGCACAGGCAGAGAACGGCGGTGAATGCGGCGGGTCGTGTCAGCGTCATCAATCTTCAATCCCCTTTCGCGGCGCCACACCTTTCTGGTAGTAGTGCTTGATCTCCCTCATCTCCGTTACCAGATCCGCGTGACCGATAAGGCCGTCAGCAGCGCCGCGGCCGGTTAGCACCAGCTCCACGGCTTCCGGCTTGCTCCTGATCAGCGCGATTATATCTTCATCTGAAACAAGTCCGAATGCCGCGGCCGTGATGATTTCGTCAAGGATCACGACCGGGTACCCGCCGCCTGTAAGGACCTCGCGGGCGCGGCCGTATCCGCGGCGCGCGTGCTCCCGGTGCTCGTCCATGGAGCCGTCATCCGGCCTGCAGAACCGGGTGCTTCCATACCGCTCGATGGCGATGAGTCCGCCCATCTTTTCGGCTGCGTCGATCTCGCCGCTCGGCAGTCCCTTCATGAACTGGATGATAATGCTCCGGAGCCCGGACCCGGCCGCCCGGAAGGCCAGTCCCAACGCCGCGCTGGTTTTTCCCTTGCCGTTTCCGGTATACAGGTGTGTGTATCCTTTCCCGATCATTTGTTTCCGCGCCCGTGCAGCGAATCAGCAATTTTTTTCGCTTCGTCATAGACCTGTTTCAGGGGAACGTCCATGGTTCTCGCGATTCTCTTGCAGTCTTCATATTCAGGCGATACGGTGACGACGCGGCCGGCGCTGGTGAACACCTTCACGCTGATTTCTCCATAGCGGGTATGTATCCTCCGGACCTCGCGGTCGAGGATAATGCGCTCCATGACGCTGAAGCGGATCCCGCCGGTCGTTGTTTCGGAAAAGATGATGTCCGCCAGCGCGTCGCGCGCTGCCGCGCCCGCCAGCACCGTGAGCTTCACGCCGGGCCGGGATTTTTTCATCATGACCGGGGTGGTGTACACGTCGAGCGCGCCGGCGTCGAGGAGCCTTTCAAAAACGTGCTGGTAGAACTCAGGGTTCATGTCGTCGATGTTCGTTTCAATGGACACGATGGATTCGTATCCGGCCCGCTCCTCCGACTCGCCGATGTACAAGCGCAGGAGATTGGGGACAGGCAGATCCATTGCGCCGGCGCCGTAGCCCGTGCTCATGATCTTGATCTCCGGCAGGGGGCCGAAACGCTTGGCGAAATATGAGATGATTGCCGCGCCGGTGGGCGTGGTGAGCTCCGCCTCTATTCCGCTGGAATAGATCGGGACCCCGGTGAGAAGACCGGCGGTTGCCGGGGCCGGCACGGGCAGGCGCCCGTGTATGGTATCGATAAAGCCTTCGCCCACGTTTATCCGCGAGGCGTACACGGCCCTGATATCCAGAAGGTTGATCGCGATGCAGGCTCCGGCGATGTCGATGATGGAATCCACCGCGCCGATCTCGTGAAAATGAACCTCATCGACCGGTATATTGTGAATCGATGCCTCGACGCGTGCTATATTCTTGAATATATCGGCGGCGGTTTTTTTCACCGCTTCCCCGAGGGAGCTTTCTTCTAGAATTTTCAGAATATCAGCGAGACCGCGGCTGTGGTCCTGGGCGGATACCGCGACGTGAAACCGGGTGCCGGACACGCCGTTTTTTAATACCTTTTTCGCTGAAATCTCGTATCCCGTCAGCGGGAGCTTCGCCAGCTCTGCTGTAAGCCGGTCCGCATCGAGGCCGGCGTCTATGAGCGAACCCAGGATCATGTCGCCGCTGGCGCCTGCGAAGCAGTCGAAGTACGCGATCTTCATCACGCGGCCCCTTGGTTGATCAAGCCGGCGATATAACCGGCCCCGAAGCCGTTGTCGATGTTAACCACGGCCACGCCGGGAGCACAGCTGTTTAGCATGGTCAGGAGCGCCGAGAGGCCGCCGAAGCTCGCGCCGTAGCCGATGCTGGTGGGAACCGCGATGACCGGCCGGTCCACGAGCCCGCCGATGACACTGGGCAGGGCTCCTTCCATGCCCGCCACGGCGATGATCACGTTCGCGCTGAAAAGGCTGGGCGCGTTTTCGAAAAGCCGGTGGATACCGGCCACGCCCACGTCGAAGAGGCGCTCGACCGGGTTCGCCATCGCCTCGGCGGTGACCGCCGCCTCCTCGGCCACGGGAATGTCCGAGGTACCGGCGGTGATCACCAGGATCTTTTTGTCGGTAGCCGGCTTCACCGTTTCACCGATGATGACGAGGCGCGCGTCCTTTTTGTACACGGCCTCGGGCCTGACCTTTTTCACGGCCTCGTATACCTCGTCAGTGGCCCGGCTCGCGATGATGGTACGATGCGCGGCCGCGAGCCGTTCAACGATCGCGCATATCTGGCCGGTCGTCTTGCCCGTGCAATAGACCACTTCCGGGTACCCGGTCCGGAGCGCGCGGTGGCTGTCGGTCCGCGCGAATCCCAGGTCCTCATACGGTAGCATCTTCAGCGCCAGCATGGCGTCCTGCACGTCGATCGCGCCGCTCCTGACCTTTTCCAGGAGGTCGCGGATTTTATCCCGGTCCATCGCCTTCCTCCTTGCCAATCGCTTCGTTCATGCTGCCACTGCGGTATCCCTCCATGTCAAGCGCGATATGCCGGAACCCGAAACGTTTCAAAGTTTCAGCAATCTTCGCGGACAGTGTTTCATCCAGGATGATCTTCAACCAGTCACGGGGCACCTCGATGCGGGCCAGGTCTCCATGGAGCCGCACCCTGACGTCGCGTATGCCCAGCCCGTGAAGATGGCGCTCCGCGCGGTATACCCTTTCAAGCATTTCCCTGGTGATGGCGGTTCCGCATGGTATGCGCGCGGCCAGGCAGGGATTGGCCGGCTTGTCCCACGTGGGAAGACCCAGCGCTTTCGACGCCCGCCGGATCTCATCCTTGGTAAGGCCGGCCTCCTGGAGCGGGCTCCGGATGCCAAGCTCGTGAAGGGCCCTCATTCCGGGGCGGTAGTCACCGGCGTCGTCGACCTCTTCCGGAGGGATCAGGAGCGACTCGACCGTGACCGCAGTGACGCCGCCGCCCAGCCGGTCGCCGGACGCCTTCAGGAGAAGGGTGCTGTCAACGCCGCCTGAAAACGCGACGATCACGCTCCCGAGGGTATCGAGGATGCCGTACAGCTTTGAAAGATTATTTTCCATGCAATGTAATTTGTTCGTATTTCGCAATACGGCCTCCGCGGGTCCTCATATCGTCACGTCTCCTTCAAACAATTCGTCAAAGAAGCGGATCAGGTACTTCATCTCCTTGATGAATCCGGTCACGGAGGCCTGGTTCTGCGCGTGCTCGAGGTACTCGGTTCCCAGGAATTTGGTGCTGATGCCGCTCTTCTTCATGAAGTCGGCCAGGCTTTTGCCCTCGAAATAGGGGATGATGTTGTCGGTCTTCGAGTGGAGGATGAAATACGTGCAGTTGGACCGTTTCCGACCGAACATGGTCCGCGGGCTTATGTCCTCGAAGTCGCGGTGGTGCAGCTTGATCACGGCGATATCGTTGTAGAGCTTTTCACCCATGATCTTTTTCATCTCGCTCCGGTCGGTCACGCCCGGCTTGGACGCGGCTATGGCCTTCCGAATGAGGTTTTTCTCCGCTTCGCTGAAAATGTCCATGTTCAGGGTGATGGCCATCTTCACCATGATGTCGATGTCCTCCGGCCTGGTGAGCTTGTTGTAAAAATCGAACAGGGCCCTTCCGTCTGCGAAGGGGCCCAGCATGAAGATCTTCTCCGGATAGATTTCCGGCGGCACCCGGTTCAGGGCCATCAGTAGAATATTGGCGCCGATGCAGGCGCCGAAGGCGCGGTACGGTCCGGGGAAATTCTTCACAAGCGCGACGTAGATGTCCGCCATCCGGTCGTACGCCCCGGTGAGGGAGCCGCCCTCGACGCTGCCCGTGACCATCGGGATCAGCACGTTCATGCCGGTGGCGTCGCACAGGCTCGCGGCGAACCGGTCGATCCGCGGGTGCCGGTATCCGTCGGGCGTGAGCCCGTGCTGGAGCATGAAATATTTGTCCGATTTCGCCCAGGCGTGCCGGTAGACCAGAACCGGGACCCGGGCGCCCTTGACGTCGATGAAGATCTCCTTTTTCGTGTAATCCTCGGGCGTACGGAAGCCGGCGTTGCTCAGGAGGAACCGGACGCTCGGCTTCTGGACGGCCATGTTGTACGCGACAGCGGCGGATACGACGAGAATGGCGGTCAGGCTCAGGATTACGATACCGGTTATCGCGAACAGTTTCTTGATTTTCATATCATACTCCCATTAATAACGTTCTGAGGGTCTATTGCTTATTTAATGTTTATTCGACATTGGCGATTTATTTATTCCCTTCCCTCGATGGGAGGGGTTAGGCTATTTCTTTGTTCCCCTCCCTTGATGGGAGGGGTTAGGGGAGGGTGATGAGAACAGAAATTGAATATTTCTGCCAATACACCATCAATATTATTCATCACTTCATTATTCCAAAATCTTATTATAGAAAATCCCTGCGATTTCAGCCAATTATCCCTTCCAATATCGTTTTCTTTATCTTCTATGTGCTGACTACCGTCGAGTTCTACAACCAGCTTATTTTCAAAACACACAAAATCAACAATATATGAACCTATTGGCTGCTGTCGCCTGAATTTCAGTCCTTGAATCTGCTTTGATTTTAAATATCTCCATAATTTCCTTTCTTCTTTTGTTTGATTCTTTCGTAATTGCTTCGCAAAATCATTTCTGTCTGACATTAACTTTTTTCACCCCCACCCCAAGGAGTTATCTAAAAAGTTCGAAAATTCGTCAATTGTCCCTCCCCCTTGATGGGGGAGGATAGGTGGGGGTGACTAACTGCTGAATGTATCAGGCGTTAGAATCACCCTCCCCTGTCCCCTCCCATCGAGGGAGGGGAATATTGTATCCTAACTGGCTTATTAGACGCCAAATTATATTTTTCGCTCAAGCGGTATTGTCAAGGTTTTTATGAGGACGGCTTCAGACCGATTGGGGGCTGTACTTCCGGAGGTTATCGGCGATGACTGACCGCACCTTCTCAAGCAGGATGTCCGCGTTCTCAGCGCAGTAGTCCCGGGTGGAGATGGCGGTGCCGATGATGATCCTGATGGTGCCCCTTTTAATATGGAGGGCGCCGGTCGGCAGGAGGTTGAAACTGTTGACGATGGTGACGGGAACCACCGGGAGCCGGGAGGCGATGGAGAACATGACGCCGCCCTTCTTGAACGGCTGGAGCCTGCCGTCCCTGGTGCGGCTGCCCTCGCCGAAAAAGTAGGCGCTGATGCCGTTCTTCAGCTCGCGCGCGTATTGGTTGATGGTCTCGACCGCCTTGTGGCCGTCGCTCCGGTCGATGGGGATCATGCGCCCCAGCTTGAATGCCTGGCCCATGATGGGCAGCTTCAGGAGCGACTTCTTGATGACGAACCGCAGCGGCGATGGCAGGGCGGTGCCCACGGCCAGGCCGTCCAGGTTGCTCTGGTGGTTCGATATGAACACGTACGATTCTTTCCCGCTGATGTTTTCCATGCCCTCCACCTGGAGCCGGACGCCGTTGGTCCGGAGAATGAACCGCGCCCAGAGCTGGCCGATCCGGTACGGTACGCGGCCGGTCCGGTCGACGAGCGTCACCAGCAGGGCGGGTATGCCGAGCAGAAGCGTTGACACCAGCGTGGTGGAAAGCGACCAAACGGTGAGCATGAATTGCGTTATTGATTCAGTATTCATGATTAACAATGGTTCAAGTTTTCAGTTTTGTCAAATAATTATAATGAACGAAGTTAAAAAAATTGGACATGAACCAAAAAATGCCGTATTTTTCGTTAACAGATCGGCGGGACCAGCTTCTTCTGCGACCCTCAGGTTATATTTATTCGAGTTAGGCGAATTTTGCCTGTTTATCGATTCATCTACACAAAAAACGCTTGAATCTAGTAATTAATTCGAATTAGGAAATTTTGATCCCCCTCCCTCAATGGGAGGGGACAGGGGAGGGAGGCCTTATTTCAAAATCGCCTAAGAGACTGTTTCAAAAGCCTCCTAAATCCCCCCGAGGGGGACTTTTTCGACCTGATTTGGCTTGAAAAGCCACCCTCTGGGGGGTTGGGGGGAACTTATTAGGCAGCCCCGTAAAAATGAACAATTTTGTGCAGTTATGCAACAAATCTTATGATTTAAAACTGATTTCTCAGTTTTTTATTGACATATAATATGCATATATTATCTTAATATTCACTATTGGTATTAGATTAATCCATAATTGAACAATTTCAAAATATATTTTCACTAATTACCGGGCAATCCAGTATTAAGAGTAAAAAAATATCTTACAATCCTTGATATCAGAGATTTAATTTGACACTTCTGAGGAAATATTTTATATTTTTAACATAAACCGATAAATAAAATATACCGTCCGGACGGTTTTATAAAATATTTGATATTAAATACATTTAACACTCAAAAATATATAATATCACATCAAATAAGTGATTACATGGGTGTTCTGAGGGGAGGATTATCATGAGAAAGATTATTTTTGTTTTTTTAAGCGCCGCATTCGCGATGCTGCTTTTTACCGGTTGTTCCGAGGATCAGCTTGAACAGTTTCAGAAAAATGATCCACAACCGGAATTCAACCTGTTCCATCTCTTTGACAATTATCCATCGCTCAACAGGGCGTGGGACAGCGTGCCCGGAACCGTGGGAAACCAGAAAATGGCGACCATGATTAATATGGACACCGACCTGGCCGCGGAATTCCTGAGCATTCTGGAAAACCTGATTGACCGTTCCGGTAATCCGGGGCTGGGCCTGCTCGACGACATAAAGGATACACTTGCCCTCGTTCAGAATGACGGTGAGCGGTTCTACGGCAACAATCAGAAAGGAGAGTCCGCGTATAACATCCACTCCTTTTACGGGGACGGCAACGCGCCAACCTATCTCAACGACTTTTACGGATTCCTGGACGAGATCACCGGCGACGTGAGCGGCGTGAGCGACACGCCGGGCGTGGGCCTGAGCGTCATCTCGATGAACTACAAACTTTTTGACTATCTCCTGAAATCGAAAACAGACGAAGAAATTCAGGACTTCATGGAAGGGCTTTACAAGGCGACCTTTTATCAGAATAGCGATTATAACGATCCAACACCCGGCTACGAGATAAAGCTGGGAAAAGGCGAATATGCTAATCTGTCCGGCACGGGCATCACGGACAACAGCATTTCCTCCATCAAGGTTCCCTCTGGCTACAAGGTCACGCTTTTCGCGAACACGAATTTTGGGGGAGATCACTGGGTCATTGATGAAAACAAGTCCGACCTCACGGGCCTGGGCGACAACCATGCCTCGTCCCTGAAGATCGAGAAGGACGTGACCGACATGACCGACCTGGCGGAGCTGGCGGCAGGGCCGGTCGCCATAGCGGATTATCCCATGTGGATCGATCTGAAAGGCACGCCGACCAACGCCGGGGACGATACCCTTATAACCGACTACAGCGAGATGGGACCACCAGCCACCGATTCCGACCTGGGCAACATGGCGAAGGGCGCCCAGCAGCTCCTGGCAGGCATGATCGGCATGCTGAACGGGGAGTCCGTTGACCGGGAATCGATGTACGACCTGATCGATAACATGCAGGACGCGGTCGCCGACACCGACATGATCAAGCGTTTGATATGGAACATCGCCAACTATTTTATCGAAGGCGGTTCGATATACACCACGAAGAACGGCTCGAACATGGATCCGAGGACAAATATATACAACACGGAAAACGCGGGAGACCTGTATTCCAACGCGGAGATCAAGGAGACCCTGCGGGAGTTTCTCACGCTCCAGGGCGGCCTGTTCCAGCGCGACGACCGGTACAGCTCATGGGTGTATAAATCCATGGGGACCACCTCCGAGGACTATCCCTTGACAAAAGCGACAAGCCTGATCGACAACATCTATATCAACTGGGACCAGACCCAGCTCAAGGAGTCGATTTACGACCTGATTCGGTACGACACGTACGGCCGCG
>MIBH01000067.1:16146-16313 GCA_001829455.1 Spirochaetes bacterium RBG_13_51_14
TTTTGGGTACAAGCATCTGGCTAACGCCAGGGAGCTGAACGATGGAGACATCACTCCACCAACTAACTTTCCTCCTTCCTCTCAAGACAGCTATGTGGCGGATTGCATTGGCAACATGCACGGCCATGGGGAATACGCCGGCAATCTTACCCTGAATGACTCATTAT
>MIBH01000068.1:0-11290 GCA_001829455.1 Spirochaetes bacterium RBG_13_51_14
GTTATGATACCGCCTCCCGGCCAGCCCGCACCCGATGATGTCGACTTTCGCCAGGCAATGCGCGACTTTGTGCAGAGTATCAGTGCATACGCCCGCGGTTATAACTCAAACTTCATCGTGATACCCCAGAACGGCATCGAGCTGGTGACCGACACCGGCGCTTCGGATGGAACACCGGTAGCCGCGTATCTCAACGCCATAAGCAGCGTGGGTCAGGAGGACCTGTTCTACGGCTACACAGGAGACGACAAGGCCACGCCAACGGACGTCACGGATTACCTGATCCCGTTTCTTGATATCGTAGAGGGTGACGGCAAGCAGGTGCTCGCCATCGACTACTGCTGGACGCAATCTAAAATAGACCTCTCATATGCTCAAAATTTTGCTGAGGGATATATCTCTTTTGCCGCTGACCACCGCGATCTGGACAACATACCGACATATCCTTTGGCGATATATAACGAAAACACAAACGATATAACGAGCCTAAACGTCGCGCAGAACTTCCTCTACCTGATAAACCCGTCGCTGTTTGCCACGAAATCAGATTTCCTTGCCGCGATACAGAGCACCAATTACGACGTAGTGCTCATCGACCTGTTCTTTAACGACGGCACCGCTCTCACATCGGGAGACATAACATCGCTTAAAACAAAAGGCAACGGCCATTCCCGCCTGGTTATCTGCTACATGAGCATCGGCGAGGCGGAGAACTATCGCTACTACTGGCAGCCGGGCTGGCGGCCCGGGAACCCGGAATGGCTGGACCGCCGGAACATCAACTGGCCCGGGAACTACAAGGTGCGCTACTGGTATACCGAGTGGCAGGCCATCATTTACGGCGATACGCAGACGAACGGTTATGTCTCATACCTTAAACAGATCATCGACGCAGGGTTCGACGGTGTGTATCTGGACATCATTGACGCTTTCGAGTACTGGGAGAGCCATTTTTAGGGTTTATTCGGCTGATATTCGTTGCTGTATGTTGGCCATTCACTCTTTTAAGAAAAAAGGGGCTTGCTAACAAGTCATATTCCCGATAGATTCCGGCACCCGTTTGATCGCATGCTGATGAACGTATCACGCTTTAGAAAAATACCGATAACTATCGGGGGAATCATTCATGACCTGCTCGAAAGCCCCCGTAAGAATAATCCGACAACTATCGTTAATTCGGATCAATAACCTTGACGTTCGCCGCGGTTGAGCAGCTTGTCGTGCCGCCCACTTTGCACCCGGCCGCCTCGCACTTTTTGCGCTGGTCGAAAGTGTCATCGCCGTGGTACTTGCACTGGTCGGCTGAGCTCCCGGACTTGCAGATGTAGCAGCCGTCAGCCGCATACGCATTCGGCACCGGCTGGAATGAGAGAACGAATGCCAGGATGGCGGTCGCTGCCGCGATCATCGCTACGAAGAAAAGCTTTTTCATAGATCCTCCTTCTTGATATAATTATAAGCGCACTCTCGTATATTGAGTAGTATGCATTACATTCTGAATAGGCCGCTGCAGGCCCCCTGTCCCGCGCCCCTGTCCCGATTACACAATGACTTTGAAGATGATATTCCCGATAACGGCTCTTTCATATCACCTCGACGCAGGCGATGAACGCATCGTCATCCGGGGGCCTCCCCGCCCGGTACGCCTCAACGTCCGTCAGGACCGCGTCCAGAACTTCCAGCAGCGGACGGCTGTTCGCCCGTCTCACGATTTCCGCAAGCCGGTCATAACCGAGAAATTCGCCTGCGGGATTCATCGACTCGACAATCCCGTCTGTGTAAAAGATAATCCGGTCGCCGCGGTTCAGGCCGACCCGCACCTCGTCGAACGAAATGGCCTTGATCCATCCGAGGAGCATGCCGCTGGCTTCCAGGTACTCCGTCGCGCCGTTCTCTCGCCGGTAGATGATGGGGTGCGGATGCCCTCCCTTGGAAAAAATGAACGAAGCGGCCCCGGAGCGATCCATGTTAAAATATCCGTACAGCGCTGTGACGTAGTTTATATATATCTCTTGGGTGAGCTCCCGGTTAAGCTCCTCCAGGAACCTGCCGGGAGAGTTCCCATGCACGGCGAACAGCTTGTCAGTGAGCGACTTGAGCAGGGTCAGGTACAGAGCGGCGGACACGCCGTGGCCGGCCACGTCACCCACGAATATGCCCAGGTTCCGGTTATCGGTCGAACCAAAAGAGAAAAAATCGCCGCCAATCGCGTCGAGCGGGAAAAAGCGGTAATCAACGGCCACGGTTTCCAGCGTCGGGATGCCGCCGGTCAGGAGAAGGTTCTGCACCTTACGGGCATTCTCGAGTTCCCTGGTCATTTCCTCGTTTCTGCGGCGAAGCTGGTCTTCGCTGGCACGGAGCACCAGCTCGGCATTCTTCCGGTCAGTGATGTCCCGTGAGTTGGTGATATAACAGCCCGCAAGCTCAGATATCTCCGGCATTGACCGCGATATTGATTCAAGGTAGAACCACCGGCCGTCCTGATGCTTGAAGCGGGACTCGAAAGTGACATACGCGTCCCCCCGGCTGCCTCTCCGGAACAGGTCCTTCACGGGCCTCACATCGTCGGGATGGAAATACGAGTAGACGTTTACGCCAACGGTCTGCTCCTGAGAATAGCCGAGAAGGCGCTCCACCGAGGGGCTGGTGTACAAAATCGTGCCGTCGTCCGCCGTGATCATGACGATATCTGATGAATACTCGACCAGGGTCCTGAAATGCCGCGATGTCTTTTGCGCATTCTGTTCGGCAAGCTTCCGCTCGGTGATGTCTCTGATTATTAAAATCTTACCGGCACTGATGTTGTGTCCGCTGATCTGGGTCTGGGTGAGCGACAGGTAGCGCTCGCCGCTTCCCGCGCCGATCTGCGTCTCGAGTCCACGGAATTCGCGATCGAACTGGTATGCGGGAATGACGCGAGCTATATCGGTCCGGTCTAAATCGTCTCCGCCTACATGCAAGAGTTCCCGGGCCGCGCCGTTTATCTGAACCATGAAACCGTTCTGATTGAAGAGCACCACGCCGTCTTTCAGGTTGTCGAAAAGCACATTGGCCGCCTCCTCAACCCCAATGGAGAGGAAGCGGTAGCGGATGATGGCTGCGAATATAAACAGGGACTGCACCATCGTAGCAGATGGAGCTATCTGCACCAGGTCCGTGTTCCCCGTAAGCAACGGCAATACCATGTCGCTCATGACGCCAATGCTGAAGGATAATATCGTGCCAATCACTATGAGAAAAATCTGGTTTCGTTGATAAGAATCTGCGGCTTTGAGCATCCTCCCCATGAAAAGAAAGACTGAAAGCAGTGTGGGAATAAACATAACCAGTGTGATGGCCGGAATAAACAGTATTCCCGGCTTCAGATTCACCCCCCACTGATATCTTATGTAGCCGCTCAGCACCATGTCGGTCGACAGGCTCATGGCTATCGAGGAAACGGTAAAAGCGAGAAGGATGTAAAATATCGGACCACGCTTTAATCTGAGGTACGCGTAGGTGAAGTTGAGGAACAGGAAGCAGACTGGAAGCCACCATACCGAATTGATTCTGACCAATGAGAGCACCACTTTATTGGAAATCGGCGACCATATGATAAAATTAAAGATAAGCCACATTTCAAGAAAAAAGGAATAAATCAGGTAGGCGGTATTGGCTCGGCTCTTTTTCCGTAGAGCGAACACATAGACCCATATGAAACCGTTGATCAGGAATGAAATAAATGGCAAGAACAAAGTAGCGTTCATGTTATACGAACAGCCAATAGTATCAGAGTGGGGATATTATACTCACTCGTTTGTTGAAGTCAAGAGTAAATCAGCTTCTCAGATGAAGTTCACTGTCCAGCTACAGACTAATCAGGACGGGGGTCAGAGTAATGGTAATATATGAATGGTCTTCATGATTTGGTTAAATCCGCTTAATTTGAACTGAAATCATAGCACTTTGAAAGAATTCCTGCCAGATACTGAAGTTTAATCAGATTTCTGGCTTCCATTTGATCCATACTCTGACCCTCTCATGGATAGAACTATCGAGAGGAACCTTGCTCTGACCCCTTTATACTTTGCTCTGACCCCAAATTCATTAAAAAATTAATCCATACTTGACATAATCCAGCATAATATTTAGTGTTACTAAAATTTTATGCACATACTTGGTCCATATATGAGCGTATAGAGAAAGAGGTCCCAATGCCGAAGCGCACTGACATTGATAAAGTACTCATTATTGGCTCAGGTCCTATCATAATCGGCCAAGCCTGCGAATTTGATTATTCCGGCACCCAGGCATGCAAGGCCCTGAGGAAGCTGGGCTATAAAATCGTGCTGGTAAATTCCAATCCGGCCACCATTATGACCGACCCCGGAATGGCGGACGCGACCTATATCGAACCACTCAATGTTGAGACCGTTACGCAAATCATAGAAAAGGAAAGACCTGACGCGCTTCTCCCGAACCTGGGCGGGCAGACCGGCCTGAACCTTTCCTCTGAACTATTCAAGCAGGGCGTTCTGGACCGGTTAGGTGTCAGGATAATAGGCGTGGCGGCTGACGCCATCGAGCGCGGTGAAGACCGCATCGCCTTCAAGGAGACTATGAACCGTCTGGGCATCGAAATGCCGCGGAGCAATCCGGCTTTTTCCATCGAAGAAGCAGAAAAAATCGCAGACGAGCTCGGCTACCCGGTGGTAATCCGTCCCGCCTACACCCTGGGCGGCACCGGCGGCGGCATGGTCTACAACGTGGAGGAACTCCGTACCGTGGCATCGCGGGGCCTCGGCGCCAGCATCGTGCACCAGATCCTAGTTGAAGAATCGGTGCTCGGATGGGAAGAGCTTGAGCTCGAGGTCGTCCGTGACGCCAAAAACCAGATGATTACCGTCTGTTTCATCGAGAACGTCGACGCCATGGGCATCCACACCGGCGACTCCTTCTGCACAGCGCCCATGCTCACCATCAGCCCCGAACTGCAGAAGAAGCTCCAGAAATTTTCATATGATATCGTCGAAGCCATCCAGGTCATCGGCGGTACCAACATCCAGTTCGCCCATGACCCGAAGACGGGCCGGGTGGTGGTCATCGAGATCAACCCGCGAACATCGCGCTCGTCGGCCCTGGCCTCCAAGGCCACGGGCTTCCCCATCGCCATGGTGTCCTCCCTGCTGGCCGGCGGCCTCACCCTGGACGAGATTCCCTACTGGCGCGACGGAACCCTGGAAAAGTACACGCCCTCCGGCGATTATATCGTGGTGAAGTTCGCGCGGTGGGGCTTTGAGAAATTCGAGGGCGTGAAGGACGAGCTGGGCACCCAGATGCGCGCCGTGGGCGAGGCCATGAGCATCGGCAAGACCTATAAGGAAGCCTTCCAGAAGGCGATCCGCTCCATGGAGACCGGGCGCCACGGCCTTGGTTTCGCCAAAAACTTCAATTCGTTGTCCCTGGATGAACTGATGCGCATGCTGGCCACGGCGACGAGCGAGCGGCAGTTCATCATGTACGAGGCCCTGCGTAAAGGCGCCGACATCGACACCCTGTACGAGCGGACGTATATCAAGCCCTGGTTCATACGTCAGATGAAAGAGCTGGTGGAACTGGAAGAGCGAATGCTGAAATACAAGGGTAAAAAGCTGCCGGATGATCTACTCACGCAGGCAAAGAAGGACGGGTTCTCCGACAAATACCTGGCGGGGATCCTGAATCTCATAGAAGACGCGATCCGCGACCGGCGGGTCGCGCTGGGCGTGGTCGAGCACTGGGATGCGGTGCCGGTTAGCGGGGTCGAGAACCGATCGTATTATTATTCCACCTACAATGCGAAGGACACGGTTCCGGTATCGAAGAGAAAAAAAATCATGGTGCTCGGCGGCGGTCCCAACCGGATCGGCCAGGGGATCGAGTTTGATTATTGCTGCGTCCACGCGGCCTTCGCCATCCGCGACGAGGGACTCGAATCCATCATGGTGAACTGCAACCCGGAGACGGTGTCAACGGACTACGACACCTCGGACAAGCTCTACTTCGAGCCGCTCACGGTGGAAGACGTCCTTTCCATTTATGGAAAGGAAAAACCCGACGGCGTCATTGTGCAGTTCGGCGGGCAGACGCCGCTCAATCTGGCGAACCAGCTCAAGGAAGCGGGCGTGACGATCATCGGAACTTCGCCCGATTCCATCGACCTGGCCGAGGACCGGGACCGGTTCCGCCAGGTGATGAAAAAACTCGGCATACCACAGCCGGAATCGGGCATGGCCAGCACAATCGAGGAAGCCGTCGGAATCGCCGGGCGCCTCGGCTACCCGCTCATGGTGCGGCCCAGCTATGTCCTGGGCGGCCGGGCCATGCAGGTCATCTATTACGAAGATATGCTGCGTCAGTACGTCGCCGCGGCGGTGGACGTATCGCCGGAGCGGCCCATCCTCATCGACAAGTTCCTTGAAAATGCCATCGAGTGCGAGGCCGACGCCATCAGCGACGGCGCCGATGTTATCGTCCCGTCGGTAATGGAGCACATTGAGCTGGCGGGAATCCACTCGGGCGACTCGGCCTGCGTGATCCCGCCGGTGACGATATCGGAAAAGCATATCAAAACGATCGAGGAATACACGAAAAAAATCGCCCTTGAACTCAAGGTCGTGGGCCTCATGAACATACAGTACGCCATCGCGGACGACACCGTCTATATCCTGGAGGCCAACCCGCGCGCTTCCCGCACCGTGCCGCTGGTGTCCAAGGTGTGCAACATCTCCATGGCGCGCATTGCCACGCAGGTCATGCTTGGTAAAAAGCTGAAAGAGCTGAAGATTGAGCGTCGGCCCGTCAAGCACTTCGGCGTGAAGGAAGCGGTTTTCCCCTTCAACATGTTCCCTGAAGTGGATCCGGTTCTCGGCCCCGAGATGCGCTCAACCGGGGAGGTGCTGGGTCTGGCGGATTCCTTCGGTCTTGCCTTCTCCAAGGCCGAGGAGGCGGCAAACATGAAGCTCCCTGTTTCAGGCATGGTGCTCATCACCGTGAACAAGAATGACCGGCAGCGCGCGCTCGAGGTGGGGCGTGCATTCCAGAAACTCGGTTTCCGCATCATGTCCACCGAGGGGTGCGGCCGATACTTCGCGGAGGAAGGGCTGGATACCGAGACGGTTTTCAAGATCTACCAGGGACGGCCGCACATCATCGACCGGATCAAGAACAACGACATTCAGCTTATTATCAACACGCCCAGCGGAAGGCAGAGCGAGTACGACGATTCATACATCCGCAAGGCGGCGGTGCACTACAAGATACCCTACATCACGACCATGGCAGCCGCAGCAGCCACGGCAAAGGGAATACAGGCAATCAGTCAGGGTAAGAGTGAGGTGAGATCGCTTCAGGAATACCATAAGGCCTTGTGATCAATGGGCAAGGTTTCGAGACCTTGTCTATTCGGGCACATGGTTAGTCTTCATTCATACGACAGGTCTGTAGAAAACAGCTGTTTTTTACCGATAGTTATCGGTTAAATATACGAATATTAACCCTCAAGCATAGTCTTGTTAAGCAAGTACCGATAACTATCGGCAAAAACATTCGAACGGCCCCTTTCCCCCGGAGTACCTGCTCGGAGCCACGCTAAAACTTGTACGCGGCCCCGAACATGACGCCGTAGAACTGTTCAAACTCTCCGGTGATCCAGCCATTCTTATAAACGGCATTATAAGCGGACCCGATGTCCGCCACGGCTATATGGGGAAGAATGATATATCGGCCCCCGACCCACACTTCAAGTCGGATGCGTTTAATAAAATAGGCCAGCTTCAGGTTGCAGTCCGCGCCGATAGACACATGCGCAAGATAAAATTCATCCGATATGAAGTTAAAGACATACAAACCCGGGTTCAACAAATATCGCTCAAGATAGAATATGCCGAATTGGAACAAGGCCGAAACGCCGATGTTGATTGAAAAACCTTTAACCTCGTAATAGAAACCGGCACCGACCGACGGTCCCACATACCAGGTGAAAAACTCCTCGGTCGTTTTGTTGACCGGAAACGGATTGAGGTATAAAAACCTGATCGAACTCCCTTCGCCGTCATTGCAATTGAATCTGGCGCCGAAGAGCAGGTTGAAATATTTGTGGATGGACCTCTCAACCGTGAGATCAGCGTCATACCTCCTGGCCTCTAACGAACCGATATCGATATACGCATCTATAAAACTTGACGGTATGACCGGATACAGATAACTCGCTTCCATTGCAAGGGTGGAATGCTTAAACTGGTTTTTACTCAGCCCGATAAGCCCGGTCAGTCCGATCTTCCATGTATTGCGGATTCTTATCGAAAAAGAGGGCCCCATCATGAAAGAACCGTCATAGATGGTCTTCTTGTTTTTCGACTGAATGTTCCCGGTCCCGCCGTTTTCCAGCTTTATAAATGCCGGCTTCCACCAGTCGTACATCATGGCCAGTCCCAGTTTGACCTCGACTGATTTCGGAGCAGCATACCCCTGTTTCATTGCAGTCCGTTTTGCTTTTGGTTTTGGTTTGGGCTTCTGCTTTGGCTTCGATTCCGATGGCTCCATCAAGAGACAGACCAAAACCGTCATGAGGAGAACAGACAGTGCGATTTTTCTCATAAAATGTATCTTGGGGTTCATGCAATATCTTCTATCTTATTTTTTATTCCCCTCCCTTGATGGGAGGGGACAGTACCATCCCCCTCCCTTGACGGGAGGGGATAGGGGAGGGTTATTGTAACGCCCTATGCATTCAGCAGATTTTCACCCCCACCCCGGCCCTCCCCCATCAAGGGGGAGGGAGGTCATATTTCAATTTTCGCATAAGTCGAGTATCTATTTTACGCCTGCCGTAAAACGATACGCTATTTCATTATATGAAAATAAGGGATGTAACTTTCAAAGATGCTTTTATATACATAAAATATCAAGCGATATTGTCCAGTACATTTTTTCTGATTGATATATCAAACGATCAGGCATATCAAGATACAAAAACCGCCGCGGATGCGGCGGTTTTCTGTTGCAGAGATTAATAAGTTTGATCTAGAACTTGTACGCTGCCCCTAAGTAGAGGTTGATCAGATGCTCAACTTCGCCGGAGATCCAGTCCTTCTCGTAGAGCAGGTCAAGTTTGCTCGCTTCATCGCCCGCGGATATATGCGGCAGCACGATGTAGCGCAGGCCGAGCCATACTTCCAGGTGCGCAGGCTGGATGAAATACGACAGCTTTACGTTGTTGTCCAGGCCGATGCAGAAATATCCCACCTTATATTCATTAGGATACATTACCCAGATTGGGGATATATATAAATATTTCTTCTCGGCATCGTACCGGCCTCCCTGCAGCAGAAGGGATACGCTGGCATTCAATTCAAGGCCTTTTATGAATTCATAATGGAACGCTGCTCCTGCTGACGGACCCAAGTACCAGGCGCTTGATTCAATTTCTTTTGTAACTCCTGCCCTAAAAGGAAAAATTAAGTTGTAGCCAAATATATAAGAATCACTTTCGCCGCTATCATAATTGAAGCGCATGCCGATAAGAAGGTTGAAATACTTGTGAATGGGATGCTCGGCATAAAGGTCTAAGTCATACCGGCGAATCTTTGATGTTCCTATATCGTAAAATACTCTCGGAGAAGGATAAAAATCAATCGCCAATGTCTCGTATTCAAACTCGTTCCGGACCAGTCCGAAGAGGAGCTGACCGCCTATGTTCCAGTCCGGCGCGACCTTGACCCAGAACATCGGGCCCATCATGAATGAGCCGGTAATGGTCGTGTCCCGGTTGTTCTGGTATAATTTCCCCGCGGTCTCGTTCTCAAAGGCCAGGAACGCGGGCTTCCACCAATCGTACATCATGTTAAGGCCCACCTTGGCCTCAACGGCGTGCGCGGCAATGGGCCTGAACGCAATTCCAAAGGCGATCAGCACGGCAAGAAACAGCAACGTGAATTTCCTCATAGATACCCCCTTAAAACGATTAAATTTTATACGGGAACTTCCCGGGCAATGTATTATATGCCCCGGTCGTTCTCTTGTATATACTTCATTTATAATCGAGATATTGTGATCCACAGCGGCATATCAATCATTCAATACACTGCTGATGGAATCATGATGCGCCCACACGATATATAGAGGAGTTATTAATACAACCGGTACCATATTGTCCACAATATTTTTTATAAATTATATATTTTTTGGCAAAATCCATTGGTATTGCTTGATAAGCACAGGGGTGCGGATATTCAGGGAACGGTTTATACGCAATTGTTTTGATGTCTCAGCGAGAACCTTTGAATGAATGAAAAACCGCCGCGAAAGCGGCGGTTTCCTTATCCGAATATAAATGAATCTGTCCTAAAACTTATACGCCGCACCAAAGGTAATGCCGCCGAAATGCTCCACCTCGCCGGTTATCCAGCCTTCCTCGTAGGTCAGGTCAAGGACCGAGCCGTCGTCGCCTGCCACGATGTGCGGCAATACGATATAGCGGCCGCCGATCCACACCTCGATGCTGGCGGGCGCTATGAAATACGACAGCTTGATATAGTTGTCCAGCCCCATGTCGAAATGCCCCACTTCATACTTGAAGGGGATGAAATACGACAAGAGATATTTCTTTTCCGCGTTATAGGAGCCGAACTGGATCAGGGCTGAAACGCCGAATCCCAGGGTGAGGCCCCGGTACAGCTCAAAGTGGAAGCCCACTCCCACCGAAGGGCCCAGGTACCATGCGCTGAAATCATCTTCTTTATAATTAATTGGCCAGCCAGCGGGAAGGGCGTTCAGGCTGTATGATTCTGTTTTGCCGTCGTTATAGCTGAATCGTGCGCCGATGAGCAGGTTGATATACTTGTGGAGGACGCGTTCAAAAACGAGGTCCATGTCCATCTTCCAGATATCCACCTCTCCCAAGTCGATATACAATCGTCGCGGGTCACCTGTCGCTGAGATGAGAATAACGTCCGCGGCAACGGTGGAATAATCAAAGTAATTCTTGTTCAGGCCGAAGAGCATCTGAAAGTTCAGGTTCCAGTCGCTGGCGATATTCGCCCACAGCATCGGCCCCATCATGAACGATCCGTCCAGGTTCTGCTTGGTGTTTGACCCGTACAGCTTGCCGGCGGATTCGTTCACGAGCTTCATGTAGCCCGGCTTCCACCAGTCGCCCATCATGGCGATGCCCAGCTTCACCTCTGCCGCGCTCGCTACCGACGGGTTGAGCACCAGGCCGAGTGCAGTCAGGGACGCACAAAAAAATAACACGCATCTCTTCATACAATCA
>MIBH01000068.1:11363-17110 GCA_001829455.1 Spirochaetes bacterium RBG_13_51_14
CCAGCATGACGTCCTTAAATAAGGTCAGGTCATAGGAGGTATTCTCCAGGTATATATTCCGCGCCTCCCCGCCCATCCGCCCGGACAGGGCGCCGAGCGCGGCCTCGAACGCGCCGCGATCTTCCGTGCCCGGGTCCGTGTGCCGCACGCATTCCTCGAACCGGTCCACGTGCAGTACATACCCCTCGACCGCCAGCGGCTCCGTTTCCTCCATAATCCGTTCTATCAGATCGATGGACGCACGAACAGCATCATCCGATCGATTGAGCAGGCCCAGGTCGGACGGCAGGTGAACGGTATAGATTATGCCGCTCTCCTCGCGTATGGCCTTCAGCCCACGTATGATGGGCTTTGACATGACCTCGCCCAGATGGTTCCTGCCGAAATAGAGGAGCTGAACCATGTCAAAGCTCTCTTTAAGAAAACGTACATTTTCAAGGAGGTTATCCTCTTTTACCGGAAGGACATACGACGTGGTGCCGATCTTGAAAGGGAAGCGGTTTCTGAGGTCTTTAACACTATTGTCAAACATGCCGTATACCCGGGGGATGATAGTAAAGAAAACACCGTTTCCAAAACATGACGCAACTGTCGTTTTCGCGCACCAGAGCGAAAACTTCAAATGAAAAACATATACGCCCAGAAATTTATTTTGACAACCGCTTTGTTGAATTATTAATGGATGGAAGGCGCCCGCTGATCTTCTTCCGCGCATGAGCGGCGCATGGACAAAAAAATTATTCGACATATCATGAAAACACACGGAACGGACCCATGACCCAGGCTGAACTGATCACCATGGCCTATATCTTTTTTGCGCGGATACTCGACGTGTCCATGGGGACGATCAGAATCATACTGATATCCCGGGGGTACCGGTATGTGGCCCCCCTCATCGGATTTTTCGAAATCCTGATATGGCTCACCGCCATCAGCAGGGTTATAACGAGCCTCGACAGCGCGTACAGTTTCCTCGTGTACGCGGCCGGGTTCGCCGCCGGCAACTACGTGGGCATGCTCCTGGAAGCGAAGCTCCCCTTCGGGTACAAATCCCTGCGGGTCATCACTACCAAGGAAGTATCCGCCCTGCCGCTCACGCTTCGGGGAGAAGGCTTCGGGGTGACCGTCAGCGAGGGAACGGGCCTCAAAGGCCCGGTCAGCATCCTGTATTCGCTGGTGCCGAAGAAGAAACTTGACCGGTATCTGGAGATCGTGAACATCCTGGAGCCGGGCGCCTTTATCACCATCGAGGAGGTGCGCGCCTATCGGCCCGGATTCATATCGCGCAAACCGTATCCCGATCTGTTCGGGAGACTGATAACGAAAAGGAAATAGGAACGCCGGGACATATGCCACAAACGCCCGTACCCGAAAAAATCGGCCTGCTCCGGAAAGTGGAGCTCTTCTCCACCCTGGGCGATAACGAGCTTGAAATCGTGGCGTTTCACAGCCAGATGGTGCCCTATCGGAAGGGAAGCCTCATCTTCACGGAGG
Source organism: Spirochaetes bacterium RBG_13_51_14 (assembly GCA_001829455.1). Classification (GTDB taxonomy): domain Bacteria; phylum Spirochaetota; class UBA4802; order UBA4802; family UBA5550; genus RBG-16-49-21. Next base: position 12,858 of record MIBH01000068.1, read on the forward strand.
ATTCCCCGGGAAACGAACTGTACGTCATCAGGGAAGGTGAAGTGTTGATCACGCGGCGACGGGGCGATGACGACATCGACATCGCCCAGTTCATCGCCGGCGAATCTTTCGGCGAATGGGATCTTATCGGGAACATGGAGCGGAGCGCGACCGCCGTGGCGGTCAAGGAGACCGTCCTGCTCGTGTTCCCCCGGGAAGGGATGACCTTCACCATGTTTCTCCAGAAGTACCCGAAGATGTCGGCGCGCATACTGCACAAGCTCCTCGCGATCATCGCCGCCCGGATCAGGTCCACCCAGCGGCTCATTAGCGAAAAAACGCCGTGGGCCCGGAATCTCCGGAAGCAGATGCACACGGACAAGCTCACCGGTCTCTTTAATAAGAACTATCTCCTGGATGAATCCGACGCGCTGCTGTCGCGCCACGGATCCAATGCGAGCCTGCTCATCATCAAACCCGACAATTTCAAGGAAATCAATGACTGGTTCGGGCACGAAGCGGGTGATACAATACTGGTCCTCATCTCCATTTTCATCCAGTCGGCGCTGCGTGCATCGGACATCGCCATCCGGTACGATGGAGACGAGTTCGCCGCCCTGCTCCCCGACGCCGGGCGGGAAGAGGCGATAACTATCGCCAGGGATCTGGGAGCGGCGCTCTATGGCATGGACCTTCGCGCCGCCACCGGGAGCGATCAGAAAATTACCGTGAGCATCGGGATCGCATCATTTCCGGAACATGGCGCCGACACGGGCACGCTGGCGCAGAACGCCCGAGAAACAATGTACCGCGCCCGGGACAAGGGCGGGAACCGCATTATCGCCATACACTGAAAAAGTCCGGGAACGATGAGTCATGGTTACGCTATTCTTGTACGCAATGACAACGCCCGAGGCCGGTTGCGGCTGGCTTCAGCGGGGTACCGTCGACCCGCCGCTTATTTTGTCGACCGTCTGATATGAATATACCGCGGCCAGCGTAATCCCGTAGAAATGATCTGAATTCTTATCGAAATCGATGCCCCTGACATCATTGCCGAAGGTGTACAGATACTGGTATCGCAGTCCCAGCGCCAGCGTGGTGGAGATTTTCCTGAAAACGTATGAAAAAGTCAGCGTGGCATTAACGCCGAGGGCGTTATAGTCTGGCATTATTCTCTCGTTCAACGGGTATACGTTCGATGATATGATGAGATACTGTTTCTGTTTTATAATGACGATCGGCCTCTGGTACAGGAGCGATACGTTCCAGAGCAGAAAAAAGCTGTCCGTCAGTTTGAAGATGAAGCCGGCCCCGGCCCCGGCTGACACGCCATGGTACATAACCGTGTCGTTGGCGAGAAATTGGAAGCTGTAGAACGGAATGCTTATTAGATCGACCTTTGAATAATTGTAGTGCTGGTATTTAAAGCCGCAGAAAATTTTAAAAGAAGGGTTAAGTATGATATTCAGGGTGGAATCAAGGTCGTATTTGTTTATGCTGATATCGGGATGCGAGAAAATAAAATTATTGATGGTCAAGGACTCTGCCACGGAAGCGCGGAGGCGGTACCTGCCGAGGACAAACACCGACGTCAGGTTGATCCTGTTGGTAAAATCAAGCGTGAGAACGGGGCCGTACAGGATCGACGGTTTGAAATCATATCCGGCTCTCATTCGGGAGAGGTGCCTTCGGGTAAAGGAGCTCCTCAGCATCCAGTCTTCAAACGCCGGTTTCCACCAGGCGCACCACGCATAGGGGCCCACCCGTATGCCGAAGGCGCGGGCGTTTTCGGCTGTAATGCCCGCGGCCGCCAGCCACGCGCCGAGCGCGATCAGTATCAAACAGGATCTGCCCTTCATAGACGCCCGCCGGCCCTTTCGCCGATCCCCACCGCGACGCGGCGGCAGAGCTCGTTCATGAGCCGCATTGCCTCCGGGTCCATCCGGTCCAGGGTGTCGAAGCGGGTGTGGTAGTTCGAACGGGGGGTCCGGTTCTGCGCCGACAGGGTAATGGCGCGGCGCATGCCCGCCTTGGCGAACTCAGCCGCGTCCGTGCCGCCCGCGTCGAGCTTCCACCGGTGATAGCGCAGTCCCATCCCCTTCATGATCCCCTCCACCATGTCGACATAGCCCCGGTCGTAGCGCACCATCTGCCAGATCTCCCCCTCCATGCAGATGAAATCATCCCGGTCGGCGACGCCGTCCACGTTGAGTACCCACGGTTCGCCCGCGAGCAGACCCTCCCGGTGACGCTTGATGAAGGCGCGCGACCCCCGCAGGCCGGCCTCCTCCGCTCCGAAGGCGGCCAGCACAATCCTCAGGTTTTTCGGGGCGCGCCTGGTGTTCTCCCTGAAGTATTTCGCCAGGTTCATCACGACGGCGATCCCGGACAGGTTGTCCATCGCGCCCGGCGAGGCCACGCTCCTGTCGTACACCAGGTACCGGAAGAGAAAATAGAACCCGATATAGAGAAACGGAACGATCAGCATGGTCCACCAGAGCGACCAGGGCAGCACGCCCCGGAAATCCGCGTCCAGATACCGGATGATTGAAAGCGTGATCAGGAGCAGCGGCGAGAGCGCGGCGAAGCCGAGCTTGTACCGGGCAAGGTGGCTCTTCTCAGCGAAGTGCGTACAGTGCCACGACGAGTCAATGTGCGCGGAAAGGACCAGCGTCGCCTTTACGTTTTTCATTCCGCCGGGCGGATCGATGACGCTATGGACGTTCTGCGAGGTCGATTTCGGGAAAAATATATCGAACCACCCCTTGTACAGCACAATCTGGATGACGGCGAACGCGAACAGGGCCGACGCGAGGATCAGCGTCGCCAGGGGCTGCCGGAAAAAAAACAGACCGGCGACCATGAGGCCGAGCCCATATCCGGGGATGGCGCCAATGCAGGCCTTTGCCGCGAACGTGAATTCCTCGACGGTTACATTGCCGGCGATCGACCTGAACTCCTCGGATATAATTCCAGCGGCGCGCCGCTCCTCCGGCGAACCGGGCAGGCGCGGCCCGCACCGGTCAATGATGCGCCGGATAAAATCGCGCTGGTGCCGTATGTCGCTGTCAGATTTCATCCCGTATCATTATCCTCGTATATGCCGCGGACGCGGAATGCGTTCAGGGGATTGAGTAAAGGGGAAAGAGCGCTGTACGGCGCCTCATCGACCTTGAGCTGTTTCGTAATAAACACCCGCGCTCTGATGGACCGCTTTTTCCGCTCGGCAAGGAAACAGCGTGCGGCGCTTACAAACAGATCCCTCGGCGCGAAACCGACGATTTTTTTGTATCCGATCGCTCTCAATCCGTCGCGGATGATGGTGGAACAGCTTCTCCTGAGGAAATTAAAGTCCCTGTATATTTCCGGATTCCGGGGATCCCGGGGCGTGTTCCGAATCAGATCGAGTTCTCCGCTGTATATGTTCATGAGCGATTCCGTATCAATCCCTTCGACATGCAGCACATGTATATTCCTCATGAAAATCCGTCCGAACTTATCATAACAGGGCCTGGATCTATTCTCGATGTTGAATCGTCCGGTCAGCGGCGACGGCGCGAACTCCCCCAGTGCGGGTCGGTAAAAGTATTCCTCGATGTTCATCATTTCATTTTCATTCATGAGATGGGAATAATTGAAGATGCTGTCGTTTACGTTGACGGCGTTATGTCCGAAAAACGAGGCCGGGTACTTGACGAGCCGCTCATTATAATATAATTCAACATACGGTTCCCTGTCCGCGGGCGGCGCCGGCCAGACGATTATTATCGGATTCCCCGTCTCATACTCGACCTGGGGGAGATAGCGGGCGCAGACCTCCCGCCCCGTCCAGTGCGCGACGTATCCGCTCCATATCTTTTCACCCGCGAAATGAATTTCACCGTCATTTCCCCGGATCAATACCGTTCCTGACTGCGCTTCCAGAACCCCCCGGATGATTTTGTTCTCATCGATACCGCGATCATTCATTCCGCACCTTTAGTATGGTGACGCTGCCGTGTAGAGTCCGATATGCATCTCATTTCCATCTTCCCGAATGAAATCCCATATCAAACGATGTCGTCAACTTTTTTTATGCGGATTCAGGCAAAATCGTGGTCGCCAGGTTCCGGAGAGGCTAAAACGTCACCATCTTTTCCGCCCATTCCACCAGCTTCACGCAATCGACCATGGTTGAAATGGGACAGGTGTCGCTTCCGTCCAGATGCCGTGATGTGAGGCAGGTTCCGCAGGCCAGAATCTCTCCCTTCGCGCCGGCAAATTCCCGCAGC
>MIBH01000069.1:0-259 GCA_001829455.1 Spirochaetes bacterium RBG_13_51_14
TATACTCCCTCCTTCGCATTCTTCTGCAACCTGCCTCAATATGTAAAGGAGCCCTACAGGCGTTACATCGAGAACAGGTTCAGGGAGCGATATGAGTTTACAGGTGTCCCGATCAGAATATTTTTCAGAAAAAAATAATCCGGTTTGGTGTGGTTTTTGTGCAAAAAAGTATATTGCCATTGAATCATGAAAATATTTAAATACATAATCCCGGCTGCCTTTACTGCGATCGCCCTCGCTTCGTGCAGCAAAATAGTGA
>MIBH01000069.1:330-472 GCA_001829455.1 Spirochaetes bacterium RBG_13_51_14
TACAACAAGGGAGGAAGGTTAAACTTCCTTTTTGAAGATGGTGACGGCGACCTCGGACTTCCTGAATATACAGCTGGTGATACGAATAGTGCCAATCTGTTTTTCACTATTTACAGAAAGGCCGGAGTTGATTTTTCTGTGG
>MIBH01000069.1:520-9133 GCA_001829455.1 Spirochaetes bacterium RBG_13_51_14
TTGATGTCGCACCCGTACGCATAGACCGTATCGGTTGGATATATGATGACGCCGCCCTGCCGCAGAACATCCGCGGCCTTTTCCACGAGCCGCTTCTGAGGATTCTTTTCATTAATGACAAATATCATACAACCGCTTTTTTGCAGAATTCCTGCCGAATTCATCGAGAATAACCATACTATTTATTCTGATATCTGATGCGAAAACCAGTAGTTTAGCAACCATTATTCTATCCATATTATCGTAATACGATGTTTAAATAATTACAAGGGATTCGACTGACTGTCATGACGTCAATTATGCGGCAAGGAATAAAAAAGGCTTTTGCACGAGTGCGCTGCAAAAGCCTTCAACCTGGTAAATTATATGATAGGAGTGTATCATTAATAATCGCTTCTAAGATCGGAATTTCTCCGACACAACTTAATCATTTTTCCTTGAAATTATCAAAAAATATACATTAGACTTGTAGCATAACTGCTCATAATTATTCATTTTTGGCCCCGCCGCCGAAGGCGGCGGGGCCAAAAATCATTGATTATTGAGTTTTGCAACAAATTTAATGTGTTCATTTTTAATCGTCATGATCGTTCATGGGGTAATGCGGCCGGCGACTCTCGCCCTGACGGACCGGACGTCAGCCGCGATGCATCTATGAAAATATGAATAGATCAATATGGTTAATCAGTTTACGGTTTTGTATATCCGTCGCGTTTCAGTCTTGACAAATAGACCTAGGGTAGTGATATACATGCCGTTAACGATTGATACAATGGCATCAAGGAGGCCGTTTTATGAAAAGATTTCTGTTGTTGCTCTTGATTCCCACAGCGCTCTACTGCAACGGAAAACCGAGAATCCAGTTCGAATCTTATACGTATGATTTCGGCAAACAAGAACAGAATATCTCGGTCGATCATATATTCATGTTTAAAAACACCGGCGACGGGACCCTCAGAATTGATAAAATAGCTGCCGGCTGAGGCTGCACCGGCGTCCTTCTTTCAAAGAAGGAAATCCCTGCCGGCGGCAGCGGACAGATTGAGATAACACTGAAAACGGGGTCACACCCGGGGAAAATAAGCAAGTCGATCATGGTCTACACCAATGACCCGTCTCAGAAAGCAATCAGGCTGGTGGTGACCACGGACGTGAAGTAATTTTTTCATGATGAGCTTTAATGCGCGAAAATTAAAAACTTCGCCCGGATGCCCGCTCCCCCTGGGAGCCAATTTCGCGAAAAGCGGCATTCAATTCTCGATATTCAGCAGACACGCAACCGCGGTCACCCTCATTCTTTTTGAATCGGATCGGCCGGATTCCGAACAGATCAAAATCCCCCTGGACAGCGAAATCAACAAGACCGGGGATATATGGCATATTCTGGTGCATGATCTCACGGATGGGCAGCTGTACGGCTATAAAATCGACGGACCCTATGAGCCGCACAAAGGCCAGCGGTATAACAGCAATAAACTTATCCTCGATCCCCGCGCGCGTGCCGTCACCGGGACGCGACGCTGGGACCTCACCAAAGCTCTCGGCTACGACCCCGATTCCCTGGACCTTGATCTCTCTTTTTCTGAAATAGACAACACGCCCTTCATGCCAAAATGCATCGCCGTGGCGACCTCCCGGAAAACCCGCGGCAGATCCCCGCGCATTCCCGAGCGGGACTCCATCATCTACGAATTGCACCTCAAGGGATTCACCTGGCACCCGTCATCAAAGGTGCGGCACCGCGGCACGTATCGGGGACTTGTTGAAAAAATCCCCTATCTGAAAGAACTGGGCGTTAACGTGGTGGAGCTCATGCCCGTTCAGGAGTTCGACGACGAGGACAATACCAATATCAATCCCGGCACCGGGGAAAAATTAAAAAACTTCTGGGGTTACAACACCATCGCTTTTTTCGCCCCGAAGGGGACCTATGCGTCCGCCGGATGCATGGGGGAGCAGGTCGTGGAGTTCAGTAATATGGTACATGCCTTCCACGAGGCCGGAATCGAAGTTATCCTCGATGTGGTCTTCAATCACACGGCCGAAGGAGACGAGATAGGCCCCACCATATCGTTCCGCGGTATCGATAACTCGCTCTATTATATTCTGAAAGAAGATAAGCGGTATTACAAAAATTTTTCCGGCTGCGGCAATACCTTCAACTGCAATCATCCCCTGGTCCGTGAATTCATCCTTGACGCCCTCAGATACTGGGTCATCGAGATGAACGTGGACGGGTTCCGATTCGACCTCGCCTCAATCCTGGGCAGGGACCAGAACGGAAACATCATGAGCAACCCTCCCCTTATTGAGAAAATCGGCGAAGACCCGATACTGCGGAACACCAAGATCATAGCCGAGGCGTGGGACGCCGCGGGGGCCTACCAGGTGGGCGGTTTCCCCGGACGGTGGGCCGAGTGGAACGGCAGGTACCGTGACGACATCAGGAAATTCTGGCGGGGCGACCGGAACAGCGTGGGAAGCTTCGCCACCCGGGTGACCGGCAGTTCCGACCTGTACGGGGAATCGGGCAAAGGGCCGCTCCAGAGCATCAACTTCATCACCTGCCACGACGGCTTCACCCTGAACGACCTGGTGAGCTACAGCGAAAAGCATAATATCGAAAACGGCGAGAATAATCTCGACGGAGAGGATGAGAACCTGAGCTGCAACTGGGGAATCGAGGGCCCGGACAGCTCCACGCTCATCATCACCCGGGTCAGAGTAACGCAGATCAAAAACTTCATCGCCACCCTCCTGCTCTCCCAGGGGATCCCCATGCTCCTGGCCGGAGATGAGTTCAGGCGGACGCAGAAGGGAAACAACAACGCCTACTGCCAGGACAATGAAATTTCATGGGTTGACTGGCGTCTCTTCGAGAAGAACCGGGATATCGTTCGGTTCGCCCGGGAGATGATCCGCTTCAGGAAAAATCATCCGGTTCTGAGGAAGGGAGCCTTTTTCACCGGCGAGGTCCAAAGCGGAAAGAAGCATCCGGATATCTCCTGGCACGGCCATGCCGTCGGCGAACCAGACTGGGGGCCCGAGAGCCGTTCAATCGCCATGCTGATCAGCGGAGAATACGCGGAACTGACTGACGGCAAGGCCGACGCCGACCTGTATGCGATCTTTAACGCTTCGCGTACCGGCCGCGAGTACGATATACCAGAATCGCCCTCGTGTAAACCATGGAAAATCGCAGTCGATACGTCAAAACACTCGCCGGATGACGTGCATGAACCCGGGAAGGAGCCATTACTGGAGGGGAAACGTTATTTCGTGAATGAGCTGTGCACCGTTGTGCTGATATCTGATTGAAGAAATATCGACAATCTTCCGCCCATCCTTTTATCAGCAGAAAACAGGGCCATCGGCCATCAACGTGTGGAGGCCGGATCAGATGGTGGCGTTCTGGTTCAGATCCTGAAGCATTTTCTGGATAGTCCCGTCGTCCATACCGTGAGCGCGGGCACCCTGCTCAATGGTTTCCGTCACGGCTATGTGACACCCGATGCAGTGCATACCGTAACCGGTTAGAATGGGCGCCGCTCTGGGAAACCGTCGAAGCAGGTCGCCGAAGGTCATATCTTTATTAATTTTGTCATTCGCCATAATTTCATCCTCGATTAAATGTGGTTTTTTATTTTTTTAAAAGTCATAGTATATGATGTCCACCTTTTTTTTTAGTGACAGATTATTTTATCCTATTATGAGATTTTTTATGTCGAAAATAAGGATAATGGGGTTTTCTTGGGATGTAGTGACATTAATTGTTAAGCGCCCCCATAGCCGTTTCCATGGAAACTGAATTACACAGGCGGTTATCAACAGTCTCCTATAACCGTAGGAGACCTACTTTCGCATCCATGTGCAGATCAAAATTTTTTTATATTCAGAGCTCGACGCTGAAGTTTTCTTTACAAAACAGCTGAATGTATATACTATATAAACAGTGGTGCGGCAAAGCCAGTCCCTATAGGCAGATATGAACATAATTCTTATCATCATACTCCTGGTTATCATCCTCATTCTGATCTGGGCTCTCCTGGGCGGGAAAAGCGATATCTTCAATGAACTCGAAGATGAGTCAGGTGAGAAGGATAAAACGTTCAGAAGAAGGTCCAGCGACAAGGATATTGAGAAAGAATATCCTGAAAGCGCTCATCATCCGATGAGAAGGAAAACCGACCTCCCGGAGGAGGTTTCACCGGCCGAACCGGACAAGCCGTTCAAAATCCCCTATCAAGCCGACGAGATTATTCCTGAATCCTCCCGCTTCAGGATTTATCGGCGAACCCTCCTCAACTCGGAGATCTACGCCGCCAAGGGCGATTACTCCACGGCCATATCGCTCTATGAGGGCGTGAGATCGAGGATCCAGGATGTTGACACGCGATTTAAAATCGACGCCAACATCGAATACCTGAAGCACTATAAAAAGAAAAAGGAGGGGGAGGCGAGACGCAAGGAGGAGCAGGCCAAGCGCGGCGTCGCCGGTGAAAGAGGCGCGCCGGGAGACGAGAACGAAATAATGATTAAACTGGGCGGGATGCCGTCTCAGGGAATCAGGATAAATTCCCTTCCCGAGACTATCAATATCGGCGTCATCGATCCGATGAAAAGCCTGGATATGGAATCCATCGTTCAAAACGTCACCCAGAAGCTCAAGGGAGAATTGAGCGATGTCCGGGACGAGATCAGCCGGCTGAAAGGCGCTTCTGCTGGAGAACAGATTCCGGCCGGCGGTGCGCAGATCCAACCGGCCGGCGCTTCCGCCCCGCGTGCTGCGGTACCGGCCGTCAATGAGGGCGTGGAAGCCATTTCGGAACTCAAGAAAGAGTTCCAGAACCTGAGCAGAACAATCCAGGACGCGACGGCGGCCCGGATCGCGGAAGCCGACCGGGAGCCGGCGCTCGCACAGGCGCGGTTTGACTCGCAGAAACCGCTCCTTGACGCCCAGGCCGTCAAGGCCCTGATGGACAGCATCCCCCGGCAGAAAGCTCCGGAGCCGTCTTCAATCAGAGCGCCGGTTGGGACGTCCGCCGGGCGGATGCTCCGGAAAACCGAAGCTGCCGAAGACGGGGAGGATTACGAGCTTCTCAGCGAATACGGAAAGGATACGTCCGGCGACGAGATGAGCGATGATGAGATATTCGAGAAAATCCTTCGTGACGAAAAAGGGAAAGCCAAGGACGATTTCGAAATAATCGGCGAAAAGAAAGAACGGGACGATCACGTCACCACGACCACCGATGAGATGGATACGCGTCAGCGGGAAGATGAATCCTTCTACCGGAGGCTCCTCTCCACCACGAAGCGCAAAAAGAAAGAGCTCCCCATTCTGAAGGTGAGCTACGATTTCACCAAGCTTCCCGACGACATCGGGTTATCACGGGAGAAGAACATCATCGAATACGCGTTTTACAAATACAAGCCCATGCTGGAAAAGGCGAACGAGTTCATCAAGAAGAGAAAAGTACGCAACGCCATCAATTACTACAAGGTGGTCATGTCGCAGAACATACCGCCCGAATTCAAGTCGATGATACGCAAGAACCTTGACGACCTGACGGAATATCTGGAGAAATATTTGTCCGGGGATTGAGCCATTCATCCAACGCGGAACACTGCTATTTTTCATACCTGAATAATGCCAGTACAATCGTAAACCTGAGAATTCCTCCGTCATCCGCCTCTTTTTTAATTCTGGGGTGTGAATTAAATTCCGGGAGAAATTGCGACGCCTGTTTTTCCGACTCCCCCCACCCCCCCAAAGGGGGGCTTCTTAAGCCAACATGAAGCGAAAAGTCCCCCTCTGGGGGATTTAGGGGGTTCTTAGATTAAGTGTTACCCGGGATTTAATACACACCCTTTTACTCTGTTCCGCTTTTTTTTTACAATTGATTTGACTTTGAATAAAGGTTTTGTAGAATCACCCAAAATCCAATAGAACGTCTCACATAAACATGATGAGCTGTTTACCTTGTTAAGAAAATACAAGAATGGCCTCCTTGTCGTTTCTGTTTTATAGCATTAAAGGCACGAATAGTTGCTTATTTTCTTAACAGATGAAGAAATTATTGTATTATGTATATATATAAAACTTGCTGCTTAACTGAAAAAATAGTTTACTACTCGACTTAGGCGAAAATTGAATTTGGACCTCCCTCCCCCTTGAGGGGGGCCGCTCTCGGCCATCCGTGGCCTCCGCGGCATTGGGACATCCTGTCCGGCAGATGGCCGGGGTGGGGGTGACTAACTGCTGAATGCATCAGGCGATCACCCTCCCCTATCCCCTCCCATCAAGGGAGGGGGATGTTGCATCCGAGTTGACTTATTAACAGCTCCAATAAAAAATTCACCTAACTCGAGTTAAATTAATTAAATATTTGTAAATGTCCCAAAAGTGTTCATATAAAAATCTAGAAAATTTCAGAATGATTCTCCGGAGAACATTCTGAAATTTATAAACGTAACAATTTGAATATTACTTTTAAGACAACTCCAGATTCTGGTTTTGATTTAGTTTTGCTACAGATCTAAATATCAAGCTTATAGTTTTAAAAAGGGGGAAGCTATATGAATAAAAAAATTCTCTTAACCGCAGTATTGATTAATATTTTCCTGTTATACGGCTGCTCGGAGGTGGGATCATTCAAATTTGTTCCTTTTTCACTTAATAAAACTGAAGTTGTCGGCGCAAAACTTCTGCAAAGCGTGGATGATCTGCCGACCTGCGACAGAAACACCGAAGGATATCTCTACTACATCTTGGATCCAGCGCCTGCGCATTTCGAATATTGCGGCAGCGACAGGGATTATCATCCCATTGACCTGACCGGACCTACAGGGCAGAACGGCGCCGGCATCAACTGGCTGGGCGATTTCAGCACTGCACCGAGCTCGCCGAACATAAACGACGCCTACTACGACACCACCCTTAATCAGGCCCGCATATACACCTCGACCGGTTGGGAAATACTGGCGAATGATGGGGCAAACGGCGCCGGCATCAACTGGCGGGGCGAGTTCAGCTCTGCACCAAGCTCGCCGAGCATAAACGACGCCTACTACGATACCACCCTTCATCAGGCCCGCATATACACCATTACCGGTTGGCAAATATTGTCGAAGGACGGCATCTCGATCGTGTGGCTTGGGGCTCTTCCAGATTATCCGGTCAGCCCATCGCTCAACAACGCCTTTTATCACACCGGCGAAGGCATAGCCTATATCTGGGATGGATCAGCCTGGCAGATATTGTGCCAGGACGGGCAGGATGCCGAAACCCCGTCGAATGTGATCACGTGGTTCGCATTCCTGTATGAGGATAACCCGGGAGTTTTAAGTGAAGACGTGACAGGCTTAATCAACGGAGCCGATATCACGCTTTACGTGCCGGATAGCACTGTTGTGACAGGCCTTGTGGCAAGCTTTACAACCAACGGCGAATACGTAATCATTGGCACAGTTATTCAGTCGAGCGGTGTGACAGCGAACGATTTCACCAATACCGCCGTCAGCCCAATTATTTACTCGGTGATCGCGGCGGACGGCCTCGTGAGAAATTATGTGGTGAGAGTTAATATATCTGCTCCATAAATAAGGTGAATGTTATTTTAAACATAGATTCAGCCGAATGGTGCATGTTGAACACTCGGCGATTGAACGTGCGCATGCATACGCTTAACCGGATATTCATGATAGGGGGAGACTGCGGTTTATGGTAATGTACTCGACTTAGGCGAAAATTGAATTAAGACCTCCCTCCCCCTTGAGGGCCGCTCTCGGCCGTCCATGGCCTCCGCGGCATTGGTACATCCTGTACGGCAGGTGAGGGTTTAGGTGGGGGTGAAAAAAGTTAATGTCAGACAGTTTAGTGTATTTTGCGAGGCAATTACTAAAGAATCAATTTCTGTTCTAATCACCCTCCCCTATCCCCTCCCATCGAGGGAGGGGAATAAAAACAATCGCCTCAATCGAATAATGTACATTTGAGGTGCTGAATTATTCAGGAGATTTTCAGGGCTCATCTTAATGATTCGACCATCCGATCTATATTCCCCGAGCCGGTTTAACTGAAAGAATTAATAGACTTGACATACTTGGGGACCACAAGGGTGGGCAAATAGCTGGATATTATTTTGATTTAGCAGCAAGTCTATTGTATGTGCAGATAATTGCTTTGACAGTTATGGATAATTCATATATCAATGTAAACATTACGCTCATCTTGTAATGTGCCGTAGTACTGGCAAAAGGTTCCCGGATTATGTTCAGACATTTTTTATCAATGTTTTTTTTTATTATAGCATTTATTTTCCTTATTATATCATTTACATTTGGTTGGGATGTTATACTCCAGGGATATATACGTGAAACATTTGATGATAACATCACTTCTGTCGTTGAGACTTCATTTGAGAAAAAAAAATATGATTTTATTACTGAACTGATGGTCGGCTTGGGGATACGTCATGAGGGAAAAACTCAGACACTGGAAATCATCGGCCATGTTTTTCAACAGATATATGCCATGAATTTTGGGTTGACGAACAATTATCAAGACATTGCTTTAAACTACACAATAACATTCTCGGATCTTGTTTCTTT
>MIBH01000070.1:0-2165 GCA_001829455.1 Spirochaetes bacterium RBG_13_51_14
GGCGAATCTTGCCTGTTTACTGCTCAGTTCGTCAGTGAATTATTCAATTCATATAAAAAATCACCTAAGTCGAGTATCATAATAACAATATTGTCGTTATTGTAAAATTGATGTGGAGCATCGGATGTTTTCTTCTTAGCCTATGGAACAAATTAACAATTGATAGTGATTCAAATGAAGGGCTTGACATAGCAACGGCGGCATAAATAACATCTCACTCTCGAGCGGATCAAAATCAAGAAGCCAGACACGTCACCATGATAAAAATAAACAGCAGACTCTCAATCCCCGAAAGCGAAGTCGTCATCAAAGCAGTGCGCTCTTCCGGTCCCGGCGGACAAAACGTCAACAAGGTGGCGACAAAAGTGACCCTTCGGTTTAATATAGTCGAATCGGCCCGTCTTACCGATGAGCAGAAACACCGCATCCGGAAAAAATTGAAAAACATCATCGCACGGGACGGTTGCATCGTTCTTCACGAAGAGACGCGCCGCTCGCAGGCGGCGAATCGCAGGCGTATCATCGAGAAATTTGCAGCGATTGTGGCGCGCTCGCTCGTTGTGCCGAAGAAGCGCATACCGACGAAGGTGAACCCTGCCCAGAAAAGAAGAAGACTGGATGAGAAAAAGATCCGGAGCAGAAAAAAGAAATTCCGCCGGAAAGAGCTGGAAAGGGACTGAATCCCGCATTCGCCACTGTCATGAGATGGAACAAAAGTATAAAACGGGGAACAGGTGCTTATAATCTGTTTCTGACCGCGTTCCACGACTCCGTAATCAAGAAACTCTCATCCATGTCCCCAACCATCCGCTCAAATCTTTTGAGCGGCACGGTGAAGGTTAACGTGTCTTTCGGCATGCAGGGACGGGCCGAGACATCGAACATCCCCAGCACGCAGCGCGGATGCTCGGATTCAGCCTCGATACGGGGATAATTCCGGTATACCGTTTACCGCCGGGACAGCCGGGGATCTTCGCGTCGTAAACGAACGCGATTCCCTGCCTCACCCGGTTCAGATTGCCGATAAGACAGCGGTGCTCCATTTTCGACTCGGCCCTGTCCGATTCATTAACCTGATCTGTATAATAATAACAGATCGGTAGTTCGCTGCCGGCAAAATATTTTTCCCATCGGCCGATGAAATATTCGACAAATTGAGCGTCCATACAGTATCCTCCTATATTAAATAGCGGCGGGTTTTCAACAGTTCTGCATAATCCATTATATTCCTCCAGATAATCTACGGATCAAAAATAAATAATTGCGACTCATAGCGATTATCAAGAAAATTTTAAATATATAATAGAAAAAATATAATACCATTGCCACGATACAAATCCTCCCGCTCCGTTCGGTGCGGAGTGAATGCGGCCGAGTTAAGCGCCGTGGGGACACGGGGCGGAGCCCCGTGCGGCAGAGAATTAGGAACATACAAATCGTTAGTATATAATGTTGACAAATCTCAAAATCCTGTATATTTTTATTATCAGCAGCAGAGATACAACAGTAAATGAGTTGCTGGGGGGAGATGATATATTGATCTGCGCAGGGAAATAGGATAACATCTCTGCAGAATGGGATTCAGTTATCATATAAGGATGCAGCAACTGAATGGAACTGATAGGCGCGTACGAGCTCATCGAACTGGTTCATGAAACAATAGGTTTGCTGGTATATCGCGCCCGGAAAAAAGACCACACAAATACTTTTATCGTAAAGATCCCCAAAACCGATCACTTCATACCTTCAGAAATCGCCAGACTTAAGCGTGAATATGAAATCATACGGCACGCCGATATCGACGGCATTGTGAAAATATTCGATATCGTGCCTCACCACAGGTCGTTCGCCTTGATCATGGAAGACTTTGAAGGTGTTCCCCTCAATGAGCTTTTAAGGACTAAGACGATTCCTCTCATCGAGTTCCTGAACATTGCCATCCGCCTGGCTGAAGCGCTGGGAGGCTTACATCAGAAAAATATTATTCATAAAGATATAAAGCCCCGCACTATCCTGATACATGAACCGAGCGGGAAGGTGAAAATCACCGATTTCGGCACATCGGCCGTATTGACGGGAGAACAAGCTGAAATTTTCAGCTCTGATCTGATTGATGACACGCTGGCATACATGTCTCCCGAGCAGACCGGGCGCATGAACCGCAC
>MIBH01000070.1:2177-18172 GCA_001829455.1 Spirochaetes bacterium RBG_13_51_14
CACGGATCTCTACTCGCTGGGAATCACGTTCTATCACATGCTTACCGGGGACGTGCCGTTCAAATCCGATGACCCGCTGGAAATCATCCACGCCCATATCGCGAAAAAACCCGTCATTCCGGAGGCGATACGGCCTTCAATCCCCCGCCCGCTATCACAAATCGTCATGAAATTGCTTTCGAAGACGGCCGAGGAGCGCTACCAGAACAGCTTCGGACTCATGGCGGATTTGCGGCACTGCCGTGAACAGCTCGAGCTCTCCGGCACTATTGAAGAATTCGAGCTCGGACGCATCGATATTTCCATCAGATTCAATATTCCGCAGAAGATATTCGGCCGTGAACAGGAATTAAATCTTTTAATGGATGCTTTCGATCTGGTCAGCGCTGGAGACAGCGAGATTATCCTTGTCGCGGGCCAACCCGGCATAGGCAAATCAGCCCTGATCCAGGAAGTCTACAAACCGATAACAGCCCGGAAGGGGTATTTTACCAGCGGCAAGTATGATCCCTTCCGGAGGGATGTGCCCTACAGCGCCATTCTTCAGGCCCTTCAGCGTTTAATACGCCAAATACTGTCCGAAGACGACAAACGGGTGCAGGAATGGAAAGCTCGTATACGCGATACCCTAGGATCAAACGGCAAGATCATCACCAGCGAGCTTCCGGATGCTGAGCTCCTCATCGGCAAACAGCCAGAGGTCGCGGCCCTTGACCCGGAAGAGGCGCAGAATCGATTCAATCTCGTTTTTAAGAAGTTCATCAGGCTGTTCGGCAATCATGAACACCCGCTGGTGTTTTTTCTCGATGATCTACAGTGGGCCGATGCCGCCAGCATAAAATTGATCAAAACCCTCATGAGCGATTCGGACCAACACTATTTTCTCTTCATCGGAGCCTACCGTGACAATGAGGTCAAACCCGCGGACCCCCTGATGATCACCCTGCAGGAGATACGCAAATCCGGGACCCCGATCAAAACCATATCGCTGCCGCCCCTGGACGTGCCCAACGTCAACGCCATGATCGCCGAGTTTCTCAGATCCAGTGTGGATGTATCGCTGCCCCTGGCCGAACTGGTGCACGGCAAAACCGCCGGAAACCCGTTTTTCGTGAATCAGTTTTTAAAGACCATGTACGACGAACGCTTACTACGATTGGAGCCAGGCAGCGGCTGGCAGTGGGATATGGCCAGAATCAAACAGATGCGGGTTACCGATAATGTGGTCGAGCTCATGGCGCAGAAGATCGCCAGACTTTCAACCAATACCGCGCGCATCATTCAGATCTGCGCTTGCGTTGGGAACAGGTTCGACCTGGAACTCCTGGCGTATATCGTAGGAAAATCAATTGAAGAAACCCTCGATGATCTCTCCGAAGCGATCACTGCCGGGCTGATATCGCAGGCGGACACATCCTATGTCTTCCAACATGACCGTATCATGGAAGCGGCCACATCTCTCATACCCGTCGATCAGAAGGTGGACCTGCACTATCAGATCGGCGCCACCATTCTTGCCAATACGGCTGAAGGGGACCTGCGCGACAATATCTTCTCCATCGTGAACCAGCTCAATCAGGGGGCTGAGCGCATTGCTACTCCCCAGGAACGGAACAAACTGGCGCGACTCAACCTGATGGCGGGTGAAAAGGCGAGAAATTCCATGGCCTATGCCTCGGCCGTGATGTATCTCGGAACCGGCATCGATCTTCTTCCAGACGACTCGTGGCGTACCGATTACGATCTGACCTACGCGCTGTACAAGGAGCGCATGCAATGCGAATACCTGAATCTGAATTATCGGGAATCGGAGCGTTTTTTTAGCGTGCTCATTGAGCATGCCCGGTCGAACGTGGATAAGGCGGGGGGCTATCATATCATGCTCATACTATACAGCACCATCGGCCGGTATGAAGACGTCATTAGACTTGCCCGGGAAGGCTTGAAGCTCTTTGGCCTTCACATTCCCTTCAAGCCGACCAATTTGACGGTTCTCCGGCTCCTGTTGGACGTCCGGCGCCGCATGGGCCGCAGAACAATTGAGGACATCATGCAGATGCCGGATATGGTCGATGACGAAAAACGCGCGGTCTTGCAGCTCATAAACGAGGTCCTAGCCTCCGCTTACTTTCTTGATACGGATTTATATTCTACAATTGTCCTCATGGGAACCCGTGTCATTATACAGCATGGAAATTCGGAAGTATCTCCGATCAACTTCATGTCGCTGGCGACCATTCTCGGACCGGGTCTTGGACTGTACAAGTTATCCTACAGGATAGGAGAAATGGCGCTGAAATTGGGCAAACGCTATCCCCTGTCCAAGGACTTCGGCTCGGTTGTATTCGTGTTCGCTTTTCTCCTGCAACACTGGAAACGGCACGCCAGGGACAATATCGAGCTGTTACGAGAATCTTACAAGCTCTGCCTTCAGACCGGCGACATTCTTTTTGCCGCGCACAGCGTCAACATCATGGTGGTGCAGCGCATTATGATCGGAGACAATCTCGACGATATTTTTACAGAATATAAACAATATGAAAATTTCATAAAGGAGTTGAAGGCCCCCTTTGTAAGGAGCGACTTTTCAGATAATGTTCAATTTTATCGCTGCCTGCAGGGCCAGACTGTAAGCCGGACCAGCTTAAACAGCAATGGATTCAACGAACAGGAACAATTGGAACTAGTTAAAAAAACCAATAATACCCTGGGCGTTTTCTATCATCTCATGATCCGCATCAGGGTTTACTATCTCTTCGGCGATTACCGGGCCGCTTACAACACCGGGCAGGAGATAGAAAAAATCATCGAGGCGGCCGTGGGCAACCTGCATGTCCCGGAATTCTATTTTTACTACGCCTTGACCATGACGGCCCTCTACAAGACCGCTCCTTCCTCACAAAAAAGGATTGTGCGGAAAAAAATCAAAGCGTATTTGAAATTGATGAAGAAATGGGCTGATAACTGCCCGGAGAACTTTCTCCATAAATACCTGCTGATCAGCGCCGAATGGTCCCGGATCAAGAACAGGCACGAGGAGGCCATGGATTTTTATCATCGGGCCATAGCCTCGGCGAAAGAAAACGACTACACGCAAAACGAGGGGATTGCCGGCGAGCTGGCGGCTCAATTCTATTTAGACAAAGGCTATCCCGAGCTGGCGCGGCCGCATATCACCGAAGCCCACCGGGCATACCTCAAATGGGGCGCTCTCGCCAAGGTGCTCGACGTTGAGGAGAAATATCCCGAGTTCATTCCCAAAGGCGAAATAAGGGAGAAACACTATCAGGACGACACCCTTACCGATTCGAAAACCCTGTCCCTTGAGGGGATCGACCTCCAGACCGTGATAAAGATTTCCCACGCGCTTTCGGGCGAGATCGACCTTGAACGGCTAATCGCCCGCCTGCTCGAAATAGCCATAGAGAACGCCGGAGCCCGGAAGGGATGCATACTGCTGGAACATTTGGAAGAGCTCCGCATTGTGGCGCAGGGGATTGTTGACGATCAAGGGTTCATGGCTCTCAAATCGGACGCCCGCGCCTCGGACCAGGATCTACCCCAATCCATAATCAACTACGTCAGACGGACGGGAGAGCAGATCGTCCTCGGCAATGCCTTCCGCGACGAGATATTCCACAATGACCCCTGCGTCATCAGTCGGCGGATACGGTCGGTCCTCTGCATGCCGATTAAGGAGCAGAACCGGGTGATCGGCATTCTATATCTGGAGAACGACCTGTCCAACGATGCCTTTACCCGGGATCGGATCGAGATCCTGGAGATCCTGACGTCGCAGGCGGCAATATCCATGAAGAACGCCCTGCTCTACGCAGACCGCAAGCAGGCGCAGGAACAGCTTCTGGAGGAAAAAGAACGGCTCTCCGTGACGCTGCGCAGCATCGGAGAAGGCGTGATCGCCACGGGGACCGATAGACAGATAACCCTCATGAACAAGGCGGCAGAGCAGCTGACCGGTTGGACCCAGAATGAAGCGGCCGGCCGGCCCCTAACAGAGGTTTTTCGTTTACTGGATGAGAAAACCCGCGCCGTCCTCCCCTACGATCCACTGGGAACCGTGTTTTCAAAGAACACAATCCTGGAAGACCTACGGACGCCGGTTCTTGCCGACCGTGACGGCGGTGAGAGGGCAATTGAATACACGGTATCACCGATCAGTGATCATATGAGCAACATCATCGGCGCGATTATCGTGTTCCGCGACATCACCCATAAGCAGAAGATGGAGAACGAGCTGCTCAAAACCCAGAAGCTCGAGTCCTTGAGCATCTTCGCCGGCGGGATCGCCCATGATTTCAATAACATACTGACCGGGGTTATCGGTAACATCTCGCTGGCATTGTTGCGTATAAATCCTGAAGACGAGCAGTACCGTCTTTTATCCCAGGTGGAGAAGGCCAGCTTACGCGCCCGGGACCTCACGTATCAGCTTCTCACCTTCTCCCTGGGCGGAAATCCAATCAAAAAATCTGCTTCCATAGCAAATCTGATGAGAGAATCGGCCCATTTCGCGTTGAGCGGCACCCCTATCAAATGCGAGTTCGCTATACCTGAAGACCTCTGGCCGGTGGACGTCGACGAAGGGCAGATCAACCAGGTCATCAACAACATCATCATCAACGCATCCCAGGCCATGCCGAAAGGTGGTGTGATCCGCATCTCCACCATGAACGCCACGCTCAACGGCCAGAGCACCCTTCCGTTGCCCCCCGGGGATTATGTCGCAATATCCATCCAGGACGAAGGCATCGGCATCTCGAAAGAGAACCTCACTAAGATCTTCGACCCGTTCTTCACCACGAAACCGAAAGGCACCGGCCTCGGCCTCTCGTCAACCTTCTCCATTATCAAGAAGCACGGAGGCTATATAATGGTGGACTCCACGGTCGGCAACGGAGCCGCGTTCCATATCTATCTGCCAGCGTCGGAGGGAAAGGTCCTGGCGCGAGAAACGGATGCGGTGCAGGAACAGGACGTCGGGCCGGGCCGGGTGCTCCTCATGGATGATGAGGAAATGATACGCAAGACCGGATGCAGCATGCTTAAACAGCTCGGCTTTGAGGCTGATTCCGCTCATGACGGCGAGGAAGCCATTTCCAAATATAGAGAAGCCCTTGCCTCCGAGAGACCCTATGATCTCATCATCATGGATCTGACCGTGCCGGGACGGCTCGGTGGCAAGGACGCCCTTCAGAAAATCAAAGCGATCGATCCGCACGTAAGGGCCATTGCCTCAAGCGGATACTCAAACGATCCCGTGCTGTATGATTTCAAGCGTTTCGGATTCAACGGCATCATCGTGAAGCCATACCGGGTGATCGAAATGAAGGAGGCTGTCCGAAAGGTCTTGAAGGAGACCGGCTAGGCATGTATGATCGTGGCGCCGTCAAAGCCGTTGAACTTTGTTGAAGACGCGGTGCTGTAGGCACCGATATTTTTGGTGTACAGATAATCGCCGATTTCGAGGTTAGCGGGTAGATGCACCGACAGGGAAATCTTGTCGAAGCTGTCGCAGGTGGGGCCGACGACAGCGCACACCTCACGTTTCCCCTGTTTGAACGATTCGAAATTGGGAATCCAATGATCGTACACCACCCCCGAAAACGAATGATAGACGCCGTCATTGATATGGTAGTATATTTTCCCCTCCCTCCGCGCTTTTCCGATTATCTCCGTGATCAGTGTCGCGGCCGTGGCTACGATGAATCTGCCCGGCTCCGCAATGATTTCGGTATCCTCCGGAAAGAGCCGGTTGAATTCGGCGTTCAATACTTCCGCCAGCCTCTCGAACCGGGGGACGTGCGAGTCGTAGGGCACGGGGAAACCTCCCCCGATATCGATGATGCTGAGCCGGTGTCCCTTGTTGCGGGCGTCATGGAAGATTTCGGACGTTATCCCCAGCGCGGCGGTATAGTTATCGAAATTGGTGCACTGGCTCCCCACGTGAAAGCTCAGGCCCTCAACCGCCAATCCGAGATCGGACGCACGGCGTATTAAATCATACGCATCCGCCGGTTCCGCTCCGAATTTCGAGCTCATCTCCACCTGCGATCCGGTGTCGGGCACCTTCAGTCGCAGCACCAGCCCGGCCGTTTTGCAATACTCTTTTATTTTCACGAGCTCGTCGCTGTTGTCATAGGTGACCAGCGGCCGGTACCGCTTTATTTTCCGCAGGGTGTCCCTGTCCTTTATGGTATTCGAAAAGATGATCTTATCCCAGATGAAGAAATGCTTGTCTTTTTTCTCGAAATGCTTGATGTATTCGTATATCTGCATAAACTCATTGTACGAAGCCACGTCGAAGCTCGACCCTTCATTGAAGAGCGTCTTGATGATTTCCTGGTTGGAATTCGCCTTGATCGCGTAATAACACTGGACCCGCGGAAGGTTTTTCTTGAACATGCGGTAGTTCTCCCGTATTTTCCGGTGGTCAAGAATGAACAGCGGGGTCCCGTGTTTTTTGACCAGGGCGAGTAGATCTTTTTTTATCAAGGCCAGCGTCACTGTCGCCTCGGTCAGGCCTGCAGCGCGGCGATGAGATTTTTCAGATCCTCGACTTCCCTGTTGTTCTCGAGATAAGACCGTATCAGCTTTTCATGCAGCTCCGCTCCCCGCTCATACAGCCGTTTCTGCTTTTTGGGCCTGGTTGTCTGTATCACATAGGCTACCATCAGGGGAAAGGCCACGGTCACGTCGAGATAGGCGGTCACGGTTTCATCCAGCATGGTGGGGTCGATCTTGCCCCAGCTAACCGCCTCGCTGGGCGGGGCCCCCGATAATCCGCCCGTGTCCGGCCGGGCGTCAGTGATGTTTATATCATAATCCTGACCGACTTCGGGAATCATCAGCACTTCCTGGATCTGCGGCTCGGTCTGGAGCATGAAGTTCTTCGGGCTGCCGCCACCGATCAGGATGACCGCGGTTTTCCCCTTCTCGTACCGTTTGGCGTTCAGTATGATGGCGGTCGATTCATTGACGTCGATGCTGGGGTTGATCTTCAATTTGAACAGGTGCCGAAGCCCGGCCGCTTCCGCCAGCAGCTCCAGCCCGGCTACGTTCATACCGATGGTAGAGTCGCCCGGGGAGGAGGTAAATATCGGTATCCCGTTCCGATAGGCGGCGGCGATGACGCTCACCTCTCCCAGGCCGTTCTTCCGTTCGTGCTCATTCACGACCTTGCCCAGGTGGTGATAAAATTCACGCGTCCCCATTTCCTTCTGGAATTCCGGCCGCACCAGTATTCTCCGCAATATCCTGTCCGTCTCCATCAGAACGTCTTCATAATCGAACAGGATATCATAGATCCTGGTCACGCCCTTTTCCCTCAGATCGGCGTCATTCACCGTATGACTGCCCCGGTGCATCGGCAGGTTGAAGGCGAAATGCAGGTCATGGTACATGTTGGCGCCGGTGGCGGTTATCCAGTCGACGAACCCGTGGTTCATCAGGGGGATGATCGTCGAAGGCCCCAGACCGGCCGGGGTGAGCGCCCCCGCAAGGCTCAGTCCCACGGTAATATCCTCCCGGGAATATTTATCTCTCAACAGCTGGCAGGCGGCCCGCAGCCGTCCGCCGTTATAGGCGTCCATGTTGTCGATGAGAGCCGCGATATCGGTCTCCTTCGATAACGGACGGGGAAGGATCCTTTTACCCGCGAGGTATTGTTGCTTGCCCGGGCAATTCGCTTTCTCGTGTTTCATGATCTTGCATCCTTAGCAGGAGTGTGTGCGACCCTATTCACTCTGCCGGCATTACTTTTATAGAATGCTCCTCCACTGTCAAGGAAATATGCGGGAATGCCGCCTGAAAAAAATCATGGATCGGAGGAGCGATTAAAATTCATTCGAAAGATATGCATGGTGTCACAGGAGAAGATGCGCGTCAGATACCGGAAACCGGCGGCCATCATGCCCTGCAAAATCGGCTTGCGGTATTTCGGCACCCGGACTATATGGTGTTGAACAAATCGCGCGACAACCGGCATCGGAGGTGCGAGATCAAGGCGGTATTATTCGACATAGACGGAACCCTGGTTAAGTGCTTTGGCGCAGGGAAAAAATCCCTTATCCAGGCGTGCCGTGAAACCTTCGGTACCGTGGGGAAGATGAACTACGTCGATTTCCAGGGCAAAACCGACCCGCTCATCTTACGCGAGTCGCTGGGCATCATGGGATTCAAAGAAGACGACATCAGCCGGAACATCGAAGCATTGAAGCGGCGCTACTTCCATCATCTCTCGATAAATATGCGCGACAGCTCATCGGTCATGCTGCCGGGCGTGCGCGGGCTTCTGGATAAGCTATCCGGCATGGAAGGAGTAGTATTGGGCCTCCTCACCGGCAACTTCAGGGAGAGCGCCCGGATCAAACTGGACCGGTTCGATCTGAACAGAAATTTTTCATTCGGCGTCTTCGGCGACGACGCGGCGCACCGGAACGATATGCCGATCATAGCCCGCACCATGATAAAAAACGATCTCGGGATTGATATCCCCTTCCGTAACATCGTCATCGTCGGCGACACGGTATACGACATCGAATGCGCCAAATCCGCCGGCGCGATCTCCATCTCGGTGGGCACGGGCCTGCTGGACAGGGAAATCCTTCTCTCTCACAAGCCGGATTACTTCTTCGACGACCTGAGCGACGTTGACAGGATTATCGAAGCCATCCTGGAATGATCACGTATGAGCCCTCAGGGTTTCGTTTTCAGCGTGCGGTTCGCACCCTCACCCGGCACCCCGGCCGCATGCCCCTGCATCATGCGTGATCGCCGGGAGGTCCGCTTCACTATCTTGTTCACGATATGCCTCATCTCCGCGACACCCATGAGCCAGCAGAGTGCGCAGTATGCGCCTCCCCCTGAAATGACGGCCGCGGCGAGGCGGAGCAAGCGGCGCATGAAGGGATCCGCCTTCCAGTCAACCGGCGCTGCCACAAGCCCGACGACCAGGCCCATGAACACGCTTGATATAACGCACTTGAGGGCCGTTCTGGAAATATCATTTATGCCGATTGTTCCGGCCCTTCTCGCCAGCAGGACAACAATTATGAACATGTGGACCGTGGCCGCGATGGAAACGGCCAGCGTCAGACCGGCGTGCCGAAGGTCCGTCTGCATGAGAAGAAATCCGGAGCCGGCGTTGACGATCAGCGATGCCATGGCGGCGTAAAAAGGAGGCTTTGAATCATGGAGCGCGTAAAAGACGGGGTTCGTTATCCTGACGACCGCGATGGCGGGAATGCCGAAACTGGCGCACAGGAGCGCCCGGTAGGTCATATCCGCCTCCCGCGCGCCGAATTTGTTGTGCATGAAGAGGACCGACACTACGGGCAGGCCGATGACCGCGAGCGCCGTGGCAGCGGGCAGGGCCACGAGCAGCGCCGATTTCACCGCAGACCGGTACACCTCCATTAATTTCCGGTGCTCGCCGTCCGCCCTGAGGGCCGACAGTTCGGGGAGGATCACATTGCCGATCGACACGACGAACACACCGAGTACGAGCTCATGGAGCCGGTCGGAATAATAAATATACGTTATGCTCCCCGGCGGAAGATACGAGCCCAGGAGCATCACCACCAGGGTGTTGATCTGCTGGATGCCCATGCTGAAAATCCCGGGCACGGCAAGGCGGAGCATATTCCGCATTCCCGGATGGTTCAGGTCGAGCGAACATTTCATCCTGAAGCCGGTTTTCATCAGGTACGGAATCTGAAAGATGATCTGGAGAAAACCGCCGGCAATAACGCCGATGGCCACGCCATACAGCGGCTCTTCAAGGTACGGGCTCAAGGCAAGGATGCCGGCGATGATGCCAAGATTGAGCACAAACGGTGCAAAGGCCGGCGCGAAAAAGCGCCCGTGCGAATTGAGGATGCCCATGCAGAAGGCGAGCATGCTGACGAAAAAGAGGTACGGAAACATAATCCGCGTCATCACCACGGTGATCCCCACCTGTGATGGATCAACAAATCCCATGGCGAGGAGGCGCACGATCTGCGGGGACAAGACCACACCCAGGGCCGTCACGGCCGATGCCAGGAGAACCATGAACGTCAGGATCCTGCCGGCAAGCTCAAAGGCATCACGCCGGCCCCGGGTGACGAGGTAATCCGTGTAAACCGGGATGAACGATACGGTGAGCACGCCCTCAGCCAGAAATCTACGCGCGATATTCGGAATTCTGAATGCCACATAAAACGCGTCGGTGGAGCCGGTTGCGCTGAATAACGCGGCCATCAGTATGTCCCGGGTCAGTCCCAATAACCGGCTCGCCAGGGTCGACGCGGCTACAATACCGGTGGAACGGAAAATCCTGCTCATGATGCTACGGTAAGGACGTGCCGGCTTTATTCAAGCATATATTGAACGGCTAGGACAAATATCAGCGGCAGGTACGCGCAACAAATATCTTGACATTTTATTCCGCCCCGCATCATGATAACACCGTTCGTGGTGAATGATCGGTCAACCGCATGAAAAGAACAGCGACAATAATCACTCTGGCAGTCATTCTCACATGCGCGGTGCATCTCTCTGCGGGATATTACGAGCAGGGCCGGCGCTACTATATCCGCAAAAACTACGACAAAGCGAAAGAAATGTTCCTCAAGGCCGCAGAGTCGAACACGGCGGGCGACGCCTATTACTTCCTCGGTGAGATTGAGAAACTGCAGGGAAACTATCACGAAGCGGAAGAATACTATAAAACCGCCATTACCAAAAAAAACATCTCCCGCCAGTACCTCATCAATTCTTACTGGAACGCCATCCTGATGGCTGAACAGCGGAATGATTATGAAGCCGTGGTATCCATATGCCGCTCCATGTGGATCAGGACCAGAGAGGCGAAAGCCCGCCAGAAAATCGATTCTCTGATAAATAAGCTTCTCTGGACCGACAACAGCGACGCCATTGACCGGTATAACGAGGGCATTAACCTTAAAAAAAGGGGCAAGACCAAAGAGGCGCTTGAAAAATTCCAGAGCTCCCTGAGCCTCGATTCCTCCTTTCTGGCCCCGAAATTCGAGATAGGCATGATGGCCTACAACAGCGGAGACGTAGACCAGGCATCGCGATCCCTGGGTGACATCACAGCCAGGATCCCTTTCTACGCAGAATTGAGCCTTGTCCTGGGGGACATCGAATTCAACAGACATGATTACCGGAGCGCCATAGACCTCTTCAGCAAATCCCTCGAATACGGATTCATAGAAAGCTCGGCCGAGTACCGCATTTTGATAAAGCGCGGCACCAGCTATTACAATATCAGCGACTTTCAGAGCGCGGAAAAGGACATCGAAGCGGCGCTCCGGTACAACCCCTCTTCGGCGGATGCCCTGCTCCTCATGTCGGCGGTAAAAATAAAAATGGAAAAATATGACGACGCCCTGAAGACGCTCCAGCGTGCGGAATCCCTCAACCCCGATAATCCTGAAATTCTGTACCAGCTGGGAAGCGTGTATTACAAGGAGAACGATCCCCGGTATGCAGCCCATTTTGATGCGCTCTTTTCATTGGTCGGGAAAAAAAAGGACTACCCTTCAAAATACGAGAAGGTCTTCTTGATTCTGGCAAAACACCATTTTGAGAATAAGAACTATGGTCATACCGTGGCGATCCTGAAGACCGTGGACACAGGGTCCCAGAGCTATGAGAACCGGCTGCTATTGGCGAAGGCGCTCTTCAATCTGAAAGAATATGACAACGCCATCGACCAGTTCGAAAAGATATCCCTGGGCGAAGAGGACAAGTTCACCCTCTGCAAATCTTACGCTCTGAGCGGCAGAAGGGAAAAAGCCAAAGCGCTTCTCGCCGAGATCGTGACAACCGGCGACTTTCTCACGCGAGCCCAGCGCGACCCGGTGCTCTCCAGTCTGGTGAAGGAGATGGATGAAGACGGCGTAAGGAAATCAGAACCGCCGAAAAAAGAGTCAGGGGACGGGGCCCGGAATAAAACAGATGAAAAGAAGAATACCCGGGACGAACGCCCTGCGGACAGGGGGGCAGACTCAGATTGACCGTCATTGCCGCACAGAAATCCGACCCTGACTTGTCGCGAAACTGGCCGGGCGCTGCAGGCAGCGGTCCTGTCCTGCTTCTGCTCCTACACGCTTTTCATCCTGCATCTTAAAAAAAGGGTTGATCCCTATGATAGAAGTCAAAGGCCTTAGCTGCGCGATAAACGGCACCCCGGTGCTGGATGACATCAGCATTTCGATGAATGACGGGGAGATCCTGGGAATCATCGGTGCTTCAGGTTCGGGGAAAACGGTCCTTTTAAAAGCGCTCGCGGGCCGGCTTGCGGGATGCCGCGGAACGGTACTGATCAACGGCGGACCGCTGCCGCGCCGGAGGAGCAGGAGCTGCGCGATCGTTTCCTATTACGGATCGGCCGTCCCTCACAATCCCGACGAACGCCTGGACGACTTTTTGCTGCTGGCCCGGACGCCGTTCAAAAGGATATTCAGGCCGTTCACGGATTACGACCGCCAGATCGCCGAGAAATACCTGGAGATTCTCGGCCTGAAACAGTTGAAGGACGCGAGCATCGGCTCCCTGTCGGACAGCGCGTTCAGGCGCGCCCTGCTCGCGCATACCTTCATCCGGGAGGCGCACGCGGTCCTCCTCGACAACCCCACGAACGACCTCGATATCGCTTCGATCAAACTGCTGAAAAAGGCACTTGCGCGGTATGTCGTAAACGGCAGCCGGATAGCCGTGGTCTGTTCCGGCGACCTCAATTTTATTTCCATGGCGGCCGACCGCATATTAATAATGGAAGGCGGCCGCATCGCGGAAACCGGGTTCGTCGACATCCTGAGCTCCGACACCATAAAACGGTATTTCGGCATCGATGTCATGATCTCGAGGAACATCTACAACGGGAAACCGGAAATCCACCTCTTTCCAGTAACATAGTTGGACACACTGTAGGGAGAACCTCGTCGTCTTCCAGCTATATGATCCGCGCAAAACCGCTCTATCTAAACGCCCCGCCCGGCCAGCATGTGGCGAGACCGGTGCCGGTGGCAGGGATAATATGAAATTTTCGGAGCCCTTATATTAAACGAGCTCATTATGTGAAAAACTTGATCTTCATCTTGGCCTCATCAACGGTCTGGGCAAAAATGAGGTAGTTGTACACGCCCATCGTCTCCGCCATTTTCAGGAGTTCTTTTTCCGGCCAGAGTATAATGACACGCCGGTCGTGATCCTTCGCGAAAAAGGACACCTCAACCAGCGCGTTCAGGCCCGCGGAGGTGACCAGGGTCACGTTTTCGAAATTGATAATCAGACTCTCCCGTTCCGTGACCTGCTTCACGATCGATTTGAAATTCACAACCGAATCCGCGGTGAGGCTGCCGCTGGTGACCAGGACCTTGACACCTTCGATCTCGTTAATTGAATAATTCAGCATATCACTTCAGCCATAACCTCTCTGAGCATGTTAAGCGGGATCCGCTGATTAATAATCGGGTTCCCGAGCCCCTTCAGCAAAACAAATTTAGCCGAATCGCCGAAATTTTTCTTATCATACTCCATGTGTTTGATGACGCCGTCCAGGTCGCAGGCTTGTTTTTCCAGCATCAGGCCGTAGGAAGCGATGATCCTGTTCGCGCGGTCGGCGTCGGCGCCGGAGATCAGCCCCAACCGGCGGGAAATCCCCACCATGACCTGTATCCCGGTCGCTACCGCCCCGCCATGGGAAACACCGCGGTACTCCATGAATGACTCAATGGCGTGACCGACGGTATGGCCGAAGTTCAAGATAGCCCTGACATCGCGTTCGCGCTCGTCCCGTTGCACGATTTTAGACTTGAATGAAACCGATCGAGCAACCAGACCCAAGATCCGGTCCTCGTGCTTTATCGAATCCATATCGTTCCTTTCCAGCATGCGGAGCGTTTTCCGCTCCCCGATAAGGCCGTGCTTCAGCGCCTCGGTCAGGCCGTTTCTGAATTCGATGTCCGGAAGGGTGTCCAGGAACCTCGTATCGCTCACCACCAGGCTCGGCTGGTGGAAAAGCCCCACGATATTTTTACCCACCGAAAGGTTTACCGCGACCTTCCCGCCGATGCTGGAATCAACCATGGCCAGGAGCGTTGTCGAGACGTGAATGATCGGTATCCCCCTCATGTAAACACCGGCGCAATATCCGGCGAAATCCCCCACCACGCCGCCCCCCACGCCGATGACCGCCGACTTCCGGTTCATGCCGATCTCAATGAATTGATCGAGAAACCGCCCGGCGGCGGCGTAACTCTTGTTCAGTTCACGATCGTCCATCAGAATGAGGCAGGACCGCCCCCCCAGCGCTCCCAGCGATTCCTCGAGGTATTCGCGGTGAAGATCATACACGCGCGCGCTGGCGATTACGGCAACGCGTTCATATGATCCCACCTCTTCACGGCGTAACGCATCGGCAAGTATCGCTCTCCCGATAAGGACTTCGTACTTCGCGCCGCCCGCATAAGCCGTAACCCGGTGACTCACGTCAGCCATAAGCAGCCCAGATAGAAATCGTGTTTTTTTCTGTCGATAATGGTGGTCAGGGCGGTGTTGATCGGTGGATACAACCGCTTGCCCGTGATCTCCTGGCCGGTGAAAAAGCCGTAATCGTGGAGGCGTCTCTCATCGCCGAGCCGGTACTCGCCGCCGCGGTACGCGCACCCGAACGAAATGTTCAGGATATGCCGTTTCCCGCGCGGATCGATCGAATCGCAGATAAAAAGGATTTCATCAACCTCGACGCTTATGCCGAGCTCCTCACGGAATTCCCTCCGGAGCGCCTGGGACAGCGATTCACCGTATTTAACCCCGCCGCCCGGCAGGAGCCAGTATATTTCACCGTTCTTTTTATGGGCTATCAGAAGCATGGTCCTATCCTGTATCAGTATCCCCGACACGCGGACCGTCACGCCTCGTTTAAAAATGTCAGATATCAATATCTCCATCCTCGATTTTCTTGAGCGAGGCCCGCGCGGCGTTCATCTCCGCCTTCCGCTTGCTGGGGCCGTCGCCGGTGATAATCTCCCGACCGTTGATAATAAGCCTGACGGTGAACTCCTTGTTGTGGTCGGGACCCCGCTCCTCAATAACTTGATACTCGGGCCGCTCCTTATATTTTTTCTGGACATATTCCTGGAGGGTCGTTTTCGGATCGCGGAGCGAGGTTGGGCTGTCTGCGCTTTCGATTTCATCCCGTATGAGGTTCAGGACGAACGTGCGGCATGTTTTCATGCCGGAGTCAAGGAACATGGCGCCGATAACCGCTTCAAAGGTGTTTGCAAGAATCGAGGGCCGGTCCCGTCCGCCGCTGTGTTCCTCACCTTTCCCCATCAAAATGAACTCACCCAGATCAATTCTGCGGGCTATCTTCGCGAGCGTGGCTTCGGAGACGACGGCGGATTTAATTTTGGCGAGTTTGCCCTCCCGGTATTCCTCGAAATGCCTGAACAGGTATTCGTTAACCACCAGCGCCAGTACCGAGTCCCCCAGGTATTCCAACCGCTCATTGTCGGTAACGTTTCTTCCTGATTCATTGACGAAGGACCGGTGGGTCATGGCCCGCCGGAGCATGCTCTTGTTCTTGAATTTAACGCGGATGACCTTCTGAAGCCGGTCAAGCTGTTTGTTTCTGATTTTCTTCTGCTTCTGATACTTTTTTTTATTTGAGATTATTGCTCGAACCATGCACTTCCCGCCACCCCGCCATGAGAAACTATTTCTTATTCACGATGCGCGATTCCACGTACTTGATAACGTCATCAACCTTATGGAAACCTTCCGCGTCATTTTCGGAAATATCAATTTTAAACTCGGCTTCAAACGCCATCATCAGCTCCACGGAATCGATCGAGTCGGCGCCGAGATCATCGACAAAGAGGGCGTCGCCCGTAACCTGATCCTCGTCCATATTGAGCTGCTTCATGAGGATTTTCTGTACGCGTTCAAACACAGCCGACATGATC